>JAEETA010000049.1 GCA_016286555.1 Lachnospiraceae bacterium | reverse complement strand
GCTACCTGGATGCCATGACGGAAAGCGGTCTGGCCCTGGCCCAGCATGACGGCTATACCGAGGACGGCGACTTCACCATCTTTTTTGATCTGGTGGACAGCAAGGGAAATGCCACGACCTTAAATCTGGGAGATTACAAGAACGCTTATTACTCCGGGGCTGACGGAGATTATCTGATCTTTATGGATCAGGATTACGAAAATGCGACATTTTCCGTTCTCGCCGTAAACTCCGGAAATCCTGAGGAAGTGATCTGCCTGGGGGCAGTGGAACCCCGGGAGGAAGGAAGCTTTGCGTATGAATGGCCCGTCATCGATCAGGTGGTGACGGAAGGAAATATGATCTATCTGGTCATCGGCTTCTACGGCGGAAGCGGCGGCTTCTGGCAGGGCGGTTATATCGCTCAGGCGGATGCGGGGAATCCCGGCTCCCTGAAGAAGCTGACGGACGATAATATCGGCGATGACGACGACGGGTTTGAGAAGTCCTCTTCCATCTGGCTGGAGGACGGGAAGCTCCAGATCGGCAGCTTCATCCCCGAGAGTGCTGAGTACAGCGATTATGAGGGTGGCATCCTTCTGGCGGACAGCACCGGAACCTATCAGAAGACGAACATTTCTCTCTGCGAGGTGTATCCGGAAAAATCCGCAGTATCAGAGAAAGTGGAGGAAATCGCATACCTCTGTGGCGGATACTTTGTGGTACACAACAGAATTCTTTCCGATCCTACCGAGAGTGTGGGATGGAGAGAGAGCTATCACAGACTCAGCACCCGGTATGAATTCGTAAAACCTGACGGCAATGTCAAGGTACTGAGGGAAGTGGAGTGCAGAACCATCATCCAGGCACATATCGCCTTGGCCGCAAACGAAGATGGACTGTATTTCCAGCCCATGCGGTTTGTGGACGAAGGGGACTATGAGGAGTCCTATACGTTCTACCTGGGGGAGCTCGCTTCCGATAATGTGGTACTGGACTACACCGAAGCTATGTTTGAGGATGATCCCGTTCCCAGACCCCTTTCCGAACTGAAGAATTATGAGGATCTGATGGTGATCACGGATCCCGGAGAATTCGACTGGGGCGGCGGCTACAGCGTTTCTTCCACCGGGAAGGACAGACTCTCCGAGGTAGGCTTCATCCTGCATTTTGACAAGGACGGAAAAATCAAACTGGTCTTCCCCGATTTCGCGGGCTGATCATAAAGGAGGAACAATATGGCAACCTATGACGAAGATGTAAAAGAAGTAAAAGAAGAGACGACGGAGGAGGCTCCCAAGGAGTATATGGAGCGGAAGAGATGGCTGCTCTTCGGACTGCCCTGGACCTTCACCAAGTATTTCCTGCGGCCGGATATGCTCACCATCCGCACCGGCTTTTTCAAGATCGAGGAGAACGACTGCTACATGTACAAGGTGCAGGACGTAAAGCTCACCGCCACCTTCATGGAGCGTCTGGCAGGCCTGTCCACCATCACCTGTTTCACCGGTGATACCACGGATCCCACCCTGGAGCTGAAGCACATCAAGAGGGGCAGAGAGATCAAAAACTATCTGCTGAAGGAGTCGGAGGCTGCAAGGATCCGCCGCAGAACCGTGAACATGCTGGATATCGGAACGGGCGACCTTTCGGATCTGGACAATCTGTAATGCATCGGGCGGGGAGCTTCCCCGCCTGTTTTCATACGAGCCGGGCAGGAAAAATGTGGCGGTACTTCGGGTTATTCCACGGAGGATTCGCGGAGGATGCCCGGCCGGAGGGACTATGACGGAATCGGAAAGCTTGGAATATCTGGAAGAATTGGGGAAAACCGGCATCGTGCCCGGACTGGACCGGATCCGGGAGTTCTTAAGGCGCCTGGGAAATCCCCAGGATCAGCTGCGCTTCGTGCATTTTGCGGGGACTAACGGGAAAGGCAGTACTTTAAGCTATGTGGGCTCTGCCCTGGAATGTGCCGGGTTACAGGTGGGCTACTATACCTCCCCTGCGGTGGTGCATCCCAGGGAGATCATCCGTGTGGGAAAGCGGAAGATCACGAAGGATGCCATCTGCCGCGGCATGGAGCGGATCCGGGAATGCAACGAAGCCATGAAGGCGGAAGGCTCGGGTTCCGTGTCCCGCTTTGAAGCGGAGACCGCGCTGGCCTTTCTCTACTTCCTGGAAGCCGGATGCGACATGGTCATGCTGGAATGCGGCATGGGCGGAGAACAGGATGCCACCAACGTGATCACGGCGCCTCAGGTCAGCGTTATCACCTCCATCAGCTACGACCATATGAAATTCCTGGGGAATACCCTGGGAGAGATTGCAGCACAGAAGGCCGGCATCATGCGTCCCGGAATTCCCACAGTGACCTGTGCCCAGGACCCGGAAGCCATGGCAGTGCTGCGGCAGCGGGCAGAATCCCTGGGAGCGCCTTTGGTGGTGGCGGACGTATCCGAAGCAAAGAACGTAAAATACGGCCTGCAAAAGCAGCGTTTTTCCTACGGATTCTACAAGAATCTGGAGATCAGCGTCCCCGGAGCGGTGCAGATCACAAATGCCGTTCTGGCGGTGGCAGTGCTGGCGACCCTGCAGATTCCCGAAAATGCTATCCGGAAAGGTCTCCTGCAGATGACCTGGCCCGGGCGCTTTACGGTCATTGGGAAAAAGCCCCTGTTTATCGTGGACGGTGCCCACAACGAGGACGCCGCTCTGCAGCTTGCAAAATCCCTGGATTTGTATTTTACAAATAAAAGAATCCTCTTTATAATGGGAATACTGAAAGACAAAGAAGTCCGCAGGATCGCGGAGATCACGGCTCCTTACGCCGATCAGATCTTCACGGTAAAGACCCCGGACAACCCCAGAGCCATGGATGCCCTGGAGCTGGCGCGGGTGGTAGCGGAATTTAACCCGCGGGTGACCGCCACGGACTCCGTGGAGGAAGCGGCGGAGCTGGTAAAGCTTATGGCCGCCCCGGAGGATGTGATCGTTGCCTTCGGCTCTCTGTCCTTCCTGGGGATCCTCATGAAGGATGCGGAGAAAAAGAAAGCAACGGGAAAGAAAGTGTAAGAAAATGGATCAGGATAAGATCAAACAGGGAATTGCATTGCTTCTGGAGGGGATCGGTGAGGATCCTACCAGAGAGGGACTCCTGGAGACGCCGGAGCGTATCGCCCGGATGTACGAGGAGATCTGCGCAGGTTATACCGCATCTGCGGAGGAGCATCTGAGCCACACCTTTACCTCGGAGCATACCGGGATCGTTCTGGAGAAGAATATTCCCTTCTACTCCATGTGTGAGCATCATATGATGCCCTTCTTCGGAAAGGTGCACATCGCCTACATCCCCAAGGGGAAAGTGGTAGGCATCAGCAAGCTGGCCAGGACCGTGGAGGTCTACGCAAGACGCCTGCAGATCCAGGAGCAGATGACGGTACAGATCGCGGATGCAATTATGGAGTATCTGCAGCCTGCCGGAGTCATGATCTACGTGGAGGCAGAGCACCTGTGCATGTCCATGCGGGGCGTACAAAAGCCCGGCACCGTTACTTCCACCATGGCGGTGAGAGGATGTTTTGCGGAGGATCTGCAGTTACAGCAGACCTTCTGGCAGATCGTAAAAGATTAAATTTCTGACAGATCAGTCATTTCGGAGGGGAGTATGAGGATCGGTAACAGAGATTTTGATTTTGCAGATCATACTTACATCATGGGAATCCTGAATGTGACTCCCGATTCCTTTTCCGACGGCGGCAGCTATGAGACCACGGATGATGCAATCCGTCGCGTCTTTGCGATGGAAAAAGAAGGGATGGAAATCCTGGATATCGGCGGAGAATCCACCCGCCCCGGCGCTTCCTTTGTATCCGAAGAGGAGGAGCTCGGGCGGGTGCTTCCTGTCATAGAGGCATTGCGGAAGGTGTCGGATCTGCCCATCTCTGTGGATACCAGAAGGGCACGGGTGGCCAAGGCAGCGCTGGATGCGGGGGCGGACCTCATCAACGATGTGTCCGGCCTGGAGGATCCCGACATGGCCCCCCTCATTGCGGAGCGGGGCGTTCCTTACGTCCTCATGGATCCTTCTTTTCAGGGAGACGGTCCGGAGGAAGGCTCCGGGAAACGGGTCCTGGCTTCCATGCTGGCGCTGGCTGAAAAAGCGGAAAGCGCGGGGATCCGGCGGGAACAGCTGATCCTGGATCCGGGCATCGGTTTCCACGGCAGCGGAAAGGTGGACCTGGACATTGTCCGGGAACTGCCGGCCTTTTGCAATGCGGGATATCCGGTTCTGGTAGGAGGCAGCAGAAAATCCTTTCTGGGAAAGCTTTATACGGAGCGTTTGAAGTCGGAAACGGAAGCGAAGCAGCGGGTCGGCGGCACGGTAGCGCTGACTTTCGCCGCAACCCTTGCGGGAGCGGGGATCATCCGGGTCCATGATATCTGGGACAATGTGCAGGCCGTCGCACTGGCGGAAGGAATGATGAGGAGGCCGGTATGAAGGATGGAATGGGGATCATTAAAATCCAGGGATTAAAGGTCTATGCATACCACGGCGTACTGCCGGAGGAACAGGCCCAGGGCCAGACCTTTGTACTGAATCTGGAAATGGAGCAGAGTATTGAAGCCGCAGCCCGGACGGACGATCTGGAGAAAACCACGGATTACGGCAGAGCAGCAGTGCTGGTTTCGGACTGGATGACGGAGCACACCAGCAAGCTCATTGAAACGGTGGCAGCAGGCCTGTGCCGGATGCTGCTGGAGACCTTCCCTTTGGTGCAGAGGGTGACGGTGGAGGTACAGAAGCCCAGAGCTCCCATTCCGCTGGAATTTGAAACCGTATCCGTGACGGCATCCATGGGCAGGCACAGAGCTTATCTGTCCATCGGTTCCAATATGGGGGACAGCAGAGCCCTTTTGGAAGAAGCAGTGCAAAAGCTGGGAAGAGAATCCCATACGGAAGTGGTGAACGCTTCGGAACTCATTGTGACCAAGCCCTACGGCGGCGTGGAGCAGCCGGACTTTTTAAACGGTGCGGTGGAGATCTCCACCATCCTTTCTCCTACGGAACTTCTGGATTTCCTCCACGAGATCGAGCAGGAGGCGGGGAGAGAGCGGCTGGTGCACTGGGGGCCCAGAACCCTGGATCTGGACATTCTGTTCTATGATGACCTGATCCTGCGAACGAAGGACCTGACCATTCCTCACGCGGATCTTCACAATCGCAGCTTTGTACTGGATCCCATGATGGATCTGGATCCCGGCCTCAGACATCCGGTACTGGGGAAGACCATCGCGGAGCTGAAGGGCGCGCTGGACGCAAAAAAATAACCCTCCGGGGAGCGGAGGGTGAATGCAACCGATCGTTGTGACAGCTGGTGCCGAAGATCAGCGTGGCGTGTTTTCCGGGAACAGGTTTCCCGGAAGAGCCTTCAACAAATAATGGGCACAGAGTCCCACGAATACTCCGGTGAGGGTCCCTGCGATCACCAGGTAGGGCAGATAGGATAGAGGCGCCGGAGAAGCGGTCAGGAGACAGGCGATAAGGAGCTGTCCCAGATTGTGGGAGAGGCCGCCGAAGGCACTGATGAGTGGCAGCGCTTTTTTCTGCAGGAGACGGAACAGCAGGAACTCTGCCAGAAGGCATAAGGCGCCACCCGCCAAAGAGTAGAGGAGGCTCACTGCCTGACCGAAGAGCAGGGCAGCCAGAAGGCACCGGACCAGAAGTACCAGAGCGGTATCCTTACCGTTTGTCCTTTGCAGCAGGAGCAGGGTCACGATGTTGGCCAGGCCCGGCTTCATCCCGGGAACGGGAAGCAAGGGTGGCAGCAGGCTTTCGAAGCCATAGACTGCCAGGGCCACGGCTGCAAAGAGCGACAGTTTTGTCAGTTTTTGCACGGATGATTGTTTCATGGGGTCCTTTGAATCGTTCAATAGGGTCTCTCTTATTGGCTTGTTTCCCTTCTCAGGAAGCGTCGCCCGGTCAAAATGTCACGGCGTCGATGCCGGAAGTATCAGCGGGAGCGTTCTTGTAACGGATCACCAGACGGTTGGGCAGGCACACAACGGGCAGATGGGTTCCGGGAATGGCGGAGCTGCGCATGCAGATCTTATCCGGACAGCTGGCCTCGACCACATCTACGCGGCCCCTGCTGATGCGGAGGAGATTGTACCCGCCGCCTGCGGATTCGATCCGCAGTTCGTAGGGTTCCGTTACCCCGGAGAGGTCGATGATCATATCCTCCGCACCTTCCGAGGAGATGACGGCCTGCAGGGCGCCTTCCTTTGCTGTGGCTTTCGGCGCAAGCAGGATCCACAGAAGGGATGCCAGAACGAGGAAAATAAGGACCGCCGAGAGGATGATCACAATGGTATTCGGTTTTCTGCCTTGGAGAGCTGTTACCGTTTCTTTCATAGGATTTATTATGCACTTGCTTTTTCTAAATGACAACGCTCGATTCCCTGCCCGGAGGCTGCCACACCCTCGTGGCGATGGCGGTATCTCCTGAGGGAATGGGGAGGATTCATGAAGACAGAGAAAAAAATGAAGAGACTGTTTCGGGGGCTTGCCGCTCTGTTTTTGTGTGGAACGCTTCTGACGGGCTGCGCAGTGCCGGGGGGCACCGGATCAACCGGTTCGAAGGAGCAACATTACACGGGAGCCCACCTCTGCATGGGCACCGTTTTTTCCGCAGATCTGACATCATCGCAGGAGGATCCCATAACAACTCTGACAGAGATGGGAAATGCGCTGGAACAGACCATTTCCTATCGGATCGACACTTCAGAGATCGCAGCCATCAATGCTTCTGCGGGAGATCCGGAAGGGTATCCCGTAAGTGAAGAATTGGCAGAGACCCTGGAAAAGGCGCTGGAGATCAGCGAAAAAAGCAGCGGTGCATTTGATCCCACCCTGGGGGCCCTGACCACCCTCTGGAAGCTGGATGAAGGTGCTGCTGATCCGGAGCATTACAACCTTCCTGCGAGAGAAGAGATTGAAAGTGCGCGGAACCTGTGCGGATATCAAAAAGTCCGTCTGGAGGAAGGTCGCATTTACCTGCCTGCGGGGATGCGTCTGGACCTGGGAGCCATCGGCAAGGGCATTTATCTGAACAGAGCGAAGCTTCTTTTCGAGGGACCATACACTCGCGGAATCATCAGTGCCGGAGGCAGTATATTGACTCTGGGTCAAAAAGGAGAGCCCCCGGAAAGCGCTCCCTGGAACATCGGGATCACAAACCCGTTGGATCCTGACGGACTTTGCGGTATGATAGAGGTCAGAGGCGGCATGTGCATTTCCACCTCCGGAGATTATGAGCGCTATGTGGAGCGAGATGGGGTGCGGTACCATCATATCCTGGATCCTGCTACCGGCTATCCGGTAAGCAGCCCTTACGGGAGCGTAACCATCCTGTGTGTGAACGGCCTTCTGTCCGATGCCCTTTCCACGGCCTGTTATGTGATGGCCGCAACGGATCCGGAGAGAGCCATAGAACTGGCTCATAGTTACGAAGCACAGATCCTTTTGATCGATCGGGAAGGAAATACGACGGGAGATCTGAAGCTTTTGAAACTTCCGTGATCCGGGATCTGTGAAAACGGGAATGACGATTTTTCGCCCTCAGCGAGGGCGGTTCACGAAGGGTGAAAAAAGGAGCGGTATGAAGAAAAAAGAATGTGAACATCTGACCTGCAGCCAGATCGCGGAGGCCATGCCTCCCGAGGAAGAACTGGCGGAACTGGCGGATTTTTTCCGGGTCTTCGGTGATGTGACCAGGATCCGTATCCTTTATGCGCTGCTGTGCAAGGAAATGTGTGTTCAGGAGATTGCCGATACTCTGGGCATGTCCCAGTCAGCCATTTCCCATCAGCTCAGAGTCTTAAAGCAGCTGGATCTGGTGAAGCGCCGCCGGGACGGGAAGACCATCTACTATTCCCCCGCCGACACCCATATCACCACCATCCTCAACACCGGTATCGAGCATATCGAGGAGTGATCCGATATTCGATCGAAACACATAAAAAACGGCTTGTTCTCCAATGGGGGAGAGCAGGCCGTTTATTTTTCGAGGCTTTCTGTCCGATCCTTTCGGCAGTTCCCGCGCCGGGGGCTACGGCACCGGACTTAATCCAACTTCAATTCCGTGGCAACGGCCCTTGCGGCTTCGAAGACGCTGTAGGAACTGCTACCCAGAGGGCTGTGGTAGGTCACATTTTCCGTGAAATAATCTTTGAAATACAGATATCTGGAGGTGAGGTTCAGGTTGGTGTAGACTCCGGAGGCCATGACCTGAGGATTGGAACCGTCACTGCGCATCACTGTCAGATGGGGATCGTCTCCCATGGTCTGGTAATAGATATAACCGTATCCCACATTGTAATCCGAGATCCGCTCCTCCGACAGGATCTCCACCACGCCTGTGGAGAAGGAGTAGCGCCGGAGCTGATAGTCATTCCGCAGATCCAGGTAGTAGACATAGCCGCCTTCCACCACGGGATACCACATGTCCTCCTCCAGCACCAGGGAAGAAGAATTCGTTGCGGTGTTTAAACTGTAGAGATAATGGTTGTCCACGGTGCCGTTGTAATAGATCCGGTCTCCGGAGACGGAAGCGGGATTGATGGTGTAGTCTGCCAGTTTCATCTCACCTGTTCTGTCCGTATTGATCCGGTAGAAGGTGAGATTCTCATCATCGTCATAGCCCATGAGAAAGAGGGTGTCGTTCACCAGCTGTCCGTAGACCACCACATTTCGCAACAGACTGGAGGCTTTGTCGCCGTCGTTGTGAGAGCGGATGAAGGCGTAGGGGACACGGACACTGCCCAGGCCCTGATTGCCGGAGACGCCCTTCTGGAAGTAATAGATGTATTTGCCGGCCGCCAGGATGTTTACTGCCTGTGCATCCGACACCTTTGTCACTTCCGTTTCGTCCAGGTTCATGGAGTAGAGGCTGTCTCCCGCGAAGGAATTGGCAAAATAAACCTTGCCGTCGCACTCGGCGAAGAGACCGCCGTTGTTGATGTTGCCCGCCAGATTGCCCACGGTCCCGTCCGGATTGTGGGGAACCGACTCTGCTCTGTGGGAAAAAATGGTGGTCAGAACACCGATCGCCAAAACCAGGACGATGACGATGATCAGGATCACTTTCTGGCTTTTGCTGAGAGTGGTTTTGGAATCTGCCATGATGTCACCTCTAAGTCCCTGTTTTTCGGGGCTTTTCTGCTTTTAGTATACCTTCCTTTTTCCTTGCTATCAAGGCAGTTTTGGATTAAAATCAAGAGTGGAATTTTTTATCCCGCGCTTTGGAAAAAACGGCGGCGGGTGGAGGAATGTTGAACATGGATCTTTTGGAGATCAGACAGCAGATCGATGCTGTGGATAAGCAGCTTATCGCACTTTTCGAGGAACGGATGCAGCTTTGCCACGATGTGGCGGAGTACAAGATTGAGACCGGAAAGAAGATTTTTGACAGACAGCGGGAGCAGGAGAAGATCGCTGCCGCAAAGGAACTGGCAAGCAATGATTTTAACGCCATGGGAGCCCAGGAACTTCTGGAGCTTCTCATGAGCCTCAGCCGGAAGATGCAGTACCGGATGCTGGCAGAGCACGGCACCGCAGGAAAGCTTCCCTTTATCGCCGTGGATGCCCTGGATACGGCTCAGGCCAGAGTGGTGTTTCAGGGAGCGGAGGGAGCTTATTCCCAGATTGCAACCAGGAAATTTTTCGGCGAGGGCGTGAATGCCTTTCATGTGGATACCTTCCGGGATGCCATGCGGGCCATCGAGGAGGGTAGCGCAGACTATGCGGTGCTTCCCATCGAGAATTCCACGGCGGGCATCATCCGGGAAAATTACGAGCTTCTGGTGGAGTTTGAGCATTACATCGTGGGAGAGATCACCATTCCCATCGAGCACTGTCTGCTGGTGGTGCCCGGGACGAAGGAAGAGCAGATCCGCTCCATCTATTCCCATCCTCAGAGCCTGATGCAGTCGGCACAGTTCCTGAATGCCCGGAACTGGCAACAGATCAGTATGCAGAACAATGCCTTTGCCGCGCGGAAGGTGGCGGAGGACGGAGATCCTTCCCAGGCAGCCATCGCCAGCGATCTGGCAGGCCAGACATATGGCCTGGAAGTGCTCCGCAGGGGCATCAACCAGAGCGATACCAATTCCACCCGTTTCATCGTGGTGACGAACCAGAAGATCTTTTGCAGAAATGCCTCCAGGATCACGGTGTGTTTTGAAGTGCCTCACGAGAGCGGCTCCCTGTATCACATGTTGAGCCACTTCATCTTCAACCACCTGAACCTGTGCAGGATCGAGAGCTGCCCTGTCTCCGAGCGGGACTGGGAGTACCGGTTCTTTGTGGACTTTGACGGCAACCTTGCTGACAGCGCTGTCAAAAATGCAATCCGGGGCCTCCGCGAGGAGACCCGGAGCCTGACGATTTTGGGGAACTACTAATGCTGTTAAATGAACTGATCCTTTACACAACCTTACAAACTGATCCGCTACTGGAGACCCTGGCACCCCTGCTGGAGACGGACGGCACCGGAAAAACGGTCCTGAAGCGGGATCTGCCTGCGCAGGAGCTTCGGAGCACGCTTTTTTCCATGCTCCGCTCCCTGTCCGAGACGGCAGGTACTTACGGCTTTCACGGAAACCTCTGGCACTGCTATCTCACAAACCTCCTGGTAAACGATGAGAATCCCTTCTCCGTATCCTGCGAGGGGAGAGGTGCCGTTGAAGGGACGGTAAATGACCTGGCACTCCATGACATGGGCCTCTTGTACGAGCTCTTTTCCCTGGATCTGACGTCTGCGTCGGAAAGGGCAGGAGTACCGGAACTGCGTCTGGTGCTGGACTATCATCCTACTCAGATCGAGTCCCACAGCTACAATTCCAGGATCCGGGAAGTGCTCTGTAACCTGGCAGGCGCCCTGGGAAATGTGAAGAATCCCGGCATCATGAAGGCGATGCTGGAGGATTTTTACAGGCGCTTCGGCGTGGGCAGGTTCGGCCTGCACAAGTCCTTCCGTATCGTATCCGGCGAGGAGGGACCGAAGATCGTTCCCATCCTGAACATCAAGCATGTGAAGCTCGCCGATCTGGTGGGATATGAGAGCGCCAAGCAGAAGCTGACGGAGAACACCGATGCCTTCGTGGAGGGGAGAAAGGCCAATAACTGCCTGCTTTTCGGCGATGCGGGTACCGGCAAATCCTCCTGTATCAAGGCCATCGCCAATGAGTATTTTGAGAGAGGCCTGCGGGTCATCGAGATCTACAAGCATCAGTTCCGGGATCTTCAGGCGGTGATCGCAACCATCAAGAACAGGAACTACCGGTTCCTCATCTACATGGACGATCTGAGCTTTGAGGATTTTGAGACGGAGTACAAATATCTGAAGGCGGTCATTGAGGGCGGCCTGGAAAAGCGGCCGGAGAATGTTCTGATCTACGCCACCTCCAACCGCAGACATCTGATCCGGGAGAATTTCTCCGACCGGGACGACGATGACAAGACCGGCACCGACACCATTCAGGAGAAGCTTTCCCTGTCCTTCCGCTTTGGTGTCACCATCTATTTCGGGAAGCCGGACAAGAACGAATATCTGGAGATCGTAAAGACTCTGGCACAGCGGGAGCGCATCCCGCTACCGGAGGAGGAACTGGTGGCGGAAGCCCTTCGCTGGGAACTGTCCTACGGCGGACGTTCCGGCAGGACCGCCCAGCAGTTTATAGATCACTTACTTAGTATTACGGGAGAGGACAATGGCCAATAAAACCTTTGCTGCCATTGATGTGGGCAGCTTTGAACTCATGCTGCGGATCTATGAATTTTCCGGAAAGGGAGATGCCAGAGAGATCGATACTCTGGTGAAACGCCTTGCCCTGGGAAACGACACCTATGTCAGCGGCAAGATCAGCAATGAAAAGGTGGACGAGCTTTGCAGAGTCCTGCGGGATTTTTCCTCCATCATGAAATCCTACAAAGTATCCTCCTACAAAGCCTACGGCACCAGCGCCATCCGGGAGAGCAAAAACTACACCGTCCTGCTGGATCAGATCGAGCAGCGCACCGGCATCCGGGTGGAGCTCTTAAGCAACTCCGAGCAGCGCTATCTGGATTACAAATCCGTGGCCTACAAGGGGGCTGTTTTTAACCGGATCATCGAGGAGAGCAGTGCCATCCTGGACATCGGCGGCGGCAGCATCCAGATCTCCCTTTTTGAGAAGGACACCCTGGTATCTACCCAGAACCTGCGTCTGGGCGTGCTCCGTATCCAGGAGCGTCTCAGAGACTTCCATGCGGATCTGGCGAGGATGGATGCCCTTATCGACGAGATGGTATCCGCACAGCTTTCCATGTACAAGAAGCTCTATCTCCACGGAAAGAGCGTGAAAAACATCATCATCGTGGACGATTATATTTCGCCTCTCATGGTCAGAGGCGCAACTGACCGGAAGTTCGGTGCGGAGATGGACCGGGAGGAATTTCAGAGACTCAGGAAGATCCTCATCTCCCACAGTGAGTACCAGACTGCCATGGCTATGGAAATCCCGGAGGAGAAGATCCCGTTGCTCCTCATCAGCGTGGTGCTGACGGACCGCATTGCCGAGATGATGGATTCCAAGTCCATCTGGGCACCGGGCGTCACCCTCTGTGACGGCATCGCTTACGAGTACATGGAGGAGAAACATCTCCTGAAAGAGCGACATGATTTCGAGAAGGATATCATCGCCTGCGCCTTCAACATCAGCAAGCGCTACATGGGATCCCGCTCCAGAGCCGAGACTCTGCGGACCATTGCGGGCACCATTTTTGAGAGCACCAAAACCCTCCACGGTCTGGGGAAGCGTGAACGACTCTATCTGGACATCGCCACCATCCTTCACGACTGCGGCAGATACATCAGCCTCACCAATCTGGGGGAGCGTTCCTACGATATCGTCATGAACACCGAGATCATCGGCCTGTCCCATCAGGAGCGGGAGATCGTGGCGAACATCATCAAGTTCAACCACAGCGAGTTCGTCTATTACGCCCCCGGCGGGGACAACGGCGGACTGGACCGGGAGAGCTACCTGGTGGTGGCAAAGCTCACCGCCATCCTGCGGCTGGCCAACACTCTGGATCGAAGCCATAAGAAAAAGATGGTGGAGGTAAAGGCCTGCCTTAAGGAGAACGAACTTCTTCTTTCGGTGGATACCCCGGATCACATGCTGCTGGAGCAGGCATATTTTGACGAGACTGCGGACTTCTTCCAGGAGGTCTACAGCGTAAGGCCCGTATTGAAACTTCGCAAAACCATGTAAACGAGAGAGAACAGTATGAGCAGGACAAAAAAGACCGTTGCTGCGGAGATCGATTTTCGCGATCCCGCCTATTACACAAACAGAGAGCTGAGCTGGGTGGAATTTGACAGGCGAGTCCTGGGAGAGGCCAAGGATCCCGGGAACCGTTTGATGGAGCGCCTGAAATTTCTCAGCATCGTTTCCTCCAACCTGGACGAGTTCGTCATGGTCCGTATGGGATCCCTTCACGATATGGTGGAGGCAGGGCTATCCTCCCGTGACATTGCCGGCATGACGCCGAAGGAGCAGCTCCGGGCCGTCACCACGGAAGTTCAGGCCCTGGTGGAGGATCAGTACGCCATTTTCAACGACATGCTTCTGCCCGCTCTGGAGAAGGAGAAGATCGTCCTGATCCGCTCCTTAAGCGAGTTGACGGAAAACGAAGAGCAGTTTTGCGATGCCTATTTTGAATCCAATGTTTACCCCGTTCTGACACCCATGGCGGTGGACTCCTCCAGACCCTTCCCGCTGATCCGGAACCGGTCTCTGAACATCGGTGCTCTGGTGAAAAAGAAGGGCGGCACGGGAGATCAGGATTTTGTTACCGTACAGGTCCCCGACGTGATCCCCAGACTGGTGGAACTTCCCAGAGGTGCAGGGGGCAACCGCAGGCTTATTTTGCTGGAGCAGATCATTCTCCGGAACATTCAGAGCCTGTTCCTGAATTACGAGATCGTCACGGCGCATTTTTACCGTATTACCAGAAACGGTGATATGACCATCGACGAGGATGAGACGGAAGATCTGCTGAAGGAGATCGAAAAGCAGGTCAAGATGCGGCAGCGGGGCGAAGCCATCCGCCTGGAGGTGGACTCCGGCATGGACAAAAACCTCATGAGCATGCTGCAAAAGGAGCTGGGCATCGAAAAATCCGAGATCTTCCGGGTAAACGGCCCCTTAGACCTCACCGTATGCATGAAGCTCTACGGCCTGGAAGGCTGCGACAGATTAAGAGACCCCAGACACAATCCTCAGCCCGTTCCCAGACTTCCCGAAGGCTGCGATATCTTCGCACAGATCCGTAAGGGCGATATCCTGATGCATCATCCCTACCAGTCCTTTGAGCCGGTGGTGGATTTCATCAAGCAGGCAGCTGCGGATCCCGATGTATTGGCCATCAAGCAGACCCTGTACCGCGTCAGCGGACATTCTCCCATCATTTCCGCTCTGCCCATGGCTGCAGAGAACGGCAAGCAGGTGACGCTGCTGGTCGAGCTGAAGGC
>JAEETA010000017.1 GCA_016286555.1 Lachnospiraceae bacterium | reverse complement strand
ACATGGTGGGAACGGGAATGATCGGCGGTAAGGCCTGCGGAATTTTGCTGGCCAGAGCCATCATCCGGAACAGGGAGCCTGACATCGACGAGGTGCTGGAGCCCCACGATTCCTTCTATGTGGGATCTGACCTCTACTACACCTATCTGGTGGACAACGGTCTCTGGGACCTGCGGGTGAGACAACGGACGGAGGAAGGATACTTTACTCTGGCGGAGGAATTCGCAGGAAAAATCATGGAAGGTACCTTCTCTCCGGAGATGCATGACAGGTTTGTCGGAATCATCGAGTACTACGGACAGGATCCCTACATTATCCGTTCCAGCAGTATCCTGGAGGACGGCTTTGGCAATGCTTTTGCGGGAAAATACGAGTCGGTGTTCTGTACCAACAGAGGCAGCCTGGAGGAGCGCACGGCGGAGTTTGAGCATGCCATCAAGGTGGTGTATGCCAGTTCAATGAGTCTCTCCGCACTGGATTACCGGAAGCGGCGGGGACTGGACAAGCGGGATGAGCAGATGGCGCTCCTGATCCAGCGGGTATCCGGATCCTACTACGGAACCAATTACATGCCCTGCGCCGCAGGCGTGGGCTATTCCTACAGCCCCTACCGGATCATGAAGGAGAGTGACCCGACCGCGGGAATGCTGCGTCTGGTGATGGGCCTGGGAACCTCTGCGGTGGATCGGACGGAAGGATCCTATCCCAGGATCGTGAATCTGGATATGCCGGAAAAAACCTCCTATTCCTCCTCCGCGGATAAGCACAAATTCTCTCAGGGGAAAGCGGAAGCCATCAGCATGACGGAAAAGGTCCTGCGGAAATTTTCGCTGGAGGAGCTGGAATCCAATATCCCCGGGTATCTGGGCAGGATCCTGCTGGAACATGACACGGATGCCGAGTCCAGGCTCAGCGAGCTGGGACGCCCCAGGAATGTGCTTTTTATCTCCTGTAAGGGACTGGTAGCAAACACCGTCCTCATGGAGCAGATGCGGCGGATGCTGCATACCATTCAGGAAGAATATGACTATCCCGTGGATACGGAGTTTACCATCAATCTCTCGGAGGACGGAGAGTATTCCATCGATCTGCTGCAGTGCAGGCCCCTTCAGGTACGGAAAGGAGAGTCCGGCACCGTGATCCCGCCGGAGATCCCGAAGGAGCGGATCCTGCTGGAAAGCAAGGGGGCTTCCATGGGCATGGCAAAGACCGCGGGACTGGACATTATCGTATATGTGGATCCCATTCAGTATTACAACATGCCCTACATGGAGAAGGATCTGGTGGCGAAGCTCATCGGTGCCATCAACTGGCATTACCGCGATCTGGGGAAGCATATGATGCTCATCGTTCCTGGAAGAGTGGGAACCACTTCCCCCGAGCTGGGAGTGCCCACCGCTTTTTCGGACATCAGTGCCTATGAGGTCATCTGCGAAGTGGAGGAATCCCGTGCAGGGTACAATCCGGAGCTGTCCTACGGAAGCCATATCTTCCAGGATCTGGTGGAAGCCCAGATCCTGTACACCGCAGTCTTCAGGAATGAAAAAACGATCTGCTATGCACCGGAGATGCTGGAAGCCTTCCCGGATCTCGTCTCGGATTTTTCGCAGGAAGGGAGCCTTTCGGATATCGTGCATGTTTATGACGTCAGCGGCGGAAATGTCACGGTGTACCACGATGTGGCAGAGGAACATCTGCTGATCACGTGTTGATGATAAAGGCGGATTTGCACAAAATCGCCTTGAAAATCGTTCGTGATTTTCCCAAAACGACGGGTGCGTTTGAGGGATTTCTGTGATACACTGTATTCGTTGCATTGATTCATTCGTGAGGGGAAATCATGAATTACAGACCGGATCGTGCAGAAGCCCTGAAAATGGCGGCAGAAGGAAACTACGATATCCTGCCCGTCAGTTGCGAGCTTCTGTCTGACTTTATAACGCCCATCGAGGCCATGCGCATCCTGAAGGGTGCGTCCACCCACTGTTATCTGCTGGAGTCCGCCGTTGCCAATGAAAAATGGGGTCGTTACACCTTCCTCGGATATGATCCGAAGCTGGAGATCACCTGCAAGGACGGGAAGATGCAGATCGGAGAGGAAGTTTTTACCACAGAGGATCCTTCCTTCCACCTGCGGGAGCTCCTGGCGGAGTATCGCAGTCCCCGCTTTGATTACCTGCCTTCCTTCACCGGAGGTCTGGTAGGCTATTTTGCATTCGATTATCTGTGCTACAGCGAGCCCACGGTTCGCCGTGACATTTCCGATCCCGACCTGTTCAAAGATCTGGATCTCATGCTTTTTGATAAGGTCATCGCCTTTGACAACGTGCGGCAGAAGCTGGTGCTCATCGCCAATATGCGCACGGAGAATGCGGAAGATGAGTATGACCGCGCCTTGAAGGAGCTGGCCGATATGGCAGAGCTCTTGAAAAACGGCAAAAAATCCGATGAACAGCCCGGCAGGCTCCTGGGAGAGGTGCGCCCTCTCTTTGATAAAGCCAGCTATTGCGAAATGGTGGAGAAGGGCAAGCACCACATTAAGGAAGGTGATATCTTCCAGATCGTGCTTTCCAATCAGCTCTCCGCGCCTTTTGAAGGATCTCTTTTAAACACTTACCGTGTGCTGCGCACCATCAATCCTTCCCCGTACATGTTCTATTTTGCGGGAACGGATGTGGAGGTGGCAGGCGCTTCTCCGGAGACCCTTGTGAGACTGGAGGACGGTGTTTTGCGCACCTTCCCTCTGGCAGGCACCCGGAAGCGCGGCGCCACGGAGGAAGAGGACAAAAAGCTGGAAGCAGAGCTTCTGGCGGATGAAAAGGAACTGGCTGAGCACAACATGCTGGTGGACCTGGGCAGGAACGACCTGGGAAAGATCAGTTCCTTCGGCACCGTGGATGTGGAGAAATATCACTCCATCGAGCGCTATTCTCACGTGATGCATATCGGTTCCACCGTTCGCGGATCCATTCGTGAGGACAAGGATGCTCTGGATGCCATCGAGGCGGTACTGCCTGCGGGGACGCTGTCCGGCGCACCGAAGATCAGAGCATGTCAGCTCATTGAAGAACTGGAGAACAGCAGGCGCGGCATTTATGGCGGCGCCGTGGGTTATATCGACTTTACCGGCAACATGGATACCTGTATCGCCATCCGTCTGGTCTTTAAGAAGAACGGAAAAGTCTTCGTACAGAGCGGTGCGGGTATCGTGGCAGATTCCGTTCCCGAGAAGGAATATGAGGAGTGCCTGAACAAGGCAAAAGCCTCTCTTCATGCGCTGGAACTGGCAGAAGAGGAGGTAGAGTAAATATGATCCTGCTGATCGATAATTATGACAGCTTTTCCTATAACCTCTTCCAGTTGATCGGAGAGATCAATCCTGACATTCGTGTCATTCGGAACGACGAGATGACGATCCCCGAGATCAGAGCGTTAAAGCCTGATCGCGTGATCCTTTCTCCCGGTCCCGGAAGACCTGAGGATGCCGGGATCATTGTGGATGCCGTGACGCAGATCGGATGCGACATCCCCCTTCTGGGCGTGTGTCTGGGCCATCAGGCCATCTGCATGGCGCTGGGTGCTACGGTAACCTATGCCCGTGAACTGATGCACGGAAAGCAGTCTGTTGCAACACTGGATACTTCTTCCCGGCTCTTTGCCGGATGTCCCGAAAAAGCCCCTGTGGCCAGATATCATTCCCTGACTGCGGATCCCGATACGATCCCCGATTGCCTGAAGGTAACCGCAAGGACCGAAGACGGGGAAGTGATGGCTGTGGAGCACAGGGAATATCCCATCTACGGCGTGCAGTTCCATCCCGAGTCCATCCTGACTCCCGACGGTCGGCAGATGCTGCGGAATTTCCTGCGCTGAGGAACTGTTTATGAAAGAGACGACCCTCTGTTATCTGGAGCGCGACGGCGCCTATCTGATGCTGCTGCGCAACAAGAAGGAAAAGGATGTCAACGCCGGCAAATGGATCGGCGTAGGAGGACATCTGGAAGAGGGTGAGACCCCGGAGGAGTGCGTCCGACGGGAGATAGCGGAAGAGACGGGGCTGTGCCCCGGCGAGATGCGTTACCGCGGCATCGTCGATTTTCTCTTCCTGACAGACCGTTCACAGGATGAGCGGATGTATCTGTATACCTCGACGGATTTTGAAGGGGAACCTTCGGAATGCGACGAGGGGACTCTGCGGTGGATCCCCAAGGGGGATCTGATGGATTTAAACCTCTGGGAGGGGGACCGTATTTTCCTGCGGATCCTTCTGGAGGACGGCGGATTTTTTAAGCTCCGCCTGGCCTATGAGGGAGACCGGCTGGTCTCCGCTCAGGAAATGAACGATTAACCGATTTTTGCATGATCCCTGCTGGGGGTGCCTTCCTTCCGTACGCCTTTTTGCGCCCGGTTGAGCGTATTTTTTGTCCCCGGCGGTTCGCAGATAGAGAGCGCATTGTGATTTTTTCAGGATTTGCTTTTCTGGTACGGTTTTTGCCGTGCTTTTTACTCATATACCTTCTTACCCCTGCCAGATTCCGGGGCGCCATCCTCTTTTTGGGGAGCCTGGCTTTCTATGCCATCGGAGAACCTGCGGGGATCCTCCTGCTTCTGGGAGAACTTCTGGTAAACCATGCACTGTATACCCTGGGAAGACACCTGGGAAAACGCTGGCCCGGGATCCTGGCGGCGCTGCTGGACATTGCTGTGCTGTCTGGCTTTAAATATCTGCCCTTCTACGGGGACAGCCTCTTTACACTGCTTGGAATGGATCCCGAGACGGTGCGGCTCACCATGCCTGCGGGGATCAGTTTCTTTACTTTCCGGGAGCTGTCCTTCCTGAGCGACGAACACCCCACGAGAAAGAAAAAACGCCGGGTGGATTTCCCGGAATTTGCCACCTATGTGACATTTTTCCCTCATATGATCTCCGGACCCGTCACGAAGTACAGTGAGATGGAAGCGGACCTTCTGAAGAATGCCTTCTCAAAGGAGAAAGCAGAAGAGGGCGCAAAACTCCTGGTCATTGGTCTGTCCTACAAGCTGCTTCTGGGAGATCCTTTAGGAACCGTCTGGAACAGTGTGCAGACTGCGGGAACTGCAGGACTGGGGGCCGGGGTGGCCTGGCTGGGCGCCATTGCCTATACCCTGCAGATCTACTTTGATTTCTTCGGTTATTCCCTTATGGCCATCGGCCTTGGAAAACTCCTGGGCTTTTCCCTGCCGGAGAATTTCCGGGAACCCTACAGCGCCACTTCCTTCTCGGACTTCTGGCGCAGATGGCACATCACCCTGGGGAGATGGTTTAAGGATTATGTCTATATCCCTCTGGGAGGATCCCGCAAGGGCTGGTTTGTTACCATTCGGAACCTGCTCATCGTCTGGGCACTTACCGGCATCTGGCATGGAGCAACCTTAAACTTCCTGATTTGGGGCGGCGTCTTTTTCCTGCTGCTGACCCTGGAGCGTTTTGTCTACGGAAAGCTGCTGAAGAGAGTACCGCTTCTGGGACATATCTATGTCCTGCTTCTATTGCCTGCCACCTGGGTGATCTTTGCTCTGTCCGATCTGCCTACTCTGCTGGGATACCTTATGGCTATGGTTGGGCAGACCTCCGGAGAGATCCTGACGGGCACGGATGTGCTCCTGCGGATGCTTCACACCTACTGGCCCGTCCTCACGGCGGGACTCATTTTCGCAACACCTCTGCCCAGAAAGCTCTGGGAAAAATGGGGGAAGAAGCTGTGGGTGAGCATGGTGCTTTTGGTGCTTTTGCTGGTATGTTGCAGAGAAATGGCCATCGGCAGCGACAATCCGTTTTTGTATTTCCGGTTTTAGGGAGTTTGAGATAGCGATATGAAAAAGAAAACAAGAGCACCGTTTCTGACGATGGTGTCGGTTTTGGCGTGCTTAAGCCTCCTCTTCGGTGGCTTTCGCATGGTAATGATGCGACAGAGCGGAAACGGTGAGGAAATTATAAAAGCATATTTGAATGCCCACAGAGACCGGCCGTTCCTGGCAGATCTTCTGGGGGATGATTTCCCTTTTTCGACGCTGGAAGCCATCCTGGAGGGAGCGGATCCCTTCGTGGCGGAACGGCTGGCGGATGCCGGAGATCTTGCGGGATCGGAATTTGATCCCGGAGATTTCGGTGACGGATCCGGAGAGGGAGCAGACGCTCCTTCCGGGGAGGATCTGGATGTCGTATCGGGTGATACGCCGGAGGGCACTGACGCTTCCGGAGACGAAAACACACCTGCGCATGAGGACGATCCGGATCTCACGGGAGATCCCGCTACCGGTATGGGGGCGGACGATGTGACGGATCAAGGCGGCACCGGAGCGGACGGAGCCGGAGATCAACCGGCAGGAGACGGTTCGGGAGACGGCTCGGTTGATGATGGCGGTGGTGCTTCCGAAGATTCCGACAAGCCCACGGAGCCCTGGCTGGACGAGGACGGCCTGCAGTATTCTCCCTGCACGGAATATACTGCTTATGAGCCCATCCCTACGGATTCCAGATATTACAAGGACCGTGGCCTTACCGCCCTTACCACCTCCTATGAGTATGGATACGCCGAGGATGATTATTTTGCGGATGCCGCATTTATCGGCGATTCCCGTATGCTGGGGCTTCACGACTATTCCGGCTGGAAGGAAACCTCGGATTTCTACTGCGAGAACGGTTTTTCCGTCTATAAATGGATGAAGGGAGAGCAGGTGACTCTTCTGAAGGCCGGCGTTCCGGGAAAAGGAGAAAAAGTGGATCTTCAGACCGCCTTTTCCGAGCATTCCTACAGCAAGGTTTACATCATGGCGGGAATGAACGATCTGGGCTACGGCGATACGGTGATGTTCCAGGGATGGATGGGAGAGCTCCTGATGATGGTGCGGCAGACCCAGCCTCAGGCGGTGATCTACCTCATCGGAAACCTCCACATCAGCCGGGAGAAGGACGATACCCAGCCGGCCATGAATAATATCAATACCAACGACAAGAACCTGGCCCTGGCGGGGCTGGTGAACGGGGAAGATATCTTTTATCTGGATCCCAATCCCCTTTTCTGCGACGAGGATGGTTATCTGCAGGAGGAGATCACCTTTGACGGATACCATCTCTATGCGAAAAATTACAGCGAACTGGCGGATTTCCTGCGGGAACACGCGGTAATCCGATGACTTTCGCACCCTTCTCCGGAAGGGTGCGAATTCTTTGGGAATCCATCCAAATCAGTATTGAGATATTCTGCCCTTTGGTGGTATGATATTGCCGTAGTCTTTCGTGTTCCGATAAGATACACAATCTATTAAGGAGGTTTGTTACATGATTTATTCTACAGAAGTAAAAGCGATGTGTCCTGTACACCAGGGCGTTCATCACGGCGCTGCTCCCATTCCCGAAGAAGCAAAATGGGTAAAGGCTAAGGAAGTGAAGGACATCTCCGGATACACTCACGGTATCGGCTGGTGTGCTCCTCAGCAGGGCTGCTGCAAGCTGTCCCTGAACGTGAAGGACGGTATCATCCAGGAAGCTCTGGTGGAGACCATCGGATGCTCCGGCATGACCCATTCCGCAGCTATGGCATCTGAGATCCTTCCCGGACTGACCGTTCTGGAAGCACTGAACACCGACCTCGTTTGCGACGCTATCAACACCGCAATGAGAGAGCTTTTCCTTCAGATCGTTTACGGCCGTACCCAGTCTGCATTCTCCGAGGGCGGACTGCAGATCGGTGCAGGTCTTGAGGACCTGGGCAAGGGCGCACGTTCCATGGTAGGTACCACCTACGGCACCCTGGAGAAGGGCCCCAGATATCTGGAGCTGACCGACGGCTATATTACTCACCTTGCTCTGGACGAGAATGATGAGATCATCGGTTACAAGTACATCAACTTCGGCAAGATGATGGACTTCATCAAGGCCGGCGAAGATGTTGTTAAGGCAGTGGAGAAGGCTTCCGGTCAGTATGGCCGCGTTGCTGACGCTGTAAGACTGATTGACCCTCGTAAAGAGTGATAAAGGGAGGATAGGAAAATGGCAAAGTTTGAATCTTATGAAAGAAGAGAGCCTCAGATCCTTGCTAAACTCGCTGAGTACGGGATCAGCTCCATCGATGAGGCTGAGCAGATCACTAAGGACGCAGGACTGGATATTTACCACCTGATCGAGGGCATTCAGCCCATCTGTTTCGAGAATGCAAAGTGGGCATACACCGTAGGTGCTGCCATCGCTATCAAGAAGGGCTGCCGCAAGGCTGCAGACGCTGCAGCTGCCATCGGTGAGGGCCTTCAGGCATTCTGTATCCCCGGCTCCGTTGCAGACACTCGTAAGGTTGGTTTGGGCCACGGTAACCTGGGCAAGATGCTCCTTGAGGAGGAGACCGAGTGCTTCGCATTCCTGGCAGGCCATGAGTCCTTCGCAGCAGCTGAGGGCGCTATCGGTATCGCAGAGAAGGCAAACAAGGTTCGCCAGAAGCCCCTTCGCGTTATCCTGAACGGTCTGGGCAAGGACGCTGCACAGATCATCTCCAGAATCAACGGATTCACCTTCGTTGAGACCGAGTACGATCCTTACACCAACACTGTTAAGGAAGTCTCCAGAACCTGCTATTCCAAGGATGCCAATAGCCCCAGAGCAAAGGTTAACTGCTACGGCGCTAACGATGTTTGCGAAGGCGTTGCCATCATGTGGAAGGAGAACGTGGATGTCTCCATCACCGGTAACTCCACCAATCCTACCAGATTCCAGCATCCCGTTGCAGGTACCTACAAGAAGGAGAGACTGGAAGCAGGCAAGAAGTACTTCTCCGTTGCTTCCGGCGGCGGTACCGGACGTACCCTGCATCCCGATAACATGGCTGCAGGTCCCGCTTCCTACGGTATGACCGACACCATGGGCCGTATGCACTCCGATGCACAGTTCGCAGGTTCCTCTTCCGTTCCTGCACACGTTGAGATGATGGGTCTCATCGGCGCAGGTAACAACCCGATGGTTGGTATGACCGTTTCTACCGCCGTTTCCATCGAAGAGGCTGCAAAGGCCGGCAAGTTCTAAGCACAAGCCATCCTTTATAGAGATATCCGAACGGGGGAGCAATAATGCTCCCCTGTTTTTTTGTGGCATCAATCCGACATGCGTGCAAAAGAGTATGGTACAATGAAAGCGCGCGGATATCCCACACGGAGAAGGAGAGGATACGATTATGGATAAGGAAAAAAACTTCCACGAAAACCCGATCGTCAAAAACATTTATACGGCGGATCCGGCACCTATGGTGTACGGAGACACCCTGTATCTCTACACCACCCACGATGAGGACGAGCTGGTAAACGATTTTTATACCATGTACGACTGGAGATGTTTCTCCACGAAGGATATGGTGCATTGGACCGATCACGGCAAGGTCTTTTCCCTGGATGATATTGCATGGGCGGATTCCAGAGCCTGGGCACCGCAGTGCATCGAACGGAACGGAAAGTTTTATCTCTATTGCCCTGTTCACAAAAAGGACGGCGGAATGTCCATCGCTGTGGGAATTTCCGATAGCCCCACCGGCCCCTTCAAGGATCTGGGACATCCCCTGGTGGATGAGCCCGACTGGAATGATATCGATCCTACGGTGTTTATTGATGACGATGACCAGGCATATCTCTATTTCGGAAATCCCGAGCTTCGGTATGTGCTCCTGAACGAGGATATGATCTCCTATGATGAAAAGGTGGGGGTCGTGAAGGTGCCCATGACGGAGGAAGCCTTCTGCAAGGGCAGTCATGACACCGGCACTTCCTACGGGGAAGGCCCCTGGTTCTACAAGAAAAACGGCCTGTATTACATGGTATATGCGGCATTTGCCGTAGGCCAGCAGAACGAGCATCTGGCTTATTCCACCTCGGAAGGCCCCACCGGCCCCTGGAAATACGGCGGCGTGCTGATGGCAACGGGAGAGGGGGATATTTTCACTAACCATCCCGGGATCTGCGAATTCAAAGGACATGATTATCTGTTCTACCACACGGGAGAACTGCCGGGAGGAAGCCTCTTCCACAGAAGCGTGTGCGTCACGGAGTTCAAGTACAACGAGGACGGTTCCATCGATACCATCCCCAAGTGCGGCGGCGTCACTTCACTATGCTAACTTGACAAAGAGTAACGGAAAAAGTATTCTTTTCTGTGTATGTAAGGATTGCTCTTTCCAAGAGAGCAGCGAGGAGGAAATTATGAAAAAGAAGATTTTAGTTTATCTGATCTGCGCAATGACTGCCTGCGCAGCACTTGCGGGATGTGGCGATAAGTCGTCCGATTCCGCAAAATCCAACGCAGAAAAGGTCTATGCGGTCGAGGCGGGTTCCGCAGGCGAAGAGATTGCCAATGCCAACGGCTACAAGGTCAATGCCGTTGCATCCCAGGCAGACGCACTGATGGAGGTTGCTTCCGGTACTTCCGATGCTGCCATCATCGACCTGCTGATGGCAGGCGCAATGATCGGCGAGGGTACCAGCTATCCCCAGCTGACCCACACTGTGGAGCTCACCAGCGAGAAGTACGTGGTAGGCTGCCGCAAGGGTTCCGATCTGAAGGGCTTCATCGACACCATGTTCCTGGCAATGTATGAGGACGGCTCCATGCAGGAGATCGCAAAGAAGTACGGTGTCCAGGACAGTCTGGTAAAGCCTGAGGTTGATGTGGTTGCTGTTCAGCAGGGCGGCGATTCCGAGTACATCAGAACCAAGGGTACTCTGATCGTCGGTATCACCGATTTTGCTCCCATGGATTACAAGGATGAGAACGGCGAGTGGATCGGCTTCGACGCTGACATGGCAAAAAAGCTGGCCGAAGAGCTTGGCGTTGAGATCCAGTTTGTGGAGATCGACTGGGACAACAAGATCATGGAGCTGGATTCCAAGAACATCGATCTGGTATGGAACGGCATGACTCTCACCGATGAGGTAAAAGAGGCCATGAACTGCTCCGTGCCTTATTGCAACAATGCACAGGTAGTTGTCGTGCCTGCAAAGTAAGAATCACACCAAAAGCGTATGGATCCCCCGGCGCACCCTGTCGGGGGATTCTATTGCTTTCAGGAAAAAACGATTTTATTGAGGGGACCCTATGTTTTGGACCGTAACCCTGACCCTGCTGAAGGGTCTGCTGACAACATTTGAGATTTTCGCCTACACGCTGCTGATCGCGCTGCCGCTGGGACTGGTATTTGCCTTTGCTTCCATGAGCCGTTTTGCACCGCTGCGGGGACTGATGAACGTGATCATCTGGATCATCAGAGGAACGCCTTTGATGCTTCAGCTCATCATTATCTTCTACGGACCCGGACTCTGGCTGGGGCACAATATCTGGAGCGGCGATGAGGCGGGAAGGATCCTGGCCACCGTGGTGGCTTTTTCCTTCAACTATGCCTGCTATTTTTCCGTGATCTTCCGGGGCGGCATCCAGGGCGTCCCCAAGGGACAGCGGGAAGCCGGACAGATGCTGGGCATGACCAAATCCCAGATCTTCTTTAAGGTGACCCTTCTGCAGATGGTAAAGCGCGTGGTGCCACCCATGTCCAACGAGATCATCACGCTGGTGAAGGACACCTCCCTGGCCCGGATCATCGCGGCCTATGAGCTTACCTTCAGTGGCTATTCCTTCATGAAATCCGACGGCATCACCTGGCCCCTGTTTTACACCGGACTGTTTTATCTGCTGTTTGTGGGGATCCTGACACTGATCTTCGGAAAGATCGAGAAAAAACTGGACTATTTCCAGTAAGCGAAGGATAAGGGAGATTACGGACGCGAGGAATTGTCGCGGGAGATATTATGGCGATTTTACAGGTAAATGATATTCATAAGTGTTTTGACGGGACGGAGGTATTAAAAGGCGTCTCTTTCGAGCTGGAGAGCGGCAACGCACTGGCCATCATCGGGTCCTCCGGATCCGGAAAGACCACTTTGCTCCGGTGCATCAATTTTCTGGAAAAACCCACTTCCGGCAGCATCGTGCTGAAGGGAGAGTCCCTTTTTGATTCCTCGGCAGCCGACGACTGGGAGAAGGATCTGCGCAGGAAGCGCCTGCATTTTGGCATGGTCTTCCAGAACTTCAATCTCTTCCCTCAGTACACCGCACTGGAAAATGTGATGCTTGCACCGGATCTGCTGGCAAAGAAGGAGCCGGACTATCGCAGCAAAAAGGCACTGATTCGGGAAAATGCAGAGGAACTACTGGATCGGATGGGGTTAAAGGAGCGTATGAGCCATTATCCTCATCAGCTTTCCGGTGGTCAGCAGCAGCGTGTGGCCATTGCAAGGGCACTGGCACTGCAGCCGGACATCCTTTGCTTTGATGAGCCCACATCCGCACTGGATCCGGAGCTTACCGGAGAGGTGCTTCGGGTCATCCGTACTCTGGCGGAAAATCACACCACCATGATCATCGTTACCCATGAGATGGCCTTTGCCAGGGATGTGGCGGACCGGGTGATCTTCATGGATGAAGGCGTCATCGTGGAGGAGGGAGATCCCGCATCGGTCATCGACCACCCCACCAAGGAGCGGACGAAGCAGTTCCTCACCAGATACCGGGAAGGAAATATCGAGTAAGTTTCTCATTAACGGGAGATCGCAAAAAATCGCGGTTTCCCGTTACTTATTTAACGGTGTTTCAGTTTGCTTACATGGATTTGATATGGTAGTATGAGAAACATCTACTAATCAATCAAACGGAGGTATTGGTACATGAGTAAGTATTTTGATCTGACCGGACAGGTTGCCATCGTCACCGGCTGTTCTACCGGCCTGGGTGTCCAGATGGCAAAAGCACTTGCGGCAGAAGGCTGCAACATTGTGGCTCTGGCACGCCGTAAGAACCTGGTGGACGAGGTGGCTGCTGATATCGCAAAGACCTATGGGGTAAAGGCCATCGGTGTATCCTGCGACATCACCGACACCGAGAAAGTGGATGCAGCTGTGGAGGAGGTCCTGAAGGAATTCGGACGGATCGACATCCTGATCAACAATGCAGGCACCGGCGGTGTGACTCCCGCAGAGGATGTGCCTGATGAGATGTTCTTTAATGAGATGAACATCGACCTGGCAGGCACCTTCAAGATGGCGCGTGCCGTTGCGAAGAAAGCGATGATCCCTGCGAAGTACGGCCGTATCATTAACATCGCTTCCATGTATGGTATGGTAGGCAACAAGATCGCAGGATCCGCTCCCTATCATGCTGCAAAGGGCGGCGTTGTGAACCTGACCAGAGCGCTGGCTGCAGAGTGGGGTAAGTACTCCATCACCGTCAACAGCATCTGCCCCGGCTACTTCTACACGCCCCTTACCAAGGAGACGCTGGATTCCGATTTCTTCCAGGCAAATGCCCGGACCATGATCCCTCTGGAGCGTTACGGCAACGAGGGCGAGCTGGACACCGCAGCACTGTTCCTGGCATCCAAGAGCTCTTCCTACGTCACCGGAGCGATCCTTCCCGTGGATGGCGGATATACCTGCATGTAGGATTGCGAAGCAGCGGAGAGATCCGTTGTGATATCCGAAAAGCATTCAAGGCGCAGCCGCAAGGCCGCGCCTTTCTTTTATCTCTGATACTTTCCTGGCAGGAAAGAAATACTTGTCCTACTAATACAATCAATGTATTATTTTTTGTAGCAGGCTCCCATATAATGAACTCATCAAAAGAACATTGAAAGACATTCAGACGATCAATGGTTCGGTTTTATCGGAGGGTTCAAAATGGGAGAGAACAAAGTAACGGAAAACAAAACAAACGAAAAGCAGATCACCTATAAGGATATCCTGCGGGAGCGGGAGTACCGGAAGCTGATCTTCTCCAGTGTCATCAATCGCTTCGGTGATTCCGTGGACGCTATCGCCTTCACATGGCTGGTGTATCAGATCACCCACAATGCTATGTGGTCCGCCATCGTCTTCGGCTTAAATACCCTGCCCAACGTGGTGGTGCAGCCCTTTGCCGGCGCCATCGTGGAACGGATGAACAAGAAGCGGGTAGTGGTCTTTACCCACTTCCTGCGTGCGGCGGTGATCACAGGCTTTGCACTGCTGTATCGCTTCGGCATCATGAACGCCGGCATCATGGCGGCAGTCACCCTGGTCATCACCACCATCGAGTCCTTTAACCTGCCCGCGGATTCCGCTTTCACCGTAGAGGTGGTAAAAAAGGAGCACATGACCGCAGGCATGAGCCTTTCCAAGATGCTCTCCGGCGCAGCCACCCTGGTGGGAACCGGATTTGCCGGCGTCCTCATCGCAGCCTGGGGGATCCTTCCTGCCATGTTCATCGATGTGGCAACCTTTATCATCGCAGGCTGCATGACCGCTTCCATGAAGTATCACATGGATCAGCCGAAGGAGATCAGAGCGGAAGCGGGTGAGCAGGTTTCCGACAGCACTGTCGCTTCTGAAAGTCAGAACAGTGAGAACGAAGGCTTTAAAAAGATGTTCCTGGACGGCATCCGCTATGTGGCAAAGACCCCTGTCATCCGCAACTTCTGCCTGCTCTGCGTCGCACTCAATTTCATGCTGGTGCCCCTGAACGCGCTGCAGGCCCCCATCGCCGAGGAGATCTTCGGTATGGGCAGTGAGCTTCTGAGCGTGGTTGGTGTCTTCGCATCCATCGGCGGCATCCTGGGAGCGGCGCTTCTGCCCGCCTTTTCCAAGCGCTTCAGCGCCCTGCAGATCACATGTCTGTGCGTGGGCGCCCTGGGCATCTCCACCGCAGCCCTGACTCTGGGCAGCGTCATCCGTGGCAGTGTGATCCTTTGCTATATCCTGGCAGGGGGCCTGTTTCTGGTGATGATGGTGGCAGCGTCCCTGCTGGGCGGTATTCTGGGGATCCAGTTCATGAAGACCGTGGACGGCGAATACATGGCCAGAGCGTCGGCAGTTTTTAACGCCTCCGCTACAGCATCCATGCCACTGGGCTCCCTGCTGGTGACCAT
This sequence comes from Lachnospiraceae bacterium, assembly GCA_016286555.1. Taxonomy (GTDB): domain Bacteria; phylum Bacillota; class Clostridia; order Lachnospirales; family Lachnospiraceae; genus AC2028. The sequence continues at coordinate 40,881 of JAEETA010000017.1, read as the reverse complement.
CGCCGTGGCACAGGTCAGCACCGCCGGGATCCTTATCGGCAGCGCGGTTCTGGCTGGGATCATGCTTCTGGTGACGGCCTTTACGAAGCCGGAACTGGAGAAGAAAGAGGAGCTTGCAAATGCAGCTTAATGTTGGAGAAAACATCAAAAAATATCGCAGAGAAATGGACCTGACCCAGGAGGAGCTGGCGGACGCCTTCGGCCTCACCGTGGGCGCCGTCTCCAAGTGGGAGAGCGGCAGCACCATTCCCGACATCTATACCCTGGCGGATCTGGCGGATTTTTTCAATGTGTCCATGGACGTGCTCCTGGGGTACAGCATTTCCTCCAAGAGCGTGGATGACATTGTGAAGAACATGCAGAGTCTGATCAAAGAGGGGAAATTCGACGAAGCCATTTCGGAGGCGGAGAAAGCCCTGATCCGGTATCCCGCGAACTTTAAGATCATCAACAACGCGGCCCAGACCTATTATGTGGCGTCTGCCCTGGGAGAGAACGGCGAACAGCGGGAGCGGACCATCGAGCTTTTTGAGCTGGCGCTGAAATACCTGTCACAGAACACGGACCCCGACGAGAGCGAATTTGCCATCCGCATGAAGATCGCGGAGTTAAAGAGCGTGGACAGCCCCGAGGAAGCCCTGGAGGAGTTCCAACGTATCAATTACCTGGGGATCGCGGACATTCACATCGCCATGGTCCAGATGAACCACGGACAGCCACAGGAGGCCCTGGAGCGCTATACGAAGGTGCTGGTGAATGTCCTCATCCGGAGCCTCCAACTGGCGGGGAACATGTCCATCGGCCTCATGCAGTCCGGGAAAAAGAAGAACATCAAAGAAGCGGTGGAACTGCTGGACTGGTGCATCGCCATGTTTGACGGGGTGAGCAACGGGAAGGTCAGCTACCTGACGAAGATGAAGGTGGCCATGCTCATGATCCGGTCCATGTGCTATGCGAATCTGGGTGATCTCGAGAATATGCGCGGCAGCGTGGACGAAGCCTACGCCGTCGCTCTGGCGTTTGACAAAGATCCCACCAACAACATCGACGGACGCATTAAGTTCTGGCATGCCGGAAAGGACTATAAGCCTGCGCTCTACGACCAGCTGGGGCAGAGCGCCGTGGAAGGCATCGACTCCATTTTCATTCAGGATGACTACGACCTGCCGGATGAAGTGCTGCAGAAGATCGAACTGGCGAAAGCGTACTGGGACAGCATCAAGCCCTCCGGTACTCCCCGGGCGTGACGCCGCATTTTGCCTTGAAGCGGTGAAGGAAGCAGGTGACGTTTTCGTAGCCGCAGAGGGCGGCGATCTCCCCTATGGGAAGGGCGGTCTCCGACAGATAGTAGCGGGCCGTTTTCATCCGTGCCGCCAGGAGGTCGCTGTAGCAGCTGACGCCGAACTGTTCCTTATAGAGCTGCTGAAAATGGGACACGGAGAGCCCCAGGTGCTTCGCCATCTGCGGGATGTCCGCGTAGAGGGCGGGATTGTTGTAGAACTCTGCCCGGAGCTCCAAAAGTTCGTTTTCGTGGAGCCCCACAACGCTGTTTTGATGCGCGGCCGCGGCCTCGGAGATCTTTAACAGCAGGAGACGGATCAGGAGGGAGACGTAGGTGGCGCTGTTTTCCCCGTGGGAGAGGCTTTCCTTGTTGATCATCCGCAGGAGCTGCTCCGCCTCCGGGAGGTCCCTGGGGATCAGTAGGCAGCCGGTGCGGACGCCTTCCATGTCTCTGCCGGAATCGTCCGTATCAAAATGCACATAATGGTTGCAGTAAGTATCCATGAGCGCACGGTAATACTGCTTTTCTCCCTTCGGGAAAATGACGGCGCTGTCGGCCGGCACATTGATCTCTTCTCCGTTCTGCAGGAGTACTGCAGGCGTCTTAAATACGATCAGCAGATAATCCCCGGAGCCTTCCGGCCTGTCAATGAAAAAATCACTTGGATGTGCGTAATTGATTCCCATTGTTCGTAGTGTCAGCATAAATCATTTCCTTCCTAATCAGAGAAATAGTCACATTAATCATAGGATAGATCATTGTGAGAGAAAAGGGAAGGGGGTAGGATGAAATTGCAAATACGGGAAAGCGTTCCCGGAGAAATGATACGAAATCAAATGGGTATGATCAGAAAGGAACAGACGATGAAACAGATCAAAATGGTCATCAATGCGGACGACAAGCTGGGACATGTGAACCGGGAGATCTACGGACATTTTTCCGAGCACCTGGGGAAATGCATTTACGGCGGTATCTATGTGGGAGAGGGATCCCCCATCCCCAACATTCACGGTATCCGCAAGGATGTGATCGAAGCGTTCAAGGCGATCCGTATGCCGGTACTGCGCTGGCCCGGGGGCTGCTTTGCGGACGAGTATCACTGGAAGGACGGCATCGGTCCCAAGGAGGACAGACCCTGCATGATAAACACCAACTGGGGCGGTGTCACCGAGGACAACAGCTTCGGTACTCATGAATTCATGGAGCTCTGCGAGCTGGTGGGCTGCGAGCCCTACATCGCCGGCAACCTGGGGAGCGGCACCGTACAGGAGCTCTCCGAGTGGGTGGAGTACCTGACCTTTGACGGCAAGTCCCCCATGGCGGATCTGCGCCGGAAGAACGGACAGGACAAGCCCTGGGGCTTAAAGTACCTGGGCATCGGTAACGAGAACTGGGGCGGCGGCGGAAACATGGAGCCTGAGTATTATGCGGGCCAGTACAGACAGTACCGCACCTTCTGCCGGAATCACAGCGGCAACAAGCTTTTTGCCATTGCCTGCGGTCCCAACGGCTCCGACTACCACTGGACCGAGGTGATGATGAAGAACCTGAAGGCCTTCGACTGGATGGCCGACGGTCTGGCACTGCATTTCTACTCTGTTCCCGAGTGGAACAAGAAGGGCAAGGCGGTGGAGTTCTCCGAGGAGGAGTACTATGAGCTGCTGAACACCACCAATTTCACGGACGAACTGCTGCGCCGTCACACCCAGATCATGGATCATTATGATCCCGAAGGTAGAGTGGCCCTCATCGTGGATGAGTGGGGCACCTGGTTCGAGGTGGAGGAGGGCACCAATCCCGGCTTCCTCTATCAGCAGAACACCATGCGTGACGCTCTGGTGGCAGCCATCAGCCTGAACACCTTCAACCGTCACAGCGCAAGAGTCAAGATGGCAAACATCGCTCAGGCCGTGAACGTGCTGCAGGCCATCCTTCTCATCGAGGGGGAGAAGATGATCAAAACCCCTACCTATCATGTGTTCGATCTGTACAAGGATCACCAGGACAGCGATTGCGTCTATTGCTACACCTCCAACGAGAACCTGAAGGAGGGCAAGAACGTTCCCATGATCTCCAGCTCCGCCACTGTAAAGGACGGCGTTATGACCGTGACCCTGGCAAACTGCTCCCTTACTGAGGATGCAGAGGTGACCGCGGATCTCTACGGCTTTGCCGGCAGAACTGTTACCGCCAGAGTTCTGACGGAAGAGGTCCACGCCCACAACGACTTTGAGAACGGCGAGAAAGTGCAGATCAAAGAGCACAGCGCCGAGATCGAGGGCGGCAAGTTGAAGGTTTCCCTGCCTCCCGTTTCCGTGGTTCAGGTCACCATTCAGGCATAATATAGTGTTTTACCCATCAACCTGCATGTTGCCGTAATTGCACATGCAGGTTGATTTGTCTGAACATTTCCGCAAATTTGAATTATTTATACAGAATACTTAAGAATTTATTTATATATTTTCAGAATTTGGGGTTGACAGAACTGAGTTAATAGATTATTATGGACTCAACAACAAGGACAGAGAACATAAAAAGAAGCGAGTTACTCTTCTTAGCCGGCGGAAGGTTCGGGGAGATCCGGTAACGGATTTCTCAAAAAGCTCGGAGACGTCTGAGATTCGAATCGAATATCCAAAATCTACAGAAAGCGAAGGTATGGTCCAATGGGATACTAAAATGATCTGACATCTCCCTTTCGATATCCAAAGAGAACAGTCGAAAGCGGACCCACAAGTTCCACTTTTTTGTAACCGGGTTATCCGGAAAATATAGAGAAAGCAGGTAAGGTCCGATGGACACGTGATTTTTGATAATCCTGGCGGAAGCAAAACATGGCACAATAAAAAACATAACCGTCCCGAAACGATCAGATTACTATTTCACTTTGACATATGATCATGGGACAAAAGCCATAAGAAGATTGCAGCGGAAGTTAGGAGTCGATCGTAAGAGATGAAGAATATTGTTTTTGATCTACAGTATCTTAGATCCTTGACTTTCTGATGAAAAGGAGGCCAGTCCAATGGACAATGAACCTTTCCAGTAAGAGCGCCATTCGAGATCGCTTCGGATGGCGCTTTTTTCCTGCCTTTTTTTGAGTGATAACGGCGCCCGGCGATCACCGCGCATGCACGAGGACATCCGCCTTCGGATGTCTTTTTCTTTTCGCAAAAAACCGCGAAATGAAGTATAATCATACTGTTAGTGTAAGGTCAAAGCTCCAAGGAGATTAACCATGAGCAAACCCGACATGTCAGGCTTCAAAGAAGAAATGGCGCGCTTCAGGGAAAATATGAAGGGCCTTCAGAAGGATATCGAGCAGAATGTGAACGGCTGCATTTCCGATGCGGAAGGAAAGGTGGCCGAGGCAAATGCGCAGATCGACTACCTGCGCCGGAAGCAAAAGGAAGAGCGCCGGAAGTGGGTTGCGGACACGATCTTTTTCACCACGGACAAGGAACCGGATCGCAAGACGGCGAAAAAACGCCTGGTCGTTGCCACCTGCGTTTTGATCCTGATGTCTGTCCTGTCGGAATATCTGATCCATTACGGACTGTTCTCGGATTTTTCCCAGTCCTTTTTCTCCATGTTCTTTTTTGCTGTTTCTCCCATTCCGCTTTGCGTCCTTACGGGGGTGTTCGGACTGGAGATGGGTATTTTGGGTTTTGGCCTGAATTTCCTGGCGTTCCTCCATACTGCGGGGGCCCAGTCCTACCTGCTGTTCTACCTGCTTGCCTACATCGTGATGACGGATTTTACGGTGCGCAGAGACGGATATCTGAACTTCAAGAGAGGCTGGAAGATCCTGCTCTGTCAGAATTTTATCGTAGGCTGTCTTACCTACCTGCTCTTTATCCAGCTGGGAGGCGGGAATTTCTCCGCATTTCGGATCATTGACATCGTATACCGCTTCCTGACCATGGTGCCCCAGACTACCGTTACCTTCCTGATGGTCCGCATGGCACTCAAGCGTGTGAAACGGAAGTACCCGGATTTTTACGAAAGCCGTATGACCTTCCGAAGCTCCATTTTGCAGAGCAAGGTGGGAAGCGACGGAAAGCGGCACGGGAACATCAGCCAGAGGATCTACTATATTCTGGTGGCGGAGGCCATCGGCCTGGGAATCTCCGCGGCTTTTTTTGCCAATCTGCTGGTGCCTTCCCTTCAGGAGGAACTCACCGCTTCCATGGACTACAGCATGCAAAGTGAGACCACGGTGCCGGACAAGGCAGATGACGCGGACGCAGAGGATGCTGATGCAGAGGATGCAAACGCTGAAACCGAGACGAGCGCCGATCCTGCGACGAAGGGGACGGATGACGCAGAGGACGCGGACGCAGTGACGGAAACTTCCACGATCATCAGCGTCGATGCGGAAACCTTCGAGGACAAGATGAACGCCCTGGTAAATGAGCTCACCGGCGATGACGTGGACAAGACCGCCAGCGTCTTTGTGGTAACGGACAGCGCTACCGGGGAAGGCTACTGGAGCAAATCTCTGGAGGACGCCTTCGGCTGGGATGAGATGGAGCAGGTGGGTCGCCAGACCGTGCTTCGGGTGGAGCTTGGGGACAGCGGTATCGCCTTTGATATCAAGTTGATCATGATGCTTCTGTGCGTTATTTTCCCCGTGGTGGTCATCATCAACTTTATCCTTCAGCGCTTTGTGGCGCTGCCCATTGTCCGTATGACCAGATTCGTGGAGGAGTTCTCCGGGGATCAGAGTAACGGGGGAGAGGATAAACCCATGCGCCTGGAGGATCTGAATGTTCGCACGGGGGATGAACTGGAGATCCTGGGAAATTCCATCCGCGAGATGGCCATCCAGGTGGATGCTTACATCGATGCCATGGAAGAGGAGGCGAAGCTCCGGGAGAACTTGCGGGTGGCGGAAGCGGCCAACGCGGCCAAGAGCAATTTCCTCTCCAACGTGTCTCATGAGATTCGCACCCCCATCAATGCGGTGCTGGGCCTGGATGAGATGATCCTCCGGGAGACGGAGGAGGAGCAGATCCGCGGTTATGCCGTGGATATCAAAAACTCCGGGAAATCCCTGCTGGGTCTGGTAAACGACCTGCTGGATTTCTCCAAGATCGAAGCCGGGAAGATGGAGATCATCCCCGTGGAATACGAGCTCAGCTCCGTCATCAACGACCTCATCAACATGGTGGCGACGAAGGTGGAGGAGAAGGGCCTGGAGCTGAAGGTGAACATCGATCCCGGCATCCCGCATGTCCTCTTCGGCGACGAGATCCGTATCAAACAGTGTGCGTTAAACGTGCTGAACAACGCGGTAAAATACACCCAGACAGGCACCGTGACTCTGGAAATGAACAGCCGCTCAACGGGAGAGGATACCGTAGGCCTCCTGATCCGTGTGACGGATACCGGTATCGGCATCAAGGAAGAGGACCTGGCAAAGCTGTACTCGCCCTTTGAGCGCATCGAGGAAAAACGGAACCGTACCATCGAGGGCACCGGCCTGGGCATGAGTATCGTCAAGAACCTGCTGGATCTCATGGGCACCCAGCTGGTGGTCAAGTCCGTCTACGGCGAAGGCTCCGATTTCTCCTTTGAAGTGGAGCAGCGGGTGGTTTCTGCCGAGCCCATCGGTGATTTCAACGAAACCTATCGCAAGTCCGTGAGCCGCATCGAAGAATACAGAGTCAGCTTCATGGCACCGGAGGCAAAGGTGCTGGTGGTGGATGACACTGCCATGAACCTGACGGTGGCCAAGGGACTCTTAAAGCCTACGAAGGTGCAGGTCACCACCTGTGCCGGCGGCCCCGAAACCTTAAATCTGGTGCGGAAGGAACACTTCGACCTGATCTTCCTGGACCAGCGCATGCCCGAGATGGACGGCGTGGAGACCCTCCACAGGATGCGGGAGATGGAAGACAACCTCTGTGCCGACACGCCTGTCATATGCCTCACCGCCAACGCCATTTCCGGTGCCAGAGAGCAGTTCATTCAGGCGGGCTTTGACGATTATCTCTCCAAGCCCATCGATGCCGGCAGGCTGGAGCAGACCACCGCAAAATATCTGCCGAAAGAAATGGTATATTACTCCGGTACGGGAGAGTATGAACGCCTCCTGAAGGCGGAGAAGCATGCGCAGAAGCAAGCTGCGGAAGCGGGAGACGGCACCGGCGCAGGAACGAGCGCGGACACCTCGGACGCAGCCGCTCCGGGATCGCGCCCCGGCGCGCAGCTCCCTGCGGATGATCCCCTGCGTTCCATCGAAGGACTGGACATCGATGCCGGCCTGCGGAACTGCATGACCCGGGAGATCCTGGAGGAAGCTATTCACGATTTCCGGGTAGCCCTGCGGGAGAACGCGGACCTCATCGAAAGCTCGCAGCATAGCGACCTGAAGACCTATACCGTAAAGGTCCACGCATTAAAGAGCTCCGCCAGACTCATCGGCGCCACCGAACTGTCGGAACGTGCCGCTTATCTGGAAAGCTGCGGCGATGCGGAAAATACCGCAGAGATCGAACGGCTGACTCCGGAGCTCCTGGAGCTCTATCGCAGCTATGAAGACAAGCTTTCCGTCCTGGACGGCCCCGCGGGGGAAGCGGATGACAGACCGGAGATCCCGGAGGAGCAGCTCCTGGAAGCCTTTGCCGGTATCCGGGAAGCGGCGGAAGCATTTGATTTTGACACCGCGGACGCCATCTGCGAGATGCTGAAGGATTACCGGATCCCGGAGCCCATGCAGACCCGGACGGAAGAGATCCTGAACGCCGTAACGAAGCTGGACAGAGATACGTTGCTGAAAGCATAATCCCAAGGAGGAAGAAAAATAGATGGACAAAACAGTGATGCTCATCGCGGAGAAGGGCAGTTTCATGGTAAATGCCATCGCAAACGGCCTGAAGAATGAGGGCTACGATGTGATCCCCTGTGAGGCGGACGTGAATGCCCTGGGGCGCTTTGAGAGCCTTCCCAAGCTCCTGGTGCTGTATCTGGACGAAGCCATCAGCACCCAGACGGATCTGATGGTCTATCTGAAGGATCAGGTCATCGAGAGGGAACTGGAGCTCTATTTGGTGGGCAATCAGGAAGAACTGGAGGAAGCGGTAAAGCTCCTGACCATCTCCGCTGTGGCAGGGAAGCTGGAACGCCCCCTGAACGTCAAAGACCTGGCGGCGGTACTGGACAAGGCAATCGAGCGGGGCACGAAAGCGGAAGCAAAAAAGAAGATCCTGGTGGTGGACGACGATCCCACCATGCTGCGGATGATCAAGAACCTGCTGTCTTCCAAATACCATGTCTTTATGGCAAATTCCGGTATGAACGCCATTACATTTCTGGCGAAAAATACGGTGGATCTCATCCTGCTGGATTATGAGATGCCGGTGGTGTCCGGAGCCAAGGTGCTGGAGATGATCCGAAGCGAAAGCGCAACATCTGACATTCCCGTCATGTTCCTTACCGCGAAAAACGATAAGGAAAGTGTGATGAATGTGCTGGCATTAAAGCCGGTAAAATATCTCTTAAAGAATATGCCGCCCGAGGAATGGCTGGAGAACATCGATGAATTCTTTGGGAACTGATAGAAAAACGAGGGGAAGAGAGTAAGAAACAATGGCAAAACTGTACTTTAAATACGGGGCAATGGGATCCTCCAAAACGGCTCAGGCCCTGATCACCAAATTCAACTACGAGGAGCTGGGATTCAAGGTGTGGCTCATCAAGCCCAGCACCGATACCAGAGACGGAGCGGATGTGATCCGCAGCCGCATCGGCCTGGAGGCTCATGCGATGGTCATTTCTCCGGAGGTGAACATCATTGACGCTATCCATTCCACCGGATGTTTTGATGTTATCATCGCGGACGAAGCCCAGTTCTTTACACCGGAGCAGATCGATCAGCTCAGGCTCCTGGCGGACGACGAGGATCTGCCGGTGCTCTGCTTCGGCCTGCGGACGGACTTTATGACCCACTTTTTCCCCGGCGCACAGCGGCTCATGGAGCTGGCGGACTCCATCACAGAGATCAAGACCATCTGTTCCTGCGGGAAAAAAGCCATCGTTAACGCCCGGATCGACAGTGCCGGACATCTGATCACGGAAGGCTCCCAGGTGCTTCTGGGAGGCAATGACAGTTATATTGCCATGTGTCATAAATGCTGGATGGAACAGCGAAGAAAGGAAGGAAAGGCGTAATGAAGCTGGAGCGGTTCTACGAAGACCCGTCCGTTCTGCATATCGGGACGGAAGAGACCAGAAGCTGGTATGAGCCGGAGGGGGAAGTGACCCTTCTGTCAGGATGCGACTGGAAATTTGCATATTTTGAGAGACCGGACCTGGTGCCGGAAGCATTCGTCTCCGGAGAAGGATGCGATAAATGGAAGACCATCCCTGTGCCTTCCTGCATCCAGTGTCATGGGTATGATCAGCAGCAGTACATCAATCTCCGTTATCCCATCCCCTATGATCCGCCCTACGTCCCTGCGGAGAATCCCGCAGCAGCCTACACCAGGACCTTTACGCTCACGGAAGAGGATCTGAGGGGACGTCTCTACCTGTATTTCGAGGGTGTGGATTCCTGCTTTTATCTCTGGATCAACGGTCGCCTGATTGGCTACAGCCAGGTGTCCCACAGCCCCAGTGAATTCGAGATCACGGAGGCTGCCCTTGCCGGGGAGAACACTCTCAGCGTGCTGGTGCTGAAGTACTGTGACGGGACCTATCTGGAGGACCAGGACAAATTCCGCATGACCGGGATCTTCCGGGATGTGCTGCTTTTGCGCAGGCCCATGGATCACCTGCGGGACTATCGCGTCCGTACCCTGCGGGCAAATGAAAAAACGGCAAGGCTGTCATTTGAAGCCCTTTCCTGGAGCGGGAAAAAGGCAGGAAATGTACGCCTGACCCTGCGGGATGCAAAGGGCAAAAAAGCAGCGGAAGGAAAGCTTTCGAAGGGGGAGACCAAAGCGGTCCTGACCCTGGAGAACCCCCATCTGTGGAACGCAGAGGATCCTTATGTCTATGAGCTGGTGATCGACGCCGGGAAGGAGCGGATCCGGGAGCAGGTGGCTGTACGGACCCTGAGCGTGAAGGACGGCGTCGTCCTCCTGAACGGACGCCCCTTCAAGTGCAAGGGCGTCAACCGTCACGACAGCGACCCTTATGTGGGCTATGCGGTGGACCGGGAGCATGTGCTGCGCGACTTAAAGCTCATGAAGCTTCATAACATCAACGCCATCCGCACCAGCCATTATCCCAATGCCCCCTGGTTCCCCGTGCTGGCAGAGCGCATGGGCTTTTATCTCATTGCGGAAGCGGATCTGGAATGTCATGGCTGTGCCGCCATCTACGGCGGTTCCCATGAGCACACCTTCGGCCTGGTGGTGCAGATGCCCATGTTCCATGATGCGGTGGTGGACCGCGTGAGGCGCCTGGTGCTGCGGGACAAGAACAGAGGCTGTATCCTCCTCTGGTCCATGGGAAACGAATCCGGCTTCGGCAAGAGTGTGGAGGACGCGCTGGCCTGGACAAAGCGCTATGATCCCGACCGCCTGACCCACTATGAGAGCAGTATCCATACCACAGGTACCCACAAAAACGATCTGAGCAATCTGGATCTCTACTCCAGGATGTACTCCTCCACGGAGGAGATCGATACCTATTTTGCCGGCGATAAGCCGAAGAAACCCTATGTCCTCTGTGAGTTTATCCATGCCATGGGCAACGGCCCCGGAGACATCGAGGATTACATGCAGCGGATCTACCGCTATGAAGGTATGCTGGGCGGCTTTGTCTGGGAGTGGTGCGACCACGCCGTATACCAGGGAAAGACCGGGGACGGAAAGGTGCGTTTCGGTTATGGCGGCGACAGCGGCGAGCGTTACCATGACAACAATTTCTGCGTGGACGGACTGGTGAGCCCTGACCGGATCCCCCATATGGGACTCCTGGAATACCGCAACGCCATCCGACCCGTACGGGCCGGTGCCAGCCCCATCGAAGGCATCCTTCAGCTTTATAACATGCTGGACTTCTCGGATCTGAAGGGAAAAGTCGCACTGCGTTTTACCCTGACCTGCAACGGTGCCGTGATCTGGCAGGGCGTCTGCGATGCGCCCGAGACGGCGCCACATACCAGTTCCCTTCTGGATCTGCTGGAGCTTCCCGGCTTCGAGGATGCGCTTGATGACTGGAAGAAGCAGAAAAAGGGCGACCTGTGCCTGCTTCTGGAATACATTAACGAGCGGGATGAGGGGACGTCCCCTGACGGTGAGATCCTGCTTCCCAAAGGCCACTTCCTGGGCTTCGACCAGTTGGAACTTTCCCGAGATCCGGAGGCCGTACAGAACTGGAAGGTGGCTATCCTGGGGAAGCAAAAGGCAAAAGCGACAAACGCGTCAGTGCTTTCCGCAGAAGAGACGGAAGATGTGATCCGCATCACCGGAAAGGGATTTGCCTATGATCTCGATCCCCGCACCGGACTCTTTTCCGCTATGAAAAAGGGCCGGAAAAAGCTGATCACGGCGCCCATGGAATATGGGACCTTCCGGGCTCCCACCGACAATGATATGTGGGCGAGACATCAGTGGCGGGATGCCGGATATGACGATCCGATAGCGAAAGTCTACCGGGTGGATGTTTCTAAGGGGGAGAACACGATCCGTATCCGCAGCAGCTTCTCTCTGGCTTCCGTTTCCCGCCAGCCCTTCTTCCGGGGACAGGTCACCTGGACCGTGGATGGCGCAGGGAACCTCCTTCTGGAACTGAAGGGAAAGCGTGAGACCACCATGCCCTATCTGCCCCGGTTTGGCATCACTCTGTATCTGCCGGGAGAGGATACCGAGGTGGCCTACTACGGCTACGGCCCTTATGAGAACTATCCCGACAAGCATCTGTCCAGTTATCTGGGATTCTTCGGCAGCGATGTGGACGGCCTGCAGGTACCCTACCTGCGGCCCCAGGAAAACGGCGCCAGAAGAGTGACAGGGGTGTCGGCAGGCAGCTTTGTCGCTACGTCCGACAGACTCTTTTCCTTTAACCTCTCGCCCTACGGGGACAGGCAGCTGCAGAGCTGCGCCCACAGCGACGAGCTGGTAAAGAAGGATACCCTGGAGTGGCATCTGGACTACAAGATGAGCGGCGTCGGTAGCAATTCCTGCGGTCCCGCACTGCTTCCCGCATATCGTCTGGACGAGGAAGAGATCTGCTTCGCCCTCCGGCTGGATGTAAAGTAAGGAACCTTTCGCACGAAAAAAGAGCACTCACGAGAGTGCTCTTTTTGTGTTGCGTGGGCTTATTCCAGCTCCTTCATTACGCTCATGTAGGCGGGACGGATGATCTTGTCCATGCAGACCAGCTCTTCGATACGGTGCGCGCTCCAGCCCACGATCCTGGCTACGGCGAACATGGCGGTGTAGAGCTCTACCGGGATCCCCAGCATCTCGTAGACGAAGCCGCTGTAGAAGTCCACATTGGGGCTGACGCCCTTGTAGATCTTGCGCTTCTCCGCGATGAGCACGGGAGCGATGCGCTCGATGGATTCGTAGAGAGCCAGATCCTTTTCCTTGCCCTTCTCGGAAGCCAGACGCTGCACGAAGGATTTGAACACCCGCTCTCTGGGATCGGAGAGGGAGTAGACCGCATGGCCCATACCGTAGATGAGACCCTTGCCGTCGAAGGCTTCCCCTGCCAGGATTTTGGAAAGGTAAGCGCTCAGCTCTTCCTCGTCGGCGAAATCCTTCACATTCTTCCGGATGTCGGAGATCATCTCCATGACCTTGATGTTTGCGCCGCCGTGCTTGGGGCCCTTGAGGGAGCTCATGGCTGCCGCGATGGTGGAGTAGGTATCGGAACCGGAGGAGGTGACCACACGGGTGGTGAAGGTGGAGTTGTTACCGCCGCCGTGCTCCATGTGGAGAATCAGGGCAGCGTCCAGCACCTTGGCCTCCGTCAGAGTGTACTTGCGGTCGGGGCGCAGCATCATCAGCAGATTCTCCGCAGTGGAGATGGTCTGGTTGGGATGATGGATGAACATGCTGTCATTTTTGATGTAGTGGTTGTAGGCGTTGTAGCCGTAGACCGCCAGCAGCGGGAACTCTCCGATGAGCTGGATGCACTGCCGCAGGGAATTGGCGACACTGTTGTCGGAAAGGTTCCGGTCATAGGAAGCCAGGGTCAGGATACTCCGGGTCATGGAGTTCATGATGTCCGCGGAGGGCGCCTTCATGATGACGTCTCTGGTGAAATTCTTGGGCAGAGTCCTGCATTTGCCGATGACGGTACGGAAGGTTTCCAGCTGTTCGTCGCCGGGCATTTCTCCCATCAGGAGGAGATAGGCAATGCGCTCAAATCCGAATTCTTCTTCTCCCAGGGCACCGATGAGATTTTCCACCCGGTAGCCGCGGTACCAGAGCTCACCGTCGCAGGGCGTCTTTTCCCCATTTTTTACTTCGAAGGATTTGATCTTGGAAATGCTGGTAAGACCGGTGAGGACACCGTTACCGTTGATGTCACGCAGGCCCCGGTTCACGCCGTATTGGACGTAAAGTTCCTCGGGGATCGTGTCGTTCTGACGACAGATCTGCTCCTGCTCGAGAATGTATTCCGCAAAACGTTCTTTCATGCTGCTACGTGTCTCCTTTCAGCTTGTTGTGTTGATCGCAACATAGTCAGGGGGCATTTCGCCGTACCCGCAGATTTGCGTGTGCATTTCCTATTATACAGAAAAGTCCGTCACGGGGCAAAGAAAATGCAAAAGAAAATCACAGAAAATCCAAAGAAAATCCTGCGAAAACTGCTTTACCGAAGGCACTCCTATGATATACTAGAGGACGCGGTCTCCCTTGATTTTGATGAATGATTATGCATCCGGGACCGAAAACAAAAGGATAAAGGAGAATATCTATGATCCCCACACAGGCTTCTCAGTTTTTGAAGGAATACAAAGCGACCGAGATTCCCAATGTGAAAGTCCACGGTCGTTACGCTCCCTGCAAGGATTTTATCCCCCTGCTGTTTAACGGCAGCGCTGTGGAGGTAAACTGCGACGGCTCCGAGCTCTGGGTCCTCATCGATACGGATTGTGGCTTCCATGAGCCCTGGATCTGCACCGAACTGAACGGCGCCCTTATGTCCCGTCAGATGCTCCTGCCCGGCACCGAGGCCATCTGCCTCTTCCGTGGCATGACCGGCGGTGTTGTGAAAAATGTACGCTTTACCAGAGAGCTCCAGGCCATGAGCGAGGATGACAAGTGCCGGATCCTGGTGAAGGGCTTTGCTACCGATGGCGAGTTCCTGCCGGTGCGGGAAGCAAAGCATAAGATCGAGATCATCGGCGACAGCATCACTTCCGGCGAGGGTACCTACGGTACTACAACGGATACGGACTGGCTGGCCATGTACATGAGCTGCAGCAGACATTACGGCAGGCTTCTGGGGAAAATGCTGGATGCGGAGGTTCGACTCTTTTCCCAGGGCGGCTGGGGCGTGTACTGCGGCTGGGACAATGACGTCCGTCACAACATTCCTTCCGTTTATGAGAAAGTCTGCGGCCTGGCTTCCGGTTACTTCAACGAGGAAGAGCTGAAGACCCAGGAACCCTATGATTTCTCTCAGTGGCAGCCCGATGCGGTGATCGTGAACCTGGGAACCAATGACAATTCCGCTTTTGATCAGCCGCCTCTTCATGTGCCCGGGGTGGGACTGTGCAAGCAGCGCAGGAATCCCGACGGCTCCTATGTGCGTGAAGATGCGGAGAAGGTCATCGCTGCGGTCATCGATTTCCTGAAGACCCTGCGCAGAGTCTATCCCAAGAGCCACATCGTCTGGACCTACGGAATGCTGGGATATTATCTGACTCCTTATCTGTCCGAAGCAGTGAACACCTACCGGGAGGAGACCGGGGACAGCAATGTGATGTTCCTGAACATCCCCGATACCGGCGCCAAGGAGTACGGTGCCCACATGCATCCCGGTTATGTGTCCCATGAGCATGCCGCCAAGGTGCTGGCAGACTACTTAAGAGGACGACTGGGAGAGGAAGTCCGGGAGCTAGGCGGCAACCTGTAACCTATTGACCATATGTCAACAAAGAGGTATACTCCTTATAAACAGGGGAACTTGGAGGGGTACACATGGGCAGGACCAGAATCAGTCCGGAAAAACGGAAAAAACAGATTTTGGATGAGGCGGAGCGCCTGTTTCTGGAGCACGGCTATTACGGCGTCAATTTGGATGACGTGGCTGACGCTGCAGAGGTGGTGCGAGGAACCGTCCTCCATTATTTCGGTTCCAAGGAGCAGTTGTACAAAGCAGTTCTGGAGCGCAGGAGTGTCCAGGATACGGAGCTGCTTCTCACACTGATGCAAAGCAGGGAACAGCAGGTGAAGGAGATCCTGAAGACCTTTGTCTACTTCTGTCAGAGGAGCTTTAAGGAGTCCAAGTCTGCCACGGACCGCTGCTTTGAGAATCCCGAACTGCGGTATCAGTACGATGCCGTGCGCCTGCAGACCTATTATCGCCTGCTGGACGGCTTTGAGGAGCTGATCGAGCGTGGGAACGAAGAGGGTGTTATGCGGGTGGTAAACCCCAGAGGCAGAGCCGCAGCCATTCTTTTCGGGATCTTTGGTCTTTCCGGTGAGAGCATGTCCACCATTGAGGTTTCTGTGGAGCTTCAGGCCCTCATCGAAAACATGCTGGAGATCAAGCTCTGAGCGGTTTTTCGGGACTTTTCCGTACGCCGGATTTATGCTTTTTTTACTTTACATAAGATGACGGGAATGCTATTCTGAGGGTGGAAATGAATGTTTCCGCCCTTTTGTTGTACCCAAAATCAGTAACAAGAAACCTGCACAGTATAAGGAAATACAGGCGACAGGCACGGATGCCGGAGGTGATGATATGGCAATCAATATTTCAGCAAAACAGGATTATTCCGCATTGTTTTCCAGTCTCAGTACCAGTAAGTCAAGCGATGCCATGACCAACCTGAGCTGGCTCTCGGAGTATTCCTCCGTGAAGAACGGCAGCTACGGGAAGCTGATGAAGGCGTATTATGCGTCCGATCCTTCCAAGGCAAGCAGCACTTCCGGAAAGACCCAGAAGACCTCTTCCGATGTGCTTTCTTCCATCACATCCCATAAGACCGCTACGGTGGATCAGAAGACCGGCGCTTACAGCAAGGTGACGGCGGCAGCGGATGCGGTACAGAAGGCAGTGACTGGCATCGCAGAAGCGGATCTGGCAAATGAGGACAAGCGCAAAGCGGCTGTTTCCTCCTATGTAAAGGAATACAACAACCTGCTGGATACCACTTCCGCGGTGAGCAATTCCTCCATTGACAACCGGATGACCAACCTGAAGGCCACCACCACGGGCAAGTCCTCCGACCTGGAGAAGATCGGCATCACCGTGGGCAAGGACGGAAAACTTTCCCTGGACGAGGAGAAGCTGGCATCCGCGGATGAGAAGGACATCAAGAAGCTCTTTGAGGGCAACGGTTCCTACGGCTACAGCGCTACCGTATCTGCAGCCATGGTCCAGTCCAACGCAAACTATGCGGCAAACAGCAATTCCACTTACAATTCCACCGGAGATTACACCGGAGTTACCGGATCTCTCTTTACCGGATCCGTATAAAGCCGCATAAATACGGTGTTTGCCTGGATCCAAAAAAATCCAAAATTTCGTCTTGACATTCTGCTTCCTGCATTGTAAGATATCACTGTTGTTCGCAGGAATGGCGGAATTGGTAGACGCGCACGGTTCAGGTCCGTGTGGTGGCAACACCTTGAGAGTTCGAGTCTCTTTTCCTGCATGAAAGGGCGTTAAGCACAGCTTAGCGCCCTGTTTCGTTTTTCATCCGGCGGTGTCGCTTTTTGCGGCGCTGATTTTTTTTCGGAAAAAGTTTTTTGAAAAAAGGAAATCGGATTTTCGGGCAGAATAATATAATTGGTGACTTTTTCACGGGAAGAAGATTTGAGCGATAACGCAGACGATTTTTCTGTATCTCCGGAGGACAATATGACCATACGGGAAAGCCTGGAAGAGCGAGAAAAAGAATACCTGAGCCCCTATGCTTCCTTAAGTGCGGAGTCAAAGGGCAGGGACCGGGAGGAGCCGGCGTGCGACATCCGCCCCGTTTATCAGCGGGACCGGGATCGTATCCTGCATTGCAAAGCCTTCCGGCGACTGAAGGATAAGACCCAGGTCTTCTTAAATCCCGAGGGTGACCATTACAGAACCCGTCTCACCCATACCCTGGAGGTGTCTCAGAATGCCAGGACCATCGCCAAGGCACTGCGCCTGAACGAGGATCTGACAGAGGCGATTGCGCTGGGCCATGACCTGGGGCATACCCCCTTTGGTCACGCGGGAGAGCGGGCATTAAACAGAGTATGTCCCATGGGCTTCCGGCACAATGAGCAAAGCGTTCGTGTGGTGGAGCTCCTGGAGAAAAACGGCCAGGGTCTGAACCTGACCTGGGAAGTGCGCGACGGCATCCTGAATCATCAGATCAGTCTGCGCCCCGCCACCCTGGAGGGAAGAGTGGTGCGCCTGTCCGATAAGATTGCCTACATCCACCACGACATGGATGACGCAGTGCGGGCCGGGATCCTGAAGGAAGAGGATGTGCCTTCGGAGATCCGCAGCGTTCTGGGATCCGTTCCCGGAGAGCGGCTGGATGTGCTGATCCATGACATCATCATGAGCAGCACCGACAAGGATGACATCTGCATGTCCGAGCGGGTGGGAAATGCCATGAAGGCCATCCGTGAATTCATGTTTAAGGCCGTGTACACCAATCCCGTTGCAAAGAGCGAGGAAAGCAAGGCGGAGGCTCTGGTAGAGACCCTGTACTACTATTTCCTGGAGCATGAACAGGATATGCCTGCAGAGTATCTAGAGCTCCTGGAGCGGGGCGAAGAGCTGCCGCGGGTGGTGTGCGATTACGTGGGCTCCATGACGGACCGCTACGCCATTACCACTTACAACGATCTCTTTGTTCCTAAATCCTGGGAACACTGAATTACGCAAGTGTCAAAAGACAAAATGGAGGGGGAAACTATGTACTATCCGGATGAGATCATCGAAGAAGTGCGCCTGCGTACCAATATTGTGGATCTGATCTCCGAGTATGTTTCCCTGAAGCGCAAGGGAAACAATTACGTGGGACTCTGTCCCTTCCATAATGATCACAATCCATCTTTCTCCGTCAGCGAGCGAAAGCAGATGTACAAATGCTTCAGCTGCGGCGAGGGCGGGAACGCCTTCAGCTTCCTCATGAAGTATGAGAGCATGACTTTTCCCGAGGCATTGCAGACACTGGCCGCCAGGGCCGGCGTCAGTCTTCCTCAGCAGGAGGACAGCCCTGCGCAGAAAAAGCGAATGCAGACCCGGGAACGGGTGATGGAGCTGAACAAACAGGCGGGGAACTTTTTCTATAAGGAACTCCATTCTCCCCACGGAGAGCGGGGACTGGAATACCTGCATGGCAGACAGCTGACGGATGAGACCATCCTGAAGTTCGGTCTGGGATACTCGGGCAAGGACAGTTCCCAGGTCATCGAGTACCTGCGGGGGCAGGGCTTTACGGATGAAGAGATCCGGCTGTCGGGTCTGGCATCCTTTAACGAGAAGGACGGGCTTTCGGGCCTCTTCTGGAACCGGGTGATGTTCCCCATTCAGGATGCTGCGGGACATGTCATTGCCTTCGGCGGCAGAGTCATGGGAGATGCAAAGCCCAAGTACCTGAACTCCCCGGAGACCGATTTTTTCAATAAGCGCAGAAATATGTACGGCTATCATCTGGCCAGACGGTCCAGAGCCGATCACTTCATTCTCTGCGAGGGTTATATGGATGTCATCGCCATGCATCAGGCTGGCTTTGACGAAGCTGTGGCATCCCTGGGTACTGCATTTACCGTGGAGCAGGCAAACCTCCTGCGCAGGCACACGGATCGAAACCGGATCTACCTGGCCTATGACAGTGACGGACCGGGGGTCACCGCAGCGCTGCGGGCCATCGAGATCTGCAGGGAAGCAGGGCTGAGCTGTAAGGTCATTAACCTGAGTCCCCAGAAGGATCCGGACGAATTCATTAAGGCAAACGGCAGCGAAGCCTTCCGGGAGCGCATTGCGAACGCGGAGAACGGCTTCCTCTTCCAGGTGCGAAAGCTCTATGAGAGCTCCGACCAGACGGATCCCGATTCCAGGACCCGGTTCCAGGAAGAAGTCATGAAGCTGCTGCTGAAGGTGCCCGAGGGACTGGCCAGGAACAATTATCTCCAGGCGGTCTGCGAGCGGTACCAGATCAACCCCGATGCGCTGCAGAAGGAACTGCGGGTCCGGGAGGGGACGGCACCGGAAAAATCCCCTTACGAGCGTCCTCAGTCTACCAGAGCAAAACGGGAGCCGGAAAATACAGCAGCCAGAGACCAGAAACTCCTGCTCACCTGGCTGACGGAGGAACCGGAGCTCTTCGGTCCCATTTCCGCTTACCTTCAGCCGGAGGATTACACGGAAGGGCTGAACGCCAGACTGGCGGATGTGGTTTACACTGCCCTGAAGGATGGAACCTACAATCCGGCATCCATTATGAACAGTTTTTCCGAGGAGGAGCTTCCCGAGGTGGCAGGCGTCATCGGCGCCGACCTGTCGGAGCTGCTGGAATCCCCGGAGAAGAGCAAGATCCTGCAGGACCTGGTGTTTAAGGTGAAGGAACACAGCGTTGCGGTCTACGCGGCGTCGGAGGATCCTTCCATCGAGCACATGCAGGAAGCGTTGCGAAAGCGGCAGCAACTGGAAGAACTGCGAAGGAAGAAGCTGTTCTGACCGGGAGACCGGCAGGCCAGCGTCAAACAACAGTGAAAAATGAAAGATCGATGATCTTTCTTTGAGAAAGGGAGAAAGCATGGCAAAGAAAAAACAGGAAGTGATCACGGAGCCTGTCAGCGAGGAGCTGAAGGAGGAGGAGAGCAACCAGGTTCGTTTTGAGGAGCGTCTCCACAGCCTTCAGGCAATGTCCAAGAAAAAGAAGAACGTCCTCGAGTATCAGGAAGTGGTGGACCATTTCGCCGACCTGAAGCTGGACGAGGACCAGTTCGACAAGGTGCTGGAGTTCCTGGACACCATCAATGTGGACGTGATCCGCATGGAGGATGAGGTACCCGACGAGGACCCCGAGGAGATGGACATCTCCGAGGAAGAAGAAGTCGATATGGAAAATATCGATCTCTCCGTGCCCGAGGGAATCAGCATCGAGGACCCTGTGCGTATGTACCTGAAGGAGATCGGTAAGGTTCCCCTTCTGAGCGCAGAGGAAGAGATTGAGCTGGCAAAGCGCATGGAGGAAGGCGACGAGGACGCCAAGAAGCGTCTGGCAGAAGCAAACCTCCGTCTGGTGGTCAGTATTGCAAAGCGCTATGTGGGCCGTGGCATGCTGTTCCTGGATTTGATCCAGGAGGGTAATCTGGGCCTTATCAAGGCCGTAGAAAAATTCGACTACACCAAGGGATACAAGTTCTCCACCTACGCCACCTGGTGGATCCGTCAGGCCATCACCAGAGCCATTGCGGATCAGGCGAGGACCATTCGTATTCCTGTACATATGGTGGAGACCATCAACAAACTGATCCGCGTCAGCAGACAGCTGCTGCAGGAGCTGGGGCGTGAACCTACCCCCGAAGAGATCGCCGTTGAGATGAACATGCCTGTGGAGCGCGTCCGTGAGATCCTGAAGATCTCCCAGGAGCCCGTTTCCCTGGAGACTCCCATTGGTGAGGAGGAGGACAGCCATCTGGGCGACTTCATCCAGGACGACAATGTGCCCGCACCTGCGGATGCGGCAACGCAGATGCTCTTAAGAGAGCAGCTGGGTGAGGTTCTGGAGACTCTGACAGAGCGTGAACAGAAGGTGCTGCGGCTGCGCTTCGGTCTGGATGACGGCCGTGCCCGTACTCTGGAAGAGGTGGGCAAGGAATTTGACGTCACCCGTGAGAGAATCCGTCAGATCGAGGCAAAGGCACTGCGGAAGCTTCGCCAGCCCAGCCGTCTCAAGAAGCTGAAGGATTTCCTGGAGTAATATGACCCTTTCGGACAGACTGGAAACAATACTACAACTGGCCGCTGCGGGACAGGGAAATATCTCTGCTCCCGCTTCGGACAGACCCTTTACCGTCGCAGACATCGGCTGCGATCACGGATTTATCTCCATCGAACTCATAAAGCGCGGGATCGCAGAGCGCGTCATCGCAGCGGACCTGCGGGAAGGCCCTTTACAGCGGGCAAAGGAGCACATCCGTGAGGAGGAACTGGAGGCCCGGATCGAAACCCGGATCTCCAACGGGTTTGCCGGTGTTCAGCCGGGAGAATGTGACGCTTGTGTCATCGCAGGCATGGGCGGTGCCCTCATGGAAGAAATCCTGACCGGCGGTATGGATGTTATCTCCCGGATGCAGTTTCTCGTACTGCAGCCTCAGTCGGAACTCATGCATTTCAGAGCTTTTCTGCGGGAGCAGGGCTTTACCCTGATCCGGGGAGAGGTTTTGAAGGATGAGGGGAAATGGTATTTCCCTATGCTGGTGGTACCGGCAGAGCGTGACGTTAAAGAGAAGGGCGTCAGAGATCTGCAGGCGCTGACGCGGCTTCTGTCAGGAATACCGGATCTGCAGGATGCAGCAGGCGCTGCGGCGTTGGAACTGTCGGATCGCTATGGAGCAGACTTGCTCCTGTGGCATGATGCGGGAGCGTATCTTGCAGAGGAAGAGGAGTCCTTACGAAAACTTCGGGAGGAGCTGGAGGGACTGCCTAACAGACCGGAAGTGAGATTATCCGAGATCGATCAAAAACGAAAATGGAACGCCCTGGCGCGTGTGGTGACGGAATTACGCGCGGCAGACGCGTGAAATCGGAGGTGAACATGGCTACTTTTACGCTGAACATTGACGGGGAACTGAGAACCTATTCCGGAAATCACACCTGGGAAGATGTGGCGAGAGATTTTCAGGACAGATACGATGCGCCCATCGCAGCAGTGAGCGACAACGGCAAGATCCGTGAGCTTTTCAAGAAGGTGGACAGAGACAGTGATGTCAGATTTTTCACCCTGAAGGATGTCATCGGACATAAGACCTATGTGAGAGCCGCAACCATGCTGCTCATCAAGGCCATCCAGGAGATCTACGGCGCCGATGTTGCCAATCACACCATCGTGGATTTTGCCGTAGGTAACGGCCTCTTTGTCAATCCCGAGGGAGGCTTCCCCGTATCCGATGCCATCGCAGGCGAGATCCGGGAGAAGATGCAGGAGCTGGTGGAGAAAGACATTCCCTTCATGAAGCGTTCCCTGCCCATCGATGATGCCGTCGCTCTCTTTGAAAGCTGCGGTATGGATGACAAGGTGGGACTCTTCAAGTACCGCCGCAGTTCCAGAGTCAACATCTACGAGCTGGACGGATACTTTGATTATTTCTACGGCTACATGCTGCCCCGCACCGGATATGTGAAGTACTTTGACTTCATTGCATACGGCGAGGGCTATATGCTGGTGCTTCCCGATCGAAAGACTCCCACCGTGGTGGATCCTTTCCGTGAGAAGAAAAAGCTCTACGATACCTTTATGACCACCCATCGCTGGTGTCATCAGATCGGATTAAAGTGCGTGGGCGAGCTCAACGAGCGCATCTGCAAGGGCGGAATGAACGACCTGATCCTGGTGCAGGAAGCGGAGCAGGAGCGCCGCATCGGTGAGATTGCTAAGCAGATCGCAGCCCGCGGCAATGTGAAGTTTGTCATGATCGCAGGACCTTCCTCCTCCGGTAAGACCAGCTTCTCCCACCGCCTGTCCATTCAGCTGCGGACCCTGGGCCTTAAACCCCATCCCGTGGCGCTGGACGATTACTTCGTCAACCGGGAGGACACCCCCCTGGACGAGGACGGCAATTACAATTTCGAGTGCATCGAAGCCATTGATACCAAGAAGTTCAACGAAGACATGCTGAAGCTCCTGAAGGGAGAGCGTGTGGAACTGCCCACCTTTAATTTCAAGATCGGGCGGAGAGAGTACAACGGCAATTACATGCAGCTGGAGGAAGATGACATCCTTGTCATCGAGGGCATCCACGGACTGAATGAAAAAATGTCCTATGCACTGCCCAATGAGAGCAAGTTTAAGATCTACATCTCCGCTCTCACCAGCATCAATGTGGATGCACACAACCGTATCGCCACCACCGACGCAAGACTCCTGCGTCGCATGGTGCGTGACGCAAGAACCCGTGGATCGGATGCAAAGCGTACCCTGGGTATGTGGGCTTCCGTCCGTCGCGGTGAGGAAGAGAACATCTTCCCCTTCCAGGAGGAAGCGGATGCTATGTTTAATTCCGCACTGATCTACGAGCTGGCACTGCTCAAGCCCTTTGCCGAGCCGCTGCTTTTTGAGATCGGCAAGGATGAGCCGGAATATTATGAGGCAAAGCGTCTCCTGAAATTCCTGGATTATTTCCTGAGCGTGCCCAGCGAATTCCTTCCCAACAACTCCATTTGCAGAGAGTTCGTGGGAGGCAGCTGCTTCCGTGTATAAGGAAGCGTACCGTTTTTGATCAGGTACGAGTGGGACATGTGATCGCGGCCCGCGTAAGCGGGGTGAGGAAAGTCCGGGCTTCATAGGGCAGGATGCCAGATAACGTCTGGTGGAGGTGACTCCCAGGCCAGTGCAACAGAAAAGAACCGCTGAGCAATCAGTAAGGGTGAAAAGGCGGTGTAAGAGACCACCGCGGGCCCGGTAACGGGTCCGGCTGTGTAAACCCCATCCGAAGCAAGACCAAAACGAAAGGTTAAGGCCGGCCCGGCCGTCTTTCAGGTAGGTCGCTTGATGCGGCTGGTGACAGTCGTACTAGATAGATGATCACACACGACAGAACCCGGCTTACAGTTCCACTCGAACTATGATAAAAATATGTTTCCAAAGTCGTGATGCCTGCGGGATATGTGCGGGCAAAGGAGGAAAAAATGACGAAAATTGATGTGGTATCCGGATTCCTGGGAGCAGGCAAGACGACCCTGATCGCAAAGCTCCTGAAGGAAGCCCTGAATGGCAGCCAGACCGTCCTCATTGAGAACGAGTTCGGCGAGATCGGTATCGACGGTGGATTCCTGCAGGAGTCCGGTATCGAGATCCGTGAGATGAATTCCGGCTGTATCTGCTGCAGCCTGGTGGGTGATTTCGGTACTTCCCTAAAGGAAGTGATCTCCACCTACGCACCCGAGCGCATCCTTATCGAGCCCTCCGGCGTCGGCAAGCTCTCCGATGTGCTGAAGGCAGTGGAGCGTGTGGCCGGCGAGCTGAATGTGCAGATCAACAGCGCTGTAGCCGTTGTGGATGCTTCCAAGGCAAAAATGTATATCAAGAACTTCGGTGAGTTCTTCATCAACCAGATCGAGTATGCAGGCACCATCATCCTCAGCCGTACCGACAAGGTATCCGAGGAGAAGATCGCGGAGGCTGTGGCTCTGATCCGTGAGCACAATCAGAAGGCCACCATCATCACCACCCCTCTGGCTGATCTGGACGGCGCAGACGTGCTGGCTACCATCGAGGGCGCTGACAGGATCGATGTGCTGCTGGCAGAGATGATGGAGAAGGCCAAGGCGGAGCCAGAGCACCATCACCATCATCACCATCATCACGATGGAGAGGAGTGTGACGATCCGGAGTGTGAGTGCCACCATCCCTCACATCCTCATGAGCACGCTCATGAGGAAGTGGATCACGATGACGATGATGACGATGATGACGATCATGAATGCTGCCACCATCATCATGATCACGATGACGATGATAATGATGAGGAATGTTGCTGCCACCATCATCACGATGATGACGACGATGATGATCATGAATGCTGCCACCACCACCATCACGATGGTGACGACGATGACGATCATGAATGCTGCCACCACCATCCCTCACATCCTCATGAGCACGCTCATGAGGAAGTGGATCATGATCATGGCTGTTGCCATGATCATGACAACGATGACGACGAGGATGAGCATGAGCATCATCACCACCACCATCATCATCACGGTCATGATGCGGATGAGATCTTTACCAGCTGGGGCATGGAGTCTCCCAAGAAATATACGCAGGATGACATCTCCCGTATCCTTTCCGCTCTCGACAGCGGCGAGTACGGTGTGATCCTCCGTGCCAAGGGCATGGTGCCCGCCCAGGACGGCACCTGGATCTATTACGATTATGTGCCCGAAGAGCAGGAGGTCCGTTCCGGCAAGCCTCAGGTCACCGGTAAGATCTGCGTCATCGGTTCCGAACTGAAGGAAGATAAGCTGAAGGAGCTGTTTTCATGAAAACCAAATCTGTCTATATGATCAATGGATTTCTGGAGAGCGGTAAGACGGAGTTCATTAAGTTCACCCTCGCCCAGAACTATTTTCAGATCAAAGGAAGAACACTGCTGCTGCTGTGTGAGGAAGGGGAGAATGAGTATGATATTCCCCTCCTGGAGCGCAGCAGGACCGATCTGGTGGTGATCCCGGAGCAGAGCGCTTTCGTTCCCGCGGAGCTCTCCAGACTGGAGCGGGAGTACAAGCCGGACCGCATCATTGTGGAGTGGAACGGTATGTGGAATGCCAAGGAGATGAAACTCCCCTGGAACTGGCGGCTGGATCAGCAGATCACCCTGATCGACGGATCCACCTTCCCCATGTACTACACCAACATGAAGAGCCTGCTGGCGGAGATGCTCCGGAAGTCCGAGCTCATCATCTTTAACCGCTGCGATACCGTTCGGGATCAGCTCCCGTCCTACCGCAGGAATGTGAAGGCCGTGGCGCCTACCGCCGATGTGGTCTTTGAGGACTCCAAGGGAGAGATCAACGAGATCTTTGAGGAAGATCTGCCCTATAGCCTGGACCAGCAGGAGATCGTGCTGGATGAAAAAACCTACGGTATCTGGTACCTGGATGCCATGGATCACGCAGAGCGCTATGTGGGCAAGACCATCGTGTTCCAGGCCCTGTGCATGCGCCCCGATGATTTCCCCAAGGGATATTTCATCCCCGGCCGTATGGCCATGACCTGTTGTGCCGATGATATGGCATTTCTGGGATACGCCTGTGAATATGCGGAGGCAGATTCCATCCATGACAAGGACTGGGTGGTGGTGACGGCTACCGTGACGAAAGAGTTTTTCAAAGATTATGATGGGGAAGGCCCTGTGCTCCATGCGGTTTCCGTGGAGAAATCCAGAGAGCCCAAGAACGCCGTCATTACCTTCTCATAGAAACTTTACACAGAAACATCGCACAGAAACATCGCACAAGAACATCTCAAAGGGAAAGATATGGCTGAATATACTGCGATACAATGGATCTTTTTCTTTTTTGTATATTGTCTGGTGGGTTGGATCTGGGAGACATGCTATGTGTCTGCCAAGCAGCACAGATTCGTGAACAGGGGCTTCCTTCGGGGCCCCTTTCTTCCTATCTACGGAAGCGGCGGGATCATCATGCTCTTTGCTGCCATCCCCTGCAAAGGAAATCTGGTTCTGACATTCCTGTCGGGAATGTTTGCGGCCACCCTGCTGGAGCTCGTCACGGGAGAACTGATGCTGCGGATCTTCAAGGTGCGATACTGGGACTATACGCCAAAGCGCTTCAACTACCGCGGGCACATCTGTTTAAGCTCCAGCATCGCCTGGGGCGTCGCTACCCTCTTCATCAACCTGGTGCTGCACAAGGCGGTATCCGGTGTGGTGCTGAAGATCCCGGAGCATGTGCTTACCGTGATCACGGACCTGCTGATGGCAGGATTTCTCGTGGACCTGAGCCTTTCCGTGAAGGCTGCCATCGACCTGCGCAATATCCTGGTCCGCATGGAAGAGGCCAGAGCGGAGATGGGCAGACTGCAGAAGCGCCTGGATGTGGTCATCGCTCTGGGCTCTCAGGACATCGAGCAGATGAAAGAATCCCTCTCCCAGAAGTTGGATGAGCTGAACCAGAAGGTCGATGACATCACTGACAGAACCCAGGAGAGCTGGGAGAACTGGAAGGCTGAAACCGAGCAGAAGATGAACCTTCTGAAAGACCGGTACAGGGAAGCACTGCCCACCGAATCCATCCAGAAAATGCGGGATGAGATGACGGAGTCACAGCTGCGCTTCCGGCGGATGCTGGAAGAGCACGACCGGATGTCCTCCGTGAAGGATTTCCTGGTGCGTTCCATGGTGCGGGGCAACCCCAACATGACCACCACCGACAGATACAGAGAGTTCCTGGAGGAGATCCAGAAAAAAACCGGTCAGCCCGGAAAGAAAAAATAGACATACCTGTACTTTTGTACGTTGCGGGAATTACGGTTTTGGTGGAATGATAGATTCATGGTAAAAGGAAGACAAAAAACATCTATCATCGTGGCGGTCTGGTTCGTGCTGACGGAAGTCTGGAACATCGTGAGCGTGTTTACGCCCATTCAGCATGTTACCTCCTTCTCCTACATGGCACTGGCTGTGTTCTGGACCGTCTCACTGGGAAAAGAAATCGTGGAACCGTATATCCGGCGCAGCCTGCAGACCGGCGGCCTGATGCTGTTCCTGCTCTTTGTGTTGCGCTTTTTCCGCTACAGTCTGGATACCCCTCAGGAGGTGGTTTACAGGCTTTTGTGGTAT
This sequence comes from Lachnospiraceae bacterium, assembly GCA_016286555.1. Taxonomy (GTDB): domain Bacteria; phylum Bacillota; class Clostridia; order Lachnospirales; family Lachnospiraceae; genus AC2028. The sequence continues at coordinate 12,936 of JAEETA010000017.1, read as the reverse complement.
GCGTATTATATTCCCATCATCACCCTGCCCGTGCTGTCCTTTGGTGCAGGGATCAACATCGGCGGAGGGGATTCCGTCCGCCCTGTATCCCGAGGAATATCTGATTTTGCAAACCGGAAGGATCTGCGGAGAAATAAAAAGGTATCCCTGGTACTCATGGGACTGTCCTTCCTGCTTATTCTGCTGTATCTGACCAATGACTTTCATGAACTGGCGATGTAGATCCGGTACACGGATGAGGGCTACACCACCACTTACCGGATCCTGAACTATGTGGTCATCGCCTGGTATGCGCTTCTGGGACTTTCTGCCATTCTGATGGTGTTCCATCGCTGCCGTATCTCTTCCTGCAAAAAATACATCGCTCTTCCCATTGTGGTGGAGAGCATCGGTGTCCTGCTCTGGATCTGGTATTACCTCAGAGGCGGCTCCAGCCCCAGGATCATGGGGATTTCCCTCTTCAATATTCAGGAGGTGATCCTGCTCCAGTACATCGGCATCTGGGAGAGCTGCATTGCCATCGGCCTCATTCCTTCCAGATCCCTGATAGAGGAGAAAGACTGGATCAGAAATAGTGTGTTTGACACGATTCAGGACGAGTATGATTCCGCAAGGGAGTCCTACGAGAAACTTTGGGACAAGGAGGGGGATGCCTTTCAGGAAAGCCTCATTCACCTTTCCTGCCTTGCTGCCTATGCCAAGCGGCGCTGCAATCTCGAGCTGATCGCCGACAGCAGAGGTCTGCTTTCCACCACCGAGCTTTCTCTTTCCATCAAGGAAACCTTTGACTATTATCAGCTCTCAGGGCTCTCTACCGGTTACGAGGAATCCGGTAAGGCGGATGTCCCTGCATTGCTGATCATCTATGCATACCAGCTCTTCGAGAAGATCCTGCAAGAGGCACAGAGTGCCTGCTATGTGAAGGTATATGCAGGACAGACCGAGGATGCCGTATCTTTCCGCATGATCGTGGAAGCGGATCTCGGAGAGGAGGTTGCCCGTGAAGGCAGTTGCTCTGTCATTGATCGTGCGGTTGCGGAAATGGGCACGCCGGAAGCCATCGGTGCAGCCATCTCGGTGCGGGAAGAGGATGAGACCGAGACCATGGAGCTGTCTGCCGAGTATCCGTTGCAGAATGCTTTTTTAGCAAACCTTTGGAAAAAAGAAAGAGCCGCAGAGCACGGACTGGCGGGCATCGCCGGGTACCTGTCCCTGGAGGGGGAGGCACTGAAGGTGAAGACCTGGATCCATGACAGCCTGGGGCGTTGTCTCCTGATGACGAAGCGGGCGATTCTCTGTCCCGGTGAGGTGGATCGAGAGACACTGCACAGGGCGTGGGACCGGTTCTTTGCCGGGATCACTGCGCAGGTGGAAGCTCCTTTCGAAGGAAAGGCTGTATCCGCAGCAAAGCTCCGGAAGGAACGGCAACCTTTGGAAGGCGCCTCGCCGGATAGCTTTTCCGAAAAAACGCTGGGGGAAGCAGAACTGGAAGAGGCTTATCCGGAATGCTTTGCGCAGTCCGGGTCTATGGGAGTCAATCCGATCCTCCGTGGCAGGATTCCTGCGGATGAGCGATATATTAGCATCATCGATACGGCAATCTCTGTTCATGTGACCAATGTATCCGGCCATACCACAGGGGACGAGGCCTATATCACCGTTACCGAGGATGGGGAAGGCTATACACTGGTATTTGAGAATAACGGTGAAAGTAAAAATGTGGATGCCGGAGAGATCCGGGAGGGCGGAGGTCTGCGCAACCTGCGTCGTAAAGTGGAAGCGGCAGGCGGCACCATGGAAATCGAAAGCAAGCCGAGATTCCGCATGACTCTGAGACTGATGAGATAGCGATTGATGGGAAATGCCGAGCTTTTTCCCGGAGGTAGAGTATGTCCTACAGAGTGTTGATCGTAGATGACTTCCTGATGTCCAGGCAGGTGTTTGAGAGAGCAGTGAACGACTCGGAGGAGTTCGAACTCATGGGATCCTTAAACACAGCGCAGGAGGCGGTGGAGTTCGTCGGAAAAAAATACGTGGACCTTATCATCATGGACATCGTCATGACCGAGGGGGTGAGCGGCCTGGAGGCAGCACGTCTCATCAAGGACATCCGTCCCGAGACCAGGATCCTCATCGTTACCTCCATGCCGGAACTTTCCTACATCGACAGAGCCAGGAGCATCGGCGCCGAGAGCTTCTGGTACAAGGAGGTGCAGGAGCAGCCCATCCTGGAGATCATGCGCAGGACCATGAACGGAGAGTCCGTCTACCCCGACAGTCCTCCGGAAGTGCGGCTGGGAAATGCGGTCAGCACAGAGCTTACCGATAAGGAGGCAGAGGTCCTGCGGGAACTCACCGCCGGCTACTCCAACAAGGAGATCGCTGATAAGCTGGGGATCTCGGAACGCACCGTAAAGATGCACATCTCCAACATGATGCAGAAGACCGGCTTCCGCTCCCGCCTGGAGCTGGCTGTCAAGGCCAGGACAGGAGGCCTGGTGGTACCGGAATAACAAACAGACATGGAACGCCTCGGGATGAGATTTATCCCGGGGCGTTTTTGATGTAATTTTTGTTGTCAACCTGTACTTTCGTACATAGTGGAGAAGGCGATTATGTGACAGAATGGAGAGGAAGACTGGGGACACTATGCTCGGTCCAAAGAAAGAGCACAATCATCATTTCAAGGGAGGGTAAAATGAGACACAAAAGCATCATCAAAAAACGAGTCCTGGGATCGGTACTGATGCTGGCACTGTTTGCAGTGACGGTATTGGGCGTACTTCCCATGCCTGCAGGGATTGCCGAGGGGCTGGACTATGCACCTGTTGCAGAAGCTGCGGTTGCGACACAGATCTTGATGTCGGATCCGGGTGAATACAATGGCGGTAATGCAATCAGTCTAGTTGGCACTACTTATTCATCATTTGCGTCTTATGATAATGGTGTTCTAAGACTAGATCATTTAATGGAGAGTGGGTTCAACGATAGTAACTGTAAGTTTGAGATTCCCGGTCAAAGCGGAAAATACACCGCCTTTTATGCAAATGGGGACATCGTTTTGGAATGTAACTGGACTGGTGACGATGATAATTACTTATCCGGGACTTTTCCTTATGGTGCCACTCAAAATGAAGCGTATGGAATTTATGTGGATGGAAACCTGACCATTAGAAATGCCCCTGGAAAAAGCCCATTATTGTATGCTTACGGTTCACCTTTTGGAGATTCTGTAACCTACCGCGCTGCCGGCATCTACTGTACCGGTACACTTACCATCGAGGAACAGAGTGGCGGAACGCTTACCATCGAAGCAGAAGGCGGAGATGTGAACATAACGCAAACTACTACTGGGTATCCCATGAGTGCCGGTATATATGCAGCTGAAAAATATTGGCAAAAAAGCGCAGAAGTTAATGCTATCGGAGGGAACGTTAGCGTAGATACGGCCGGTAATATAGTTCTTTGCAGTTTTGGACTATATTCAGGTAACTTGGAATTATCAGATGGATCATTATATGCAAATGGTGGAAATCTTAGTGATAATCATGCAACAACCTCAACCGGATATACAGCGGGTATCGATGTTGCAAAACTGATCAATAATTCGGGTGGTGAGGTAAAAGTGACCGGCGGAACGCTCACAGCACGAGGAGGAAATCGCATAAACCCCTACACGCAAAATTTTTATTCCTACGGGATGTGGGTTTTAGCAAAGGCCGGAAATTCGGTGGACTTTTCTGATGGAACGATTAGCCTTTTCGGTGGAAGCAACAGCTCATCTTCAACTCATTATGCTTACAGTCACGGTTTAAGAACAGAAAATGTGGGTGATTACAATGTTGTTATTAAGGATGCAGTTGTAACAGCAAAGACAGTTGGTCAACAGGTATGCCATAATCAGACAGGAATTGAAATTTATAACGGAAATCTTGTCCTAGACGGAAGTGGTTCCTTGATCGGTGAATCAACCGGTGGCGTAACTATCAGCAGGGGTATTCAAGTCTATGGCGGCGGAATAAGCATAAAGGCAGGTAGTAGTGGAAGTATTACAGGAAAGGCTGATGAAGTACTTGGTTTGGATTCAGGCCCCACAGCATATGGAATCTATTGCGATACTCTTGACATAGAACAAAACTGTACGGCTACAGTATTAGGATATGCTATACCAAGTACAGATGGCTTCAGCGAAAATGCCGGAATATTCATTAACTGTAATAATTCCAGAGCGGGACGAATTCAAAGTGGAAGAGTAACAGGAAAGGTAGAATTAAATGAAGAACATAATCCGAGATTAAGAGGGATATGGATAGTTAATGGGGTTTTTGAGATTGATGGTGGAATTGTAGAAACCATTGGTGCGGGTGTACTTTCCAGTGGAGCAAACTGTAAGGTAATCATTCGGGGAGGCCAATCGACGTTTGATGGTGGGGGGACTAACGGAATTGGTTTTACCGGGTACACTGGCGGAAGTAATATAAACATGGCAAATCTTTGCGTGTTTGGAGGAAGCCTTACCGTCAAAGGAAGGTTAAAAGCATTAACGAACTGCGTACTTGATGGCAGCATCATTAAATCTTCAAATAACTACAATGGTTCGGGAACTATATATTTGGATGGCTGCTGTGTAAATGGCAATAATGCAAGCTATAAATATCTATTTTGTAAGTCGGGTACTGCGGTGGCGACCGGGATTGGCAATAAGGCAATCGAACAGGTTTACACAAACACTGCGATTTCGACAAGTGTGTCAGATACGTTTGACGGGAAAAATCCCGGGGAGTTTCGTTACCTCGTAGGCGGAGCGGCAACGGTATCCGGCACGTCTCATTCCACAACGGTTTCGAATTTCGCGGTAAATTCCACCACCGGCGATGTCACGGCGACCTTGAGTAACATGCATATCGGTGATGTGGTGACACTGCCCGTATCGGTTCGGTCGGAGAACTATGCTCCTTTTATTCGAAACGTGGTGGTTACCATCGTAGGAACGCCCATCTCCGGTGCGACGATCAACTTGGGAACCCAGAATGTGTATAACGGTTCTTCGCAGAATGTGGTGATCACAAGCGTGCAGATTGGGGATACCCCTGTGACATATACGATCACCTCTGGTGGAACTGCAACCAATGTAGGGAATAATACTCTGACCATTACCGGAACAGGGAATTATTCCGGAACAAGGACTGCGACCTGGTCCCTGCAGAAGGCAACGCCGACAGTAAGTGATTTTAACAACATCACTGCAACCACCAATCGCTCCTACACAGGATCCGCTCAGTCGGTCACGGCACCTGCATTAAAGAGTGGCCGCAACGGCGCCGGCGCAGTCACCGTATACTACACCGGAACAGCCGGAACGAGTTATACAAAATCCGCGACCGCACCGACAGGTTCAGGTACCTATTCTGTTACCTTCGATGTGGCGAACGGAACAAATTATAATGCAGTTTCAAATCTGGCCTACGGAACCCTGACGATTGCCCCCGTGGCCTATACCGGAACGACCTCTGTGGCAAGAGATGTAAGAGCGGAGAGAGCGCAGCAGAACCTGACGGTAACTCTTCCTGCACTGCCCGAGGGCGGCGCATACGGCGTACCCGTCTTTACCAATGATTTTGTCACGGCAGCAAGCGTTAATGGAACGACCCTGACCTTCTCCGTATCCGCAAAGACTGCCAATACCGCAGCCTTCGTTACGATCCCTGTGACGGGCTGCAGAAACTACAACAATTACAACGTGACAGTGAATGTCACCGCCAGAGCACTGGGCAATGCCGGCGTCAGCATCACCGAGGGGAATAAGAGCCTGACCTATGGCACTACCGGCTTTGCATTCCACGGAACTGTTACAAATCCCGGCGGAGGCACCGGCACCTGGACTTGGTCGAGTTCTGACACGTCTGTCGCAACTGTAGGGGCCACTACCGGTGTCATCACCATCGCAAAGGTGGGTACTACCACCATCAAGGCAGTCTATGAGTCCGAAACCACGAGAGGCGAAGCAACCGTGACGCTGACCGTGACCAAGGCAGCACCCACCGTGACCGCACCGACGGCACGGACCGGACTGGTTGCAAACGGCTCTGCGCAGGCGCTGGTAAATGCAGGCTCCGCTACCGGCGGTACCCTGAAGTATGCACTGGGCAACGAAAGCGCCGCAACGGGCAATTACGATACGGCGATTCCGACAGGAACGTCTGCAGGCACTTACTGCGTATGGTACAAGGTCTTCGGAGATACCAACCACAGCGACAGCGCGGCAGCAAAGGTGACCGTATCCATCGCAGCACCGGCGCCTGCTCCCGACCCGACGCCGGATCCCACCCCGGATCCTACGCCTGACCCGACTCCCGATCCTACCCCGGATCCTGATGATGACTGGATCGATGACGGGACTGTCAGCAGCTTCGTGACCCGTCTGTATCATGTCTTCCTGGACCGTAAGCCTGAGCAGGAGGAGGTAGACGGCTGGACCGATCAGATCGTGGGTGGATCCCTTACCGCAGGACAGGCGGCTGCAGGATTTATCTTCAGTCCCGAGTTTATTGATCGGAACATGTGTAACTCCCACTTCCTGGATTACCTGTATCTCGGCCTCTTTAACAGAGCAGCAGATGATGACGGGAAAAACGGCTGGACCTTCCTTATCGACGAAGGATACTCCAGAGAGATGGTGGTGCAGGGCTTCCTCACCAGCCCCGAATTCTTCAATCTGTGTGAGACTTATGATGTGAATCCCGGCACGGGGCTTGCAAATGTCCCTGCTCTGGGTACCATCCAGACCGACCACTGCACCATCGCAGGATGCCCGAACGATGCACCTGTGAAGATTCTGGTCATTGGCCTGTATGACACTGTCTTCCAGCGCGTGCCCGAGCAGGAGGAGGTGGACTTCTGGGTAACCCTGATGTCCATCCACAGACCTGATGTCACCGCGAGAGTCATGGTGAACAGCTTCCTGAACGGTGAGGAGTATGCAAACCTGAACCGGAACAACGGTGATTACATCCGCGACCTGTATCACGCAATCTTTAACCGTGATGCGGACGAAGGTGGATTCAACGACTGGCTGAACCGCCTGGAGAATGAAGGCTGGACCAGAGAACAGGTGCTCAACGGCTTCACCGGATCTCCCGAGTTTATTGATCAGTGCCACCATGCCGGCATCGAGATCGGCGGAGAGATCTAAGTCGTATCATCGGATATCTCTGAAAGAAACGAAACAAAAGAGGGCGGCCGAAATGCTGCCCCCAAAAGAAAAAAATCCCCCGGATGTCGGTATGAAACCGATGTCCGGGGGATCTGTTTTTCCTGCGATAATTACTTTCCGGAATATTTCTCTTCGCAATACTTGCAGCGGTAGATCTCTTTCTCCTCATCCGCCAGTACGAAGATGTGGGGCAGCCCCTGCTCGATGGAAGTGATGCATCTGGGGTTGTGGCAGCGGATGACGTTCTTTACCTCCTTAGGAAGGGAGAGGACGCGCTTTTCCACGATCTCGCCGTTCTTGATGACATTGATGGTGATGTTGTGATCGATGAAAGCCAGGACGTCCAGGTCCAGGGTCTCGATGTCACATTCCACCTTCAGGATGTCCTTCTTTCCCATGATCTTGCTCCGGGCATTCTTGATGATGGCCACGGTGCAGTCCATTTTATCCAGGCCTAAGTGCTCGTAGATATCCATGCTCTTACCTGCCTGGATATGGTCCAGCACAAAGCCTTCTTCAATCTTTCCTACATTCAACATATAGAGATTCCTCCGTTATTCCGATGGTTCATTTCGAATAGTGTCCTACGTTGCGGTCAGACCTCAATCTCCAGCAGTGTGAGGATCAGTGCCATTCTCACATACACGCCGTACTGTGCCTGCTTGAAGTAAGCGGCTCTGGGATCCTCGTCCACCTCCACAGAGATCTCGTTGACTCTGGGAAGGGGATGGAGCACGATGAGGTCTTCCTTGGCCAGGCCCAGCTTGTTTTTGTCCAGGATGTAGAAATCCTTCAGTCTGACGTAGTCTTCCTCGTTGAAGAAGCGCTCCTTCTGGACTCTGGTCATATAGAGCATATCCAGATCCGCGATCACATCCTCCAGGCGGATGGTCTCTTCGTAGGGGATATTTTTCTCACGGAGCATCTCCATCACATAATCCGGAACCCGCAGCTCTTGAGGGGAGATAAAGACGAAGCGGATGTCATCGTAGCGGGAGAGGGCATTGATGAGGGAGTGGACGGTGCGGCCGAACTTCAGGTCACCGCAGAGGCCGATGGTGTAGCCTCCCAGGGATCCGTGTAGGGACCGGATGGTCATGAGGTCCGTCAGGGTCTGGGTGGGATGCTGGTGACCGCCGTCTCCGGCATTGATCACGGGGATCAGGGATCTGCTTGCCGCCACCATGGGAGCACCTTCCTTGGGATGGCGCATGGCACAGATGTCAGCGTAGCAGGAGATGACCCGGATGGTGTCCGAGACGCTTTCGCCCTTGGCAGCGGAGGAGGAGTTGGCATCGGAAAATCCGATGACTCTTCCGCCCAGTCTGGTCATGGCAGACTCGAAGGAGAGTCTGGTGCGGGTGCTGGGCTCGTAGAAGCAGGTGGCCAGGATCTTACCCTCGCAGGCGTGAGCAAAATGTGCGGGATCCGCTTCGATCCTTGCTGCCAGATCAAAGAGCCTGTCAAGCTCTTCCGTGGAAAAATCCAGGGGACTCATCAAATGTCGCATAGTTCATTCCTCTTTCTCTTTATAGACTTGCGTGAAAAGAGCCGAAGAAAAAATCTTCGGCTCTAAACATTAACGATAGGAAAGGAGATCCTCCACACTCTTACGGGGAGGAGCAACGGGATCTTCGGTGTAATAGCCAATGGGGATCAGGGAAACAAGCTTCTGGCCTTCGGGAACACCGATGACCTCAGCAGCATTGTCATCATATAAACCAAGGATGACGCTTCCGACACCTGCGTCATATGCTGCCAGGACAAATGCCTCGGAAGCGATGCCGGTATCGTAATACTGCCAACGATCCTCCAGAGGAGTGGAATAGGAACCATCTCTCTCATAACCGCTTCTGCCGGAAATGAAAGTGACAGCCACCACTGCGGAGGCGCTTCTCATAATGTCGCCGTTCTTCGCCCAGATGGTAGTGCATTCTGCCAGGCGGTCCTTTGCTTCCCCTTCCAGAACGATGTAGCGGGTGATCTGGGTGTTTTTCCAGCTGGGAGCGAAAGCAGCAGCGGCAACGATGGATTCGATGGTCTCGTGAGAAACCTTACGGGTCTCGTCAAAGCTGCGGATGCTTCTGCGGTTCTTGATACAGGAAATAACGTCCATAGTAAATCCCTCCACGATTCATATTAAACGGGCTTTACGGTTCCTGTATGACTATACCATTTTTTCCTCCTGCTTTCAACGGCGACGGAACCCCCGAAAACAGGGAAGGGGGAAATGGGACGGTTGAGAAAACGCGGGCTTCGGAGTATAATATTTTCCATGAAATTCATCAAAAAAATTATCATGTTCCTTCTGGTGCTGGTCCTGGCAGCGTGCGTGGGAGTGCTGGTCTGTGCCATGAACCCGCAGCTGACCGAGTCTCTGGCCACCATGCTCTACGGCAACGGCACCGTGGAAGGAATCCTGAGCAAACTGAATAAAGAGGAAGAGCCGAAGGAAAACGACCTCACCACCGTGGTGCTGGCGGATCTGACCTATGTGCTGACGGGGGAGGTGGATTCCGTTCCCGAGAATGTGGCGGATCTGAACGGGTATACCCCGGTTTTCGGCAGCGAAGACCTCATCGGAGAGCAGGAAGCGTCCATTTCCCTCAGCGATGTGGGAGAGGGCGATACCGGTGAAAATCTCACTTTTGACGAGACCATTTATCCCTACTATGGGATGCTGGATGAGAACAGTAAGCGGATCTACCGGCAGATCTATGCCAATGCCTGCAATGTGACACCGGCATTTACTCCCGTCGCCGCCATTTCCGTGACGAAGCTCCAGGACTGCTTTGAGGCAGTGATGAACGATCATCCGGAGCTCTTTTACATGGAGTCCTCCTATACGGTGAAGTACCTGGAGGGCGGTAATATTGTGGAGGTAGACCTCCTGTATTACGATCTGGCGGACAACCTGGAGGAAGCAAAAGAGAGCTTTGAGACAGCAGCGGATAACATCGTCTCTGCGGCCCGTACCCTTGATGAGCCCTATTTCCGGGAGAAGCTGGTACATGACGCCCTGATCAGTCTGGTAAGTTATCGGGAGTCTGCAAAATACAACCAGAGTGCCTACAGTGCCCTGGTGAATCACGAGACCGTCTGTGCAGGCTATTCCAGAGCCTTCCAGTACTGTATGCAGCAGCTGGGGATCCCCACCTATTACTGCACCGGCAGGACCACCGAGAGCCATGCCTGGGACATCGTGAAGCTGGATGGAGATTATTACAATGTGGACGTGACCTGGGATGACACGGATCCTTCCACGTATGTGTATTTCAACCGCACGGATGCGGACTATGCCGGCAATCATGTGCGCACCAGTCTCTCCGTGAACCTGCCTGCATGTCTGGGCACGAAATATCGTGGGCTGGAGGACGGCACGGCCGAGGTGGAAGTGGCGGATGACGGCACCATAAGACCTCAGATTGAGGATTATTCCTTCTACATCAACGACGATCCCTTTACGCCTCTGCGTTATCCGGACCATTACCCCAACGGAGAGTATCAGGATATGACGGACCGGGATTCTCAGGTGGCAGACGGCGGCAACGGTGGAAGCGGTAACGGAAATGGCGGTGGCGGCAGCTCGGGTAACGGTTCCGGCAGCGGTGGCGGCAGCTCGGGTAACGGCTCCGGCAATGGTTCCGGCGGCTCAGGTAACTCGGGTACGGGCTCCGATGAAGATTCCGAATCCTCCGGGCCTACCCTGGAAGAAACCTTAAGCTCCCTTGGCCTTACTGTGGATGGCGTGGAATGGACCATGAACGAATACTATGCGGACTGCCTGTCCAAACTGGTGGCCGCAGGTGCGGGACAGCAGCATTTCAGCAATGTGGTGCCTGCAGCCCTGCTTTCCAGGATCGAGTCGGAGTACGGAACCGGCGCCTATGAGACGGGCTATGTGAACTCTGCACTGACCACCCTGGGAATGGATCACTTCTCCATTCTGCTGGAGGTGCAGAACCTGGGTTCCGGCTATTACAGGCTGTATCACAATGTAACGACATGGCAGGAGTAAAAAATACCTCGAACCGTTTGGTTCGAGGTATTTTTTAGTGTTTTTTCAAATATTCCGTTCCCACCTTTTTGATGGCTTCGAAGCTCTGCTCCGAAAGGTCATGCTCCACACGGCAGGCATCTTCCTGTGCCACCTCCGGATCTACACCCAGAGCGGTGAGGAGAGAGGTCAGGAACTTGTGCCTCTCGTAGATCATCTCGGCAATCCTGCGGCCGGAATCCGTCAGATAGATGTATCCTTCGTCCGTGACGGTGATATGATCCTTTTCACGCAGGTTGCGCATGGCAACGCTGACACTGGATTTTTTATAGCCCAGCTCGTTGGCAATATCAACGGAACGCACAACAGGCTTTTTCTCCTGAATGATCAGGATGGACTCCAGATAATCTTCGGCGGAAGCTGTCTCCACATTTCCCCGCATTTTGTAACCTCCTGACAGGTAACGGATTCAAAGGGTAGATATCTCTAACCACTATAGCACAGCTTAATATTTTTTCCAACATCCCGGTTTAAAGAGGATCAGGATGGGGAAGAGCTCCAGACGGCCTGCCAGCATATCCAGCATCAGGACGAATTTAGAGAAGATACTGAAGCCGTTGTAATTGCAGGTAGGACCCACCAGACCCAGGCCGGGGCCGATGTTGTTTAAGGTTGCGGCCACGGCAGTGAAATTGGTGGTGAAATCGAAATTATCGATGGAGACCGCCAGGGTGGAGAGCATGAACAGGATAAAGTAGGCGCCCAGGAATGCTCCCGTATTGCGGATGGTCTCATCTCCCAGAACATGACCGTCCATGCGCAGGACCTTTACCTGTCTGGGATGCACCATGCCGGACAGCTCCTTCCACAGCTCCTTAAAGTAGATCAGGATCCGGGATACCTTCATTCCGCCTGCGGTGGAGCCGGAGCAGGCGCCGATGAACATGAGGGCCACCAGGATGGATTTGGAGAAGGAAGGCCACAGATCGAAGTCCGCAGTGGAATATCCCGTGGTGGTGATGATAGAGGACACCTGGAAAAAGGATGCCCGGAGTCCCTCACCGAAGGTGGGATAGAATCCGCGGATGTTCAGTGCGATCACGAGAGTCGCTGCCACGACCAGTGTCAGGTAGAGCCGAATTTCCTCGATGGCAAAAGCGTTCTTTAGCTGACGGCGGATGATGTAGAAATACGCCGAATAGTTGATGCCGGCCATTACCATGAAGACTCCGATGGCCCACTGGGCTGCGGCGCTGTAGGAGCCGACGGAGGTGTTCAGAATTCCGTATCCGCCGGTGCCAACGGTACCGAAACTGATACAGATGGCATCGAAGGGATTCAATCCGCAGACGATGTATACGATGGTTGACAGCAGTGTCAGGAAGATATAGATCTGGTAGAGGATCTTTGCCGTATCCTGCACTCTGGGCACCAGCTTGCCCACGGAGGGGCCGGTGCTTTCCGCACGCATGAGGTTTAAGGTGGAGCCTCCCATGAGAGGCAGGACGGACATGATGAAGACGAATACGCCCATGCCGCCGATCCAGTGGGTAAAGGACCGCCAGAACAGCACGCCTTTGGGCAGATGCTCGATTTCCGTCAGGATGGTGGAGCCGGTGGTGGTAAAGCCGCTGACCGTTTCAAAGTACGCGTCCACCAAATTGGGGATGGCCCCGGCAAACACCATGGGCAGCGCGCCGAAGAAGGAAAGGATCACCCAGCTCAG
>JAEETA010000048.1 GCA_016286555.1 Lachnospiraceae bacterium | reverse complement strand
GCAAAGGCAGGGTACATCTCCTGCCACTCGTAGGCTTCGCCGTCAGCGGCTTCCTTCAGGTTCTCCACGGTGGTGCCGATGCCGGTGAGGATCTTGTACCAGATCTCGGCGTGCTCCTTCTCGTTGGCTGCGGTCTCGGCGAAGAGGTTGCTGATCTGGACATAGCCTTCTTTTTTCGCCTTGGATGCAAAGAAGGTGTATTTGTTTCTGGCCTCGGACTCGCCGGCGAAAGCCGCCATCAGGTTCTTCTCGGTTTCGGTGCCTTTCAGGTCCGCTGCTCTGCATCTCCATTTATCACTCATATGTACCCCTCCTATCCCTCATATCTCTTCTCTGCCACTGCCCAGTCGATGATGCGCCACAGCGCCTTCAGGTAGTCGGCGCGGCGGTTGCGGTACTGGAGGTAGTAGGCATGCTCCCACACATCCAGGGTAAGGATGGGAACGAGGTCGGTGCCGCAGCTGTAGGGGTTGTCCTGGTTGGGGGTCTTCATCGTCTTCAGGGTCCCATCGGGAGCCTTGCACAGCCAGGACCAGCCGGAACCGAACTGCGCTGCGCCCAGGCCGTTCAGTTCCTCGATGAGGGCGTCCACGGAGCCGTACTGCTTCTGGATCTGCGCGAGGAGTGCACCCTCGGGAGCGTGTTTTGCCTCTGCTTCAGGCCGGAGCTGCTCGAAGTAGATGTTGTGGTTCAGGTAGCCGCCACCCTGGTTGCGCAGCCCTGTGCGAAGGGTTTCGTCTGCGACAGCGTCCAGGTTTTTCAGGATCTCCTCGGCGGATTTGCCTTCCAGGCCAGCTTTTGCAACCAGGTCTGTGAAGGTCTTGGTATATGCAGCATGGTGCTTTCCATGGTGTGTCTCTACGGTAGCTGCGTCGATGACGGGCTCAAGGGCATTGGATGCAAAGGGCAGTTCGTACTGTTTGATCATAGGATCCTCCTTTTTGAGGGCTTCGGGCCCTCTGTTTTGCATTGGTCATGCGTTTTTCTTACGTAGGTTCCTGCGGCGCTTTTCTGCCCGGTCATCCGGGGCCTCGCGCCGATTTCATTATACCGCAAACGGGGGGAAATGCAACAGCCCGGTGCCTTGCTTTCCCCTGCGGAATCTGCTACATTTTTCTGTGTCCGGCACATCCGCCGGGGAAAGGTACCACGAATGGAAAATTACGACAGCAAGGATATTTTACGCGCAGAAATGAGCGTGGACACAAGCACAGACGCGAGCGAGCGTGCGAGCAAGAGTATTGGCACAGGTCCGGGAGCCGACGCCGGGCTGAGCCGAAACCGGACCGCCATGACCCTGTTCTTCGCCCTGACGATCCTCTTCGCCACGGCGGTGTGGGGCGTATTGTTTCTGAAGAATCCGGCTGGGGTTCAGCGCCACGCTTTCTTTAAGGATCCCAACGACTGGTTCATGGACTTCTACAACGTAGTTTATTACGGCATCGGGCGTACACCTTACTCCTGGGGGAACCTGGCGGAGCGGAACTACCTCCCCCTGGCCTTCCTGATCCTGCACCCCTTCGCCTTCCTGTATCCCTACAGCGTGGAGGAGATCTACTCCCCCTACCTGTCCCGGTACAGCCAGTACCCCGCCATCGCAGGAGCTGTGGTGCTGATGGTCTGGTGCCTGATGCTGGTATATGCGCTTTACCGTCTTTCGGAGCGGCCGGAGCTGGAGAAGCTCCTGATGCTGGGAGCCTTCCTGTGCTCGGGAGTGATGCTGTTTAATTACGACCGGTTAAATGAAGTCATCCTGGCGGCGGCATTGCTGTTCTTCTACCTGAAGTTTTACGATGATGAGAAGCCCGCGCTGCGGTATTTCGCAGTGTTCTGCCTGGCCTTTGCGGCGGCGTTGAAGCTCACGCCGGCGGTGCTGGGCGTGCTGCTCCTTTACAAAAAGCAGTGGAAGGAAGCGGTGGTGGCTGTGATCCTGGGGATTGCCCTGGCGGTGGGACCGTTTTTCATGCTGGAGGGGAGCTTTACCGAAAACGTACGACTCTTCTTCGTGGATATGGTGATCCAGGCAGAGGCGTATGAGGACGGGCTCTTCGGTATCAACGGGCATTACGTGATCGAGGCACTGCGGCCGCATCTGGTGGTGCTGCCCTGGCTGCTGGGGATCCTGGCACTGGTGACGGCGATGTATTTCGAGGAGCGGTGGAAGCAGCTGTGCCTGGTGACACTCATGCTCCTGCTCACCACGAATACGCAGAGTTACTATTGCTTCCTCTATCTCTTCGCACCGATCGTGCTGTTCTTTAACCTGCGCCCCGGCATGCGACGGATCGGATGGGTGCTGGTGTTCATCGCCCTGCTGCAGCCCCTGCAGTACGATATCACCGCGTATGGACTGGACATCACGAATTACACGGTCACGAATACGGTGGCTGTGGGGCTGTATCTGTATCTGCTGGGAGATGGGATGGTATCCATGATCCGGTGCATCCGGCAAAAGAGGAACAACAGTACCGTGATTTCGGAACCTGATATTTCAATCTAAATCAGCGATCACTCATCAGTTTTTTGCACACAAAATGGAGCCCATAAGGGCTCCATTTTTCTTGCGAATATGTAATTCCGGTTCTTACGCTTTCCGATGTCCCGCCTTGTCCCGGTACATCTGCTCGTCCGCCATGCGGATGACACTGTCGATGTCGATGTCGGGATCCAGGGTGGCCTCATAGTAGCCGCAGCTTGCAGAAATGCGGATGCCGGATTCGGCGGACTTCGCCACCAGCTTTTCCCTGATCTCCGCAATGATGCTGTCGCACTCGCAGTCTCCCATGATAAAGGCCAGCATCTCGTCGCCGCCGAAACGGACGCAGATGGCGTCCTCGGGGCAGGTGCTCTTCAGGGCTTCCCCCACCGCGGCGATGGCTCTGTCTCCTGCCAGGTGACCCAGGGTATCGTTGATGTTTTTCAGGCCGTCCAGGTCACACATGATGACATGGAAGGGCTGCCCCAGCCGCTCCGGATCGTTCTGGAACGCAGAGAAGGCGTTTTGCGCCGCCAGGCGGTTGTAGAGGCCGGTGAGGGCGTCGGTCTTGTAGGTCTCCTCCAGCTTCGACATGAGGTAGCGCTGGTACTGCATGATGATGTAACCACCCAGGCCGGAGTTCACGGTGTCCGTGAGACTGGAGGTCTTGGAGTAGTCGATGATGTCATAATTTTCAAACATGTAGCACACGAAGCCAACGGGCTGACCCATGAAATCCAGTCCGTTGAAGATCAGGGGATACCCCGGCGCCATGCGCTCCTCGTACTCCGGCACGATGTCCGCGGGATCGAAGGGATCCGGCCAGTCGGAGTAATGCAGGGAATCGTAGAGCACCTTGTACTCGTTGCTGTGCTCCTTCTCCAGGAAGAAATTGCTGTCGGGCTTGAAGCAGTCGGCGTTCACGATGCAGCACATGTTCCGGGTAAAATAGCTGTGGAGGCAGATCATCATCTCCTCCCGGGTGGTGCTGGACTGCATACCCACGGCGATGCTCTGGTACTCCCGGATGTCATCCTGGAAGCGGTAAAAATGGTTGTTGAAATTCCCGCGCAGGGTGAGACCGTAGGAATCGGCTCTGGGGCATCCGCAGGATTCGTTTTTGATCATGACGGGCAAAACGGAGTAGGTAGGAGCATTGTTCCCCTCCAGGCATTCCCGCACCGCCTGACATACGGTAGGTGCCAGGCCCTGGCTGACGCAGCTGGCGGTGGTAATGGGAGGCTCGTAGAGGAGGGCCTCGTCATACCCGTCAAAGCCGGTGACGATCACATCCTCGGGAACCCGGAAGCCCGCATTTTGCAGCACGTCGCAGACATTGATGGCCATGATGTCATTGGCGCAGATCACCGCATCGGGGACACGGTTTTCATCGATGAGCTTCTGTGTTGCCTGCCTCGCAGGAGTTGCCCAAAACTCGCCGTAGCTGACCATGGAATCGTCGAAGGGAATGCTGTTTTCTGTGAGGACCTTGATGAAGACTTCCTTCCGTTCCTCGGAGAACTTGTTCCCCTCAAAACCTGCCATGTAGTGGGGATTTTTTACGCCGTGGTCCTCGATGACATGGCGCACGATCTGCTCAAATCCGGCGGCGTAATCGTAGGCAATACTGACGGCACCGTCATATTTTCCATCCACCACGATGACCGGGACATGTGCCTCGTTCGCTGCTGCCACGATGCCCCCCGCCACGGTCTTGCTCTTGATCTTCTCGTCCATAATGACCACAGCATCCACCTTGTCATAGGGGATGTAGTCAAAGACATGGATCTCCGCGGTGAGCTTCGCATCGTTCCAGTAGATGTCCGCATTGATGGCATAGACCCACAGCCGGGCGCCGAAATCCTTCAGGTTCTCGTTCAGGATCCGGATAAAGCCCTGCAGCTGCGGATCATAGATTCTCGATGTGCACAATGCGACGATTTTGTCACCCTTAAACATGACGGCTCCTTAATAGAAAACAGCGATTCCAAACACATCCTTCCGGTACATGCGAAGCACCTGCAGAAGGCCTCTCAGGCTCATGTGGCTGCTCCTGCCCACCTGGATGCACAGGATGATGTAGTCGGCCTCGTGGACCTTATCAATGGTCTCATACCCTTCCTGGAAGCTGTCCATGAAGTCAAAATCCATACCCGGCAGGTCATCCTCCCGCAGGTACTTGGTGAGGGCCCCCGCCTCTCCCGGGCGGACGCTGTCTCCCACCACCAGAAAATGTCTGGTAGCCAGCTCCATGCCCTGCACCGCTTCGCGGACGGCGGAGAGGTCTCCGGTCTCGGAATAAATGTCCCGCATACGGTCACCGGCCGTCAGGTCGGAGGGGCGGAAGTTCTCTTCGTTTAAAAATCGGGTGTACAGGATCTCTGCCAGCGCTTCATAGATCTGGCGATCGGAGATCCCGGCGGAGATGCCCAGCAGGTTGTCGGCGATCCGGCTGATCCAGCCGCGCTTCCGCAGATTCCTGCTGTGAGGGAAGCTCACCAGTGTCATGGAGTGGAGGTACCGCTCTGCCGCATCGCCGGACAGGAGAATGCCGGAGAAAAGTACCTTACAGATGTAGACGAAAAGGCCGAAAGCAAGGCCCCCCAGGCCGCCGAAGAGCACATATCTGCGCTTGATCATGGTCTGGCGATCCACGATGTAGGACTGCAGCTCAGCAATACGGGCTTCCGCTGCCAGAGCATAGGAATTCTTAAAGCTGGAATCAGAGATACCGCTACTCTCCGCATCCCCCAGGATGGAGGTGTCGGTGCGGGTCATGACCTGACGGTCGTTGATGCTTAAGGAATGGTCGGGGATATTGGTGCCGAAGACCTTCTGCTGGTTCAGCACACTCTCCAACACATAGTCCAGGATTTTTCCTGCGGCCTCCTCATTGTAATGCCGCACACTGACGGTAAAGTAGCCGCCGGTATCATTCTGGGAGAAGTTCACGGTCTGGCGGATGTAGTTGGCGTTGGTATTCAGCTCCTGTGCCGGTGCCTCGAAGCTGATGTTGCCGATGTATCTGCCGTACTCCTGCATGATCTGACGGGCGATGGTATTGGTATAGGAAATGGTATTGTCACCGCTCATGGCCAGGGAAAAGCTCTCATCCTGCACCGTCACCATTACATTGGCGCAGGCGTAGGCCTCGGCGTAGGGGTCGATGTTAGGCAGGATGCCGTATCTCAGGTACTCAGTCTCGGACATGAGATTGCTCTGGGCCCGGGCGATGACCTTGGCATTGTTCTCGGAAGCGCTGTTTTCCTGGATCAGGTATTTGGCCGCGCTCACGGCGCCACCCACCAGGAGGCCGATGATCATAAAGGACAGGAGCACGCCCCAGTGGCGGATCAGATAGGCCAGAAGGCCCGCCAGCTCCAGCTCTGCTTCGTCCTCCTCATGAACATTCCGGATCGTTTCATCTGCCATTTCAACAATTCCCCCCGCTTTCATGCATATTCAGCCTAGAACTGATTGATCATCTCGATGACGTAATCCACTTCCTCCACCGGCATTGCGCTGTACATGGGCAGGCTCACCTCATGCTCTGCGATGTAGGTAGCCTTCGGGAACTCGTCCGCGGTGTGGCCCTGGTCCGCATAGCACTCTGCCAGAAAGGGCGGGATGGGATAGTGGACCTGGGTATTGATCCCCTTCTCCTCCAGGAACTTCCGCAGCGCATCCCGCTCCTCGGTGAGGACGGGGAAGAGGTGGTAGACATGCGTCGCATCGGGATGGGTCTGAGGCAGCTTGATCTTCGGATTGGTGATGCCCTTCAGGTACCGCTCCGCCAGCGCGATGCGGGCCTCGTTCATCTCCCGGAGATGCGTTAAGCCCACGGAAAGGACGGCTGCCTGGACCTCGTCCAGACGGCTGTTGATGCCGATGGTCTCGTTGTGATATTTGATCTTGGAGCCGTAGTTGCGCAGCATCCGCAGGCGGTTTGCCAGCTCCATGTCATCGGTGCAGACGCACCCTGCGTCGCCGAAGGCACCCAGGGGCTTCGTGGGATAGAAGCTGAAGCACGAGATGGTGCTCAGGCTCCCGGCCTTTCTCCCCTTCCAGGTGGAGCCGTGGCACTGGGCACAGTCCTCGATGATGGCCAGGTTGTGACGGTTCGCCACGTCGCGGATGGTGGTCATGTCGCAGCTCTGTCCGTAGAGGTGCACCGGCAGGATGGCCTTGGTGCGGGGAGTGATGTACTGCTCGATGGCGCTCGCGTCCATCAGCAGGTAATCGTTGCTGTCCACAAAAACGGGGGTGGCACCGTTCTCGGTAACGCCCAGCACGGATGCGATATAGGTGCCGGCGGGAACGATGACCTCATCCCCCTCGCCGATGCCCAGGGCACGAACTGCCAGGATCAGGGCGTCGGTACCGGAGTTTAAGCCCACACAATATTTGCAGCCCACATACTCGGCGAAGGCCTTCTCAAAAGCCTCCAGCTCAGGGCCTAAGATATACCAGCCGGAGCAGAACGCACGCTCGTATGCTGCGCGGTATTCTTCCTCATACATTTCAAAATTTCTCTTCAGTGCGGTGTATTCAACCTTCATAGTTACCTCCGTAACGGCTTTTGCCGCTGAATTTTTTGCTCATACAAAGTCATTATACTACTATTTACTAAGGTTTGAAAACAAAGCGAAAAAGATTCCGACATTGGGCGCAATTTTTTGCAGATGACAAAATTATGCTTATGACAGGGAAAAAAAATCCGTTCACAGTTTCTTCATAATTTGAGAAAATGCTGTTAACAAAAGGAGGTTCGGACATGAAATACCGAAGACTCACAGCGTTAGTTTCCGTTTTGCTCCTCTCCGCTTCCCTTTTGGCAGGCTGCGGACAGTCCGCTGGCAAGGATGCGGATGCAGTCATCGGCACTTGGGCTTACATCCACGATCCGGAGACGCCGGTGCTGACCTTAAAGAAAAGCGGCAAAGCGGAATACAATGGCGAGACCTACCGCTACACGGCGGATGCAAAATATATCAACCTGAAGTCCGGGAGCGAAGAACTCCACCTGCGCTACACCAGGGATGACGACGAGTTCTACCTCTACCAGCCCACCACTTACCTTGCGGCAGGGGACCAGGTAGCGGACGCAGGTAGCTACATCGGTAAATGGAGCGATCCCGAGACGGGATGGAGCTTTGAGTTCACCGAGGACGGAGCCTTCATCGAAGACGGATTTTTCCCCGGGGTCTATACGGCAGATGCCGAGACCATCAAGCTCATGTACGAGGATCACTTCTACGACACCACCATCTACTACACCGTAGAGAATGGAGAGCTCCATATTGAATACCCTTGGAGCATGGTTCAATCAAACTGACTTCCAGTCCTGAGCCAGTTAAGTCTTACTCAGCGCAGCTGAGCATGACAGGAATCCTAACAGGGCAATATCGTCCTGAGGATAAAACTTTTTTCATGAATTCTTAAGGAGGGAAAGTATGAAAAGAAAAGTTTTAGCAACTTTGCTTGCAGGCGTGATGGCATTATCGCTTGCAGCATGCGGCGGCAGTGATGCAGGTTCTTCCGCACCCGCTTCCACCGACTCCGGCAGCAGCGCGTCTACCGCGACCACCACTCCGGATACGACCGCTACTACCAGCACCGACACCTCTGCCACCGCTACCGGCGGCGACCAGATCAATCTGGAGATGTGGTGTATCGCTACCGAGAGCGACTCCAACCGCGCATCCTATGAGAAGGCTATCGCTGATGTGACCGCTGCTCATCCCGAGATCAACTTCACCTGGGAAGCAATCGAGAATCAGGCTTACAAGACCAAGATCAAGGCTGCCGTCGCTGCAGACGAGATGCCCGACATCTTCTTCACCTGGTCCTGCGCATTCCTTGGCGAGTTCGTTGATGCAGGCCGTGTTTACTGCCTGGATGATGCGATTGCAAACTTCCAGTACAAGGATGAGCTGCCCGAGGTTATGCTGGGCAACACCACCTACGGCGGAAAGCACTACGGTGTTCCTACGACCATGAACATCGTCGGCCTCTTCGCTAACATGGACATCCTGGCACAGGTTGGCTACACTGAGGTTCCCGGTTCCTACGATGAGTTCATCGCTTGCTGCGATAAGCTCGTTGACGCAGGCATCATTCCTTTCGGCTGTGCCGGCAAGGAGACCTGGTGTGTTACCGAGTATCTTGAGTCCGTTATCGAGAAGAGCTGCGGCGCTGATGTCCTGAACGACATCTTCCTCGGCAGAGCAACCTGGAACAATGCAGACGTTGCATCCGCAGTTGACACCTTCCAGGGCATGGTCAACAAGGGATACTTCGATCCCGACGGAATCGCTCTTTCCAACGACGAGGTTAAGGCTAACTTCATGCAGGGCAAGTATGCATTCTACATGAACGGCACCTGGAACTGCGCTGACTTCGCAGCTTCCGATTTCGGTTCCAAGGTTAAGGTTTCCGAGTTCCCCGTTATCAATGCTGACAAGGCTAAGCTGGGCCAGCTCATCGGCGGTCCTTCCGACACCCTGGCAGTTGCAGCATCCTCTCCCAACGCAGAGGCAGCAGCTCAGTTCACTCTTGAGCTCGGCCGCCTGATCTGCCACTACGGCTACCTGGATGGCTGCGGACTTCCCGCTTGGATTCCTTACGGCGACACCTCTTCCGTCAATCCTCTGACCCAGACTGTCTCCGAGATCTGCGCAAATGCTGACACCTACGTTCTGTTCGGTGACACCGCTATGAACGCAGACGATGCAAACACTTATCTGTCCTATGTTGACCAGGTTTACGGCTGCCAGATCGATGGCAACGGCTTCGTAAGCGGCCTGGCTGCAGACATCCGATAAATCGGATATCAGATAAGCAAATCTGCAAACGGCGCGTAAGCGTCAAATGAAGTAAATGATGCGGCCTGTTCGGGTTCCGGACAGGCCGCACTTAAAGATAACAGAACGCAAAAATCCAAAAGCTTTACGGGAAGGCTTTATGAAACAGAAAAAAATCATCAACACCTTAAACATCATCGCATTTCTCCTGCCGGGGCTCATCCTCTTTATCGTGGTACTCATCGCGCCCATCGCCCTGTCGGGATATTACAGCTTCTTTGACTGGAACGGCTTCGGTGCCAAGACCTTCATCGGTCTGGACAATTACAAGGAGCTCTTCACCAGTGACGCCATTGGCTTCTTAAAGGCCCTGCGCAACTCTCTGCTGCTGGCAGCACTCTCCGTCTTTTTACAGCTGCCGCTGTCTCTGGGACTGGCGCTGCTGCTGGGCAAAGGGATCAAGGGGGAGCGTGCTTTCCTTTCGGTCTACTTTATGCCCGTGCTGATCTCCACCGTGGTCATCGGTCAGCTCTGGTTAAAGATCTACAACCCGTCCTACGGTATCCTGAATGTGGCTCTGACCAAGCTTGGTTTGGAAAATCTCACCAGGACATGGCTGGGGGATGTGAAAGTGGCTCTGGGAGCCTGCTTTGTACCCACCCTCTGGCAATACGTCGGATATCATATGCTGCTCATGTATGCGGGTGTTAAGGGTGTGTCTCCCGATCTGCGGGAAGCTGCCATGATCGACGGCGCCACCAACTGGCAGGTCAGCCGCCACATCGTGATTCCCGTGATCAAGCCCATCATCAAGGTCAGCGTGATCTTCGCCGTCACCGGATCCCTGAAATCCTTCGACCTGATCTACGTCCTGACCAACGGCGGCCCGCTTCACGCCACCGAGGTGCCCAGTACCCTGATGATCAACATGCTCTTCCTCAGAAACCGCTACGGCATGGGTAGTACCATCGCAGTGATGCTGATCTTCCTGTGCTTCGCATTCGCACTTTTGATCAATAGAGCTTTCAAGGAGGAGAGATAAGATGATGGACACTCAGTACGAAATCAAGAAAAGCTCTCCGGTAGGGAAAATCCTGGCTTACATCGGTCTGGCCTTCTGGACCCTGGTGAACCTCTTCCCCATCTACTGGATGTTTACCTTCTCCCTGAAGGACAATGACGAGATCTTCGGTCAGAACGTGGCCGGTCTCCCGAGAAACTGGCTGTGGAGCAACTACTCCGACGCAATGCGCGTAGGCCACATGCCCGTCTACTTCGTCAACAGTATCATCGTTGCGGCATCCACCATTCTCATCACGCTGATCGCAGCACTGATGGCAACCTATGCCATCACCAGAATGGTCTGGAAGTTCAGCAGCTCCGTGAACGCATTTTTCATGATGGGACTGACCATCCCCATCCACGCTTCCATCGTGCCCATCTACGTTACCCTGTCCAACATCCACATGTTGAACACCTACTGGGCACTGATCATACCATACGCCGCCTTTGCACTGGCCATGGCCATCCTGATCTGCAGCGGCTTCATGGGAGAGATCCCGAAGGATCTGGACGAAGCAGCCCGCATCGACGGCTGCGGTGTCTGGAGAACCTTCATCCTGATCATCTGCCCCCTGATGCGCCCCGCACTGGCTACCATCGGTATCTACACCTTCCTGCAGTGCTGGAACGAGCTGATGTTTGCCAACATCTTCGTCTCCAAGGATGCACTGAAGACCCTTCCCGTAGGTATCCAGGCGCTGTCCGGTCAGTACACCACCAACTGGGGCCCCATCGGTGCGGCTCTGGTCATCGCCACCTTCCCCACCCTGCTGGTCTACATCTTCTTCAGCAAGAAGATCCAGGAGAGCTTCATCGCCGGCGCCATCAAGGGCTGACGTTAAAATGTGAACTTCCCCCTTCATTTCCAAGGGGTATCCTCCCTGCGGACCACCCTTCCTTCAAGGATCCGGGATACGGATTTTTGAAAGAAGGGTGGTTCTTTATATGTTGAAAAACAGCAACCGGAAGGCGCAAGGATTTGGCCAAAAAGACATGGAAAATGCTATAATAAAAGGTGAGTAGAAACGCACTCTATGCAGGAGGGGAAATGAAGCCGGAGGAATCCATCGAAAAATCCAATCAGGAATCGAAGCAGGACTCTGCTCAGGAATCCAAAGCGACGCGAAAGCGCCTGCGGAAGCTGCTGAGCAGACAGCGTTCTCTGGCGGCAGAACTCCGGGCCGTGATCCTGTCGGCGCTTCTTATTTTTGCCGTGGCTGCAATGATCTCCACCGCGTTTATCATGCGGCAGGGGGCCAGAGACTCGGAAATCAGAGAGTCTGAGAACCTGATCAATTCCGTGGCAGGGAGTATCAACGCCAGCATGGGGAACTACCGGGACATCTCCCGCCTCATCATGCTGAACAAGGATGTCACTGCCTATCTGCGCTGTCCCGGCGTGGATGCCAACATCACCTACGACGCCAGAGCCGGCGTGTTTGACGTGCTGAACGTCAGTAATCACCTGGACTCCTGCTTTATCTACCGGAACGACGGATACTTCGTCAGCACCGGCCGCGCGGAATACAACGTGGACTATGTGCTGATGAATGACGACACCTGGCGGAACACCATCCTGGACAAGCGGGGCGGCGCCGTGGTCATGGTCAACGCGGGAGGCGCCATCACCAGGAAAAACGGTGCCAATATCATCACCATCGCCCGTGCCATCTACGATATTCAGACCCAGGAGCGCACCGGTCTCCTGCTCTTAAACATTTCCACCAACATGCTGGATACGCTGATCAATCTCCAGGGAGGCACGAAGCTCTGCGTCCTGGCAAGTGACGGAATGTACCTCTCCGGAAATACTGATCTGGCGGCATATTACGAAGCAGGGAGTACCCCCGGGGATATCCTTCACCGGGAAGTCCGCATTGACGGGAAGCGGCAGATGGTCTCCTCCTACACTTTCCCGGATCTGCCTCTGGCCATCGTCTGTCTCAGCAGTACGGGCAGAGCGGTCCTGCCCACCGCCTACCTGGTGGTGCTGTCCATCCTGCTGCTGGGAGCTCTCATCGCCATCGTCCTTTCCATGGGACTGGTCTCCGGCCGTATCACGCGTCCCATCCTGGCTATGGTGCGCACCATGGAAAAAACCCAGGAATCCGGTCATATGGAGAAGCTGGAGATGGATGCCCCTCACAACGAGATTGGCACCCTGGTGAACAGCTACAACTCCCTCATCGATTCCTTAAATGACCTGATCAGCAGGCTCCTGGAGAAGGAAAAATCCGTGCGCCGCTCGGAGATGCGGGTGCTGCACGAGCAGATCAAGCCCCATTTTCTCTACAATTCCATCGCCACCATCAGCTACATGGCTTACGAAGCAGGGGCGGTGAAGGTCTATGAAGCGTTGGAAACCCTGGCGAATTTCTACAGGAACTTCCTGAGCAAAGGAGACAGGAACATTCCCGTGAAAAAGGAAGTAGCCATCGTCCGGGACTATCTGACGCTGCAAAAACTGCGCTACGGGGACATTTTGGCGGACGAGTACGACATCGCACCGGCCATTCAGGACCGGATGATGCCGAAGCTCCTGCTGCAGCCCCTGGTGGAAAACTGTATCTATCATGGTATCCGTCCCAAGGGAGAGCCGGGCGTGATCCGCATCAGCGCCTACCCCGAGGAGGATGAGATCGTTATCAGCGTCTACGATTCCGGTATGGGTATGACGGAGGAGCAGATCGAAGCGGTGATGGCAGGGGACGGAGCACTCCTGACTGAGGAAGATGGACAAGGCTCCGGCTTCGGTCTGAAGGGGACCATCGAGAGGATCCGGTATTTCTGCGGACGGGATGATGTGGTGAAGATCGAGAGTGAGCCCGGAGAATATACCAGGATCACCTTCCGGATCCCGAACGTGATCGTGACGGAGGATGAGGAGTAGGACGAACCGAGCACCCTGACGCGGAACCGGCGCAGGTGCTTTGATGTAAGCAATGTTGTGAAATGATGGGTGGGGAAACGAATATGTACAGAGTAATGCTGATCGATGACGAGCCCGCAGCCAGAAATCTCCTGCGGGTAGCCGTCAACTGGGAAGAACTGGATATGGAAGTGGTGGGGGAAGCCGCCAGCGGCATCGAAGCCATCAATGTGATCGACGATCTGCGGCCGGACCTGGCCTTCGTGGACATCTCCATGCCCTTTATGGACGGGCTGAAGTTCACGGAGCTGGCCACGGAGCGCTACCCCGACCTGGTGATCATCATCATGACCGCCTTTGACGATTTTGAATATGCCCGGAAAGCGGTGCGGCTCCCGGTGATGGAATACATGGTAAAGCCCGCGGTGCGGGAAGACGTGCGGGAGGTGCTGCAACGTGCCAGAGCCACCCTGGACAAGAAGGCAGCCCAGCGTGCCCTGCAGCCTGCCCCCGAGGATCCGGAAGGGGAATTCTCCGCCACGGAGCAGATCATGCGCTACCTCAAGGAGAACTACACCGACTCTACCCTGAACCTCACCAAGGCTGCCCAGCAGTTCGGTTTCAGCACCAGCTACTTAAGCCGCAAGTTCAAGCAGGAAACAGGAATGAATTTCGTAGAGTGTCTCACGAACCTCCGCATGAACAAAGCCAGAGAACTGGCCTGCGAAGGCATGAAGATGTTCAAGACCGCCGAGAAGGTGGGCATCCCCGATCCCAACTACTTCGGCAGAGCCTTTAAGAAATATACCGGGATGAGCTATTCGGACTATGTCGCGCAATATGCGAAATCCTAAAAAATGAGCCGGGGCGCTTTGCCTCGGCTCATTTGTTCCTAAGCACGTAGTGCGTGTTCATAAGTGCGAAGCACGTGTTTCTAAGCACGTAGCGCGTGAAACTTGATATGATCCGCAGGATCATTCGTTCATAAGCGCATAGCGCGTTGAACTTATTCCACGGTGACGCTCTTTGCCAGGTTTCTGGGCTTGTCCACATCCAAACCCTTGGCAACGCTCACGTAGTACCCCAGCAGCTGCAACGGCACCACGGCCAGGCTGGCTGCGAAATGAGGATCTACTCTGGGAATGTAGGTGACGAAGTTCACCGTATCTTCCACTTCATATCTGCCGTAAGGAGTTACCGCACAGAGGTAAGCGCCTCTCGCCTTGCACTCCACCATATTGGAAACAGTCTTCTCGTAAAGCTCGTCCTGGGTCAGGACACCGATGACCAGGGTGCCGTCCTCGATGAGGCTGATGGTTCCGTGCTTCAGCTCTCCTGCGGCGTATGCCTCGGAGTGGATGTAGCTGATCTCCTTCAGCTTCAGGCTTCCTTCCAGGCTCACGGCATAGTCGATGCCTCTGCCGATGAAGAACACATCCTTCGCTGCAGCGTATTTTGCCGCAAACCACTGGATCCGCTCACAGTCGCCCAGGATCTTCTCGATCTTCTCGGGAAGGCTCCGGAGCTCTTCGATGTAAGGCTTCTCCTCCAGCCCCTTGCGTACGGCACCGAACTTCACTGCCAGGCAGTACGCTGCGATGAGCTGTGCGGAGTATGCTTTCGTGGTTGCCACAGAGATCTCGGGGCCTGCCAGGGTGTAGAAGACGTTGTCTGCCTCTCTGGCAATGCTGCTGCCCACCACGTTCACGATGGCCAGGGTGCGCACGCCCCGCTCTTTTGCAAGGCGCAGGGCTGCCAGGGAATCTGCGGTCTCACCGGACTGGCTGATGACCACCACTAATGTCTTAGGATCCAGAATGGGATTCCGATACCGGAACTCGGAAGCCAGATCCACCTGCACGGGGATGCCTGCCAGATCTTCCATCACATAACGGGCCACCATGCCCACATGCCATGCGGAACCGCAGGCCACGATGGTGATGTTGCTGATGTCCTTGATGATATCCTCGGTAATGCCCATGGGGCTCAGGTCGATATGATCGTCCTTCACGGCACTTGCCAGAGTATCCGCCACAGCCTTGGGCTGCTCGTGGATCTCCTTCATCATGAAATGCTCGTAGCCGCCCTTCTCGGCAGCTTCCGCATCCCAGGTGATCTCGGTGAGATCCTTCTGGATCTCATCACCGTCCAGGTTGTAGAAATGCACATCTCCGCCGGTGATCTTTGCCATCTCCAGGTTGCCGATGTAGTAAACCTGGCGGGTATATTTCAGGATGGCAGGCACGTCGGATGCGATGTAGGACTCGCCCTCTCCCACGCCGATGATCATGGGGCTGTCCTTCCGGGCTACCCAGATCTCATCCGGGTACTCCTTGAACATGACCTCGATGGCGTAGGAACCTCTCACACGGACCATGGTCTTTGCCAGGGCGTCGATGGGGCCGATCTGATATTTCTTGTAGTAGTAATCAATGAGCTTGATGACCACTTCGGTATCGGTTCCGGAGTAGAACTGATAACCGTGGCGGATCAGCTTGTCCCGCAGCTCGGCATAGTTCTCAATGATACCGTTGTGCACGCCCACTACTTCGGACTCCACGGTACCGGAGCCGGAACCGGTGCAGTTGCCGCTCACATGAGGGTGCGCGTTGGTCTGGCTGGGCTCGCCGTGAGTGGCCCAGCGGGTGTGACCGATGCCGCAGGTACCGGGAAGGGCGCGGCCTTCGTCGGTCTTCTCCTCCAGGAGCTTCAGACGGCCCTTGGACTTTACCACCTCAGCCAGACTTTTGCCGTTCCGAACCGCCAGTCCCGCAGAGTCATATCCTCTGTATTCCAGCTTCGACAGCCCTTCCAGAAGGATGGGTGCCGCCTGCTTCTTGCCTACATATCCTACGATTCCACACATATCTGTGTCTCCTTGTTATACGAATTACAATGCATTCTAAACTGCATTTGGGGGTATTCTACCATATTTCGGAAAATCAGACAAATCACAACAAAACCGGCAGGTCCCCCTGCCGGTTTTGTTATAC
>JAEETA010000016.1 GCA_016286555.1 Lachnospiraceae bacterium | reverse complement strand
CTGCCCTTCAGTTCCGTACCGGAAGAGATCTCCACGTTCTTGTCGGCGATGAGGTAATCCAGGGTGCAGTTTCCGGCGATGACAGTATCCTGCATGATGACGCTGTTGCGGATCACGGTACCCTTGCCCACCTTGACGCCGCGGAACAATACGCAATTCTCAACGGTACCTTCGATGATGCAACCGTCGGCCACCATGGAGCTGTGGACCTTCGGGCTGCCGATGTAACGGGTCGGATTGTCGTCACGGACGGTGGTGTAGACTTTTGCGGGAGAGAACAGAGCCTTCAGGTTCTCGGGATCCAGAAGCTTCATATTCTCATTGTAGTAGCTGACCATGTCCGTGATACGGGCAGCGTAGCCCTTGAACTCATAGCCGTAGACACGCAGGGCCTCCAGCTGAGGAGAGAGGATGTCTCTCTCGAAGAAGGTCTTGCCGTCGGCGTAGGACTGCTCGATCTGCTGGATCAGCAGCTCTCTGCGGATCAGGTAGATGTTCATGGACAGGTTCTGCGGGCCGTAATCCTTCGGATTGGTGTGAATGCTGGTGACACGACCGTCATTCATGGAAAGAGAGTAGTACAGATCCGAGGTTGCGGTGGTCTGCAGGTTCATAAAGCCGTAAGGGATGGCCTCGTTCCTGTAGGCGATGGTCACATCGGCATTGTTTGCCTTGTGGAAGGAGAGCATTGCTCTGTAGTCAAAGTTGAAAGCAATGTTGGAGTCCGTGATGAAGACGTACTCTTCTCTCTGCTGCTTCAGGAACAGGAGAATGCTTGCCAGGGCCTCCACGCGGCCGTAGTAGACCTTTACATTTTTCTCCGCATAGGGAGGAACGACATTCAGACCGCCCTGCTTACGGGACAGATCCCAGGGTCTGCCGGCGCCGATGTGGCGGAGCAGGCTGCGGTAGTTTTTCCGGACGATGACGGTAACATTGTGGATGTTGCTGTTCACCATGCTGGAAAGGTTGAAATCGATGAGACGATATCTGCTGGCGAAGGGGATGGAAGCCATCAGCCGTTCGTTCACCAGCGCACTGACCTCTTTGTCGTAGCTGTTCGCAAAAATGATGCCCAGGGCATCCTGCTGATTGGATTTAATCATGGACCTCGCCCTCCTTTACGTCCTCTTTGATCATTGCCTTGGGACCGATCACGGCACCTTTGCCGACGGTGACGCCGGAACCGATGGTGGCGATCTCTTTGGCGGGTCCGTTGGGCACAGCGCCCACTTTTACATTCTCTTCCAGCTTGACACCCTCAGCGATGATGCTGTGGGTCACACGGCTTCCGGAGGAGATCACGGTGTTGCTCATGATGACGGAATTTTCCACTACGGCGCCTTCCTCCACGGTGACACCGGAGAAGAGGATGGAGTGGCGGACGGTTCCATTAATGACACAACCGTCAGTGATCATGGAATCTTCGATGACCGCATCCTTGCCAACCACCTGGCCGGGAAGTCCGCTGTTGCGGCTGTAGATCTTCCACTCCGTATCGAAGAGGTCGATACCGCTGTTCTCGGGATCCAGCACCTCCATGTTGGCTTCCCAGAGAGAGGAGATGGTTCCCACATCCTTCCAGTAGCCGGAGAAGCGGTATGCGTACATCCTGCGCTGATCTCTCAGAAGAGCGGGGATGATGTCATTTCCGAAGTCGTTGGAGGAATTGGGATTTTCCTCGTCGTTCGTCAGGTACTTCTCGAGAATATCCCAGTTAAAGATGTAGATACCCATGGATGCCAGGTTGGACTTGGGCTCCTTGGGCTTCTCCTGGAACTCGGTGATGCGGTCTGCGGAATCGGTGACCATGAGGCCGAAGCGGGAAGCCTCGTCCCAGGGCACTTCCATGACCGCCACGCTGAATTCCGCGTCGTTTTTCTTATGGAAATCAAGGAAATCGCTGTAATCCTGCTTGCAGATCTGGTCACCGGAGAGGATGATCACATACTCGGGATCGAAGCGACGGATGAAGGACAGATTCTGATAGATGGCATTTGCCGTTCCCTTGTACCAGTCGGAGCCGCTGGCTTTCTGGTAGGGAGGAAGGATGTGGACGCCGCCGTAGAGACGATCCAGATCCCAGGGCTGACCGTGACCGATATATTCGTTCAGGACCAGGGGCTGGTACTGGGTGAGGATCCCTACCGTATCAATACCGGAATTGACACAGTTGGACAGCGGGAAATCGATGATACGATATTTTCCGCCGAAAGGGACCGCAGGTTTCGCCAGCTTGTCGGTGAGGGCATAAAGACGAGAACCCTGACCGCCGGCGAGGATCATTGCAATCATTTCTTTTGACATGGCATTCTCCTTCTGATTTATTCAGTCCCGGGCGGGACCGGAAGTCGTATTTATCTGATGCCACGGATTGCTTCGTTGCTTTGCAACTCATGCAATCCTACATCCATTCGCAATCCGCTAATTTCCATGCTTCGCAGGAAATTGCTTCTTGCTCATGTTTGTGCGGGTCAATCATTCAAAAACGCTCGTCCATGCAAGCATGACTCTCGTTTTTGACGTTTGACCCTAGCATCATATTTTATCATGACTAGTAATAATTCACAAGGGAACGCGAAATATTTGTTTGGTTTTGTTGAAAATGCCGAAATAAGAATTTCTTGCCATTTTGGGGCCCTTATGGTATCATATTCCTCCGTGGTATATTATTTTCCTTGCTCATTGCCGCGATTTTTGCGGGGAAACAGTGGGCCAGAGACCAAAAGGAGGTAACTAAATGAACAAGTATGAGTTGGCCATCGTTGTGAGCGCTAACATCGAGGACGATGAGAGAACTGCAGTCGTTGACAAGTGCAAGAGTCTCATCGAGCGATTTGGCGGCAACATCACCGAGGTGGATGCGTGGGAAAGAAAGAAGCTTGCCTACGAGATCCAGAAGCAGAAGGAGGGGTATTACTTCTTCATCCGCTTTGATGCAGAGCCTACTGCTCCCGCTGAGATCGAGCACAGAATCCGCATCATGGACAATGTTCTCAGGTTCTTGATCGTTAGACCCGACGAGGCTTAAGAAGGAGAACAATTATGAATAAGGTAATCCTGATGGGTAGACTTACCCGTGATCCTGAGGTTCGATACACTCAGAACGCCAACGGACAGATGGCGATCGCAAGATACAGCATTGCTGTGGATCGCAGCCGCAAGCGTGAAGGCGAGCCGGATGCAGACTTTTTTAACTGCACTTCCTTCGGCCGGCAGGGAGAGTTTGTCGAGAAATATCTGAAGAAGGGAACCAAGGTTGTCGTTGTGGGAAGGATCCAGAACGACAATTACACCAACAAGGAAGGTCAGCAGGTTTATTCCGTGCAGATCCTGGTTGATGAGGTGGAATTTGCCGAGAGCAAATCTTCTCAGAGTAATTATGGAGGCGGACAGCCCGCAGCCGGCAACGGTGCAGGAGCTCCCGCACCCGCAGGTGACGATTTCATCAATGTCCCCAGCGGCGTAATTGAGGATTTACCGTTTAACTAAGCGATACGCTACAATGTTGACCAGGTACGAATTAGGAGGAACCAAAAATGGCTTTTGTTAAGTCCGACAGACCTGATGGCCCCGTAAGAAGAAAGGGCGGCATGCACAGACGTAAGAAGGTTTGCGTTTTCTGTGGTAAGGATAATGTCATTGATTACAAAGATGCTGCAAAGCTGAAGAAGTATATCTCCGAGGGAGGAAAGATCCTTCCCCGCCGTATCACCGGCAATTGCGCAAAGCATCAGAGAGAGCTGACCACCGCTATCAAGAGAGCACGTCAGCTGGCACTTCTGCCTTACGTTCAGCAGTAAGATCAGATAGAGGCACCCAATGCGGCAGTCCGAAAGGGCTGCCGCTTTTTTAATAAAAATCGTCCGTTACCAAGACCGAAACTGTGTTGAAACCCTCTGCCCGCGCGGGCCTGTCGGTACTGCCCCATGGGTGGAAATGCACTCTTTGGTATGGTATAATATGATGCTAGGGTCGGAAGTCAAAAATGGAAGTCTGAAACGGCACCACGATGGGGGACGATATGAAAAAACGCATTAGGTTAAAAGGGCGCATACGCACCTACATGCGGTTCAGTATTTATCTGGGCTTTATTCTGTTGGCAGTGACCATGTCCATGTTTATGTTGGACCTGACGGCTGCCGTGATCCTTTCCGTTTTCACGGGACTGTATTTTGCCATCACCCTGACGCTGTACTATTACAATAAGCCGCTGATCATGAATGAGCTGGTCAGCTTTGCCACGGAGTACGGACAGATCCAGCGGAAGCTCCTGCGGGATCTGGAGGTGCCCTACGCCCTTCTGGACGAGGACGGGAAGGTCATGTGGACCAACTCCGCCTTTGAAAGTGTCTGTCACCAACCCAGAGGCTATCGGAAGTCCATCACCACTCTGTTCCCTACCATCACCAAGGACAGGCTTCCGGGCAACGGCACCCCGGACCAGATGAACTGCGATCTGGAGTATGAAGGCCGTGATTACAACGTATCTCTCCGCAGGATCCCCTTAAAGGAGATGGCGGAGCACAGCGACATGATCGATGCCCAGGGTTACGACGGATTCCTGGTGGCGGTATTTCTCTTTGATGTCACCGCCCTGCACCTGGCCCTCCAGGAAGTGGACGATCAGAGCCTCTGCGTGGGTATGGTTTATCTGGATAACTACGACGAGGCACTGGAGAGCATCGAGGAAGTCCGCCAGAGCCTTCTGGTGGCCCTTATCGACCGGCGTATCAACAAATACATCTCCGGTCTGGACGGCATCTGCCGCAAGATGGAGAAGGATAAATATCTGCTGATCCTGCGGAAAAAGACGGTGGCACAGCTCCAGGAGAATCACTTCGATCTGCTGGAGGACATCAAGAAGGTCAGCATCGGCAACGAGATGGCCGTTACCATCAGTATCGGTCTGGGCGTGGACGGACTGACCTATGCTCAGAACTACGAGTTTGCACGGAATGCCATTGATATCGCCCTGGGCCGCGGCGGCGACCAGGCTGTCATCAAGACCCCCGAGGCAGTGACCTACTACGGCGGTAAGAGCCAGCAGGTGGAGAAGAGTACCCGCGTGAAGGCCAGAGTCAAGGCTCACGCCCTCAGAGAGATCATTTCCTCCAGAGATCTGGTGCTGGTGATGGGACATCGGAATCCCGACGCCGACGCCTTTGGATCCGCAGTGGGTATCTACTGTATCAGCCGCATGCTGAACAAGAAGTGCCACATCGTTCTGGATCAGCCCACCTCCGATATCCGCCCTCTGATCGATTCCTTCCGGAACGGGCCGGATTACGAGGACGCCATCATTTCCGGAGAGACTGCCATCGAGATGGCGGGCAGCAATGTGGTGCTGGTGGTGGTGGATGTGAACAAGCCGTCCATCACGGAGTGCCCTGAACTGCTGAAATACTGCAAGAGCATCGTGGTGCTGGATCATCACAGAGCCGGCAACGAGATCATCGAAAATGCAACCCTTTCCTATGTGGAGCCTTATGCTTCTTCGGCCTGCGAGATGATCTCCGAGATCCTGCAGTACATTCAGGACAATGCCAAGATCCGTCCCGAAGAGGCGGATTGCATGTATTCCGGTATCACCGTGGATACCAACAACTTCCTGACCAAGACCGGCGTTCGTACCTTCGAAGCGGCAGCCTTCCTGCGCAGATGCGGAGCGGATATGACCCGTGTGCGGAAAATGTTCCGCGCGGATGCTGCTGAGTACAAAGCCAAGGCCGATGCCGTCAGTCAGGCAGAGATCTACAAGAAATGTTACGCTATTTCCGTCTGTACCGCGGACGATCTGCCCAGCCCGCTGGTCATTGGTGCGCAGGCTGCCAATGAGCTCCTGAATATGCGGGGCGTCAGAGCCAGCTTCGTGCTGACGGATTACCAGGGTAAGATCAACATCAGTGCCCGTTCCATCGACGAGGTGAACGTACAGCTCATCATGGAGCGCATGGGCGGAGGCGGACACATGAATGTGGCAGCCTGCCAGATGGAAGGTATGGGCATTGCAGAGGCCATCGGTGCTCTGAAGTCCACCATCGACGCCATGGAAGACAGCGGAGAATTATAAGGGGATTGGAGAGAGATTATGAAGATCATTCTGTTAAAAGACGACAAGAATCTGGGTAAAAAGGGAGAAGTGATCGAGGTCAGCGACGGCCACGCAAGAAACTTCATCCTGCCCAAGAAGATCGGTATCGAGGCTACGCCTAAGAATATCAACGACCTGAAGCTTCAGAAGGCCAACGAAGCGAAGATCGCTCAGGAGCAGCTGGATGCAGCAAAAGAGCTGGCTGCAAAGCTGGCTGAGCTGACGGTGGTTACGAAGATCAAGGCAGGTGCCGGCGGTAAGGCCTTCGGCTCCGTGTCCTCCAAGGAGATCGCCACTGCCTGCAAGGAGCAGTGCGGCATCGAGATCGACAAGAAGAAGATCGTACTGCCCGAGGCACTGAAGAATTTCGGCGGTTACGACGTGGCTGTAAAGCTTCATCCCGAAGTGACGGGTAAGCTGCATGTGAGAGTGGAGGAAGGGTAATGGACGGCTTTCCCGAAAGCAACATTGTCAGGAATATCCCTCCCCATGACGACGCAGCAGAGAAGAGCGTTCTGGGAGCCATGCTCATGGATCGCGATGCCATCATCACCGCTTCCGAGGTCCTTACCGGGGAGGATTTTTACAATCGCATCTACGGCATCGTATTTGATGCCATGGTGGAGCTGGAGCAGGCAGGAAAGCCTGTGGATCTGGTAACCCTGCAGAGCAAGCTGCGGGAGAAAAATGTGGCCCCCGAGGTCAGCGACCTGCGCTACGCTCAGGAGCTCATCGGAACCGTTCCCACCTCTGCCAATATCAAGGAGTACTGCCGTATCGTTTCCGAAAAATCTGTGCTCCGCAGACTGATCCACGCTTCCGAGGAGATCACCGGAGAATGCTATCGGGATGCCAGTGCAGTGGACGAAATCCTGGAGAAGACGGAAAAGTCCATCTTTGATCTGGTGCAGAACCGGAACACGGAGGATCTGGTCCCCATCCGCAAGGTGGTGGAAAATGCTCTGGACAAGATCGAGATCTCCTATCACAATCACGGTGTTGTCACGGGACTGGCTACGGGCTTTTTGGATCTGGATTACAAGACCGCAGGCATGCAGCCTTCGGACCTGGTGCTCATCGCCGCCAGACCTTCCATGGGTAAGACCGCATTTGCACTGAACATCGCAGAGTACATGGCCATGCATCACGGCCGCCATGTTGCCATTTTCTCGCTGGAGATGAGTAAGGAGCAGCTGATCAACCGTGTGTTCTCCCTGCGTTCCTCCGTGGACGCGCAGAAGCTTCGTACCGGTAACCTGAATGTGGATGACTGGAACAGGCTGACGGAAGCTGCTACCGAGATCGGCAACAGCCATATGATCATTGATGATACTCCGGGTATCTCCGTACCCGAGATGCGTTCCAAGTGTCGGAAGCTGAAGATGACCACCGGCCTGGACATTGTCTTTATCGACTACCTGCAGCTGATGACTGGCACTGTCCGGGGAAGCGACAGCAGGCAGCAGGAAATCTCCAACATCTCCCGTGCGCTGAAGGCCATGGCCAGAGAGCTGCAGGTGCCTGTCATTGCCCTGTCCCAGTTGAGCCGTGCCGTGGAGCAGCGCCCCGACCACAGACCCATGCTTTCCGACCTGCGTGAGTCCGGCGCCATCGAGCAGGATGCCGATGTGGTCATGTTCATTTACCGTGAGGATTATTACAAGCCTGACACGGAGCGGAAGGGCGTCGCGGATATCATCATCGCTAAACAGAGAAACGGCCCCATCGGTGACGTGTCTCTGGCATGGATCCCCGAGCTCACCAGATTTGTGAACATGGAGAAGACCGGCAAGAAAAATCAGGAAGAATAAGGCAAAAGAAAAAGAACCCCGAAAGGGGTTCTTTTGTCTTAGTCGAATAAATCGATCAGCCCTGCTCGATAGCACCAACGGGGCACTGTCCTGCGCAGCTTCCGCAATCGATGCAGGTGTCAGGATTGATCTCAAACTTGCCATCGCCCATGGAAATAGCGCCGACGGGGCACTGGGACTCGCAGCTGCCGCAAGCGATGCACTGATCAGTGATTACATATGCCATAGTTCATTCCTCCTTACCGATTAGCATTCCTACTTCGAAATTATCATAGCTTAATTGTCAGACAATGACAAGAATAACACTGATTAGTCTAAACTAATCTTAGTTAGACAGTCTTACCCAAACGGTCCGAGCTGAGTGGATCATTTCTCCGCTCTTCGCTCCCGGATACCGTCCAGGATCACCTTCTTTTTCTCCAGAAGGGTCTTCTGGTCCATGGCGGGTACGCCGGCCAGCCGGTAGGGAATGCCCAGTTTTTCGTATTTGGTCTCACCCATGGTGTGATAGGGGAGAGCGTCCAGAGCCTTCAGGTTGCTGAACTGCCCGATGAAATAGCCCAGCTTGTAGAGATAGGTATCGTCATCGGTCCAGCCGGGAACGATCACATGGCGGATCCACATGTCTACGTGCTTTTCATCGAGATAGGCTGCGAACTTCAGAATGTTCTCATTGGGCTGCTGCACCAGATCCCGGTGCTTTTCCGGGTCGATATGCTTGATGTCCAGCATCACCAGATCCGTCAGAGGCATCAGACGCTCGTATTTCTCCATGAGTGGAGCGTTATTGGGGTTGAAAGCGATGCCGGAGGTGTCGAGACAGGTGTGGATGCCGTCCTGCTTCGCCAGGGTGAAGAGGTCGATGAGAAAATCCATCTGCATGAGAGGCTCGCCGCCGGTGACGGTGAGTCCGCCTCCGTTCCGGTAAAAGGCCTCATTGCGATGGTACTGCGCAATGATCTCTTCGGGCTCCATCAGGGTCCCTGCGTTCATTTCCCAGGTGTCGGGATTGTGGCAGTATGCGCAGCGCATGGGGCAGCCCTGAACGAAGACCACAAAGCGGGTGCCGGGTCCGTCTACGGTGCCGAAACTTTCGAGCGAGTGAATCCTTCCTGCTGTCATAGGCTCAGTCCTTTCGATAAAAAATAAAGTCTCTTTGCAAAAGAGCCCCGGAAGATGTCCTTCCGGGGCTCGTAAGTATTTCCTGAATCCTTAAGCCGGATTAGATGGACTCATGGAAGGTACGGGAAATAACGTCTGCCTGCTGCTCGGGAGTGAGCTTGATGAAGTTCACTGCATATCCGGATACGCGGATGGTGAGCTGAGGGTAGTTCTCGGGATGCTCCTGAGCGTCCTTCAGAACGTCTCTGTTCAGAACATTAACGTTCAGGTGATGTCCGCCTTTGGTTGCATAACCGTCC
Source organism: Lachnospiraceae bacterium (assembly GCA_016286555.1). Taxonomy (GTDB): domain Bacteria; phylum Bacillota; class Clostridia; order Lachnospirales; family Lachnospiraceae; genus AC2028. Next base: position 51,179 of record JAEETA010000016.1, on the reverse strand, counting down.
AGCAGATTAACAAGGTTATCTACCTGAGTAGAAGTAGCTGCCATAATAGTTTCCTCCTTTTAGATGTTGAAAAATCATTTGAAGTTGTCGTCGAGACCTTCATGGAGCGTGGGAACGCTACAGGCCAGAGGGGTTCTGGAACAGTCCGTGCAGCCCATGGTCGTAACCTCCTTAGACTGCTGATCGTCGGAGGTATCTACATTGAGATGCCCCAGGCCCCGTTCCATTCCACTGTCGAGCATTGCTACCAGATCATCAATCATTTGTTTTTCGTCCATAGTCTTGTCCTTCAAATACGCTGGGAGATGCCCGAAGGCAAATCCGTGTGATTACTTGTTCAGATCGACCTCGATGTCGCCTGCAAATACCTTGTCATCCTTGCCCAGTGCGCCGGGGATGATGGTGAAGGTATTGGAGATACCGTCCTGAGCATCGTTGAAAGGAAGCTTGGAGACGGAAGACAGGGAAGCGATAGCACCGTGGGTGTCGCGGCCGTGCATCGGGTTAGCACCGGGAGCGAAAGGCTGTCCCTTTCTACGACCATCGGGAGTATTACCGGTTGCCTTACCATAGGTAACGTTGGAGGTAATGGTCAGGATGGAGGTGGTAGGAACACCGTCACGATAGGTGTGATGTCTTCTGACAGCGGTCATGAACTTGTGAACGATCTCCTGAGCGATATCGTCTACACGATCGTCGTCGTTGCCGTACTTCGGGAAGTCACCGGTGGTCTTGAAGTCGGTGATGATGCCGTCCTCGTCGCGGATGACCTCAACCTTCGCATACTTGATAGCGGAGAAGGAGTCAGCAACGATGGAAAGACCTGCAATACCGGTTGCGAAGTATCTCTTGACGTTCTTGTCATGAAGAGCCATCTCTGCTCTCTCATAGCAGTACTTGTCATGCATGTAGTGGATGATGTTCAGGGTGTTGACGTAAACGTCAGCCTGCCACTCCATCATGTCGATGAACTTGCTCATGACATCATCATAATCAAGCACATCGCCGGTAACAGGGCGGTACTTGGGACCAACCTGCTTCTTGGTAACCTCGTCGATACCGCCGTTCAGAGCGTACAGCAGGCACTTTGCAAGGTTTGCACGAGCGCCGAAGAACTGCATCTCCTTGCCGATGACCATGGAGGACACGCAGCATGCGATGCCGTAGTCGTCGCCGTGAACGGGTCTCATCAGATCGTCGTTCTCGTACTGGATGGAAGAGGTGGTGATGGAGATCTTTGCACAGTACTTCTTCCATGCGATGGGAAGTCTGGTGGACCAGAGAACGGTCAGGTTCGGCTCGGGAGAGGAACCCAGGTTCTCAAGGGTGTGCAGATAACGGAAGCTCATCTTGGTAACCATGTGACGTCCGTCAACGCCTACACCGCCCAGGGACTCGGTAACCCAAACGGGATCGCCTGCGAAGATCTGGTTGTACTCGGGAGTACGAGCGAACTTCACGCAACGAAGCTTCATGATGAAGTGATCCACGAACTCCTGGATCTGCTCCTCGGTGAAGGTGCCGTTCTTCAGGTCTCTCTGTGCATAGATGTCAAGGAAGGTGGAGGTACGGCCAAGGCTCATTGCTGCACCGTTCTGCTCCTTAACGGAACACAGATATCCGAAGTAGGTCCACTGAATAGCCTCCTGCACGTTTGCGGCGGGCTTGGAAATGTCGCAGCCGTAGGAAGCAGCCATTTCCTTCATCATCTTCAGAGCTACCATCTGCTCGGACAGCTCCTCGCGAAGACGGATCACATCGTCGGTCATAACGCGGCCGGTGGATGCCTTCTGCTCTTCCTTGTCGGCAATCAGACGATCGATACCGTACAGAGCAACTCTTCTGTAGTCACCGATGATACGGCCACGGCCGTAAGCATCAGGAAGACCGGTGATGATGTGAGAGGAGCGGCAAGCTCTCATCTCGGGGTTGTAAGCATCGAAGCATCCTGCATTGTGAGTCTTTCTGTGAACGGAGAAGAACTCGGAGATCTCAGGATCAACCTCGTAGCCGTTGTCGGAGCAAGCCTTCTCTGCCATGCGGATACCGCCGTAAGGCTGAAGGGATCTCTTGAAAGGCTTGTCGGTCTGGAAGCCTACGATGGTCTCCTTGCTCTTGTCAAGGTAGCCGGGGCCATGAGAAGTGATGGTAGAAACAACCTTGGTGTCCATATCAAGAACGCCGCCTGCTTCTCTCTCCTTCTTCTGAAGATCAAGAACCTGTGCCCACAGATCCTTGGTGTTCTGGGTAGGTCCTGCCAGGAAACTCTCATCTCCGTCGTACGGGGTGTAGTTTCTCTGAATGAAATCGCGGACATTGACCTCTCTGTCCCACTTGCCTGTTACAAAATCTTGCCATTCAGGTGTCATAGTACTGCCTCCTATAGAATTGTGTGTTTATGTGATTCGTATCCAATGATCCGTAACCACCGTGCACGATCATTATAGGTAACGGCTTTCTGTTTCGTCAAGACAAAACAATGTATTTTTTTACGTACAAAGCTAGAAAATACGCGGATTCCCGTTGTATACAAAATGAAAAAAATATTAAAAAAATAAAGTATTTTTTTTCGTACAAAAAAGTGTCTTTTCGGAAGACACTTGTCATAGGTAAAAAAGTATGAGATAAGATATCTTGTTACACAAAAAAGCACCGGTATAAAAATTCATTCCGGGACGGATGCCCGAAAGGATAAACCGGTACGAAAGGAGTACATATATGAACATTACCAAAGATATGCTTTTGGGGGATATCATGAGAGAGGAGCCGGATGTGGTTCCCATTCTGATGAGTGCGGGCATGCATTGTATCACCTGCCCCGCCTCCATGATGGAAAGCCTCGCGGAGGCGGCGGCAGTACATGGGATCGACATTGACGACCTCATGGAATACATCGAAAAGTCCCTGGAGCTGCAGAAGGGTGAAACGGATAACGAGGATTAATCGTTCCTGCAGCTGAGCTTCGCAACAGCGTGCTCTGCGATGAGCAGCTCTCCGTGTTCATGGAGGGCCTGCTCTCCGGCAGCGGGCAGGACACTGCCCTTACCGAACTCCATACAGGTCTGGCAGACGTTGCGGAATACTGCGTGGTCTTCCTTGCCCTGGCGGAGTGCCAGAATGTACTTCCCGGTGGAGTGGTCTCTGTAAAGAGAACTATCTCCCTTGAAGGAAGCGATGACGGAAGCGAGATCCATGGCGGAACCGATGCTGTCCAGGGTGAAGGCGATGAGACGATTCTCCGCCTCGCTGCTGACACGGTCCAGGATCTCATGGAAGGAAGGCGTAGGCAGATCGTGCTGGCCGCCGTAGCGGGAAGCGTTCATCATCTGCTCTTCGAATTCCTCACTGTAGTCATCCCAATCCTCGTCGTCGTCCTCGTCGAAGCTTTCTCCGGTTCTGGGAGAGAAGCGGGAAAAACGGGTGTCGAGCTCGTCGGGGTCATTGATCTTCGTAACGATCAGCCGGATGGAATCCGTTCCCATGGGAATGGCTTCGATCATCAGAGGGACATTGGCTGCTTCAAAGCCGCAGGTATAATCTGCCTGACGCAAAAGTTCCTGGAAAAGGCCTCTGGTCTTTTCCGTGCCGTAGGCCAGCTCGCTCATCTTCAGATGATGCATGGACAGGTCCTCGGAGGTAAGGTCACAGCGGATCTGATTATCATTGATCTTTTCGATTTTCATAGGCGGGACCTCCTTTCTCGGTACGAGAGACGCCGCATGATTTTATCCATCATAGCCTCTGCGGTGGGAAGCGTCAATAACCCTGCAGTTAAGTTTTTGTGAAGTTTCGCATTTCTGTCAAAGATTCACAAAATTGTTTTTTGCGAGATCCCCGAAAGGGGATCTCTTTGTATATATTTATCGGCTAAAAAGGCTGAAAATCTTAGCTTTCCGGGAGAATTACGGCGAACCGTGATCGCGATAAGAGGACATTTTGCACAAGGGGAAAAGTGCTTGCAATGGGCATTCCCGGGGCATTATGATGCACTTGCATCGCCAAACGGCATCGGAAAGGAGGTTGATGGATGCCCGTATTTTGGTGAAGGATCATCGATTTTTCATATGTGCTTTTAAAATGCGCTTTATAAACGAGCCTGAAAATGCACTTCTGATTTCATCTAATTATTCCTGAGCCGTTCCAAAATCTTGAAATAATCCAAAACAACAAGAAAAAACAGAAAAACTAAAAAAATAAACTAAAAACATTCGGTAAAATAACGTATCAATGTGCCGGCTGCAAACCGGCCTCTTAAAAAGTGAAAAGATGCAGCGATGCAAAAAAACGATTCTCTAAAGGAAATGATATACCACTGAACCTTTTGGGCCTGCGGAGAAACGCGTCATCAAACGGGTGCCTTTCGTCGGATGACAACACAAAAATCTAATGACTAAGAAATAATGGTGTGCTAGAATAACTATGTATGCAAAGCGGTGGAAACCGATTTTGCAGCGTAAGATTCCGCACACCATTATTTTGTTTTATGCCGGTCCTCATGGATTCCGTCGCCCGCCCGGGCTCGGAGGGAAGCCGGGGGCTGCAGGGTGCATAAGGATCTGGGCCTACTCGGAGGGGATATGAAGAAAGCGCTGGTAACGCTGGTATCCATGATCCTGATCGTGGTCATCGGATATTTTACAATCGGCAAAGAGCTCATCGACAAGTATTCCTACGGCAGAGATTATGCCGATATGAAGGAACATTACGGCGTGGACGATGCACATCTTGCCATCATCCTGCAGGATGAGCAGCTGGAGGAGCAGGGACTTCTCCGGGGCGGGAAATGCTATCTGCCCCTTCCTTTTGTGGAGGAGTACATCACGGATGAATTCTATTATGAAGAAGAGATGGATGCACTGCTCTACACCACCGCTACCGATACTCACGCCATTCCCATCGGTGAGGAGTATATCCTGATCGACGGCGAGCAGAAAGGGCTGGGATATCAGGGCACCCTGACGGCGGAGGGCGAGACCTGGATCGCTACGGATCTGCTGTTGGACTACGCCGCCTTTACCGCAAAGGTCTACGACTATCATGTGCAGCTCTACACGGAGTGGGGCATGGCGGATATGCGGAAGATCACGGACAATACCGAGATCCGTGCCAAGGGCGGCATCAAGAGTCTGATCCTGCGGGATCTGCAGGAGGATGAGTCCGTGGAGATCCTGGAGGAGATGGAGAACTGGAGCAAGGTTAAGACCTCCGATTCCATCATCGGTTACGTGGAGAACAAAAAGATGCGGAAGGCCTCCGGCGTGGAGGAGACACCTGCATCCGCACCGGATCTGCCGGAATACACCTCCCTTTCTCCCGAAGGAAAGCTGGTGCTGGGCTTCCATGCCATCTTCGGTACTTCGGGGAACGATTCGCTGTCCGATGTGCTGGCGGAAGGAAAGGGCATCACCGTGATCGCTCCCACCTGGTACAGCCTGACGGATAATTACGGAAGCTACCGGAGCTTTGCAAGCGCTGATTATGTGGCGGCTGCCCACGAAAAAGGCATCATGGTCTGGGCGGTCTGGGATAATTTCAACTATGAGCTGGAGTCCGGTGAGACTGTGGACGATGTGGCATTGCTGTCCTCCATGGAGGCGCGGAAGCGCCTGGCGCAGGACATGGTGTCCGAGTGCGTCACCATCGGCGCCGACGGAATCAACCTGGATTTTGAGGGCCTCAGCAGCGAATGCGGCATTCATTTTGTCCAGTTCGTGAAGGAGCTCAGTGTCCTTTGCCGCAGGGCGGGGATCTACCTGTCCATCGACAATTACGTGCCCTTCCATTTCAACAATTTCTACCGCCTGGACATCCAGGGAAGAGTGGCGGATTTTGTGCTGATCATGGGATACGACGAGCACACCAAGGGCAGCGGTGATCCGGGCAGCGTGGCCAGCATCGGCTATGTGTCCGACGGTCTGGACGCCACCCTGGCCAGAGTCCCCGCTTCCAAGGTCATCAATGCACTGCCTCTGTACACGATCCTCTGGAAATCCGACGGGGGCACCATTTCGGATGAATACATTACGGTGAACAATCAGGCGGATTTCATCAAGCGGAACAACCTGGAATTCACCTGGAACGAAGAAACCTGTCAGAACTACGCCACCTGGTCATCTGACGGCACCACTTATCAGATCTGGCTCGAGGATGAGGAATCCATCGAAGCCAAGCTGAACGTGATGCAGGCCAGAAACATCCGGGGTGTCGCCGCATGGCGCCTGGGGTACGGCACGAGAGAGATCTGGCAGCAGATTGAAAGCTATGGTGAAGACACGGATCATTAAACTGGAAAATCCTTCCGCACCCACTTCCGCCGATCGGGAGGCGCTGCGGGAAGCGGGGGAGATCATACAAAAGGGCGGCCTGGTGGCCTTTCCTACGGAGACTGTATACGGTCTGGGAGGGGATGCGTTAAATCCTGCTTCCTCCAAAGCTATTTACGCGGCCAAGGGGCGGCCCTCCGACAATCCCCTCATTGTTCACATCGCAGACCTGCAGGATGCGGGGCGCGTGGCGGACATGAGCAGACCGGAAGCAATGCTCCTGGCAAAGCGCTTCTGGCCGGGTCCCATGACACTGGTATTACCCGCTTTGGACACTGTCCCCCGGGAGACTACGGGAGGACTGGACACGGTGGCGGTGCGGATGCCCTCGGATCCCACGGCGGCGGAGCTGATCCGCCGGGCAGGAGGATTTGTGGCGGCTCCCAGCGCAAATCTTTCGGGACGCCCCAGTCCCACGGATGCGGAGCACGTGATCCAGGATCTGGAGGGAAGAGTGGATGCCATCATTGATGGCGGGGATAATCCCATCGGCCTGGAATCCACCATTGTGGACCTGACAGTAGAGGATCCCATGATCCTGCGACCGGGTTACATAACACCCGAAATGCTCAGTGAAGCCCTGGGGAAAAAAGTGGAACTGGATCCTGCCATCCTTTCCATGGCAGCGGACGCAAAGCCCAAGGCTCCGGGAATGAAATACCGGCATTACGCCCCGAAGGGGAGCCTGACCATTGTGAAGGGGAATCCCAAAACGGTGGTGGCAAAGATCAACGAATTGCTGGCAGATGCCGCAAAAGCAGGAAAGAAAACGGGCGTTATCGCAACCAAAGAGCTGGCTCTCGGATATAAAGCGGATGTTATTTATTGCATCGGCAGCGCGGGAGACGAGGCTGAGGTAGGGCACAATCTCTACCGTATCCTGCGGAAGATGGACGACGAAGGAGTGGAAGTGATCTGCTCCGAAGCCTTCGCCGATTCCGGATTCGGAAAGGCTGTTATGAACCGGCTGCGGAAAGCCGCGGGCGGTGAAATGATAGAGGTTTCCTGACAGAGGTTTTCATACTATATACTAATAATTTCGGAGGTATTATAATGATAGCGATCGGCAGTGATCACGGCGGATTCGACATGAAGGAGCTTCTGAAGGCGCACATGGAATCCAAAGGATATGAAGTAAAGGATTGCGGCACCTATTCCAAGGACAGCTGCGATTATCCCACTTTCGGCCACGCAGTGGCAAAGGCTGTGGCGGACGGCAGCTGTGAGAAGGGTGTGGTGGTCTGTACCACCGGCATCGGCATCAGCATTTCCGCCAACAAGGTACCCGGCATTCGCTGCGCGCTTTGCAGCGAACCCTTAAGTGCCAAAATGACCCGCCTGCACAACGATGCGAATGTGCTGGCTCTCGGCGGCGCCATGATCGGAAACAATCTGGCTATCGAGATCCTGGACACCTTCCTGGAGACGGAGTTCTCCGGCGAGGAGCGTCATCAGAGAAGGGTCGACCTGATCGAGCAGATCGACCGCTGATCTACACATCATAATATGTTTGCACCAGTCAGTCTGTAAATTTATACATCATTAGGAGGTGCCTTATGGGCAAAGTAGTTATCATGGATCATCCTCTGATCCAGCACAAGATCGGTTTTATTCGCAGAGTCGACACCGGTACCAAGGATTTTCGTGACACCATCAGTGAGATCGCTATGCTGATCTGTTACGAAGCGACCAGAGAGCTGAAGCTCAAGGATGTGGAGATTGAGACTCCCATCTGCAAGACCACCGTAAAGGAGCTCAGCGGTAAGAAGCTGGCAGTCATCCCCATCCTGCGTGCAGGTCTGGGTATGGTGGACGGTATGCTCCGTCTGATCCCTGCTGCAAAGGTAGGTCATATCGGCCTCTACAGAGATCCCGAGACTTCCCTGCCTGTGGAGTACTATTGCAAGGTTCCCGCAGACTGCTCCGAGAGAGAGATCTTTATCGTGGATCCCATGCTGGCAACCGGCGGCTCCGCTGTGGCAGCAGTTACCATGCTGAAGGAGAGAGGATGCAAGAACATCCACTTCCTGTGCATCATCGCTGCACCTGACGGCATCAAGGCTCTTCAGGAGGCACATCCCGATGTAGATCTGTATGTGGGCGCTCTGGACGAGAAGCTCAACGATCACAATTACATCGTGCCCGGACTGGGCGATGCCGGCGACCGTATCTTCGGCACGAAATAAGCAAAAAAGAACCCGCTGACCTGCATGTATCTGTGAGGGGAAAAAATGGCTAAGCGAGAGGGATATATTTCCTGGGATGGGTATTTCATGGGTGTGGCGCATCTTTCGGGGATGCGATCCAAGGATCCCAACACCCAGGTAGGCTGCTGTATCGTCAGCAATGACAACAAGATCCTTTCCATGGGCTACAACGGTATGCCCAAGGGCTGCAGTGACGACGAATTTCCCTGGGAACGGGAGGGAGAGAGCGAAGAACTCACCAAGTACCCCTATGTGGTGCACAGTGAGCTGAATGCCATCCTGAACTATCGCGGCGGCTCCCTGGAGGGGACGAAACTTTATGTGTCCCTGTTCCCCTGCAACGAGTGCGCAAAAGCCATCATTCAGGCCGGGATCCGAACCGTGATCTACGACGATGACAAGTATTGCGGAACCCCCGGCAACATTGCCGCCAAGCGGATGTTTGCGGCGGCGGGCGTCACCTGCCTCCCTTATAAGAGGAGCGGGGAGACCGTTCATATCACCATTTAAGATGCAAAAAATGTCCCATCACCTGTAGGAAATACCCGTATGAAACGAATCGGCAGGATACGCAGAAAACTTCATACATGGGCTACCCTGACGCTGGTTTTGACACTGACACTTTCCTGTCTGCCGGCGTCGCAGGCAATCGCTGCCAAGTCCGGCAAGGAACAGGATCTGGAAGATCAGATCGATGACGTCAAGGACAACCTCAAGGATCTGGAGGATGAGCAGCGCAAAAACGACGATGCCCTGGATGATCTCCAGTCCGGAAAGGGAAGCCTTCAGCTGCAGCTGAACACTTTGAATGCCACGCTGGAGGAGATCAGCGGCAACCTGGAGCGGCTGTCTGCGGAACTGGTGGTCAAGGGAGCGGAGATTGAGCAGGCTCAGACAGATCTGGAGCAGGCAACGCAGGATGCGCAGGACCAGTATGACAGTATGGTGGTCCGCCTGCGGAATCTATATGAACGAAACGATGCAGGCCTGGTGAGCGTGCTTTTGGGGCAGGGCTCCATCGCCCAGTTTCTGAACACTGCAGGTTACATGGAGCGGATCGAGCGCTACGAGCAGAATAAGCTGCAGGAACTGAAGACCGCCAAAGAGGAAGTGGCGGAGCGGAAGGCTGTCCTGGAAGAGGAACAGCGCCAGCTGGAGGACCTGCAGGAGAAAAACCGGGAGGAATCCAAACGGTTAAACGATCTCATCGAGCAGGCAAAGGCGGAAATCCAGAAATACAAGGACGATATCGACGCGGCCGAAGCGAGAGCAAAGGAGCTGGAGCGGAAGCAGAAGGAATCCGAGGAGGATCTGGAGACCCTGAAAAAGCTCCTGGAGGAGGAACGCAAAAAATCCAGAGATGCTCTTGACGGTACCTGGAGAGATATTGCGGATGTCACCTTCGACGCGGGAGACGAGGAACTCCTGGCAGCTTTGATCTATTGCGAAGCGGGTGGGGAGCCCTATGAAGGCCAGGTGGCCGTGGGTGCTGTGGTCATCAACCGCGTGCTCAGCGGCGTTTTCCCGGAGACAGTCTCCGGCGTCATTTATCAAAAAGGTCAGTTTTCACCGGTAGCCAGCGGCAGACTGGCACTGGTGCTTTCGTCCGGCAAGGCGACGGAAAGCTGCCACAGGGCGGCACAGCAAGCCATGACGGGCTTTACCAATGTTGGAAGTTGCGTTTATTTCCGAACTCCCATACCGGGATTGGACGGGATCCTGATCGGAGGCCATGTCTTCTATTAAGACCACAATCCCCTTGTTTTTACTGGTTTGAGGATTTCAATGAGAGTACAAAGTCACGTTCAAAAAGATGGACTTCCGGGTCTGTACAATGTAAAAGTGCTGATCCGGGAGGATGGATGCGCTGTTTCCGGAGGCGAATGGTATTACAAATTCGTCCGGGAGAATTCGCGTCTTTCCCTTTTTGAAATGATCGATCCCGAGGATGCGAAGGATCTGCAGAGCATCATACAGAAGGCGGCTGCCGCAGGAGATGCATGCGAGCCCGGTGTCACCCTGCTGGAACTGATCACATCCCTGGACAACAAGTTGGGAGACGTATTTCCTTACGTTCACCTGCGGATTGAAAAAGCTAAGACCTCCGAGATGGCAAAGCCCCTGTTTGAGGTGCATCTCACAGACATGCTGGAGAGCAGGGACAGCATCATCGGCCGTCAGGAGTATCTGGAAAAATATCGTTTCTATATGACACTGAAGCGGGAAATCTATTTTGATTACACTCCCGCGACCAATATCCTTTCCGTTTTCCGGTACATCAATGGAGTATCCTTCTCCATTTACTACGGAGACCTGGACGCTTTCCTGCAGCAATACAAGGAAAACGGCTGGCTGGATGAGGATGATGCCCTGGAACGGGCAGAGATGGTGGTCGGATACCTGAAGAACAAGGAACTGAGCTTCAGCCTGAATGTTTTCATGACCTATGAGGGCCATCGTTATGATTTCCAGCTGCGGGGCGGCACCGTGCGAAGTGCGGACCCTTACTGCGCAGGCGTTCTGACCCCTGCCGAAGCGGCAAAGGATGAAAAGTATTATATGACGGAAGCTGCGCTGGATGCCGGAACCGGTATCTTCAACAAGCGCGCCATCACCGAATATACCATGGAATACCTGGCTAAACTCGGTGGTAAATCCGGGGACGAAACCTGCTGGCTCCTGATCATCGATGTGGATGATTTTAAGAACATCAATGACCAGTTTGGCCATGCCTTTGGCGATGAGGTAGTCCGCCATGTGGCGGAGACTCTGCAGAAAGCCGTGAAAAACCGAGGCATGGTAGGGCGGTTCGGCGGTGACGAGTTCATGATCTTTTTGAACAGAGTTCCCACCAGAGAAGCTCTGAAAGATCTGCTGAAGCCTTTGGCCAAGGATCTGCTCATCGCCTTTGATCCGAAGTTTACCCTGACCATTTCCGTGGGTGCCAGCTGCTATCCCAAGGATGGAACGGATTTCGAGACTCTCTTTGCCAAGGCTGACAAGTGCGTTTACATTGCCAAGGAGAAGGGAAAGAACAGGCACATCATTTATGACGAGGCTCTCCACGGAGAGCTGGAGAAGAATTCCATGGAGACCCAGGCAGTGGCTTATGCCGTCTCCAACGAACGCAGGCGTCAGAAGATGGAGGAGATCCTCGTCGGCCTCGGCTTGGAAGGAAGCTCCTATCTGCTGGATCACCCGGAGAGGGTGGACGAGCTCCGGGCAGTCTTTGATGTGGACGGCGTGTGTATCACTTCCCGGGACGCATCGAAACTGTACGCCGCCAGCGGCCGTTACATTAAGGCCACCACCGACGAGGAGTGGCACGATCCCGCACTCTTTGCAAGCATGTTTGACGAGTCGGGGTTCTATGTGGAGAACAACGTGGAATCCCTGAAGGATGTCATGCCTCAGGTTTATCGCGGATTCGCGGAGTTTGAGATCGGCGCTTCCGTCATCGTCACCAATATGAAGGACGGGAAGCCCGGTACCATGATCCATTTCGACGTCTTTAACAAGCGCCGGAAATGGTCGGAACGGGAGTTGGACTACATCGGACTTCTGGGGAAGATGATCGTGACCCTGATCGATGAAGGAAAATAGAAAACACAAAAACAAAGGGCTGTGACCTGAGGTCACAGTCCTTTTTCGTCCAGGCAGGCCTGGAATTTTTCGAATTTGTCGCGGTCGATGATGGTGAGGAGATCGTTCAGGCTGCGCAGGCAGTGAATGAACTGTTCCTGGGTCAGGAGCCCCTGCTCCACCGCATCCGCCAGCTCGTCCAGATCCATGACCTTGATGCGGCCGCTGGGATAGAGGATTACGTCCGCCAGAAGGTCCGTTACGATCAGATCATCCGGGGTCTCACCCTGAGAATACTCCACAATATCGCAATACCAGTACAGAAGGGAGCCGTCACTGCGGTAGAACTTGCTGACCTTCACCCCGTGCTCCAGGAAATAGCAGGAGGTGCCGTGGTCAAACTCTGCCTTGGGACGCAGGGTGTTCCATCTGGTGATGATCCGTTCCTCGGTCCGTTCCACCAGCTCGTCGTCCTTCAGCAGGATGCACTCCTGGGGGATCAGTCGCTTTCTGTAGATGCGCAGGGAATCCATAACAAAACTCCTTTCCGTTTCCATCTTTTTAAGTATTATAACACTTACCCGCCGTAATAAAAAATTAATAAAACTTTCCCGGCCTCAAGGGGTGATTGTATAGACAATTAAGCCAATTTTCGTTATAATTTTCCCTATAGTGCAAGAGCAAAAAGCAAAGGAAAAAGCCTTGGATCGGAGAGATGAAAAACACCGAAAAAGAACCACCGGGTTTCCTGATTCCCGCGTGTTCCGTTCCCTGTCACTGGTGATGCAATTCGGTATCAATATGCTGGTTCCCATCGCCATGACCACCATCCTGGGTTACTGGCTGGATCAGAAACTGGGAACCCGTTTCCTGGTGATCCTGTTTTTCTTTATCGGAGCCATTGCCGGTTTCCAGAACATCTACCGGATGGCCATGAGGATCGGCACGGGGGAGGATGCAGCTTCAGATGAGCAAGCGCCGGATGACACAAAAGGCCGGGCCGGAGACGACCGGGAGAAAAAATGAAGTCCCGGAGGGGGATTTCCGGATCCTTCGCAGCTTTGACCGGACCCTGCTGGAGCTCCAGACAGGCATTGTCTTTTCCGGGATCCTGATGCTGGTTCCCACCGCGATCTTTGCAAAGGATCGGAAGAGTGCGATCCTCAGCCTGCTTACGGGTCTGCTGATGGCAGCCGTCAGTGTATGGCATCAGTATTTTTCCCTGAACAGGGCCCTGGATCACGATCCTGAGACTGCTCAGAAGCGGATCTACTCCGCATATCTGGTCCGTTATTTTTCCCTGGCGGGCGCCCTTGCGGTGATCTGCCTGACGGATCTTTTTTCACCACTTTTTGTATTCCTGGGACTCTTTGCGTGGAAGACTTCCGCATATCTGCAGCCCCTGGATCATAAGCTTTACAATCATCTGTTCCACGAGTCCGATCCCGTCCCCGTGACGGAGGAGGAGTACCAGGCGTCCCTGGCGGCGGCCAAGGAAGCACAGGAAGCGGCGAAGGCCGCGGAAAGCGCAACCTCAGCCGATGCTGAGGGAAGTTCCGGTACGGAGCAGACCCTGTTCTAAGCCAGACGATACTGAGTAAAGGAGGTAAAAGAATGGGATATGGAGTCCTGATGTCCTCCGGAGAGTTCGACTCTTCGTCCTTCATGATCCACGGAATCTTCAAGTATTCTTTCTTCGGTCATGAAGTATGGATCACCAACACGCATGTCAGTATCCTGATCATCATGATTCTGCTGATCGTGTTTTCCCTGGTGGGCGGTAAATGCCTGAAGAAAGCCACCATGAAGCCCGGGAAGTTCCAGAACGTGATCGAGCTCCTCGTAGAGTTCCTGGACGGGATCGTCGACAAGGCCATGGGCAAGGGCGCACCGAAGTATTACAACTACATCGGAACCCTCTTCGTCTTCATCCTGGTGTCGAATATTTCCGGTCTGTTGGGACTGAGACCGCCCACCGCCGATTACGGTGTGACGCTTCCTCTCGGAATCCTGACCTTCATCCTGGTCCACTACGCGGAAGTACGGTTCAACAAGCCGCTGGATCTCTGGAAGGACAAATGCTCGCCGCTCCCGCCCTGGCTGCCGATCTGGCTGCCCATCAACATTATCAGTGATATAGCGGTTCCGATCTCACTGAGCCTTCGTTTGTTTGCGAATGTGCTGTCCGGCACCATCATGATGGCGCTGGTCTACGGACTGCTGAAATGGGTTGCCGTCGCATGGCCGGCTGCGCTGCATGTTTACTTTGATCTGTTCTCGGGAGCGATACAGACCTACGTGTTCTGTATGTTGACAATGACTTACATTTCCAGTGCCCGGGGAGACGGAAACTGATCCCGCGAGTCACGGAACCAAGAATGTGCCTGCGAGGCACGCGCTGTCTGACTCGGGCCCAGACAGCGGGAAAATAAGCCCGAATGGAGGAAAGTATGGATTTTAATGAGAATTTCGTATTAGGTTGTTCCGCAATCGGCGCCGGCCTGGCAGTTATCGCCGGTATCGGCCCCGGTGTCGGCCAGGGTATCGCAGCAGGTCACGGTGCAGCAGCCGTCGGACGTAACCCCGGTGCAAGATCCGAGATCATGTCCACCATGCTTCTGGGCCAGGCCGTGGCAGAGACCACCGGTCTGTACGGTCTGCTTGTTGCTATGCTTCTGCTTTTCGTAAAGCCGCTGGTGGGATAAATCCCAAATACCCGGATACGGAAAGGAGGCTTTAGGTGGTTTTATTAACTGGAGAAGAAATGACCAGGTTGTTTAACCTGGACTGGCAGCTGATCGCCGACTCCTTCCTCTCCATCATCGCCCTCTTCGTATTGCTGTTCTTCATGGGTCGTTTCCTGTTCGATCCCGCCCGCAAATTCCTGGAAAGCCGCAGAGAGCGGATCGCAGGGGAAATGCAGAGCGCGAGCGACGCCCGGGAAGAAGCGGAGAAGCTGAAGGCGCTGTATGAGGAAAAGCTGAAAAACGCTGACAAGGAGACCGAGGAGATCCTCTACGATGCGAGACAGCGTGCGCTGGACAATGAGCGCCAGATCGTGGAAGAAGCCAGAGAAGAAGCCAAAAGAATATTGGACCATGCACACAGAGAGGCCGAACTGGAGAAGCAGAAGGTGGCTGATGATGTGAAGAAGGAGATGGTCGTGCTGGCATCCATGATCGCCGGCAAGGTCGTCAGCGCTTCCATCGATACCACGGTTCAGGACCAGCTGGTGCAGGATGCGCTGAAGGAAATAGGTAATAGCACATGGCAAAGTTAATTTCCAAAACCTATGGCGAAGCGCTGTACGAGGTTGCCACGGAGACCGGGAAGGAAGAGGAATTCCTGAACGAGCTGAATGAAGTGGTAAAGGTAATGGAGGACAATGCGGATTTCGGGCGACTGATCCTGCATCCTTCCATTCCCAAGCAGGAGAAGCTCAGGTTCACCGGAGAGGTGTTCCGGGGCAGACTCAGCGACGAGATGGTCGGCTTTCTGCTGACATTGGTGGAGAAGGAGCGTTTTTCCTCCCTTAAGGCCATTGCGGAATACTACACGCAGCGGTACAAGGAGGCGAAGGGCATCGGTGTAGCCTATGTGACCACACCCAGCCCCCTGGGAGACGCAGGCAGAGCTTCTGTGGAAGCAAAGCTCCTGGAGACCACGGATTACAAGCAGATGGAGATGCATTACGAGACCGATCCCGACCTCATCGGGGGGATCATCATCCGCATCGGCGACCGTGTTGCAGACGGCAGCGTTCGCAACAAGTTAAATGAACTGAAGCAGGAACTATTACAGGTTCAACTGGGATGACCGGTTGAAAGAAAGGTGCTACAGAACAATGAATTTAAAACCAGAAGAAATCAGTTCTGTCATCAAAGAGCAGATTGAGCGATACGCTTCCACGCTGGACGTGACCGATGTCGGTACCGTTATTCAGGTGGCGGACGGAATTGCCCGTGTTCATGGTCTGGAGAATGCCATGCAGGGTGAGCTCCTGGAGTTCCCCGGCGAAGTCTACGGAATGGCTCTCAACCTGGAGGAGGACAACGTAGGTGTTGTTCTGCTCGGCAGCTCAAAAAACATCAATGAAGGGGATCAGGTTAAGACCACCGGCAGAGTGGTTGAAGTTCCCGTTGGCGACGCTCTGCTCGGCAGAGTCGTGAATTCCCTTGGACAGCCCATCGACGGCAAGGGCCCCATTCAGACGGACAAGTTCCGCCGGATCGAGCGCGTGGCCAGCGGTGTCATCACCAGAAAGAGCGTGGACACTCCCCTGCAGACCGGAATCAAGGCAATCGATTCCATGGTGCCCATCGGCAGAGGTCAGCGTGAGCTGATCATCGGCGACCGTCAGACCGGTAAGACGGCCATCGCCATCGACACCATCATCAATCAAAAGGGACAGAACGTAAAATGTATCTATGTGGCCATCGGACAGAAAGCGTCCACCGTGGCCAATATCGTAAAGACACTGGAGGAGTACGGTGCGATGAACTACACCACCATCGTGGTGTCCACCGCCAGCGATCTGGCTCCTCTGCAGTATATCGCTCCCTATGCTGGATGTGCCATCGGTGAGGAATGGATGGAGAACGGTGAGGACGTGCTGGTGGTCTATGACGACCTGAGTAAGCATGCTACCGCATACCGTACACTCTCCCTGCTCCTTCGTCGTCCACCCGGGCGTGAGGCATATCCCGGTGACGTCTTCTATCTGCACTCCAGACTGCTGGAGCGTGCAGCCAGAATGAACGAGGAGTACGGCGGAGGATCTCTGACCGCACTTCCCATCATCGAGACCCAGGCAGGCGACGTGTCCGCCTACATTCCTACCAACGTGATCTCCATCACCGATGGCCAGATCTACCTGGAGACCGAGATGTTCAACTCCGGCTTCCGTCCTGCCATCAACGCAGGTCTGTCCGTCTCCCGTGTGGGCGGCGCCGCACAGATCAAGGCCATGAAGAAGATCGCAGCTCCCATCCGTACGGAGCTGGCACAGTATCGTGAGCTGGCATCCTTCGCACAGTTCGGTTCCGAGCTGGACGACGACACCAAGGAGAAGCTGGCCCAGGGCGAGCGCATCAAGGAGGTGCTCAAGCAGCCTCAGTACGCTCCCATGCCTGTGCAGTATCAGGTCATCATCATTTATGCCGTGACCAGAAAATACCTTCTGGATATTCCGGTAGAGGATATCACCCGCTTTGAGAAGGAGTTCTTCGACTACCTGGATACCAAGTATCCCCAGATCCCCGGCGGCATTGCCAAGGACAAGGTGATCAGCGATGAGAACGAAGAAACCCTGAAGAAGGCGATCGTTGAATTCAAGGAAGCGTTTTTGAAGGCGTAAAGCCCGATAAACCTCCGAAAGGGGAAAACTCATGGCATCCATGCGTGATATTAAGCGCCGCAGATCCAGTATCCAGGGGACCCAGCAGATCACGAAAGCGATGAAGCTGGTGTCCACGGTGAAGCTGCAGCGCGCAAGAAGCAATGCAGATAAGACAAAAGTATACTTCGATACCATGCGCAGGACCGTCAGCAGCATCCTGTCCCGCGTAGGCAGTATCCAGCACAGATACCTGCAGGCCGGAGATTCCTCCCGGAAGGCGGTGGTGGTCATCACTTCCAACCGCGGACTGGCCGGCGGCTACAATTCCAATGTGATCAAGCTGGTCACCAGGAACGAGGCCTGGAACAAGGATGAGCTGGACATCTATGCCATCGGCAACAAAGGTCGCGAGGCCTTTGCCAGGTACGGGTATACCATCAAAGAGGACCTGCCCGATATGATCGAGGCTCCCACCTACAAGGAGGTCAGTGCTCTCACGGAGCGCCTGCTGGCATCCTTCG
The DNA here is from genome assembly GCA_016286555.1 of Lachnospiraceae bacterium. Lineage (GTDB taxonomy): Bacteria > Bacillota > Clostridia > Lachnospirales > Lachnospiraceae > AC2028. The sequence continues at coordinate 33,208 of JAEETA010000016.1, read as the reverse complement.
CGGCCGGGGAGATCGGCGAGATCCATCTGGCATACACCTTCTTTAAAAATACGGTCACACAGGAGCCCCGCCTGATCAAACTCTTACCCGTCGAAGTAGACGAGGAAGAGCCTCAGGAGGAGACTCAGGGTGCGACAGCCATCATGAACTTTGAGCCTCAGGACGAGGAGGCCATTGATCTGATCGTTCCGAAGTACGTGAGCAGCCTGCTCTACGGTGCCCTTATCGAGGCAGTTGCCTCCGAGAACGGTGCCCGCATGCAGGCAATGGATAACGCTACCAGCAATGCCGAGGAAATGATCGACGATCTGTCCCTGCTTTACAACAGAGCGCGGCAGAGCTCCATTACCCAGGAGCTGACGGAGATCATCGCCGGTGCGGAAGCGATCTCATAATCGGAACCGTAGTTTTTTGCGGCGTAACAGCCAAAAATCGTAAAGTTTGGAGGAAAACATGGCAGGAGAGAATAAAGGCAAGATCACTCAGGTCATCGGAGCTGTCCTGGACATCCGCTTCGATACCGGAAAACTGCCCGAGATCAACGAAGCAATCCGCATTCCCACCGGGAACGGCGGTGAGCTGACGGTGGAGGTCGCTCAGCACCTGGGAGATGACACCGTAAGATGTATCGCCATGGGAAGTACGGACGGATTGATCCGCGGTACCGAAGCGATCGCTACGGGTGCTCCCATCAGCGTTCCCGTGGGTGAGAATACCCTGGGAAGAATCTTTAACGTGCTTGGTCAGCCCATCGACAATAAGCCCGCTCCCACGGATGTGACCTATGAGCCCATCCATCGCCCTGCTCCCAGCTTTGAGGAGCAGTCCACGGAGTCCGAACTTCTGGAGACCGGTATCAAGGTCGTCGATCTGCTCTGCCCTTATCAGAAGGGTGGTAAGATCGGACTCTTCGGCGGTGCAGGCGTCGGTAAGACCGTCCTGATCCAGGAGCTGATCCGTAACATCGCAACGGAGCACGGCGGCTATTCCGTTTTCACCGGTGTCGGTGAGCGTACCCGTGAGGGTAATGACCTGTACCATGAAATGACCGAGTCCGGCGTTATCGAGAAGACCACCATGGTCTTCGGTCAGATGAATGAGCCCCCCGGAGCAAGAATGAGAGTCGGTCTGGCAGGTCTGACCATGGCCGAGTACTTCCGTGACAAGGGCGGCAAGGACGTGCTGCTGTTCATCGACAACATTTTCCGTTTCACCCAGGCAGGTTCCGAGGTGTCCGCTCTGCTGGGCCGTGTGCCTTCCGCCGTGGGTTATCAGCCTACGCTGGCAACGGAGATGGGTGCTCTGCAGGAGCGCATCACTTCCACCAAGAACGGATCCATCACTTCCGTGCAGGCAGTCTACGTGCCCGCCGATGACCTGACGGACCCCGCACCCGCTACCACATTCGCACACCTGGATGCAACGACGGTGCTTTCCCGTTCCATCGTGGAGCTGGGAATCTACCCCGCAGTGGATCCTCTGGAGTCCACCTCCAGAATCCTGGATCCCCGTATCGTGGGCGAGGAGCATTATCGCGTGGCCCGCGGCGTTCAGGAGATTCTGCAGAGATATAAGGAGCTTCAGGACATCATCGCCATCCTCGGTATGGACGAGCTCTCCGAGGAAGACAAGCTGGTGGTTTCCCGTGCACGTAAGGTGCAGAGATTCCTTTCCCAGCCCTTCCACGTGGCTACCCAGTTCACCGGTCTGGAAGGCAAGTACGTGCCCATCAGCGAGACCATCCGCGGCTTCGCCGAGATCCTCGAGGGCAAGCATGATGATATCCCCGAGAGCTATTTCCTCAGCGTGGGAACCATTGACGATGTACTGGCCAAGGTGAAATAATACGGAGGCGATATGGCTGACAAGGTAATGAAGCTGCGGATCATCACCCCGGAGCGCGTGTTCTACGAGGGTGAGGCGCAGATGGTTGAATTTAATACCACCGAAGGGGAGATCGGAGTGCTCCCCGGCCACATCCCCATGACGGTCATTGTGGCCCCCGGCATTCTGCGGATCCATGAAGAAGGCGAGACGAAAAATGCCGCGTTGCACTCCGGATTTGCAGAGATCCTGCCCGATATGATCTCCGTTCTGGCCGAGGTCGTGGAGTGGCCCGACGAGATCGACAGGGAACGTGCCGATGCAGCTTTGAAGCGTGCGCAGGAAAGGATCCGGGCGAAAGACGAGGACCTGGATCTGGCCCGTGCGGAGATCGCGCTCCAGCGTGCAATGGCCAGGATCAATGTACTCAAATAATTGTGGTTCATTTTTTGGAAAAATCAGTTATACTGTAGGTAAGCAAAAAGCGTCCTTGCTGCGTAAGGGCGCTTTTCCTATGAGGACCTATGAGGACGATTTAGATTCATGAAGAAAGCGATTATCCGGGTGCTATCCCTGATCCTGGTATTTATCCTGACGATCATTGTGGCATCCAAGATCATGAATACGGGGCATGAGAATCTGACCGTGGAAATGGAAGAGGCATCTCTTCCCACCATTTCCATGGTACAGGGAGACTATGTCTATAACACCCTCTACGGCTATGCCCGGGAGTCGGATATTTCCTATGAGCAGGGGAATCTGACCTTCCTGGACGAGAACCGCCGGACGGGATATCGTATCAATACCTACGGCAGAAAGATCAAAGGATTTCAGGTATGTGTTCGTGGCGCCCTGGACAGGCGTCTCATTGAGGACTCTCCCGTGGATGGGTATGAGGACTACGGAGACGTGCTGGATGGCACCCTGCAGTTGAAGGATCTGCTGACCCCCGGCGAGGTTTACTCCCTGGAGCTGATCCTGGAGCTGGAGCAGGAGAAAAAGGTCTATTACTACACCAGAGTCCTGTTTGATGACCAGGCTCACGTGGAAGAGGAACTGGCCTTTGTCTACGACTTCCACGACAGACTCTTTGAGAGAGACCGGGCAAAATCCCTGACCACCTATCTGGAGACGGATCCCACCAAGGAGGATAACAGTACCTTCTACCGTGTGAACATCCATTCCAGCTTCCGGCAGCTGACCTATGGTGATCTGGCACCCACCCAGGTTGGTGACACTTATGTCACATTGGTGGACAATGCCGGTACCCTTTCCACCCTGAGAACCGAATGCCTGGTGAGCACGGGCGTGGACCCGGACAGAACCTATTACCTGGTGCAGGAGTCCTTCCGACTGCGCTATGCGGAGGAACGGTTCTATCTGCTGGACTATCAGCGGAGCATGGAGCAGATCCCTCATGCGGAGACCATGTGCACCAATGACAAGCTGGCTCTGGGAATCGCCAATGCCGATGTGTCCATGATGGAAAGCAGTGATGGAAACAGTGTTGCATTCCTGAGCGGGGATGAACTCCTTTGCTACAATGCGAACCTGGGCAGACTCGGAAAGGTCTTCCGTTTCCATGACGATGCCTACGCAGATCCCAGAACGCTCTTTTCCCCTTATCGCATCCGCATCCTGGATGTGAACGAGGCGGGGAACGTAAAATTCGCCGTCTACGGGTACATGTGCAGGGGCCGCCACGAAGGAGAAGTGGGCATCGAGCTCTACGACTATGACGGCGCCCAGAATACCATCGAGGAGCTTTGCTATATCCCTTATGCCAAGACCCCTTCCATCCTCATCGAGGAGATGGAGCGGCTCCTGTATCTGAACCGGGAAAACATCCTCTATCTGACCCTGGAGGATGACGTCTATCGCATCGGACTTGAAGACCGGACGGTGGAGATCCTGGCGGAGCTGGTGCAGGGAGACACTGCCAGCACCAGCGCGGATCACAGACTCCTGGTGGATACCGAGGGGGATGCAAATGCTCCCGTAGCCCTCACAGTCACCAACCTGAACACCGAGTCTCAGGCGCGGGTTGAGAGTTATTCCGGGGAGGCCATATACTTCCTGGGCTTTGTGGGAGAGGATCTGATCTATGGCAGAGCCAGAAAGGATCAGGTCTGCAGGGAGAGCAGCGGAGCTTCCTTCCTGCCCATGTACGAGCTCTGCATCTGCGATGAATTCGGTGAGACACTTAAGGAATATCGCCCCGATGAGGGCATCTACATCAAGGATGTGACCACCTCCGACAGCCAGATCGTCATGGAGCGGATCCGCCTGACGGAGGACGGATATGAAATGGCGCAGGAGGATCACATCACCACCGGACTGGTGGAGGATCCCACGAAAAATACCGTGGCTGTGGCCAGCATCGACATCTATGAGAACTACGTACAGATCCAGACGAGAAACGAGATCGATACCGCATCCCTTCTGGTCATGACCCCCAGCGAGGTAGTCTACGAGGGTGGCAGAGATCTGGAGCTGGAGGTAGAGGATGCGAGAGTAAGATATTACCTCTACGGTAGCAACGGTGTGGCCGGGATCTATACCTCCCCCGCCGTGGCGGTGTCCAACGCCGTAGATACAAGCGGGCAGGTCTATGACGCGGAAGGAACCCTGATCTGGTGCAAATCCAGTCGTGCCATCCGGAATCAGATCATGGCCATCGGCGAGGAGAATGTGACGGAGGACAAGGACAGCCTCTCGGTGTGTTTGGATACGATCCTGAAGTATAACGACGTGATCCGAAATTCCGATTACCTGCTGGGGCAGGGCAAGACGGTCTTCGGCATTCTGGAGGACAATCTGCCGGATGTGAAGGTGCTGAACCTGACGGGCTGCAGTATGGATTCCATGCTCTACTACCTGAACCTGGATATCCCTGTGCTGGTACTCCTGCGGGATGGCAATGCGCTGCTTCTGACGGGCTTTAACGAGAGCCAGGTGGTGGTGCTGGATCCTCTGGAAGGCACCCTGTCAAAGGTGAGCCAGACCGAGGCTGCGGAGCTTTTTGCGGAGAACGGAAACAGCTTTATCACTTATATCAAGTAGAACCGAAAGGCTTGCATATGAAAAAGGCGGATGCTTTACTGCATCCGCCTTTTGACATATATGTCCGGTATTTTGAATGGGATCAGATCTGGAATTCGCCCAGGATCTTGATGAGCTCTTCGGAGCGTGCCTTCAGCTGGCGGGAAGCATCTTCCAGGTCGTCGATGGCTTCTTCCTGCTGCTCCGCTGCACGGGTGACATCCCCGGCTCTTTCCACGGTCTCACCGGAGATCTGAGAGATGCCTTCGATGGAGGACAGGGTCTCGGCTCTGGCACCGTCCATCTGCTCCACATGCTCACAGATGGTATCCAGGGACTCGATGAATCCGGAAACCTGCTTGCTGATGGTGTTGAAGGACTCTCTGGTCTTCTCCACCACATCGGCCTGCATGGCCACCACATCCTCGGCCTTCCCTGCGGTCTTTACCACATCGCCGGTCTTACTTGCCACATCGTCCACGATCTCGCCGATGCGGTCAGCAGACTCCATACACTGGGTGGAAAGGTTCCGGATTTCTTCAGCCACCACCGTAAATCCGCGACCTGCCTCTCCGGCTCTGGCAGCCTCGATACCGGCGTTCAGGGACAGGAGATTGGTCTTCTTTGCGATGCCGTTGATGGTCTTTACCACGTCGTGAACGGCTTCCAGCTTTGCCTCCAGCTCCTTGATGGCGGTGATGACCTCCTCGGTGATGCGGCTGGTGGCATCAGAGCTGTCCGTCAGGCTCTTCACGGAGGCGATCCCCTCCTGGATGGTCGCTTCGGTCTCTTTGGTGAAACGGGTGATCTCTTCCGTATTTTCCGTCACCTCGGTGATGATGCCGGAGAGATCATCCATGCGCTGCAGGCAATTTGCGGAATTACTGTCCAGACGGTCCGTGCCGTCCTCAATCCTGCCGGCGGCTCCCTTGATGTCATCGGAGGTTGCCTTAAAGGTGCCTGCCGCCTCCTCCATCCGATCGGAGGAAGCTTGCACATCGTTACTGACCTCATTCACCTTGGTGATGAGGGATTTGACGTTATGAATGGTATTGTTGACGCCGCCGCAGAGCTGCGCCAGCTCGTCCTTGCCCTTTGCGTGGAGTTCCGTGGTGAAGTCGCCTGCGGCTACCTTCTTCAGCTTCCGCAGGATATAGCTGATGGTGTGAGCCATGCGGCCGGAGATGAGGATCGCCAGCACCAGGCTGATGATCACGGCAAAGAGGGTCAGGATCAGGGTAAAAGTCTTGATATTTGCCGTCTTGGCAATGATGTCCGCCTGGGGGATCAGGGCTGCGATCATGTCACCGCTCTCGTTGATCTTGCTGTAGGCGAAGAGGTAATCGCCGCCGTCGTGCTGCACCATGAAGGCACCGGAGAGTTCCTCGGAGCCGATGGCCGTCTCATAATAGGGCTGGCCGAAGATGATGCCTGCGTTGTCCTGCTCAGGATCGGAGTGGAACTCACAGCCGTCCCTGGTGACCATTGCCACGTAGCCGCCCTCTCCTCCGTCCAGGATGCTCAGTGCGCCGCGGATGGTCTCGGCGTCAAAGTCGATGATCATGATACCGTTCAGATTGCCCAACTTGCGCACGTAGCGGAGAGCGTATTCTCCCACGTGAGTACCCATGGCGGTATCCAGCTCGTCATTCCGGCCGAAGAGATGCCAGTCCGTGGGAACCTCCTGCAGGACGGCACCCTCGGAGGAATTCATAAAGGTTTCGTAGGGATCTGCTGCCAGCGTGGTGGATCTGGCCATAATGCTGCGCCCCTCGGGGCCGAAGAAGTAGATATCCTTGACCTTGGAATCCACCACGGTCTTGGTCAGGAGATTGTCATTGTACTCCCGGACCAGCTTGGAGGAATTCTCCTTGTCCAGGCTGCCCTTGATGAAAAAGCCCAGCTGCTGGTCCACGAGATAGGATTTGAACTCTTCCTTCTCGCTGTCGATGATCAGTGTCACGTATTTGTTCAGCACGTCTGCAGTCTGCAGGGTCTGATTTTTGTATTCTTCCGTAATGGCCGTGGAAGCTTTCTCATAGGAGAAAACGCCCAGTGCCACCACACATGCGATGGGAACGAAAAACGCTACGATGAGCTTGAAGCGAATGCTGTGAAAAAAAGAGACTTTGACCTGTTCTTTTTTCATGATGTACCCCTTTTACCCCATAAATTTTTTCGATAAAAATCGAAAAGAAGCGGGCATCCCGGCCCCCAAGCCGAGTGCCCGCCACATATGATTATAACACATAAAACCTTACCTTCCAACGGCGGAAGCCGTGGAAACGAAAATAAATAACTCTGTCCGAAATGCTCTGAATATCAGCCTTCTGTGGAAAATATCTTCGGTGCCACCGGCAGCAGGGCTGTCAGCAGGAGGAAGCCCAGGATGCCGCAGGAGATCAGCTCTCCGGCACCTACGGTGAGCATGAAGAAGGGAATGCTTCCCTCAAGCTTATAGACATAAGCCAGCACAAAGGGGATGATCAGCGTGTTGGCAACGATGGGAGGAAACGTGACCAGGATCCGGGAAGTCTGGGAGTGCTTCATTTTGTTGGCGATCAGCCAGGATCCGGTTGCACCCAGCAGGGTTGCGAGGGAGCCGAAAACCACGTCCCAGGGCAGACATCCCGTTACGATATTACTGATGAGACATCCCAGATACAGTCCGGGAATGGCAGCAGGCGTAAAAAAGGGAAGGATGGTGAGGGCCTCGGAAATGCGGACCTGAATGGCTCCGCTGGCCAGGTTGAAGGCGTTGATAAATACCGTCAACACCACGTAGATGGCAGCAATCATGGCTGCCTGAACCATAAATAATACTTTCTTGTTTCTCATTTCTTGAATCTCCTTAGTTTTGTTTTGCGTCAGGAAGGTTTTCGAACTGACGGCCCGTTTGGACAGATACTGTCGCATTGTATCGCATTCTGTCCTTTCTGGCAACGAAAATTTTTCGAAACAACCCATAAGCAAAAGAGCTGCCCCTGCAGGGACAGCTCTCGCGTTGCGGATCAATCTTCCGTGATAATTAATTGTACAGCTCTTCCATCTCGGTGATAGCGTCGCCGAAGACTTTCAGTGCATCCTCGATGGGCTTTGCGGTGGTCAGATCCACACCTGCGATCTTCAGCAGGCTGACGGGATCGGAGGTGCAGCCGCTGCTGAGGAATTCCTTGTACTTCTTCACCATGGGCTCGCCCTCCTTCAGAATCCGGGAAGCGATGGTCACGGCAGCAGCGAAGCTGGTAGCGTACTGGTAGACGTAGAAATTGTAGTAGAAGTGAGGGATCCGGGCCCACTCGTTCTTGATGAGCTCATCCACCGTCATACCGTCGCCGAAGTAGAGCTTGTTCAGGTCGTAGTACACCTTCTCGATGGAATCTGCGGTGAGGGCCTCGCCTGCTTCTGCCATCTCGGCGGTCTTTCTCTCGAACTCCTCGAACATGGTCTGGCGGTACAGGGTGGTGCGGAAGCTCTCCAGGAAGTGGTTGATGATGTAAGCCTTCTCTTCCTTGGTCTTCGCATGGTCCTTCATATAATGATACAGAAGCACCTCGTTGGTGGTGGAAGCCACCTCTGCCACGAAGATGGTGTACTCGGAATCCAGCAGGGTCTGGGCATGATCGGAATACCAGGAGTGCATGGAATGGCCCATCTCATGGATCAGGGTGAACACATCATCCAGAGTATCGGTGTAGTTCAGTAGCATGTAGGGGTGAACGCCGTAGACGGTATCGGAATAAGCACCGCTGCGCTTTCCCTCGTTTTCCAGAACGTCGATCCAGCGATTCTCGTAAGCTTCCCGGACAACACTCAGGTAATCCTCGCCCATGGGCTTCAATGCCTCCAGGGTAAGCTTCTTGGCTTCCTCGTAGGATACCTTCATGTCATAATCTGTGATCATGGAAGCATAAATGTCATACATGTGGAGATTGTCCACGCCCATGAGCTTCTTGCGGAGGGCCACATAGCGGTACATCTGATCCATTCCCGCATGGACCGCCTCAAAGAGTCTGTCACAAACGGCGGGATCTACATTGTTGCTGTCCACGGCTGCCTCAAAAGCGGAGCCGTATTTTTTTGCCTGGGAACGGAAGATCCGGTTCTTGACCTCAGCGTCATACAGAGCGGCAAAGGTGTTGCGGAATTCTGCCAGTCTTCCGTAAAAGACCTCAAAAGCATTTTCTCTCAGGGCTCTGTCACCTGACATCAGTGTCGGAACGAAGCGGCCGTGAGAAAGGGGTACTTCTTTTCCTGCGGAATCCTTAGCGGAAGGGAACTTCATATCTGCGTCGGAAAGCATGGAATAGCCTTTCTCGGGAGCAGCCATGACTTCACCTGCGGATGCCAGCAGAGTCTCCATCTCCTTACTTAAGGTATGGGGCTTCATGCGGCGGATCTCCTTCAGCTGAACGGCATAGCGGCTCAGGCCGGGAGCTTCTTTCATAAAGCTCTCCAGACGATCCTCCGGGATCTCCAGGATCTCGGGGCTCATGAATGCGCTCTTTGCATCGGCCTGCACATATGCGGACAGCGCCTTCTGCTCCATTGCCTGATACTTGGAATTCGCAGTATCCTGATCGGCACGCATGTGGGAATAGCGAAAAGCCTTGTTCAGCAGGAAGGATCCCTTTTCAAAAAGCTCGAATGCCTTCAGCAGGGTTTCGCCGCTCTCGCCCAGCTTGCCTTCAAGGCCTGCCAGCTCGTCAGCGATCTTCACGGATTCACTGATATCCGCTTCCAGTGCGGAATCGTCTGCGTAAATATCCTCCAGTCTCCAGGTGAGCTCTTCGGGCACCTCGGATCTTTTCAATAATCTGTCTTCCATAAATTACCTCCAATAAAAATGTTCCTGCTTCCGGGCGGACAGAAAATGCCCCGAAGCCATTCCATCATATCATAAACTTCCGATAATCGGGGGGTGAGAATTCCGATTTGTACTTTTTTGAAAAAGTTTCTATAATAAGGGGACAAACAAAGGAGACAGTTATGTACAAAATAGACTTTTCACATCCCGTCCATGCGTATTTTGTGGGGATCGGCGGCATCAGTATGAGCGGACTGGCCCTGATCCTGAAGGACGCGGGTTTTACCGTATCCGGCTCCGACAGAAGTGAGAGCGAGCTCACCGAGAATCTGCAGGCCCATGGCATTTCCGTTTTCATCGGCCAGCGCAAGGAAAATATCACCCCTGATATCGACGTGGCCATCCTGACGGCAGCCATCGGCGCGGACAATCCTGAGGCGGTAGCGCTCCGCGAGATGAACATTCCCACCCTGACCAGGGCACAGCTCCTGGGACAGCTGATGCTGAATTACCGCACGCCCGTAGCGGTGAGCGGTACCCACGGCAAGACCACCACCACTTCCATGATCAGTCAGATCCTGCTGGATGCGGATCTGGATCCCACCCTTTCCGTGGGCGGTATGCTTCCTTCCATCGGCGGCAATCTGCGGATCGGACACTCTGAGTATTTCGTGGCGGAGGCCTGCGAGTACACCAACAGTTTTCTGGATTTCTTCCCCAGGATCAGCCTGATCCTGAATGTGGAGGCGGATCATCTGGATTTCTTTAAGGACCTGGAGGACATTCGCCATTCCTTCCACCGCTTTGCGCAGCTTCTGCCGGAAAACGGCACGCTGGTGATCGGCGCTTCCATCGAGAACTACCGGGAGCTGACGGAAGGTGTGAAGGGACAGATCCTGACCTTCGGACCGGAGCCTGTGGATGCTTACGGCTCCCCCGTGGATTTTTATCCCGAAGACATTACCTATGATAAGGCGGGTTGCGCTTCTTTTACTGCGGTAAACGGAAGTGATCGGATGCAGGTAAAGCTTTCCGTTCCCGGAAGTCACAATGTGCTGAACGCCCTGGCTGCCATCGCTTGCTGCCGCGCTCTGGGACTGAATGATGATCAGATCCTGCCGGGCCTCGCGGCCTTTGGCGGCACCGATCGCCGCTTCCAGCACAAGGGAACCTTTGACGGCATTACCGTGGTGGACGATTACGCACACCATCCCACGGAGATCGAGGCAACCCTGGCCGCTGCTTCCAGAGTGGATCACAAGCGCCTCTTCGTGGTGTTCCAGCCCCATACCTATACCCGTACCAAGGCTTTGCTGCCGGAGTTTGCAGAGGCACTGTCCCACGCGGACCGGGTGGTCCTGGCAGACATCTATGCCGCCAGAGAGAAAAATACGGTGGGGATCTCCTCCGCCGATCTGCGGGATGCCATCCGGGCGAAGGGAAAGGAATGTGAGTATTTTCCTTCCTTCGAAGAAATCGAAGATTACCTTCGGAAAAATTGCCAAGAGGGTGATCTGTTGATAACTATGGGTGCCGGAGACGTGTATAAAATCGGCGAAGCACTCCTTTCATAAGTCTTATCCACATCATCCACAATCTCCGGAAAGGAAAAACACTTCCGGAGGATGTGGATGATTTTGATTCCGGGGTGGAAAACGGAATGCGCATTTTCGTTTTTTTCCGTTTTTATCCACACTGTCCACATTATCCACAAAAAGAGACCTGTATTCGGGGCCTTTTGAATATGGGCACTTTGTCCATTTGTTTTTGGCAAAATCTGTGCTATAACCTAGAATGTATTTTTTTGCAGGGGGGACCAAAACGGGGCAAAGTTATGGCAGAACTAACGATTTATCAGGACAGTTATATCGGGGCGACCATTGTTTCCAATCGCTTCATCGATGAATATATGCTGGATGCCAATGCGGCACAGCTCAAGATCTATCTCTACCTTCTCAGAATGCTCAACGCCCATCTGAAGACGGGCATCACGGATATCTGCGAACGTTTCAACTACATGGAATCGGATGTCATGCGGGCACTGAGGTATTGGGAAAAAGCAGGCCTGCTTACGCTGGAATACGGTGAGGACCAGCAGCTGACGGGGATTCATATGAAAAATCTCTGCAGCCTGCCGCAGTCACAGCCATCCGCCGAGGAGACCCATGCGCCCGAGGTGGTTCCCGAGAGCATTGCGCCCAAGGCAAAATCCTCCGGAAAGGCATCTGCTTCTTCGGCTAAGGTGGCGGAGAGTTCTGTCAAGGCAGTTGACATGTCCGCCAAGGCATCGGAAGAGCCTGTCAAGGGACCTGAAATCCCTGCCAAGGCTTCCTATTCCAGAGACCAGATCCAGGCCTTCCGGAATTCCGAATCCGGCGGTCAGATCCTTTTCCTGGCAGAGACCTACCTGTCCAAGATCCTGACGGCGGGGGATATCGATTCCCTCTACTTTATCGGGGATGTGCTGGGCTTTTCCACGGATCTGACGGATTATCTGCTGCAGTACTGCGCAGAGCGGGGCAAGCGCTCTTTCCGCTACATTGAGAAAGTAGCCATCGGCTGGGCAACGGAGGGGATCACCACCGTGGAGCAGGCGAGAATGCATGTGAACACTTATGACAAGACTGTCACAAGCATTATGAGCGGTCTGGGGCGCAGCGGTGCACCTACCCAGCCTGAACTGGAATACATCACCCGCTGGACCGGGGAATATGCCTTCCCTCTGGATATCATTCTGGAAGCCTGCAAGCGTACCGTGATCGCTACGGATTCCAATCGGATCAAGTATGCTGACCGGATCCTTTCCGCATGGCATAAGGATCAGGTAAAGACCCTGGCGGACGTGGAACGCCAGGACAAGGAGCACCAGGCGGCAGTGGGCGCAGCAAAGCCGGATACCGGCCGCGCAGCCCGCAGTCAGTTCCACATCTATCAGGAGTCGGGCACCGATTACGATGACCTGGCAGCGAAGAGGGTGAAAAACTAATGCCACTGACAAACAGCCAGTATCAGGAGATCATGAAGGAATACAGCGAGCTGCGGAGCGAATCGGAAAGCAGAGCCGCCGAGCGCCGGGAGCAGATCTGTGCGGAACTTCCCGGTCTGCAGCCTTTGGAGGGGCGTATCGCATCCCTTTCCGTGCAGCGGACCAAGCAGCTTCTGGCTGGTCATGCCCCGGAGGCGGAAGCCCTGGCGGAGGATCTGGCGGAAGCACGGGAGCAGTACAAGGCGCTCCTTGCTTCGGAAGGTTATTCCGAGGAGGATTTCGAGCCGGTTTACACCTGCAAGATGTGCTCTGATACCGGATTTATCCCCCAGCCTGATGGGACGAGGCGCAAATGCCGCTGTTTTAAGATGAAGGAATCCCGGATCCTCTACCACCAGTCCAACCTGGAGGGGCTCCTGGAGCAGGCGAATTTTTCCAATCTGACCTACGAGCACCACAAGGGTGAGGACCTGACTCATCTGAAGGGAGCGGTGTCTCTGTGTAAAGATTTTGTGAATTCTTTCGAAACGAACTATCGTAATCTCATGTTCTATGGTACAGTAGGAACCGGCAAAAGCTTCCTTTCCTGTTGTATCGCCCGGGAGCTTCTGGCCAGTGGCCATTCTGTGGTATACTTAAGTTCCCAGAACCTCTTTGATACTCTGGCGGACCAGAGATTCCGCCCCGAGTCTCAGGAGGAGCGCAGTCAGGATTTTGAATCCTCTCTGTACAATTGTGATCTGCTGATCATAGACGATCTGGGTTCGGAATATACCAACGGATTTGTGGAAACACAGTTTTTTGCATTGATGAACGAACGGGACCTGCGCAAAAGGTCCACCGTTATTTCCACCAACCTGAGCTTCGGGGATCTCCAGAAGAGATACACGGACCGTATCGCCTCCAGGATCCTGGGACGATACGACATCATCAGGCTGACGGGACCGGATCTGCGCACATTGATCTGATTTTTTGAAACGACTGAACAGGAACGACACGAAAAGAGGAGAATACGCATGGCAAAACACGAAGAAAAGCGCAACCTGGAAAGCATTCCCGTAGGCGCGCTCGGCATCATCGCTCTGGAGGGCTGTAAGCCCCTGGGTGAGAAGGTTGACCGGTACCTGGTCAAGTGGAGAGCCGAGAGAGAGAGCGAGCACAAGGGCTCGCTGGCATTTGCCGGATATCAGAGAGACTCCTATCTCCTGCAGGCCAAGGTGCCTCGCTTCGGATCCGGAGAAGCCAAGGGACAGATCCTGGAATCCGTCCGCGGACATGATCTGTACATCCTGGTGGATATCCTGAACTATTCCCAGACCTATTCTCTCTGCGGACATGAGAACCACATGTCTCCTGATGATCACTATCAGGATCTGAAGAGGATCATCGCCGCTGTGGGCGGTAAGGGCAGACGCATCACCGTCATCATGCCTTTCCTTTATGAGAGCCGTCAGCACAAGCGCAACTCCAGAGAGTCTCTGGACTGTGCCATCGCTCTGCAGGAGCTGGTGAAGATGGGCGTTGACAATATCATTACCTTCGACGCTCACGATCCCAGAGTCCAGAACGCTATCCCTCTGAACGGATTTGAGACCGTTCAGCCCGCATACCAGTTCATCAAGGGCCTGCTGCGCAACGTAAAGGGCCTGTCCCTGGATGCGGAGCACATGATGATCGTCAGCCCCGATGAGGGTGGCATGTCCCGTGCCATCTACACGGCCAATGTCCTGGGACTGGACATGGGTATGTTCTACAAGAGAAGAGACTATACGAAGATCGTCAACGGACGCAATCCCATCATTGCCCACGAGTTCCTGGGTTCCGATGTGGCAGGCAAGGACGTGATCATCATCGACGATATGATCTCCTCCGGCGAGAGCATGCTGGAAGTTGCCGCAGCCCTGAAGGAGCGGAAGGCAAACAGGATCTTTGTCTTCGCCACCTTCGGCCTCTTTACCGGCGGCCTGGATGTGATCGACAAGGCTTACGAGGATCACATCATCGACAGAATCCTTACCACGAACCTGATCTACCAGACTCCCGAACTTCTGGAGAGAGAGTGGTACATCAACTGTGACCTGAGCAAGTACATCGCTTACATCATCGATACCCTGAACCACGATTCCTCCATCTCCGATCTGCTGAATCCCAGCGAGAGGATCCAGAACATTGTGGCCAGATACAAGAACGGCGAGCTGGATTAAGGATAATAAAAGAAAAGCGTCTCCCCACCATACAGGCGGGAGGCGCTTTTTTAGTGCTCATATCAAAGCAGGGAGGCCTTTTTCAATGTTCTGCGGAGAAGATTGCCCAGGAGCAGGGCCAGAACGATCTTGATGACCGCGGTGGGGAGGAAGGGCAGCACGCAGGCTGCGAACCCTTTCCCCAGGTTCTCGGCGTTGACACCGCCCAGGTAAATCCCTGCAAACCAGAAGGTTCCCACCACGTAGTTCAACGCGGCACCCAGTACAAGGCCGATGATCAGCATCGTATGGTAGAAGGGGCCTTTCTCACCGGCTTTCCGGGCTCCAATCCGTTGTCCCAATCCTGCAAAGAGTGGCAGCAGGGGAAAGGAGATGATAAAGCCCCCGGTGGCGCCCAGCAGAACGCCGATGCCGCCCTTGAACCCGGAGAATACGGGCAGCCCCGCAATTCCCAGCAACAGGTAGATGAGGGAGGCTATGGTGCCGTTTACCGGTCCCAGGATGATCCCTGCCAGGGGAAGGATCAGAGTCTGCAGCGTCATGGGGACGCCTCCGGGGAGAGGAATGCCGGGGATCTGGGAGATCACGCAGATCAGAGCCGTGAAGAGCCCAATCCTGCAGGAGTCGGCGATTTTTGATCCCTGACTGCGATTTTGTTCTTTCGTCTGTATTTCTGACATTGTTCAGTTCATTCCTTTTCTGTGGTTTGATGCATGCACGCTTCTTATCATACTCCTGTTTTGTGAATTGTCAACCTCGAAATGTACGTAGGTTGACAATCGAATTTAGTGTTTCTTTGTCTCCATAATTTTGTTCGCTTGAAATCTAAAAATATCTGATCGCAAAAGAAAAAAATGCCAATGAATGATTTTCAGGAAGTACGCTGATTCTTGGCTGAGCAGTTTACATAATTCCGACATTTTCGAAATAAAGTTTGTGCAATTTTTTCTTTACGCCACTTTATTCTGGTGCTAATGTATCTTCACAATCTCACATGTACGCGGGTTCTATGGCGAATCGCCGATTTTCCCACTTAATGAGTAATTGAAAAGAATTGTATTATGCTTTGATCAGGCGCTACCCTTCTTTGCATCTCTATGGGACATCTCTCCTGCGACTTGTGGAAAACTACCCGGAGGTACATTAATGGAGAAAGAGAAAGAGGCAAAGACTTTTGTGGAAAAAGGGGCGCAGGAATCGCGTGAGAAGTCACAAAAATGCAGTCACAAAAAGGAATTGTGGGAATCCAAATTTCCCTATGACGACGCATTTCGAACTTTGGAGGGGAGATGTGACGATGTGTTGCTCCCACTCATCAATTATTGGTTTCACGAAGAATATGACAACACTGCGGTGATCACGAGGCTTCGGAATGAACATTATGTGGAAAATGCTGGTAAGAGACGCGCAAAAAAGATTACTGACTCACATTTTCGAATTTCTTTTCGCGGAACAACAAAGGATTATCAGTTGGAGTGTGAAAGCAGCAATTATGACAGAACTCTGTTAATCCGCATGTTCGAATACCATACACAAACGGCAATAGACAACGCAAAAGAGGAGTCGGATAATCTCGGAAAAATGACATTCCGATTCCCTTATGCGGGTCTTCTTTTGCTTCGTGGAAAGGAAAGTGATCCTGAAGAGGTGGAGATTGAACTGGTGACTCCTGAAGGATGCCTGTCTTATCATGTTCCGATTATCAGAATGATGGATTTTACGATAGATGACCTCTTTGAGAAGCGCCTTTATTTCCTGATTCCGTTCTACATTTTTAATTTTGAAAAAGATTTTCCAAAGTTGGAGAAAGACGAAAGGGCTCGGCGCAAGCTTGCTGATCGTTACACGGAGATCCTGCTGAAAGTGGATGAAGAGGCGCAGCGCGGGAGATTGTCCCAGGAATCCAGGCATGCTATAATCGAATTAACCAATGGTGTCGTTCGCAGCCTTACGAAAAAACATCCGCGTGTCCGGGAAGAGGTAGGTGGTGTTATGGGTGGTGAAGTATTGGATTTGGAAGTGTTTAAAGCGTTTCGTAACGGAAAAGCCGAGGGAAAGGCTGAACTTGTGAGTGCAATTAAAGATCTTCAGTCAGGCATGACCAGAGAGCAACTTCTGGAAAAATACGACGAAAAAACGGTGGAACTTGCTTTCTCCGTGAATTAGAATATTGTTTTTCCATGTGTTAAACATGTAAGCGGGTTCTTTGCTGACCGAAACTGAATAAAGAAAGATATAACGCAATCCCCCGGAGCAGTCTCCGGGGGATTAAAGCAGGAAGGGCTTGGAGAATGAGTAAGAAACGAAAAAAGATCAAGTGGAAGAATCTCCCGGGCACAGTTCGTACATGCCTGGTCGGTACGATTGGATTCTTCGCGATCGGAATGATCCTGGTGATCTATGGATTGATGTTCAGCGGTGTGAGTGCCGGAGATATCAAGACGGTTACCGGAGAGATCATATCCGTTGATAAAGTGGACAGCAATCTCCCTGCAGATCGTGAGGAGTTCCTGCGGAAAAAGGGATTTGATGAGGATTATATCAAACACGAGCTTAAGGTTGTTTACCGATATTCCATAGACGGTGTAGAGGGAACCTATGAGAGCCGGCATAAAATGGATGAACAGGACAGTCTTGCGATTGGAACCACAGAGGAGCTTCGCTACGCCGATGTGAACGGAAAGATCGTGTTTAACCCGGATACGGATTCCACGTATGTGGTGTTTGGCATAGTTTTTATGATTTTGGGTGTGATAAGCGGAATTGTCGCTTTTGTTCTGAAACCCAAGAGATGAATAGATTTAAGGGGTTGCCACCGTCATGGTGGTAACCCCATTTTTTGAAGATGATATAATTGCTTGTTAGGTAGAAAAAAATAGTGCGCCAACCAACAGGAAAAGAATCATTTCAGCAAGCAGCAATAGAGCGTTAAGCAGCAAAATTCCGAACAGTTTGATGATCAGATTTTTTTGCCTGCAAAGGGGCATTAGCATTTGGATGTTTCCATAGTCAGTCCATACGGCAATTGTAATGAGCCCCGTCAAAAACATGTCGATCCGGTAGTAGGCCAATTTAATGCCTGTAGCATTCTCCACAGTTGTGGCCAGAGAAATCAGAGTAAGAAAGAGATACCCGATCAGAGCCAGAATCATTTTCCAGGGCTTTCCTGTTCGAAATCCCGGGGGCAGATACTTTCTCTTGGAAGAAATAGCTTGTTTTCCACATGCAGCGGATTCGAGATCCTTTTGTAATTCAGTAACGGATGCATACCGATTAGAAGGATCAAGATTCATGCATCGATCAGCTATGCGAGCAAGATTTCTATCTTCTTCGGCACATGATGAGAGCATTTCCTGAATCAGTACTCCGACAGAGTAGATATCAGTTTTGGGAGAGGATGCACCAAATCCATATTGTTCAGGAGCTGCATAGCCTTCAGTTCCTATGAGAACGGTGTCTCTGCTTTCGGATGGATCGAAAGTTTTTGCTGCGTTGAAGTCCAGAAGAGTGACATGCCCTTCTTCGGAAAGGATAATATTGGAGGGCTTGATGTCTCTGTGAATGATGGGGGGCTCCATTGTGTGGAGATCATTCAAAATAGAGCACAACTCCAGGAGTGTCTTAAAGAGAAAGGAAGAGGAGAGATTTCCTGCTTGAATCACTTTGTCCAGGGATTGCCCCTGGATATATTCCTCAATCACTGTGAGCGTGTTGTCGCTTTCGTAGTAGTCTATGATCCTTGGGGTGCCGGAAATCGGATGCTCCATCAGGCGTGCATAAACATCCGTACGATATACATTCAAGATTTTTTTGATACAGATTGCTCCGGTTTGTTCATGACGGACCAGATAGACTTTATGGTCCTCGCTGATTGGAGTAACTGTTTTGTAATATGAAACTGTGAGGCGGTGCAGGATATCCACTGTAGCCCCTCCTGATCAATATCTGATAACGGCATTATAGCAGACGGAGATGTTCAATGGGAGAAAAAAACACTAGAGAGTTAGAAAAAATCCTGAAGGAAACACATGCTGAGGGATTTGAACAATATTGCAAAGAAAATAAAGAGAGTATGAATCTCTCTGAGCGAAGCTTTTCGGAATATATGAAGGGTATTCTGGCAAGAAAAAAACTGACACAGCAGACAGTTTTTCTTAAAGCTGATATTCCGGAGCGATATGGTTACAAAATTCTGTCCGGTGAAAAACACACAAGACAGAGGGATGTGATTCTGCGGATTTGTTATGCGGCAGAGATGAGCCTGGAGGAGACGCAGAGAGCACTTCGGAAATATGAGATGCCTGAACTCTATGCCAAAAACCCCAGGGATGTGCTCCTGATGATCGCGTTCAATGAACGACCGGGAAGTATCATTGAGGTGAACGAACTGCTCAATCAATATGGAATGGAGCCTCTTCGAACCAGCGGAACACAAGAGTAATGGATTTCCTCCTTAAAGGATGGTACCGGATTATAAATTCCCACCGTAGCGGTGGGAACGGGTAAAGCATGAGATTGCTATAATCCAAATATCATATTTCTTTTGAGGAGGACTTGTTATGGAGAAGTTTAGCAGTAAATGTCCCACAATCAGATTGATCATCGGAATTATCTCTATTGTTTTATTTCCCATTATATCGCTTCAATCATGCGCTGCCGGGATCAGCAATGCTCTATCTGACAGCACGGAAATCAGTGGTTCTGCCGGTTTTGTTACGGCAGTATTTTTGTTGGTTGCAGGTATTGTAATGGTGGTTTCCAGAAAGACCGAAGGTAAGGGAGCCCCCATCACATGTTGTGTTTTTTATTGGGCTTGCTTCTTTTTTTCTCGTATGTTTTCAGGAACTTACTCGGATCTCAGAATCTGGGGAGGACTGGCCTTTTTCTTCGGTGCGTTTTCGTTGGTTTCTTGTATGAAGAGCAAAAAGGGCCTTCTGATTTCACTGGGTATCTCCCTTGTTTACTTTATTTTGGGATTGATCTGACAGATTTTTTGTTTGATTGCATAGCGTGGATATGAGTACAAAAAGGGTAAAAACACGGTTATTCATATGGCACGTCTTGGTGCCGATGTGGCTTGCTGCTATGCTTTATTACCTTTTTTGCCCGGATGTACTGTTCGTAGAATTTTTGGATAGCAGATTGCATATTTGCAGACATATTATATTGGAATCGTCGATGCCTTACAGAATAGTGAGAAACTATCTTTTCGATACCATCTGGGCTTATGCGGACACTGTTTTTCTATATCTCATTTTAGCAGATCAAAAACGGGCCCTATCCATTTGTATGCTGCTTTCATGCGCTATGTGCGTTTTGTCGGAAGTGCTCCAACTTATTGGTTTGGCGAAAGGAACCTTTGATATAGGGGATATTATTGTTGAACTGATTGCCGTTTTTATTGCGGTAAATGCGATACAAGTAAACATCAGGAGGAAAAGAAATGAAAAGAAAGAAAACAGTATTTGCGCTTGTGGCTAGTTGCATTCTTTTTTCTGCCTTCGCAATCGGGAGTGGATCTTCCTCGGACACGACTTCAAGCGGATCTTCAACGGAGTCTGTCGGAGGATCTACCACTACGGTAGTGGATAACAGAGAAAGTGCAGGCAGTGCTTCATCCTCTGCCAGCGTTTCCGTCAGCGATGAAGATTTTGAAAAAACAGGTTATCTCTATGAAAATTCGATAGGAGATTCCTTGTATTTTTATGTTGTAAAGAATAATTCACAGGCAAGTGTGTCTATCGACGGAAATGCAGTTGCGAAGGATTCCGGCGGAAATACTTTGGGTGCAAGCTCAAGAGAAATCGATGTGTTGGGGCCGGGAGAAACCAGCCTGATGACATTCTATTTTGACAGTGTAACCGGGATCGATACGATCGAGTGCTCGCTGACTTATGATACTAAGACCTACTATAAGCCGGTAATCGCAAATCTCGAAGTGGAGCAGACGATCAATGATAAAAATCTGACTGTTGTTGTCACAAACAACGGAAATATTAATGCTCAGTTTGTGGAGGCATATGCCCTGTTTATGGATGGAGATGGAAATATTGTTTCCTATTCCTCCAACTACATTACAGACGGCGATAGTGAGATTAAACCGGGAGCAACTATCTCAGAGCAATTTGACTCTTACAGCAGTTTCGATCATGTGGAATTATTCTTTACCGGAAGGTCGGATGGATCCGCTTCTTCTGCTTCATCTTCCATATCTGAAAGTGATTTTGATGTTCAGGAATACTTGTATGAAAACAGCATAGGAGATAGTTTGTATTTCCTTGTCCTTCGGAATAATTCAGATAAAACAGTAGGAATCAGCATCAATATGACTGCTTATGACGCTAGTGAGAATGTGATCGGGGCAGATAGCAGCGATGTCGATGTGATTGGTTCTGGGGAGACTTCAATCGCAATGTTTTATTTTGACTCGGTCAAAGGCATCGATCATGTAAAATATTCAATGGGATTTGACACATCGCCTTATTATTCTTCTGTCATCAGCGATCTTGAATCTGTGAACAGCATCAATGATAAGAATGTTGTGGTCACCGTAACCAATAACGGAACCCAGGCAGCACAATTTGTTGAGGCCTATGCCCTATTCCTGGATTCGGATGGTAATGTAGTATATTATGATTCAACCTATGTTACCGATGGAGACAGTGAAATCAAGCCGGGCGCGACGCTCTCAAAGCAGCTGACTGCTTACAACAGTTTTGATACGGTTGAAGTGTATTTTACGGGAAGAAGATAAAGAAAATATACTGGATAGAAAACAGGGTGCTCAATGAGCACCCTGTTTATGTGTTATATATTTACGACGCCAAAGTGATATCCCCGTTGTAGTCAATATTTCAGAACAACGACGGAATCTATCTGATTGCTGGACCGATTGCGGATAAGGGGTCAGTGAGGAGGTGTTTTATCGGATGTACCTTTCCAGGACGCGATCGATTTCGTCCGCTGTAAAGGAATACTCCCCCAGAAGGCTTCTCGTCGTTGCCATCCGGCTCTCATAAGGCTTTGCCTTGTCCGGTTTGTTCCCTGCTTCAAACACATGCTTGAAAAAGGCTTCGTCCGCATACTTTCCGATGCGCAGGATTTCCATGGATTCCTCATCTACCGCGATCACATCGGCATGGGTTCTGTAGTAGGTGTCCGCGATCTCTCCGTAGTCCCCGTCCTTTAGATAGTAGGTATAGCCTGAACTGTAGAGGCTACGATTGTAGGCCCTCCGGATTTCTCCCACCATATGGAAAAAAATACCCACAAAGGCAATCGCAGCAATGACCAGCACAATATCCAGGAGCAGAATGTAGATCGGCTTTTTGCCATCAGCCATGCCTGCGAGATTTTGATTTGTTTTTTCGTGATTATTCATCTGTCCGTCTCCTCGCTCACTTTTCACCGATCAGTGCATCCTCGATCACAACACTCTTTTTTCCGGCAGAGAGACTCATGAATTCTTCCCGTTCCTCCGCACTCATTCCAAAACAGGTTTCCAGTACGAGGTTCACGTTTTCCTGCATATCCGATACATAGACATCAAAGCGGGACGCCTCTTCCGAGTAATTTCGATCGATCCTTTCTTCAAAGGAATCCAGGTAGTTTACGAAGTGTGTGATATCGGATTCCATGGAATAGGTACGCCACTTTTCTTCATCCCCATGCAGGATGAGGTTTTCGGCCATGCGCATGACGGCATCGTAGTCCTGACAGACCATATAAATATCGCGGTATTCCCTGAAGGGTGAATCCGAAAACCAGCGAAGATTATGGTAATCTCCATAGGAACAAAAGGTTCGGTAGTCCCCCTCTTCGAGGTATTTCTCAAGGGCTGCCTTATAGGGTTCGGGATTGCGCTGCGAGGCGCGTCTTCTGGCATCGCCGGGCATCGAATAGGCCGATTCCGCCACAGCGAACATAATGATGCAGGCGATCAGCAGCACAACGATTCCCACAACGCGTATGGTAACCATGGCATATTTCCGGGTTTTGTGTTTGACAGATGCCTCGGTCTGCTCATAGCGCCGCTTAAATGCATCCATATCCCTTTGGTGCTCGGTCGCCTGGGTATTCTCTTTTCCGCAGAAAGGGCAGAATTTTTGCTCTAAACTGACCTCTCCGCCGCAGTTTTCACATTTCATGTTCTCTCTTCCTAACAGGACTCACGGGTTGACCGGATGATCCTTCAGATACTGTTCGCATTCCGAATAACTGATGTAGCCCAACTCTTTGTATTCGTTCATAAAGAGCTGGAAATCTTCATTGTTCATTTGAAAACGCTGCCAAAAATCCTCTGCGACGGGCGCTCTCCTCTGCTCCAGATATGCGCCTGCCTCCTCCGGCAGCTCCGACGTGTCCATCGCCATAACCTCCAATTCGTCGGCCAGCAGATATTTGAGAAGCCCCATGTCGGTGAAGTCTGTCATCGAATGTTCCGCCTGTTCCAGATTCTGCATGTATTCGCAGAACCGGTAATACCGGAAATCCCAAAGACTGTGACCTTCCTCCGTGTATTGTTCGTACAGACGCAGCAGTTCCTCGTATTGGCTGGTTTCAAAAAGGGCTTCCATTTCTGGAAATGCCTCCTTTTGCCAAAAGAATTCTGCCTTCTCTTTGGCGAGATACGCCTTTTCCCGCATCTCGTTATGCAGGAATATGCCGCCACCGACTGCCAGAAGAAGAACGACGGCCCAAATGAGCCATCTCCAGGTCTTTCTGGCCTGACGTCCCGTTTCCGCAGCAGAATAATCCGACAGTTCCCGGAGATTGTCATGGATATCTCCGAGCCGATCCATATATTGCTTTTCCGCGCCGGCCACGTTCATGGTTCCACAGAAGGGGCAATTGGGAAGCCCTGCGTCAAAAACGCCGCCGCAGCTGCTGCAATGAGTGGTTTTCTTTTTGCTCTTATTCACTGAAGGTTTTCCTTTTGAGGTTTCTTTCATGTACACTTTCCCCATTATATCTGTTCGGGTTTCGGTTTTCAATCAACGCAGCAGAAACCGAACAAATGCTTTTTACTGTTTTGAGGGAAACAGATTCCCCGGGCGGCGGAGTAAAATTTTGGAAGAGTGTGAGATGACCTGGGCAGGAAGTGACTGGGGCGGCAGGGATTGAGCCTGCAGCGGCTGAGCGACAGCGATTGAACTGACAGTTGCTTTCCATTCTCCCGGAATCATCTTATACTGAAGTAGTCTACCGATAGTATGGACTGACGAATCAGATGCCTGCACCGGGCAGAGAATTCACCGGCCTGATAAATGCGAGAATCACACCGAAAAACCACCGCCACGATCCTTCGGAGCGGAAATCCACGGAAGGGAGATCCCATGAAACTGATCCATCTGGCAGACCTGCATCTCGGAAAGCGGGTCAACGAATTCCCCATGATCGAGGACCAGGAGTACATCCTGCTGAAGATCCTGGGCATCATCGACGAGGAGAAGCCTGACGGTATCCTCATCGCAGGAGATGTTTACGACAAATCCGTTCCCAGTGAGGAAGCCATGCGGCTCTGGGACGATTTCCTGGTGCGCCTGGCGGAGCGCCGCATCCCCGTGTTTGCCATCAGTGGGAACCATGATTCCGCGGTGCGCTTTGCGGACCACGGCAAGCTGGTGGATGTCACCGGCATCCACCTGGCTCCGGGCTATAACGGCACCATCCCTTCCTATACCGTTCAGGATGAGCACGGCCCCGTCCACATCTACCTCCTTCCCTTCATCAAGCCCGTCATGGTGCGGTCCTACTTCGAGGGTGAGGAGATCCGGGATTATACCGACGCCTGCAGGGTGGTTATCGAAAACGCAGAGGTAAATACCTCTGAGCGCAACGTCCTGGTGGCTCACCAGTTCGTGGCCGGCGCAGAGCGCTGCGAATCCGAGGAAAACGTGGGCGGGCTGGACAATGTGTCCGTGGACGTCTTTGACCCTTTTGACTACGTGGCCCTGGGTCATCTCCATGGCCCCCAAAAGGTGGGCAGAGACGCCGTTCGTTACGCCGGCAGCCCCCTCAAGTATTCCTTCTCCGAGAAGGACCATCACAAGTCCGTCACCGTGGTGGAGCTGGGAGAAAAAGGCGATGTGACGATCCGTACCGTTCCTCTGGTTCCGAAACATGACCTGCGGGAAATCCGGGGCAGCTATATGGAGCTGACCGCCAAATCGACTTACGAGGGCACAGATACCGAGGATTACATCCACGCCGTTCTGACGGATGAGGAGGATGTGCTCGATGCTATGGCAAGGCTCCGTTCCATTTATCCGAACATCATGAAGCTGACCTACGACAACCGACGCACCCGCACCAACGCAGAGGTATCCGGGGCTGTGGATGTGGAGAACAAATCTCCCCTGGAGCTTTTCTCCGAGTTCTACGAGCTGCAGAACAATCAAGAGCTGAGTGACAGTCAGCGGGAAATGGTTAATGACATGATCGTCAGTATTTGGGAGGCC
The DNA here is from genome assembly GCA_016286555.1 of Lachnospiraceae bacterium. Taxonomy (GTDB): domain Bacteria; phylum Bacillota; class Clostridia; order Lachnospirales; family Lachnospiraceae; genus AC2028. The sequence continues at coordinate 7,885 of JAEETA010000016.1, read as the reverse complement.
TGAATATGAGACCGATATATCTGAAAATGTCTGCGTTCGGACCCTATGCGGGCACCACAGAGATTCACATGGACCGGCTGGGGACCAATGGGATCTACCTCATCACCGGCGATACCGGCGCAGGAAAAACCACGATTTTTGACGCCATCTGCTACGCCCTCTATGACAAGACCAGCGGGGATCTCCGGGACGGCAATATGCTCCGTTCCAAGTACGCGGAGCCCGGCACTCCCACGGAAGTGGAGCTGGTGTTCGAGCATGGCGGTAAGGAATACACCATCCGGAGAAATCCGGAGTATCTGCGCCCGAAACAAAAGGGCGGTGAGGGCATGACCACCACCCCTGCGGACGCTACCCTGATCTATCCGGACGGCCGGGTCATCACCAAAAAGAACCAGGTAAACGCGGCAGTGGTAGAGCTCATGAGCCTGTCCTTCGAGCAGTTTACCCAGATCTCCATGATCGCCCAGGGAGAGTTCCGCAAGCTCCTGCTGGCCAGCACCAAGGAACGCCAGGAGATCTTCCGTAAGCTGTTCTCCACCGGCCAGTATCTGAGCCTCCAGGAAAAACTGAAGGCGGAAGCAAAGCGTCTCCGCACCGAATATGATGCGAAGACTGCCGGCATCCATCATGCAGTGAGCCGTGTCACCTGTGAAGAAACCGACGTCCTGTCTCTCGAGCTCGCGAAGGCGAAGGCACAGGAGATGACCCTGCCGGAAACCGTGGATCTCATCGAGCAGATCCTGGCGGCGGATCGAAAGCGGGAAGCGGATGTGAAGCAGCAGGACGAAGCACTGGAAAAGGCATTGGGAGAGCTGAATCGCAGCATCGGCAGTATGCAGGAGCTGGAGAAAGCGAAGCAGAACCTCTCGAAGGAAGGGGAGAATCTGAAGATCCTGCAGTCCGCTTTGGATGAAATGAAGCCCCGCCTGGAAAAGGCGAAAGCCGATCTGAAGGAAAAGGAAGGCCATACCGAAAAGGCAACTGCATTGCGAACCCTCCTGCCCCGTTATCAGGAGGCGGATACCTTGCGGAAAAACATTGTCACCCGCAACGAAAGCCTGGAGAAGGCAAAGAAAGGCAGACAGACCAACGAAGAAAATCTGAACCGCTGCAAGAAGGATCTGGAGGGCATCGCAAAGGAACTGGAGACCCTGAAGGATGCCGGCGCTGCCAGAGAGCGTGTCAAAGCGGATCTGGAGAAAAAAGAACAGCGCATCACGGATCTGCAAGGCCTTGAGGCGGAACTGAAGCGCTATGCCACAGAGAAGGTGCGCCTGGCACAGATGCAGGCAGAATACCTGAAGCGGGATGAGACGCACCGTGCTCTGCAGAAGACATACGAAGATCTGGACCGTGCCTTCCGCGACGGCCAGGCAGGTGTGCTGGCGGAGCGTTTGCAGGCAGGCGAGCCCTGTCCGGTCTGTGGCTCTATAGAGCATCCCACGCCCGCTGAGAAGCCGGCAGAGGTTCCGACGGAGGAAGCCCTGAAAGAGGCCAGAAGGAAAGCTGACAAGGCACGGGAGGACGCAGGTAAGGCTTCTTCCGATGCGGCTTCTATCCAGGCTACGTTGGAGGAGAAGAAGAGTCACATCAGCTCTGTGGCCGGTTCGTTAGCTCTCTCCCTGGATCCTGACGGCGATGTTTCCGCAGCGGAAAAGGAACTCGGCAAGGCGGAAGAGGAGCGCAAGGCTGCGCAGCAGGCGCTGGAAGCGGAGGAAAAGAAACTCTCCCGCAAGACTGAACTGGAGGAGCAGAAAACCAAATATGACAGTTCTGTCGAAAAACTGAATAAGGACATTGAAGATCTGAAGACCTTCCTCGCCGGCGCGGAGAGTGCAAACGAAGCCGAGACAAAGCAACTGCAGGAGCTGGAAAAGACCCTGAATCCTCCGACCCTGCAGGAAGCAAACGCTCTGATCGCGGAAAGCGAGCGGAAGGCTGCAGAGCTGCAGAAAGCATTCGATAATGCGGACAGTGCATTCCGTAACCGGGAAAAAGAGGTGGAGACCAGCAAGGGTCTGATCAAAGGATACAAGGATCAGCTCGCTTCCGGTACTGCCGGGGACCTGGCAGCGGTAACTAAGGAACGGGACGAGAAGTCTCAGCTGAGGGCACAGACCCAGGAGGCCCTCCGCACCCTCACCGCCCGCATCGGTGCCAACGCCACGGAGCTTTCCGAGATCCGTCGTGATATGTCCGACGCGGAAGACATCGAGAAGCAGCTTCAGATCGCGGATGCCCTCTCCAGGACCGCCAACGCAGACCTGGTGGGCAAGAAGAAGATCACCCTGGAATCCTACATCCAGGCTACCTACTTTGACCGGATCCTGGGCAAGGCCAACGGCAGGCTCATGACCATGACCTCCGGCCAGTACGAGCTGAAGCGCGCAGAGGATGGCAACAATCAATCCCAGAGCGGACTTGAACTGAATGTCATCGACCATTACAATGTAACGGAGCGCAGTGTGAAGAGCCTCTCCGGTGGTGAGTCCTTCATGGCTTCCCTGTCTCTGGCTCTGGGGCTCTCCGATGAGGTGCAGTCCAGCGCCGGCGGCATCAAGGTGGACACCATGTTTGTGGATGAGGGCTTCGGCTCTCTGGATCCCGACTCCCTGGACCAGGCCTATCGCGCACTGACCTCCCTTAGCGAGGGCAATCGACTTGTGGGAATTATCTCTCATGTGGCTGACCTGAAGAGCAAGATCGATTCGCAGATCATTGTCAGAAAAGAAAGGACGGGCGGAAGCTTCATCACCTTGCAGACCTGATGACCTTCCCCACAGAGAGAGAAACCATGGAAAACGGAAAAAGAAAGATCCTCAGCAGGAAATGGTACCTGTACCTCACCGAATTTTTTGCCGGCATGTCCGTCATGGCGGTGGAGCTGGGGGCCAGCAGACTCCTGGCGCCCTACTTCAGCTCCTCCCAGATCGTGTGGACCATCATCATCGGCACCATCATGATTGCCATGGCCCTGGGCAACATCTATGGCGGACGTTCCGCGGACAAGGATCCGAACCCGGATAAGCTTTACCGCCGCATCATCCTGGCGGCATCCTGGATCGCCCTGATCCCCGTCGTCGGCAAATATATCATCATCGGCATTTCCCTGGTCATGATCTTTTCCGTGAATGCCAATTACCTGATCTGGGCGGCCTTCGCTGCCTGCATGGTGATCTTTGTGTTCCCTCTGTTTCTGCTGGGAACCGTGACGCCTTCCCTGGTCAAATACACAGTGGAGGATCTGGGAGACAGCGGTAAGACCGTGGGCCTTTTGAACGCTTCCAACACCATCGGAAGCATCATCGGCACTTTCGTCCCCACCTTCGTCACCATCCCCTCCGTGGGTACCTCGGTGACTTTCCTGATCTTTGCCGGCATCCTGCTGATCCTGGCAGTGGCATACTTTCTTTCCGGCAGGGTAAAGTCCCCGGCTCCGGTCATCGGCACAGCCATTCTGATCCTGGCCTGCATCACCGGCGCCTCCGACAGCTTCGCCTTCTGGGAGAGCGACCTGCTCTACGAAGGAGAGTCCGTCTACAATTACCTCCAGGTCAGAGAGGATGAAAACGCGGTTTACCTCTCCACCAACGTCCTCTTCGGCGTCCAGTCCGTGTACCGGAAGGCCGACACTCTGACGGGTATGTATTACGACTATGCCATGGCAGCGCCTCTCATGGCCGGCGTCAATGAAAAAGCCGAGACCGAGATCCTGGTACTGGGCATGGGTACCGGCACCTTCGCCACCCAGTGCGAGCGCTATTTTGACGGCGTCCGTTGCGAAGGCGTGGAGATCGACAGCGACATCACGGAGCTGGCGGGCACCTATTTTCACATGTCCGACAGCATTCCCGTCACCACCTACGACGGCAGAGCCTTCCTGAACGCAAGCAAGGACCTCTACGACGTCATCATGGTGGACGCCTACCAGGACATCACCATTCCCTTCCAGATGTCTTCCGTGGAGTTTTTCACCCTGGTGAAAAACCACTTAAAGCCCGGCGGCATTATGGTGGTCAACATGAACATGCAGGGCAAGACGGAGGATGACATCACCGCCTACCTCTCCGATACCATCGCCTCCGTTTTCGGTACTGTCATGACCGCGGATGTGGTGGGCTCCACCAACCGGGAGCTCTTCGCCTGTGACGATCCGGAGGTTCTGGAGATCTGCAGGCGGAACATTGCTCTGGAGGACAATGCCGATCTGCGCTCTGCCATGGAGCGTGTCACCGCAAATCTCACCCCCTACGAAGCGGGAGACCGGATCATGACGGATGACAAGGCACCTGTAGAACTCCTGGGCATGCGGGTCATCGACGACATCATCCGGGATGAGGTGGCCTACTACAAGGACATCTACAAAAATGCGGGTCTGGAGGGACTCATGAACGTGCTTCGCTGACCGTGAAGTAATTGTATCCCCAAATGCAAAAATTCAGGTTAATTTCCAACTCTAATGCAACAAAATAGCCACAACGAAAAAAGTCAGTCCTGAAGAGGGTTTTCACCTCCCGGACTGGCTTTTTTATTGCGTTTTTTTGGCGTTCTCTGGCCCTCATTTCCCGGTTTTGGGTATGCAAAGGAAGCCCAAACGGGCCTGTCTCAGGTTAAATGCAACAATCACTCTTCTGGTAAGGAGTCTTCCCGTACAGCTCCTTCCGAGGGTAACTGTTAATGTGGTTCATCATCAGATTGATATATAAGGCTCCTTCAGATAGACAAGGTAATTATCAGGATCAATGATGAGGTCGTCCTTTTCCTTGTTGCACGTTTCACATAGCATCACCAGATTGCAATCATCGTTGATGCCGCCCTTGGATATCGGAACATAGTGGTCAACTGTGGCACCATATCCGATATAGGCTTTACGCCCGCAGTGACAGCACCTGTCATCTGATTTAGCCAGGATCTTCTGTTTATATTCGTAGGAGAATTGCTCTCTTTCATTTACTTTGCATCTATCAGGTTTTTTCTCCATAGGCACTTCTCCATGTCATCACCCGCCTTTTGATAACGGGGATACAAAACAAAACGAATCCTGCTACAGACAGGCCACCTGTCAGATATCCGGAAATATAAGCGTTTAATCCAATAACCGAAAGAAGCAATATTACGCCCCATATCATCATTTGGAGGATTGTGCACCCGATATCGATTCTTTCCAGCTTGTTCCAGTTTTCTCCAATTCCGATCATAAATACGGCGTTGGCTACCAGATACATGATCCACAGCATCAAAAAACCTTCCTGGATAGCGTGTTCCATCGGTCCGATCCACGCCCCGTATGTAATTCCTTCTGCTTTTGGCTCACTTTCCCAAACCTTTACCAGATAAGAAGATCGGAGGTACTCAAACAGGATCGCGCCGGCGCCCCACATCAGTTGCATGGCAGAAATCAAAGTCTTCATACTACACCGCCTCCGCATACCTGCTTAAAAACCCGATCACGTCCGTATCAGAAAACAGATAGGTCGTTCCGTTATTGTCAGCCTTGCACATATACACCGGAGCAAGTTCCCCATCAGCCGGCATATAGGTTTTAAGCACCACTTCGCTTCTGGCCTCCTCCGGCATCTGAGCCATGACCCTCTCATACTCTTCCATACTGGCCACGATAGCGTGTTCCCAGAGATCGATGGGATTGATTTTCCAGACATATCTGAACGGTCTCATAATAATTCCTCCTTTTACCATTTCATCAGTTTGATTGCAGCTTCTGCCAACTCAGACCGCACACAGTTTTCCTCAGAAAACCGGATTACGGCACAGAGTGGGGATTCTTTCATATGCTCCATTGCATATACAAGACCGTTGTTTCTCTTGTCGAGGTTCGGGCTATCAACCTGGTTGATATCTCCTGCGAGAACTACTTTGGTTCCAACGCCTGCCCTCGTAATAACATCACGGATCAGGCTTCTGCTGGCGTTTTGCGCCTCGTCACATACGATATAGCAGTTCTTCAAAGACCGACCGCGAATATAGTTAAGAGGGCAGATCTCGATCACCCCGGTTTCCAGCATGTCATCAATCTGCATGGAAACCTGAGCGGGATCCTCGTGTTGCTGAGACAAAAGCGCTTCCAGGTTGTCATAGTAATTTGTCAGTAGATTCTCTGTCTTGCTCTGCAGATCACCCGGCAAATATCCAAACCCTTTCTCTGCAGTCTCTACGTTGGGTCTGCTGATCAAAATCTTTCGATATCTTTCCTCGGAATAATCGCCTTGCCCTAAGTAGGTATTGGTAAGACCGGCGGCAAGAGACAGGAAAGTTTTTGCCGTTCCCGCAGGGCCTAAAAGGATAACAAGAGGGATCTCGTCAGCAGGCGCAAGCAGTGCTTTCAGTGCAAAAATCTGCATAGCGTTCATCGGCTTTACCCCGCCAAACACAGGGCCAACAGAAGTAAGAACTTCCAGTCCATCAGAGTGCTTCATCGTAAGAACCGACTGATTACCACACCGAAGCGTAGCAAACTCATTGTCTGCCATCTCTCGTACCTTCTTAGGCAGCTTTGCAAAGGAACCGTCCTTGCCGGCCTTCTTTTGCTGGTAGAGGTAATCAATATACTTACTGTCGCAGTCGATCGTTGTGTGACCGGTATACTCTCCTTCTTCACTGGAGATATGGTCGTTCAGATATCCCTCCTCCTTTACGCCGCAGATGGACGCATTGATCCGCATATAGATATCATTGGTCACGAGAATGATAGGAAACTTCCTTACGTCCCGAAGATAGATACAGGAAGAAATGATCCGGTTATCCGGAACAGAAATAGAAAATCCCTTTGGAAGCCTCTCTTCGCTTACGCCGTCCGGCTCAACAAAGAATTTTCCTCCGTTTTCAAGGTCAACCCCTTCTGTAAGGTCACCCTGCTCCCGTAAAGAGTCGATGATCCGGCAGCACTCTCTTGCTGCGTATCCGATTTCGCCTCCGGCAGTCTTTTTCCCGTCCAGCTCCTGTAATGTGGTTCCGCAGATAAAGACGTTGTTGTCTGCAAACCCAAAGATAGCACCAGGATTCTGCAGCAAGATATTTGTATCAAGCATATAATTTTTGATCATCCAAGTTCTCCTTAGGCGGCCATTACCGCATAGTATCCGTTCTTCTCGATATCAGAAATGATATTTCCGAAAATCTCTCTCCAGGTTTCATTTTCAGCGATAGCCCTGAGCACAGAAGGATTTTCAGTAAGGCCATACTCTGCTCTGCATTCCTTCTTGGCCTGGTCTGCGACAAACCCGTACACAGAAGTCATCTTCGTGTAGATTCGACGAAGAGTAGCCGTGTAACTTGCCAAACCCTCCCTGACAACGATTGCGCGAAGCCGGAAATTCATATCTTTGATGAAATCATCAGCAACCGGATCAGAAATATCAGCTTTGTTCTTTTTCATAGCCTTGGCGTTGTATGGATACTTGGGACTCGGAGTGCGAACAGTCGCGTTTTCTCCGGGCCTTCCGACCGGAGGAAGCACCGTGACATGCTCCGCTTCCTTTTCCGGAGCCTTGACCTTGTACTTTCCTCTACGAGATGGCTTCTCCGAAACGGAATCAGACGCCTCCGCCATTTCCTGCCCGATTTTGCTTTCTTCTTCCAGCGCTGCAAGCTGCTCTCTGATGATCTCGAAGGGGCTCTGAGACTCGTCAAGGGAAGCCAGGTAATGCACGGTCTTTCTCTTGGCATCGTTATACATCGTTCCTACAAACATCGTCTGGAGGAACATATAGCCAGTAAGAGTGATGTTCTTGTCTCCATCGTCATTATTGATGTAGTCAGTTCCCTCTTCGAGCTGAGCCGAAAGAACCATAAAACAGTTTTTGGCCGTTCCGGGTGCGAGTTTATGAAATTCGTCGATCTGAGAAAATGTAATGGTTTTCTGTTT
>JAEETA010000047.1 GCA_016286555.1 Lachnospiraceae bacterium | reverse complement strand
GAACCGTAACAACACCGAGTATGTCACCGACCTGTATCACGCAATCTTCAACCGCGAGCCCGATGGAAGCGGTCTGAGTGACTGGGTGAACCGCCTGGATAACGAAGGCTGGACCAGAGAGCAGGTTCTGAACGGCTTCACCAGCTCTCAGGAGTTCATGGACCAGTGCCTGCGCACCGGTATCGAGGTTGGACCTGAGGTCTAAGTATTTACAAATTCTCGTGAATCGTCACGAATGAACGCGATGGAGCCCGCCTTGGGAAAGGCGGGCTCCTTGTGGTATAATGGGGCCTATGAACAATGTTTATGTGGATGTGACCAATTGCATATCTTCCGGAAAGGTGACCGGGATCCAGCGCGCTCTGACGGAATTTTTGCGCGTTCTGGAGGGGGACGGAGAGTATCGTATTCTCCGGGTGAAAGAAGTACCGGATCGGGAAGAGTGTACTTACGAGATTCTGTCCGCAGAGAATGCCGGCGAGTGGACTCCGCTTCTGGACGCCCGTCCGGGAGATATCTGGCTGGACATGGACAGCGTCTGGCACAACGAGATCAAACGCAGCGTGCTGTACCCCATTTTGCAGCGCAGAGGCATTCGTATCGCAAGTTATCTCTACGACCTGATCCCCGTGCATTTTCCGGAATATGTGGATGAAATGACGGGAGTCCGTTTCCGCGGGTACCTGTCTGCAGTGCTGCGCTATGCGGATCTGATCCTTTCCGAGACGGAGGCGGAGATCACTGAGATCAAGGCCCTGGAAGAGGGACTGGGAGCAGTGCGTCCCGAGCGGCATTACTGTGCCACCCGGTTGGGCTGTTCTTTTGGCGGCACCGATTCTTCTGAGTCCGGGCAGTCCAAACATTCTCACAGGATTCAGGAATTAAAAGCTTCCGGGAAGCCTTATGTCCTCATGGTGGGGACCGTGGAGCCCCGGAAAAATCATAAGCTTCTTCTGGACGCCGCCCCGGCGCTTTATGAAGCGGGCTGGCAGATCGTTCTTGCAGGACGAAAGGGCTGGAATGTGGAGCCCCTTATGGAGCGGATCTTGAAAGAGGAGTCTGAAGGAAAAGGCCTCTTCTGGATCGAAGCTCCGACCGATGCGGATCTGAATGAGCTTTATCAGGGCGCAGCCTGCGTGGCAGTGCCCAGTTATGCGGAAGGCTTCGGCCTCCCTGTGGTGGAGGCTCTCTATCACGGCGTTCCTGTCATCGCAGGAACCCATCCCGTGCTGCGGGAGGCAGGGGGAGATCTGTGCGACTATGTGAATCCCGATGATCCGAAAGGATTTGCGGAGCTGCTGATCCGTCTGAGCAAAGCACAGGATCCTGACGCGGCAACCGGGCAGCCTGAGGAGATTTCCGAGGCGGAAACCTGTGCTTCCGGTGCATCCCGACTTACCGGCCTGGAGCAGCGTAGAAAGCAGATTGCGAAGTGGCGCGCCACCGGTTCCTTTGATACCTGGGAGGATGCAGGGAAACGCCTGCTGAGCGCCCTGGATGGCTTGAACACGCTCCATCGCCCGGATGCGAAATCTTTTGCACTCATCGAGCCTACAGTGATTTCTCCGGACAGACTCCACCAGCTGCTGATCCTTACTGCCAGGGCGGAAGACCTGCTTCGCAGTCTCCCGATGATTGAAAAGCATTTGGCCTTCCTGGATGAGCTGATCCTGGGATGCCCTGAAAAAATGGTACCTGAGGTGCAGAAGGACTATCACGGCAGACTGAAAGTCACCTTCCTGACGGATGAAGCCCTGCTGGCGGGGCGCCCTCTTCCTGCGGATCACGCCGCACGGAACATGCTTCTGCGGTTTCTTGCTATCTCCGATCCTCATTTGGAAGATGCATTCCTCATGGGGGACGACGACGGCAGACCTTTGATGGATATGCGTCCGGAAGATTTTTATGCCGAGGATGGCATCTGTTACAAGGGACTGATCCTGCAGGATCTGGCACTGTGGCACGGCACCGAGGGCAAACGCGTATCCTTTGATATCAGCATGTTTAAGGCTCGGGATTTCCTGCTGGATCATGGCATGCCCACCTTTATGCATGACGCACACTGCATGCAGGTCATCGATAAGCGTTACTTCCTGGAAATGACAAAGCGCTTCCCGGAGACGGTGGAAAAAGCTGCCGTCAGTGAGTGGAACGGTCCCTTCAATTACATGGCCTGGGCTTATCCGGAGACCATCCGATTCGAGTCCTACGCCACCGTAAACTGGCCCGGCTTTGATGAGGACTGGGATCCGCTGTGGCGTGCGGAGACGCCCCGTTTTGAAAATCACTATGATTCGGCCTACGAGCCTGAGAGTTTCTATGATCATCCCGGCAGACTTTACGGCATCGATGAAGCGGACGAGGCTGCTAAGATCGACCGTGACATCTTCCTGCGAAAGAGCAGGACTGCGGTGCAAAATGCGTATCACTCCTGGGAAAAATCCTATACGGAGGCGAACGGGTGCAAGCCTGTGTTTGCTTTGACGGAAGATGGGATCAAGGTTCCTGCCCGCATGGAGCTGCACCTGCCCAATTGGGTGGAGAATCCCTTCTTGAGATTGTTCCTGACGAGAGTCGGAGTGTCGCACCAATCTGCCGATGTCTCTGAAACTGCAGGTACGGGCACCGACAAATCCTCGCGCCGTGAAAAGGCAGAGACTTCCGGAGAAAGAAAGGCTTCCTATCAACTGGCATCAGAGCCCTCTGACTACGATTCCCAGGTCACCTTCGTGATCTCCGAGAATGCCCTTCCTGCGGTGAGTCCCGGATCGGCTCGTTTTTCCTCGGATTCCGAGCACCCGGTGCATATCCTTTTGCAGCTTCCTGCCAAGGAAGGCACCTTTACCGTCCGTTGGACTTACTACACCGCAGATCGAAAGCGCGAGGCAGTAACCGAACTGATCCTTACTTACGATTGACAATATGTTGGTACAAAAATTTAGCCGGCAGGGTTAGACCCCTGCCGGCTGTCATATTGGTGGGTGCAAAATACCTTGAATTGTGATAAAATAAGGCGTTAACAATCGAAAAAAACACGAGGAAGATTCGATGGAACTGCGTACCAAAGAGCAAAAAGAGAGTCTGGATTTTGATACCATCATCACCGGCATCGCGCCCGAAGACTGCTCGGACCGGGAACTCCTGGACCTGGAGCGGGAGCTGGAGCGCGTCCGCCGCATGGGAAAGATCGATGTGATGTACACCGGCGTGGACGAGGGAGACGGGCCGCTGCTGAAGCGGAAGGTTCGCTATGTCCTCATCGGGAAAGTATACGACCTGCTTTCCGGTACTTTTGAAAACGTGCTGGGAAGATTCCGCTATGTGTTCAGCGTGCAGTATCACATGCTCCGCTACCTGGATCGGAAGAACAAGGAAGTGAAGGATCTGCAGCAGCGCGTGGAGCGACTGGAAGCTGCGCTGAAGGCGGGAAATGCGTCCGCGGCAACCGGAACTGAAAGCGCGACAAACAATAATACTAAGGAGGAAGCGTGAGATGAGCGAGAAAAAGAGACGTATCATTCAGCTCCTTCCTACCTTGCGTCCCGGGGACGCCATCGGAAACGAAGTCATGGCGCTGGACAAGCTCCTGCGGGCTAACGGTCACGAGACCTACCTCTGTGCCTGTGAGGTTCTGATCCCGAATCCTCCTGCCTACTGCAGCGTTTATCCCAACATGCCCGTGACCACCGAGGACGACATCATCCTCTACCACCTGGCCACCGGCAGTGCAGACATCCACAACAGTCTGCCGGATCGCAAGGGCCACCTGATCTACCGGTATCACAACATCACCCCGGCTCAGTACTTCCGGGGTTATAGCGATGTGGGGGAGTTTAACAGCATCGAGGGCCGCAGAGCCATCCATACCCTAAAGGACCTGCCGGAGCTGGTGATCTGCGACTCCGCATTTAACGCACAGGACCTGCGGGAGACGGGTTATACCTGCCCCATGGAGGTCTGCCCCATCATCATGGATTTTACGGACTATGCAAATGCTGCAGCGGCATTGCCTCCTGCGCAAAAAGGTCCGGATCATATCCCCACCTTCCTCTTTGTGGGAAGAGTGGCACCCAATAAATGTCATCACAAGCTTATCGCCGCAACGGCAGCTTACAAGCGTCTCTATAACGAGCCCATCCGCCTGCGCATGGCGGGATCCTGGGGCGGCCTGGGGAATTACCACAGAGAGCTGGCTGTTTTTGCCTCCGCCGTGGGACTTTCCGAAACCTCCGGCATGGGAAGCGGCGCAGAGGAAGTGGTGATGACCGGCAAGCTTTCCTTCTCCGATATCGTGAAGGAGTACATGAATGCCGACGTGTTCTTCTGCCTCAGCGAGCATGAGGGTTTCTGTGTGCCTCTGCTGGAAGCCATGTATTTTGACCTGCCTATCCTGGCCTACAGCGCCACCGCCGTGCCCGAGACCTTAGGAGAGGGCGGCGAGCTTCTGGATACCAACGATCCTTACAAGGTGGCGAAAGCCATGCATCGCATCGTTCACGACGACGCCTACCGTGAGGATCTGAAGCGCAGAGCGAAAGCGCGTCTGGCAGATTTTGCCCAGGAAAAAACGGAGCAGAGAATGCTTTCCATCCTGGAGGGGATTTAATTTATGGACAAGGAACTGTGGAAACAGATCACGCCCGCGCGAAAAGCGATCTTCGGGCTGATCGGCCTGGCCCTCCTTCTCTATGTGGCGCTGTGCGCATGGATCAGCATGAAGGAGGACGGATACAAAATAACCCTTTCTGTGACATCCGTGTCGGAAAATGTCACGAATCCGGATACGGAAGAAGCGGGACTTACGGCTTACGTCATTCACATCGACAATGATGCCAACCGGATGCTCAGCTCCCAGAACGATATGCGGACCTATCTGGTGTGCCGCCCGGCGGACGGCAACGGAGCATTTTTGGACTATACCTCTGATGAGGTTAAGCTCTCTCCCCGCATCGGCTCCGGCTGTGAAGGAGACATCACCTTCTACCTGGATCCCGCAGAACTTCCCGCAGGAACCGACACGCTGACCTTTGATTTAAAAACGAAGGACCAGTATTTTTCCGAACTCAGCGATTCATTTACGCCGGCCATCGTCCGGCTGAACCCCTAAGGAGCACTCATGCTGCGAAAAATCTTTGAAATCTATTCCTACCGCGAGATGATCATCGAGCTGGTGCGCAGGGACCTGCGGGGCCGCTACAAAGGGGCCGTGCTGGGCTTCCTCTGGACCTTCATCAATCCTTTGATGCAGCTTTTGGTCTACACCGCCGTATTTTCCCTCTTCCTGCGGTCTGACATTCAACAATATTACATCTTCCTCTTTGTGGCGCTGGTGCCCTGGATCTTTTTCTCCAGCTCCCTCACCGGAGGATCCACCGTGATCCTCAGCCAGTCCAACCTGGTAAAGAAGATCTACTTCCCCAGGGAGGTGCTGCCCATCACCTTTGTCACCAGCTGTTTTATCAACATGCTGCTGACCTACATCGTCATCTTCGGTGTGCTGATCGTGAGCGGGTACGGATTTTCCCTGAAGGCCATGCTCTTCCTGCCACTGGTGTGGATCGTGGAGTATCTGCTGGCCCTGGGCATGACCATTCCCTTCAGCGCCGTCACCGTTTACTTCCAGGATACGTCCCACATTCTGGGCATCGTCTGCATGGCATGGCAGTTCCTGACACCCATTATGTACCCTGCCAGCCTGGTGCCTGACCGCCTGCAGTTCCTCTACCGGATGAACCCCATGTACTCCATCATCGAGATGAACCGGGACATCCTGTATTACAAGCAGATCCCCACGGTGAGTCACCTGGTACCTTCCCTGCTGGTGGGCGTCTTTTTCCTGATCTTCGGTGAGCTGATCTTCGTGAAGCTCCAGAAGAATTTTGCTATGGAGTTGTAAAAATATGTCACAATACGCCATTGAAGTGGACAATATCACAAAGAGCTTCAAGATCAATTACGACAGAGGCAAGCATCTGAAGGATCTCTTTGTCCGCCATGAAAAATCCCGCACGGAGGTGCATCAGGTTCTGAAGGGCATTTCCTTCAACGTCCCCGTGGGACAGAGCCTGGGCCTGGTGGGTGTGAACGGCTGCGGCAAGAGTACCACCCTGAAAATGCTCACCCGGATCCTGGAGCCCGACAGCGGCAGCATCAAGATTAACGGGCGCGTATCCTCCCTGCTGGAGCTGGGTGCGGGATTCCATCCCGATATGAGCGGCCGGGAAAATATCTACATCAACGCTTCCATCTTCGGATTAAAGCGTGCGGAGATCGATAAGCGCCTTCAGGACATCATCGATTTTTCCGAGCTGGGAGAATTTATTGACAACCCTGTCAGAACTTACTCCTCCGGAATGTACATGCGTTTAGCTTTCTCCGTGGCCATCAACGTGGATGCGGATATCCTGCTGATGGACGAAGTGCTGGCGGTGGGAGACCTGAACTTCCAGCGCAAATGTCTGCGGAAACTGAACAATATCAAAAAGGGCGGCGCCACCATTGTGCTGGTGAGCCACGATACCGCCACCATCGCGGACTTCTGCGACAGAGCCATCTGGATCAAGGACGGCCTGGCTGAGAAGGACGGCCCCGCCGAGGAAGTGGCCCAGGCTTACATGGACTACATGGACAGCCTGAATCCCGAGGAGGAAGAGGAAAAAACCTACGCAAAACTCTTCCAGGATCAGAAGGTGCCGGATGCACCGGAGGAGATCGATCCTTCCCGGTACAATCCGCCGAAGACCATGGATCCTTCCCAGAATCACTTCGGTCTGGGGGACGTGCTCATCACGGGCGTGCGGCTCATGCGGACCCCCGCTTCCGAGAAGGGGAATCCTGATTACGTTCCGACAGAGAGCCTGCGGTTTGCTCCCGGGGACGGCATGCGGGTGGAGTACGATTACGTGCGGGTCAACCGGAAAAATACGGAATACGCCTTCGGTGTGGGCTTCAACGCCATGGACAGCTCCGTGATCATGGGACACAACACCAAGGAAGAGGGCACCACCATCGCAGACATCGGCGACAAGGGAACCATCTCCTTTACCATCCACTCCCTGCCCCTGGCCAAGGGAGAATATATGCTGAATGTGTCCGTCATCGACGATGTGTATACGCCGGTAGATTTTTACAGATGCTATCTCACATTCCTGGTGGAAGATCCTACGGATCACGGTATTGGGACTACCTGGGTGAACCGGGAGTGGAGACTGAACGGAGAGCTGATCGGTCCGGAAGAATGAACGAAAAACATGCCGATGCATGATGTTGCGAGTACGGGATTGAAAACGATTGTCAGGAGAAGGAGAAATGGCTGAAAACGAAGACAAGAAGCAAACGGAACTGATCCCCGGCACGTACTATGAAGCATCTCTTCCCGCGTCCGTTGCGACTGCGGAAGAGGAGAAGGGGCATCCCATCCGAAAGGGGATCCGGCGCGCCGTGGTGAAGGCGGCAGAGCCTGCGCTGCTCTATCAGGAGCAGGTCAATCGCACCACCGCAGAGGTGCTGAAGTCTCAGCAGGAGACTGTGGACACCCTGGAGAAGATCGCATCCGCCCACAGCAAAGCCATCAAGGTAAATCAGGTGAATGCGATGAAGGACGCCCAGGCTGCTGCGGATGACCGAAATTATCTCCGGCATCAGATCGACGTCCTGAAGGAAGAACTTTCCGCCGCACGGGATGGGCACAGCGAGCTGCAGGAGCAGACCGAGCTCCTGAAGGCGCAGAAGAGCGCCCTGGAAAAGCGGGTGGAAGGACTGGAAGCAGAGAAGGACGCCATGGACGAGCGCCTGAAAACCCAGGAAGAACTCCTGGAGCGGACCAGAGCGGAGATTGTTCAGCTTCGGAACTTCATCGCCATGCTAAACGGAAACCAGGGCAATTAAGAACCGATAATCCGGGACAGAAATCCCGGCGGAAATCCTCGGACGATGAATGTGGAACCCGGGAGAATTCGGCAGAAGATAAGGACAGACAGATATGAGCAATGCAGCAAATGAGATTGATGTAAGAGCCATTATGGAGCAGATCCGCGCCAATGCGGAAGGACGGCCTGCGGACAAAAAGACGGTGATCCCCGAGTTTGTGGGACCCGAGCATGACCGCATTTTCAACGTCCGTGTTCTGGAGCGCTGCATCGATCGCGTGAATAAAAACTGGGATGTGAGCTCCAGCTTTGCATCCACCGGCGGAAACCCCGTGAAGCGCTTCTTTAAGAAAATCTGCGACAAGTGGATGCGATTTTTCCTGTATAAGCAAAACGCCTTCAACGACGGCGCAAACAAGTCCCTGACCCAGCTTTACAATTTCGTTGTGGAGTCGGAGCTGCGCCGCTGCAACGAGGAAGAAAACGGCGGCATCACCGAGAATCTGGAGCATGTCTTTCTGGATCAGGAGCGCCGCATGGCGGATCTGGGAAATCGCCTGGCTGCGGCCGAGGCGGAGCATGAGCGCCTGACGGAGAGACTGAAAGCATTGGAAGAGACTGCGGGGAAACAGCATGCGTGAGCAGGAGAAGGGTGCCGCAACCGAGGAGCTGATGAAGGAGCTTCGGAACCGTGTGGCAGCCAGAGGAAAACAAATTCATATCCCCGAATTTACGGAGAAAAAAAGCGCAGACCGTTTTGATCCCGGCGCCCTGGAAGGGGGGCTTAAGACCTCCGGCGAAAACAAGGATCTGAACCGGAGCTTTGCATCCCCCGGCGGAAATCCCGTAAAGCGGCTCATTAAGAAGATCTGCACGAAGCAGATCCGTTTTTTGATGTACCGCCAGAATGAGTTCAACGACGCTGCGGACCAGGCCATGAACGAGCTCTACAGCTATATCGTGGAGGAGATGGTGCGCAGGAGCAAGGAACCCTCCAAGAGCGAGATCCCTGCCTTTGCGGAGCAGATCTTTGCCTCCCAGGAGAGCCTGATGGAGGATCTGGAGCGGCAGGCGGAGGCGCTGGAAGCGTCCAATGCGGCATTGGAGAAAGAGATTGAGCGGCTGGAGCGTGGGGCCGGAGAGGCTGTGGCCGGCGGCGCAGGCAGCGATGCGGATGTAGCGGCGAAAACGGCGGATTCTGCGGCTGTGACGGAATCGACAGCCGGAGCAACCGAGGCGACCGCAAAAAAGGACAAGATTTGTTTTGTTGTGCAGCGCTACGGTGACGAGGTCAACGGCGGTGCGGAGCTTCTCTGCATGTCCCTGGCGGAGCGCATGGTGCCCTACTACGACGTGGAGATCCTGACCACCACCGCCATTGATTACATGACCTGGAAAAACGAGTACCCCGTGGGAACCGAGGAGCTGCGGGGCGTGACCATCCGCCGCTTCCCCGTGGAGCGGGACAAGGATCCTGCAGAATTTAAGGAGATTCACGACAGGTTCCTTACGGAAGGCATCTCCGAAGAGGAAGAGCTGAAGTGGCTGGAGATCCAGGGCCCCTATACGCCTTCCCTCATCGAGTATATCAAAGAAAATCGTGACACATACGTCACATTTATCTTCTTTACCTACCTGTATTACCCTACCGTCATGGGTGTTCGGGAAGTGCCGGGTAAGGCCATCGTCTTCCCTCTGGGCCACGACGAGCCTCCTATCCGCATGAAGATGTTCCGCAGGGAAGTCTTCGGAAAGGCAACGGCGTACTTCTTCAACACCGAGGAGGAGAGACTGCTGGTGCGCAGCCGTTTCGGCGGATACCGGATTCCTTACCTCACCGGCGGTACCGGCATCGATCTGCCCGAGGACATTAACGCTGACCGCTTCCGGGAAAAATACGCGGACCGGGTAGGTACGTCCCCGTTCATCATCTATGTGGGACGCATTGACGCATCCAAGAACTGCGGCGAGCTCTTTGATTTCTTCCGCAGATACAAAAAGGAGCACCCATCCGACCTGAAGCTGGTGCTTCTGGGCAAGCCTCAGATGGAGGTACCGGAGGATCCGGATATCGTGCCTCTGGGCTTTGTCAGCGATCAGGATAAATACGACGCGGAGGCGGCATCCCAACTGCTGGTGCTGCCGTCGAAGTTCGAGAGCCTCAGCATCGTGGTGCTGGAGGCTATGGCGCTGCATCATCCCGTGCTGGTAAATTCCGGCTGCGAGGTGCTGCTGGGTCACTGCGTCAAATCCGATGCGGGCCTTGCGTACAGCACCTACGGCGAGTTTGCAGGCTCCCTGGAGCTGCTGCTTTCGGATGAAAAACTCCGGACGCAGATGGGAGAAAACGGCGTAGCGTATGTGCATGAAAACTACCGCTGGGATACCTTTGTACAGCGCATGAGAATTATGGTTGAGCACCTTAAGAGAACAGGGGGAGAAGTCAAATGAGAATCGTTCAAATGCTCCCCTCTCTCGGGTACGGGGACGCCATCGGAAATGATGTACTGGCGCTGGATGGGGCCATGCGGGAAGCAGGATACGACACCTGCATCTACGCGGTAAACATCGACTCCCGCCTGGCGGAATACGGAGACCGGATCAAGCCCGTCTCGGAATATGTGGATTCCCCGGCGACCACGGTGATCTATCACCTGTCCATCGGTGATGCCCTGAACCGCTTTGCGGCATCCCTCACCGCCAGGATCCTGATCATTTACCACAACATCACGCCCCTGCATTTCCTCTATCCCGAGTTCCCCTGCTCCTTAAGCTATTCCCTGCAGGGAAGGGACGACATCGGACTCCTGGGGAAAAAGGCGGTGGCTGCCTTCGGAGACTCGGATTTTAACCGCAGAGAATTGGTGGCAGCAGGCTATACCTGCCCCACGGAAGTACTGCCCATCCTGATCCGTTTTCCCGACTATGAGAAAACTCCCTCACAGGAAGTGATGGAGCGGTATCAAAATGACACGGCTGTCAAAGTACTCTTCACCGGACGCATGAGTCCCAACAAATGCATCCATGATGTGATGGCCGCATTCACCTACTATCAGCGGGTTTGCAACGAAGATTCCAAACTTTTCCTGGTGGGATTTTACACCGACACCAGACCTTACTATCCGGCGTTAAAACGTTACGAAGAGCAGCTGGGTGCGAAGGATATCATGTTCTCGGGACACATTCCCTTCGATCAGATCCTGGCCTACTACCGCAGCGCAGACATCTTTGTCTGCCTCAGCGAGCACGAGGGATTTTGCGTTCCCCTGGTGGAAGCCATGTATTTCGGTATCCCCATCATCGCCTACGATTCCACGGCAGTGGGAGAGACCCTGGGCGGTGCGGGACTCCTTTTGCAGGACAAATCCCCGGAGGTGGTGGGCGAAGCCATCGACCTGGTGATGAAGGACCCCGCCCTGCGGCAGCGGCTCATTGACAGTGGCCGGGAGCGCCTTAAGTATTTTGACAACGAACGCATCAAGGAACAGTTCCTGGGATATCTGAAGAAGTATCTGTAATGTGCCTCCCGAAGGGAAGAACCATCCATTGCGGAAGAAACGGGGGTCCGGCGTCAGGCGGGCGCAGGATCCGGCAAAAGAAAGAATCAGGAACGAGAGAAAGGCGGAAGGATGAAAGTAGTACAGCTTCTCCCCGAACTGAATTACGGAGATGCCGTGGGAAATGACGCCATGGCACTGCACGAAGCCATGCTTTCCGCAGGGTATGACGCAGAAATCTACGCGGAGCACCTGGATCCCCGCTTTACCGGCAAGGGACTGCACAGCATCGAGGACTTCCGGGATTCGGAGCATCTGCTGGTGCTCTACCACCTGGTGCTGGGCAACAAGATGAACTACCTGGTGGCGGGCCTTCGGGCGAAGGTGATCCTGATCTACCACAACATCACTCCGCTGCACTATCTCTACCCCGAGTATTCCTTTGCGGACAGTTACGAGCTGCGGGGCTTTGATGATGTACGGGCCATCCGGAGCAAGGCTTCCGCTGTGTTTGCCGTTTCCGAGTTCAATGCCCGGGGACTGCGCAAATGCGGATTTACCTGTCCCATGGAAGTGCTGCCCATCCTGGTGCATTTCGAGGATTACGCCGGTGAGCCTTCTCCCGAGATCATGGAGCGTTACCGGGATGACTCCTCCGTGAAAGTGCTTTTCACGGGACGCGTGAGCCCCAACAAATGCTTCGAGGATGTGATGGCGGGCTTTACCTACTACCAGAAGGTCATCAACACGGATTCGAAGCTGTTCCTGGTGGGAAAATACGCCGAGGACAGACCCTACTATCCGGCGCTGAAGGCCTACGAGGAGCATCTGGGCGTGCAGGGGGTCACCTTTACGGGACACATTCCCTTCCCGGAGATCCTGGCCTATTATCGCTGCGCGGATGTCTTCGTCTGCATGTCGGAGCATGAGGGCTTCTGCGTGCCTCTCATCGAAGCCATGTATTTCGGCATCCCCATCATCGCTTACGATTCCTCCGCCATTGCGGAAACCCTGGGCGGTGCGGGCTTCCTTCTGACGGACAAATCTCCCCAGATCGTGGGAGAGGCCATCAATCTGCTGACCACGGATGTGGCCCTGCGACAGGAGATCATCGAAAAGCAGCGACAGCGTCTGAAGGATTTTGATAACGAGAAGATCCGGGAGCGTTTCCTGGAGCTGGTTCGGAAGTATGTCTAATTCACGTTTTTCCATACAATTGCAAAGAATCTTAAAACTCCCGCGGGAGGAGCATCTGCTGGGTGATCTGGCAGGCGGCCTGGGGGTGGTTTTTTGCGCCCTTTCCGGGGCGGCTCCAAAGCAGGGATTCGTGACCTTCGGCCTGCTCTTTGCCCTGACCTGGCTCCTGATCCTGGAGCTGTTAAAGCGCCTCGGGGGCGGCACCAACGGGCTGCTGCGGAAGGTTAGTCCTTCCTTTGCTCCCCTTTGTCAGATGGGCAGGTACTGGCCTGCCTTCTACTGCATCTGCCTCTGTTTTGGAGAATGGTCCGGCAGCTGGTGGCGGAGCATCTATATCACCGGCTGGGGTGTCTCCGGACTGCTCCGAGCAGGCTTCGTTTTCTTTGCGGGGAATCTGATCCTGCTGGTGATCGAATGCATCGGACGGATCGTGGGTATGGGAGATGAGACGGGTGCTTCTTACAGACACGCAGGCAATGCGGAAGCAGCATCCGAATCTGCCGGGGCTCTTACGATCTTCCGGTTGGATGGCCGGGATAAGAAGTTGGGAGATATTCTGGCGCTGGTCCTTTTTTCTGTCCTTTTCCTGCGTCTCTTCTTCAATTCTTCCATGATTACAAGCCTCACCCAGGTGCTGGGCTGGTGGGATGCCATCGAGCGCATGACCCTCCTCTTTTTCCGCTTGGGATTCTTCGTGGGGATCATGAGTCTGGGGGCCTTGGCGGAATCTGCAGGAAGAAGAAAGGAAGAGAGTGGAAGGGATTCTAATTCCGAAAAGGGAAAGAGGGCTGCAAGAGTCCCGAAGCGAATCCATACAGAGACCGCAGTCGCAGAGGAAAAGCCGGAAAGCGCTGGTGTGGACAGAAAAGAAAAAGCCGCTCTGGCCCTCCTGGGCGCATTCGTCTTCATCGCTTCCTGGCTTCACTACACCCTCCTGGACGGTCATGACATCGAACTCCTCTACTTCGGTATCTTCTTTGCCCTGGCAGCAGGGAGAAAAGCAGACCACTTTGTCCGCATCTCCGTGATCCTGGGGATCGTGGTATTGGTGGCGGCATGGAAGTTGTCTCTGGAAGGCTATATTACTTACCTCGTGTACGCCGGAACCAAGCATGCCATGGGTATGGTGTACAGCACCGACCTGGCGGCACACCTCTTCGGACTGGTGGCGGCAGGGTGCTTCCTGCGCAGAGGGAAGCCTTCACCGCTCAGATTCCTCTTTTACGTCTTTGTGGCGGAGTATTTTATCTGGCATATCACCGGTTGCCGGAACGATACCGTGGCGGTGGCACTGCTTCTCTTCGGAACCTTTATCTACATGTTTTTCGATAAAGCATTCCTGTGGCTGTGCAAGATCTTCCGTTACGCCATGAAATACAGCTACCTGATCTTTTTCTTCGGAAGCCTGCTCCTGACCGTGTATTACTCCGGGGGCTCCATCGGATCCTTCCCCGGTTCCGAGACTCTGGCGGCCCGCTTTGACCTGGGCAGACAGGGCTTTGAGAAGTATCCCATCACTCTCATCGGTACCATCGTGGAGGAAATGGGGGCCGGCGGCATCGTGGAGGAGGGAGAGTACTTTTTCATCGACAGTTCCTACGTCCGGATGCTCCTGCTTTTCGGCATACTGATAACGGCCGCCTTCCTGACGGCGATGACAGTTTTTCAACACCGTTCCGTGGAAAGCGGCCGCTACTACGTGGCTTTCGTATGTGCGGTGTTTGCACTCACCGCTTTTGTGGATCATCATATCTGTGATCCCAGTTACTTCATCCTGGGGATCCTGCCTCTGGCGGAAATGCCGGAGGAACCGGATCCTACCGGTTTTACCACTTTATCTTGTCTCTTACGTCGATCTCGTCCCCCAGCTGGATCTCGATGAGCTCCAGGGGCACGGAGCCGGTGTTGCGGACGGTGTGCTTTACCCCTGCCGTCATTTCAATGCTGCAGCCGGGGGTGAGCTTCGTCTCCTGACCGTCCAGGGTGGCGATGCCTTCCCCTGCGGTGACGGTCCAGGACTCGTCCCTGCGCTCGTGGGAGTGATAGTTCATAGAACTGCCGGGATTCAAGGTCACCTTGATGGTGACGGAACCCTTGCTCACATCCAGCACGCGATAGGAGCCCCAGGACTTCTCCGCAAAACGGATGGGAGAGTCGATGGAATCCACCAGGGGCTTGATATAGGAGCTCTGGTCCTTATCCGATACCAGAATGCCGTCGGGACTTGCGGAAACGACGGCATTTTTCATGCCCATCACCAGGATCGGCAGATCCAGGTCGTTGAGCACATGCACGTTCTCGCATTCTCCACCGAAGAGCACGTTGCCGATGGCAGGCTCCGTCATAGCCTCCGTCAGGGTGTTCCAGGTACCCAGATCCTTCCACATGCCGGCAAAACGCATGACGCGGATGCTGGATTCCTTCTCCACCACCGCATAGTCGAAGGAAATCTTCTCCAGCGCCTCGTATTTTTCAAACAGATCGTTGTAATCCGTAAAATCGATGAGGCTGTGGGCTCTCTCCAGCACATAGGAGAGCTTGTAGGCAAAAATACCGCCGTTCCACAGAGCCCCCTTGTCGATGTAAGCCTTGGCGGTCTCCAGGTCGGGCTTTTCCTTGAAAGCGTCCACATCGGCAACCTCGTCCTTACCCTTGGGAAGGATGTAGCCATACTTCTCGGAAGGATAGGTGGGCTCCATGCCCATGAGGGTCAGAGCAGCGGCGCCGTCACCGGAAGCCAGGTCGTAGAGGCTCTTCAGGGCCTTGAAATAGGACTCGTCCACGTAGGGGTCCACGGGGCAGACCACCACGGCTTCATTCTCATCCACGCCCTGTACATCCTTTAAATAGGCAGTAGCCAGTGCGATGGCGGGGAAGGTGTCCCGTCTGCAGGGCTCCACGGAAATGCCCACATCGGTTCCCAGCTGGTTGTGAATGGCGGAAACCTGCGACTTGGAAGTGGCGATGGTAACGGTAGCCTCGGGATCCACGGAACGGATCATGCGGTACATGCGCTGCACCATGGACTCGTAACCGTCCTCGGTCTTAAAGATCTTGATGAACTGCTTGGAGCGGACTTCGTTGGAAAGGGGCCAGAGGCGCTTTCCGGATCCGCCGGACAATAAAATGATATTCATAGGGTTTCTCCTTGCTTTTTGAGCGCTTTGTTAACGCGATAAAGTGTTGTTATGGGCATGGGAATGCCCTGCTGAAGCCATTATAGACACGGTTCCGAAAAAAGAGAAGTTCTTTTGACAGGAAAGGTCAAGATTGTGTAATTTTTCGTTCAGATGGTGTATTTTTCATTTTGGATTTGATATTATAATGAAAGACAAAGGGACGCAGATTGGGGAGCGTTTATGCCCACCCGGAGAGACCGGCGATCGTCGGATCCTGCATCCCGCAGAAAAGTGCAGAGGCACTGATCGCTGCGAAAAACAGTAACAGTAATTGCAATCAGAAATAAGCGCGAAAGAAAGAGAGAAAAAGTATGGCAAAGAGAGCATTGATCACCGGTGTCACAGGTCAGGACGGTTCCTATCTGTCTGAGTTTTTGCTGGAGAAGGGCTATGAAGTCTATGGTATGATCCGCCGTTCCTCCGTTGATTTCCGCGAGCGTATCGCACATCTCGAGGGCCGTGAGGGCTTCCATCTGAAGTTCGGCGATCTGGGAGATTCCATCAGCCTGGTAAAGCTGATCTCCGAGGTTCGTCCCGATGAGATCTACAATCTTGCAGCGCAGTCCCATGTGCAGGTATCCTTCGACGTTCCTGAGTTCACCGCTGACATCGACGCTACCGGTGTTCTCCGTATCCTGGAGGCTGTCCGCGTCTGTGGTCTGGAGAAGACCTGCCGTATCTATCAGGCATCCACTTCCGAGCTCTACGGCAAGGTAGAGGAGGTTCCCCAGAACGAGAACACTCCCTTCCATCCCTACAGCCCTTACGCTGTGGCAAAGCAGTACGGCTACTGGATCACCAGAGAGTACCGCGAGGCTTATGATATGTTCTGCTGCTCCGGTATCCTCTTCAATCATGAGTCCGAGCGCAGAGGCGAGACCTTCGTCACCCGTAAGATCACCCTGGCTGCAGCCCGCATCGCACAGGGCAAGCAGGACAAGCTCTACCTGGGCAACCTCTCTTCCCTGAGAGACTGGGGCTATGCAAAGGACTATGTAGAGTGCATGTGGCTGATCCTGCAGCATGATAAGCCGGAAGATTTCGTTATCGCTACCGGCGTACA
>JAEETA010000046.1 GCA_016286555.1 Lachnospiraceae bacterium | reverse complement strand
AATCCAAACCTTTACGCCAACTTTACCGTAGGTGGTGTCAGCCTCAGCGAAGCCGTAGTCGATGTCGGCGCGCAGCGTCTGAAGGGGAATGGTTCCCTCGCTGTAGAACTCGGTGCGGGCGATATCAGCGCCGCCAAGTCTTCCGCCGCATGCTGCCTTGATTCCCAGTGCGCCTGCCTTCATGGTTCTGCCCATGCAGGACTTCATTGCACGACGATAGGAAACACGGTTCTCGAGCTGCTGTGCAATATTCTCGGCAACCAGCTGTGCGTCACGATCGGGTCTCTTGATCTCCTTGATGTCGATCAGAACCTTCTTGCCGCCGGTCAGCTTGGTAACCGCATTCTTGGTGTTCTCGATCTCAGTGCCGCCCTTACCGATGATGACACCGGGCTTTGCAGCGTAAACGATCACGTGTACTCTGCCGGCTGCTCTCTCGATCTCGATCTTGGAAACACCTGCGTTGAAAAGCTTTTTCTTCAAAAACTTACGAATCTCGTTGTCCTCAACCAGAAGCTCGGAAAACTCCTGATCATTGGCATACCATCTGGAATCCCAATCCTTGATGATACCCACTCTGAGGCCATGAGGGTTAACTTTCTGTCCCATTTTATCTATGCTCCTTTCCTTACTTCTTCTCGTCGAGGACGATGGTGATGTTGCTCATTCTCTTTTCGATTCTGTAAGCTCTGCCCTGTGCTCTGGGTCTTACTCTCTTCATGATGGGACCCTGGTTGGCATAGCACTCTGCAACGTAGAGGTTCTCGGGGTTGAGACCGTTGTTGTTCTCAGCGTTGGCGATTGCGGATGCCAGGAGCTTCTTAACAAGGCTCGAAGCATATCTGGGATTGTACTCCAGAATAGCCATTGCAGTCTTTACGTCCTTGCCGCGGATCGCGTCCAGAACGAAGCAAGCCTTCTGAACGGATACTCTTGCGTAGGACAGCTTTGCGGAAGGTCTGGTATCCTTCTGCTCATTTCTCTCTCTCTTAATTTGAGATCTATGTCCCTTAGCCATAGATTTACACTCCTTTCAAACAGTAGATACCTTACCTTACACCGGACTTCTTCTCGTCCTTACCATGTCCTCTGTAGGTTCTGGTTGCAACAAACTCACCGAGCTTGTGGCCGACCATATCCTCCGTAACATATACCGGAACATGCTTACGTCCGTCGTGTACGGCAATGGTATGTCCTACAAAGGAAGGGAAAATCGTGGAGCGACGGGACCAGGTCTTGATAACGGACTTCTGACCCGAAGCATTCATTTCATCCACCTTTTTCAGCAGGCTGGCGTCTGCGAAAGGTCCTTTTTTCAGTGATCTAGCCATTTCATTTCCTCCTCAATTACTTAATGGTTCTGCCGTCACGTCTTCTGACGATCAGCTTGTTGGAAGCCTTCTTGCTCTTTCTGGTCTTCAGACCCAGAGCGGGCTTGCCCCAAGGGGTGCTGGGACCGGGACGACCGATACCGGTCTTGCCCTCACCACCGCCGTGCGGGTGATCGTTAGGGTTCATTACGGAACCGCGGACAGTAGGACGGATTCCCATATGGCGCTTGCGGCCTGCTTTACCGATCTTGATCAGGTTGTGATCGATGTTGCCGACCGTGCCGATGGTTGCGCGGCACTCGAGGGGAACCATTCTCATCTCACCGGAGGGAAGTCTCAGGGTGGCATACTTGCCTTCCTTAGCCATCAGCTGAGCGCTGTTACCTGCGCTGCGAACCATCTGGCCGCCCTTGCCGGGATAAAGCTCAATGTTGTGGATCAGGGTACCAACGGGGATTGCACTCAGAGGGAGGCAGTTACCGATTCTAACCTCGGCCTCAGGTCCGTTCATAACCTTCATGCCATCAGTCAGACCGTCGGGAGCAAGGATGTAAGCCTTCTCGCCGTCTGCATAGCAGATCAGTGCGATGTTGGCGCTACGGTTGGGATCGTACTCGATACCCAGCACTCTTGCAGGGATGCCATCCTTATTTCTCTTAAAGTCTACGTTTCTGTACTTGTTTCTGTTGCCGCCGCCCTGGTGACGAACGGTGATCTTACCCTGATTGTTACGTCCAGCGTTCTTCTTCTTGGAAGAAACCAGGCTCTTCTCGGGAGACTTCTTGGTGATCTCGGAGAAGTCGGAGCCGGTCATATTACGTCTGGAGGGGGTATAGGGATTATATTTCTTGATTCCCATTTTCTTATCTCCTTTGTTTTGTTAGCACGGAATATCTACCGTATACCTATCGGATCTGCGGATCAAAGTCCGGAGAAGATCTCGATATCCTTGCTGTCATCGGTAAGCCATACGATCGCTTTCTTGGTCTTGGCAGTCTTGCCATAGGTCAGGCCGCGTCTCTTGGTCTTGCCCTCGACGTTGATGGTGTTGACTTTCTTAACCTTAGCACCCTCAAACATCTTCTCGACAGCTTCCTTGATCTGAGACTTATTTGCCTCAGTGTGTACCAGGAAGGTATATTTCTTCTCGCCCATGCCTGCCATGCTCTTCTCGGTGATTACGGGCTTGAGGATTACGTCATAGTATTTAATGTCTGCCATTATGCGTACACCTCCTCGATCTTAGCGAGAGCGTCCTTGGTGATCACCAGGGTCTTAGCCTTGGCTACATCGTACACATTGATGGTGCTTACCAGAGTGGTGTCAACCTTCTCAATGTTTCTTGCGCTCTTAACAACTTTCTCATCGTTCTCAGCGATCACAACCAGGCCGTTGTCAACCTTCAGGTTGGTCATAACCTTTGCAAAATCCTTGGTCTTGATCTCATCGAACTTCAGCTCGTCCAGGACGATCAGTGCTTCCTGCTGAACCTTATCGGTAAGAACGGACTTCAGAGCCGCTCTCTTCTCCTTCTTGTTCAGCTTGAAGGAATAATCTCTGGGAGTGGGTGCGAATACCACACCGCCGCCGGTCCACTGAGGAGATCTGGTAGATCCCTGTCTTGCATGACCGGTGCCCTTCTGTCTCCAGGGCTTTCTGCCGCCGCCGGAAACCTCGGAGCGGGTTTTTGCTTTCTGGGTGCCCTGGCGATTGTTTGCCAGCTGCTGTACTACAGCCAAATGAACCAGGTGCTCATTGATCTCTACACCGAAAATCGCGTCATTGAGCTCAATGGTACCAACTTCTCTGCCTTCCATGTTGTAAACGGATACGTTTGCCATTTAATTGGTCCTCCTTTCGCTCTGACTTAAATATCGGCTCTGGTGGTCTCTTTCAGAGTCACAAGAGCTTTCTTGGCTCCGGGTACTGCGCCCTTTACCAGAAGGATGTTCTTGTCAGCGTCTACTCTGACCACTTCGAGATTCTGTACGGTTACCTTAACGCTTCCCATGTGACCGGGCATACCCTTGCCCTTGAACACGCGGCTGGGGGAAGAACAAGCGCCGTTGGAACCCTGATGACGGTGGAACTTGGAACCGTGCTTCATGGGTCCTCTGTGCTGGCCCAGTCTCTTGATCGCGCCCTGGAAGCCTTTACCCTTGGAAATAGCGGTTGCGTCGATGTGATCGCCCTGCTCGAAGATGTCAGCCTTGATCTCATCGCCAAGCTTGTAGTCTGCACAGTTCTCGAAACGGAACTCGCGGATGTACTTCTTGGAAGTGGTGCCGGCCTTCTTGAAGTGGCCCTGCTCAGCCTTGGTAGCACCGTTGCGGTGAGCAACCTGCTTGCTGCCCTTAGCGTCCTTGCTTACGGTCTTGTCCTTCTGCTCGACAAAGCCGACCTGGACTGCCTCATAGCCATCGTTCTCGATGGTCTTGACCTGGGTAACGACGCAGGGACCTGCCTGCAGTACGGTTACGGGAATCAGCGTGCCGTCTTCTGCGAAGATCTGGGTCATGCCGATCTTGGTTGTAAGAATTGCTTTCTTCATATTTACCTCCTGTGTTCTACATAGTGGACCGCAGTGTAGCGCCTGCGTTCGTGTCTAGTAGAGGTTTTCTTCAAAGTAATGATTGATTACTTCGTCTTCATTTTGATGTCGATGTAAACACCTGCGGGGATCTCCATACGCTGCAGAGCATCAACGGTACCCTGGGTGGGAGCGATGATGTCGATCAGTCTCTTGTGAGTTCTCTGCTCGAACTGCTCTCTGGAATCCTTATACTTATGAGTAGCTCTCAGAATGGTGATCACTTCCTTCTTAGTGGGAAGAGGTACGGGTCCGCTGACCTTGGAGCCCGTCTTCTTGATCGTTTCGATGATCTTTGCTGCGGAAGCATCTACCAGATCATGCTCATAAGCCTTCAGGGTAATTCTCATCAATTCACTTGCCATAAAAAAAGTCGCCTCCTTTTCGCACTTTTCACCGGAGCTTTGCTCCGATGCCTTGTAAGTACGACAAGCGGTGACTGTACACTTTCCCGTGTGTGTCGCGAGCCAAAAGCGCTCTTATTCGGTGTATCCCGAACAGTTAGCACCGGGATCGGCCGGACCTCACGGTCTTTGTTCTACTGCTACTGTAGAATCCAAAACGGTACAGTGACTTGTCGTCTGTTTGTAAACTAGACATTCGCTCCACGGAAAACCTGCAAACGGTCACCCGCCTGCAGCAACCTCACGCTTCACAGCTATCATGCCACAGCAAGAGATATATTACCTTAGGTTTGGGAAAAATGCAAGAAGTTTTTTCAAGAATTTTGTAAGAATTTATATGTGGGCTTTTTGGGGCGCCCGGATTTGATTTTTACTATAATGTATATTAGAATCTTGCTTGCTATCTTGCAACAATTATTTTGATATCAGACCAAAGGAGCGAACATGTGGGTAGCTGACAGATGGAAAGACTATACCGTCCTGGACTGCACGGACGGAGAGAAGCTGGAACGTTTCGGAGACTATCTCCTGGTGCGTCCGGATCCGCAGGTGATCTGGAGCACGGGACACGATAATCCGAACTGGAAGAAAAAGAACGGACATTACCACCGTTCCAACAAGGGCGGCGGCGAATGGGAATTTTTCAATCTTCCGGACGAATGGGAGATCGGATATGACCTGGCCATCGGCAGGCGCATCGGCTTTCATTTAAAGCCCTTCGCCTTCAAGCACACGGGGGTCTTTCCCGAGCAGGCGGTGAACTGGGAATGGTTCTCTTCTATTATTAAGGAAAGAACTGATGCAGGAAAGTCCTTCAAGGTACTGAACCTCTTCGCTTACACCGGCGGCGCCACCATGGCGGCCGCAGCAGCGGGCGCAGCAGTCACCCATGTGGATGCAGCCAAGGGAATGGTGGCCTGGGCGAAGGAAAATGCTGCAGGCTGCGGACTGGGAGATGCTCCCATCCGCTGGCTGGTAGATGACTGCGGAAAATTCGTAAAGCGCGAGATCCGCAGAGGCAACCGTTACCAGGGCATCATCATGGACCCTCCCTCCTACGGCAGAGGCCCCGGAGGTGAGATCTGGAAGATCGAGGAGAGTCTCTGGCCTCTGGTCTGCGATGCGGCGGAGCTGTTGGATGACGATGCGGCCTTTTTCCTGATCAACAGCTACACCACGGGACTCCAGAGTGCAGTCCTCAGTTATATGATGTCCTCCGCCATCTCCGCTCACAGAGGCGGCACCGTAAGCGCCTCCGAGATCGGCCTTCCCCTGGAGGGAAGCCCTCTCATCCTGCCCTGCGGCGCCAGCGGCAGATGGACCGCGGAATGATTTATTCTATTATATATGAAACAATACAGAAAAGACCCCAAAGCGTTTGCTCCGGGGTCTTTTGTAATGTCTGAAACTGTTATCTGTTTCCTTCGGATCAGATCTTGAAGAAGCTGATCTCCTCCTGCAGTGCCTGTGCGATCTGCTGCAGGGAATCTGCGGATCCGGACAGGATATTGACGGTTGCGTTCAGCTCCTGCATGGAAGCGGAGGTCTCTTCGGAGGATGCCGCATTCTCTTCGGAGATTGCAGACAGGGAATCCATGACATCCACGATGACAACCTTGGACTGATCGCAGGCCTCTGCGTTCAGGGTGATCTCCTTCACACCGGACACGGTATTGGAAATCTCCTCGATGAGGGCGTTGATGTTCTCGATGGTCTTGATGAGGATCTCGTTCTGCTCCACCATGACCTTCTTGACCTCGTCTGCCTTCTTGACTGCAGACTGTGCTTCGTTGTACAGAGAGGTCATCTCTGCGCGGATCTCGTTTGCAGATGCTGCGGAATCGTCGGAAAGGTGTCCGATCTCTTCTGCCACGACTGCGAAGCCTCTGCCTGCCTCACCTGCTCTTGCAGCCTCGATGGAAGCGTTCAGAGCCAGCAGGTTGGTCTGGCTTGCGATGGAGTTGATAGCTTCGACCTTGGTGCTGATGCGGTCAACGGCTGCGCCGGTAGCGCTGACACTCTCGGTGATCTCGTCAACAGCCTTTGCCATCTCTGCGGAAGAGTTCTTCAGGCGATCCAGCTGAGATACGGATTCCTTACTCTCAGTATCCATGATCTCTGCGGTCTTGCTGAGCTGCTCGGCACTGTCGGTCACCTGTGCGATATTATCGCTGATGCGGTTGGTATTGTCGGTAGCACTCTGAATCTCGTCGGCCTGCTGGGTAGCACCGGATGCGATCTCCACAACTGCGGTGGACACGTCGTCTGCGGTCTGGGAAATCTGTCTTGCGGTCTCTGCCAGATCATTGGAGGACTCGCTCACATTGGCTGCGGACTCCTTGATCTGAGCAACGATGCCGCTGAGCTTATCTATCAGGGAATTGGTAGCCTTCACCATCTGGCCGAACTCATCCTTGCGGGTCTGATAAGTATCGATCTGCTTGAAGGATCCGTCAGCCAGCTCTCCCATGCTCTCATTGATGACGCCGATGGGCTTGGTAAAGCTGGAAGCCATAAATACGGACAGGACAGCAACGATGATCAGCATGACGATGCCGATGAGAACGATGATGGAAGTGGATCTCTGTACGCCGGACATGATATCGGAGTAGGGTCTTGCCACAACGATGGTCATACCGGTAAGGTCATCGTTGGTGTAGGAGTAGACGCTCTTGATTCCGCCGTAATCGACTTCCATGGAGCCTTCCTTCTCGCTTGCACCGAAGAAAGGTGCGCCGGAGATGTCATTTTCTGCCATGTTCTCGGCAGTGATCTCCTTCTGGGTATCGGCAACGATGAGGCCGGCTCTGTCGGCGATCAGGATCTCGGTGCTGCTGCCGATGTTAAAGGTCATCAGCATCTCCTGCAGTGCCTTCAGGTCGTAGTTTCTCTGAATGAAGCCCAGTACATTGCCGGAAGCATCCTTCACGGGAACCTCGATAACGATGATGCAGGCACCGGTGGTCTTACTGACCACAACATCAGATACATAGGTGGTACCTTTGATACCCATTGCATAATAGTCGCGGCTGGAAACGTCTACGCAATCGCCGGAGGATCTGAGCACCTGCATACCGTCCATTCCGGTTACGGCTGCGGAGTTCTTGTCACCCACGGTGGTCTGCAGATCCTGCAGCATCTTTACTGCCTCTTCCTTATCCGCATCGGATGCGGTGCCACTGAGCACGCGCTGCATCAGCGTGGTGTTTGCCAGGGTCTGAAGGGAAGCGACATTAGTCTCAATGACCTCCAGATAGGACTCCTGCACCTGCTTTGCCAGGGAAAGGTTCAGTTCCTTCGCATCACCGGATCCCATACTGTAAGAGGTGTTGTAGGAAATCAGGATTGCAAGGGTCATGGGGATTGCTGCGATCAGGACCATGATGAGGATCAGCTTAAAGCGGATACTCTGGAAAAAACCGATCTTTTCGTTTTCGTTTTGTACTGCCATTGTTACGAGACTCCTTTCAAAGGAAATATTTTTGTGGGACTATCAAAGCTTCTCCTGGAAGCCCGGTACATAAAGGTGTCTGGGAACGCCGTCCACCATGATAGGTGATACATCTCCCTGGATCAGAGGTCTCACATAGGTAATAAACTCGCTGGTAACATAGGTGCCGTCCTTGGTGATCCACTCTCTGGGAACCAGGCGCTCGTCATTGGCGATCTTGTGCACATCCTTGACCTCGGTGCTGCACTGATAAGGATCGTCGGAGGTACGGACAAATACTACCATCTTGCCGGAATCACCCTCATCCGCTGCCTTCATGGCTGCACCGCCTACCTCGTAAGCTTCCAGGATATCGACTCTGGATGCGGAGTGGCTGGCTGCACGCTGCAGGGTGGAGAGCTCGATGGAACGGGTCTTGCAGCCGATCTCGGCGGCGACCACGTCACACAGGTAACGAGCGGTTCCGGTGAGCTGCTTGTGGCCGAAGGCATCCACATAATCGGTGGAGTGGCCCAGCTCGCTGACATACTTGCCGTCCTTGGTCTGAATGCCCTCGGAGACAGCGATCACAACGGAAGCCTTCTTCTTAAGAAGTGCCTTCACGTTCTTCAGGAACTTATCGATATCAAACTCCAGCTCGGGAAGATAGATGGCATCGGGGCCGTCACAGTCCTCGCCCTTGGCAAGAGCGGACGCACCGGTGAGCCAGCCTGCGTTTCTTCCCATGATCTCCACGATGATGACCTGGCCGTTCTTGGTCTCCAGGCTCCAGCCGTCGCGGATGATCTCCTTCACGGAAGTGCCGATGTATTTTGCGGCGGAGCCGTAACCAGGCGTATGGTCCGTGAGGGCCAGATCGTTGTCAATGGTCTTGGGGCAACCGACGAAGCGTACCTCGGATCCGGTGAGGATCGCGTAATCGGAAAGTTTCTTGATGGTATCCATGGAATCGTTGCCGCCGATGTAGATAAAGCAGTCGATCTCCAGATGCTCCAGGATCTGGAAGATCTTCTGATATACTTCCATGTTCTCGTGGATATCCGGCAGCTTGTAGCGGCAGGAACCCAGGTATGCAGAGGGAGTTCTCTTCAGAAGCTCGGCATCCAGGCCGGTGCGGATGTGCTCGGACAGATCGACGTAGCGCTCTTCCAGCAGACCCTGTACCCCGTGGATCATGCCGTATACCTTCTGGTATCCGCGGTCAATGGCGGTGCGGTAAACGCCGGCCAGGGAAGAATTGATGGCAGCAGTAGGTCCTCCGGACTGTCCGACGATCACGTTGCGTTTCTTCTTACGGTTCATAAGATGGTCCCCCTTTTTACTATTCGTTTTTTGGCCTTCGGCCCTTAGAGAAATTATAAGAAAATAGGGAACCAATGTCAATTTTTACTTGCCGGGATTTAAGTGTTTACGGGGGAAAATAAGGAAACCGGAAACTTATTCCCGGTTTCTCTCAAAATATCCTTTGTATTTCCTGACCATACGGACACCGTACCAAACAGCCGCACAGATTGCAAAGATCACGGAGGCGATCAACATCCCTCCGATCTTCAGATGCACGTAGTGCATTCCCACAAAACTGACGATGAGCAGCATGATCAAAAGCCACCCGAAAGCCACGGCCACGGTGACAAAAAAGAAGATCACGTCATGAACGATCTCCCCGTTTGTGTATGGCCGGTAATCCTCCTTTGCAGAGGCCGCGGTCTCCTTCAGTCTGCGCACCGCCTCCTGGGTTACGTCGTCATAGAGCTCCGGAGCTTTTACCTCCTCCGGAGCCTGCGATTTTTTCGAAAGGTTCGGTCTTTCTTCCTGCATAGGTATCCTCTCGTATCACTCCACCTGCCGGGATCCCCAGACGGTAAGCTGGTTCTGCTCTCCCAAAGCGGTAAAAGTCATGGTCACCACGGAAGTATTCTCAATCTCCATCTCCAGGGTGACTCCTTTATAGGATACACCCTCGATCTCCAATGTGATATAGGGTGTTCCCTCCTCCAGGTACCAGGAGCCGGTATAAGCACCGGAGATGCTGCCGTCCACCCCCAGCTCCACAGTTTTTGGCGTGTTGGTCCCCAGGTTCTCATAGTCCACATTCAGGATGTGGAGGATCACGTCATAGGTTCCGGCCACCTGCGCCATCTCATACCCCTGCTCCGGCAATGTCTCCCCATCCGTCTGATAGGGCGCCGCCACAAGCCACCCATCACTGTTCATGAAGAGCTGATGCACCTTCACATAGTGACCTTCGTTGCCGCTTGTGGTCCTGGTGTGGAAGACGATATAAGCCTTGCCGTCATCATCCACGAAAGCGGAGTTGTGGCCCTGTGCCACCTGTCCCACGGACATGTTTCTCCACTTGTAGGAGCCGAAGAGACGCACTCCCACAGAGAGATTGAAATTCTGCACCCAGGCATCGAAAAGGGCGGAATTCCCCAAGGCATCCACATAGGGGCCGTCAGGGGCGGTGCTGCGGTAGATCCGGATGTTGTACCCTTCTCTCGCGGACAAGCCGCCGTAAGAGATGAAGAGGTAATAGTAATCGCCGATGTGCTGTACATAGGAGCCTTCACCGGAGACGTATTTTCCGCCGGCGATCTTGGTACCGAAATACGCGTCGGAATGGGCGTTCGTTTCATAGGTCACGGCATAATCCCGCAGCCCCGTCTCCTCGTCCAGCTCCAGCAAAAAGATCCCGCCTGACCAGGAGCCGTAGCTCATCCACAGTCTCCCCTCTTCATCATAGAAAACGCAGGCGTCGATGCAGTTGGGATACTCGTCCCCCCACTTGTGATTCTCCACGCCGTTTTTGATATAGCGATCCGGCAGCTCGTCCCCCAGCACCTGCGGTACATCCGTCTCCCGGAAGGTCTCCTCCGTAAAGCCGCCGTACACCACGGATCCCGCATATTCAAAGGGGCCGTCCATACTGTCCCCCGTCAGGAGAACGATGTTGGACACCCAGTCGTCGCCGTTTGCGGAGAGGTAGATGCAATACTTCTGCATGGCCTTATTGTAGATGATGTCCGGCGCCCAGAGATAGCCGAACCACTCACCGCTCTTCTCGTCCTTGTTCCAGGCCCGGATCTGTGCTTTGGTCTCCTCGGAGAGGGCACTGCGGAAAGCACCGTCCCTGGAGGTCCAGTCAAAAAGGTCCTGGCTGGAAGCGCTGGTGATATGGGTTCCCACCACATAATAGGTACCGTCAAAATCCTTGAAAATGGAAGGATCATGGCAGCTGATGCTCTTTGCTTTTTTCAGTTGTGAAGAAGAAAACTGCTGCACGACTTCCACCATTTCGATATTGAGGACCATACGGACCGTCATTTCCTTTCCTGCATATTGCACCTGCACATAGGGGCGCATGGAAAACATCTCGGATCCCGTCACCGTGGCCGCGGGGGTCCCCGCCGGCATCGCTTCGGGCACCTCGCCCCCGGGGAGGAGACTTCCCGTCAGCTCCGTGCTCTCCCCGCTGCGGATGATGGGGAGCTGGTTGGGAAGCTTCGTTCCTTCCGCCGCTCCCAGGTCATCGGAGAGGGAGTAATAGAACTTCCTGCCCGCGATGTTCCAATGATCTCTGTTATTGGCGATCTCCAGGGAAAAACGGATCTCCTCCCCTTCCTCATAGCGCTCCTTATCGGTCCGCAAAGTGACGGTAACGTCATTTTCCGTCTCGGCAAAGCCCTCCGTCATCGCAGTTTCCTGCGATACCTGCTCCGTAGAGCCGCTCTCACTACCGGCGCTGCCGCATCCTCCCAGAAGCAGTGCTCCCGTCAGCAAAAGGGCCATTCCTTTAACTGCCTTGTTTTTCATGCAATGGTTCCTCAGTGTTCCTGATACAGATTGTTGTGATAGTCCAGAACGGGAGTCCCCTTCTCATCCCAGAGGACCTTCATCACGAAGGCGTGACGATTGGGATCGTAGAGAGGATCTCCCTGGATATCGGCGTAGGTTCTGGCATGGTAGATGCAGATATCCTCTCCGTCGGGAAGCTTCGTAAAGGAATTATGCCCGGGGCCGTAAAATCCCAGAGCTCCGTCGGAAGCAAGCACGGGCTGTTTTTCCTTTTTCCATGCTCTGGGGTCCAGGAGGTCCTCCTCTTCGCCGATGGAAAGCATGCCCATGCAATATCCCTCGCCCGTTGCGCTGGCGGAATAAGTCAGGAAGATCCTGCCATCCCGTTTGATGACGGAGGGGCCTTCGTTGACCCAGATGTCCACCCGCTCCCAGTCGTAATCCGGTGTGGTGAGCAGAACCTGTGCCGTGGACAGTTTGGTGGGGCTCTCCATTCTCGCAATGTAGAGATTGGAGATCTGGATCCCCACGCTGACCTTCTCGGCCCAGACGTAATACAGTTCTCCGCGATTTTCAAAAATGGTGGCGTCCAGGGAAAAAGCCTCAAAGGAATAGATGTCGTCGTCGCTGCGCTGCATCATGCCCCGCTCGATCCAGGGATCCTTCAGAGGATCCGGACCCGTGCACTCCAGCACATAGGGGCGGAGCCGCCAGATGTCATCCTTCCGGGATGCCGCAAAATAAATATACCATTTTCCCTGCAGAAAATGTAATTCCGGAGCCCACACATGCTGGCTCATATCGCCGCTCTCATGGGCCTTCCAGACGGTTACCTCCTCTGCGGTGCGCAGCCCCTCCGGCGTAGTGCTTCCCCGGAGCACGATCCTGTCATAGGCCGGCACGGATGCCGTAAAATAGTAGGTTCCGTCGGCGCCCCTGGTCATGTAGGGATCGGCCCGCTGCTCGATAAAGGGAGTGTTGTATGGTGTGTGTGTTCCGCAGGTAGGTGTCATAGTCAGGTCTCCTTCGTCAGGTCTTCTTTCGAAGCCCATGCGCTTGCGCAGGATAAATTGTATCCCGCACAAAAGCATAAGTTCCGATTTTTCAAAAAATGCGCCCCGGGCCCGTTGCCTGTGGCCCGGAGCGCCTTATTTCAGATCATTTCGCGCGAACGCGTTTTTGCTTAATCTACCACGACGTGAGCCATCTCACAGCCCAGGCAGTAGTACAGGTCTCCACCGGTGGTGATGCCCATGTACTTCTGGGTGTAAACGGTTCCTGCCACGGTGGTGCAATAGATCACGATGTCTGCGGTATCGCCGTTGTTGGTGATGGCTGCGCAGATGTGAGCACCGTTCATGTCATCCATGAAGGTATCCCAGTTCCAGTCGCACTCGGGAGTGACGATGCCGTCGTAGCCGCCGCCCCAGCCGAAGTTGTCGCCACGGACCACGCAGTACTCTGCATAGCCTTCCGCTGCCTCTGCGCTGTGGCCGAAAGCAGTGTTCTGAAGAACGATGACGAAATTGTGCCAGTTGTCGCCGCCGTCGTTGTAGTTGGTGAAGGTCACGTACTCGGTCTCACCCTTTGCAACGGGCTTGACTGCGGAGTGCTGGGTCCACCAGCCGGTGGTGTTGTCCACGTTACCGGTGGTGGTGCCGTTCATGACGAGGTAAGCCTTCTCCAGGGTCATGGTCAGATACAGATCGCCGCCGGTCTTGATGCCGGTGTAATCCTGATGATAGACCGCGCCGCTCTGGGTCAGAGCAACGATGTGGATATCAGCGGTATCGCCGTTGTTTACCACGGTCAGATCGATGTCTGCGCCGTTGATGTCATCCTTGAAGGTATCCCAGTTCCAGTCGCACTCTGCGGTAGCGATTCCGTCGTAGCCTGCACCCCAGCCGAAGTTGTCGGCACGGACCACGCCGTACTCTGCATAGCCGTCATAAGCATCTGCAGAGTGGCCTGCGGGAACGTTCTGCAGGATGGCAACAAAGTTCTCCCAGTTGTTCTCACCTGCGGTGTAGTTACGGAAGCTGATGGACTTGCTGCCTCCCTCGGGAACATACCAGACATCAGTGAAGGTGTTCCAGAAAGGTGCATCCAGGTTCATGCTGCCAACGACAGCGGAATCAAACTGCAGGTAAGCCTTCTCCAGGCTCAGGCAGTAGTACAGGTCGCCGCCGGTAGCAATGCCGGTGTAGCTCTGATGGTACTCGGTTCCTGCGGTGGTTCTTGCAGTGAAGGTGATGTCAGCGGTGTCGCCGTTGTTGGTAACGGTCAGATCGATGTGCGCGCCGTTGATGTCATCCTTGAAGGTATCCCAGTTCCAGTCGCACTCGGGAGTAACGACGCCGTCGTAGCCTGCGCCCCAGCCGAAGTTGTCGGCACGGACCACTGCATACTCTGCGTAGCCTTCAGCCGCATCTGCGGAGTGGCCGAACTCGGTGTTCTGCAGGATAACAACGAAGTTGTCCCAATTCTCTGCGCCGTCGGTGTAGTTGGTAAATCCGATGGTTCTGGACTCGCCTTCGGGCACTGCCCATACGGGAGTAAACTCGCTCCAGAATGCGCTGGTCATCTCGGGCACGCCTAAGGTCAGGCCTGCGTTAGCGGTGATGGTGGCATTCTTTACGGAATACAGATCCACGTAGGAATTCTGGTTGGTGATGGCGAAGAACAGAGGATCCTCAGCGGAGATGTTCATCTTTGCCACTGCGGTCATGTCCTGAGGAGAGAGGTTGTAGTCCACATTGGAAGCGTACACGGTCAGGGTGTCGCCCTCTCTGGTGATCTGGACGGTGGTGTCAGCCTCTACCATGGAGCTCTGAGACCAGGTGTTCCAGTTGCCCCAGGTATAGTTGTACTCAGCGTTCTCGAACCAGCCTTCGCCGGAAGCATCGGCGTAAAGCAGACCGTACTCCTTGTAGTCAGAAGCATCGGTAGCAGCATTACCGAAAGCGATGGCGTAGTTGTTCTTGGTATCCTGTCCGTCGGACCAGTTCTTCAGCTTGATCTTGTAGGTCTCGCCTTCCTTGATCTCGGTCTCACCCACGAAAGCGCCGCGGAGGGATGCCTTGTAATCGACAGTACCCAGGCTTGCGGTAGCCTTTTCATCGGGAGTGACCACCAGGATGCGCTCGGGCTCCTGGAAAGCGACAGAAGTGTCACCTGCTGCATACAGACCCTTGATCTGTTCTGCGCTCAGCACGTAGTCATAGACGTAAACCTCGTCGAATGCGCCCTTCATGGTAGCATCCCAGTAGTTGATGCCCAGCAGGAAGTCGTAATTGTCGGAGGGCTCCATGGTGTTCTGCACCACGTTGACAGGTCTTGCGTTGCCTTCGGAATCGGTTCCCACCAGTTCCTCACCGTTCATGTAGAGGTGTGCCTGGATCAGGGTGCCGTCCGCATTGGTCTCAGCGGGATCCACAGTCATGGTGATGTTCACCCACTCACGGGTGTGTGCGTTCACATCATCCGCATACCAGTTGGGCCAGGGAGCGCCCTCCGCATTCTGGTCGTAAGCCCAGACGCTGGGGTAAGAGAGATCATCACTGGTGGGATTCCAGGATGCCCAGGTAAAGTTCACATAGTGCTGGCCGCCGGTGGCATCGCCGTGCATATCGGGGCCATACTGCAGGGTAGGCATATACTGCGCATTTCTGGCAGCATAGACCCAGAAGGATACGGTGTACTTCTGTCCGACACCGTTCACATCCAGCTTCAGTCCGTTGACACCGTCGGTGTAGGCCGCCTGGCCCTTGACACCGGGGATGTAGGTCACTTCATCGTCGATGGCCTGTACCATCGGGGTGGCTGCGGAATCTCTGGCTGCTTTGTGCACGCCCGCCTCTCCGCCGTCCATGGAAAAATAGTACTTGTAGTCCTGCGGGATATCCGCAGCAGGAGCGCCTGCGGTCTCGCTTCCGGACGTCTCCGTTCCCGCATCGGGTGCAGGAGCCGGCTGGTCCCCGCCCTTTCCGCAGCCTGCCAGCATGGTCACTGCCAGCAAACCGGAAAGCAGAGCGCTAAGGACTTTCTTCTTCATAGCTTTTTCCTCCTTTTATTTCAGAACTTACTTTGTTCCAACAGGTCTCTCGCCGATGCCGGTCATAACGCCCTGTGCATCGATCACGGACTGATACCATGCGATCTCCGCATCATCCAGCACGTCGTATCCTTCGGGTCCGAAGTACTTCAGCTGATAGAGTGCATGATAGTAATTGGCCATCAGGTTTGCCTCTTCCACATAATCGGCAGCCTTGCCCAGGCCTTCGTCCACGATGTTGTGGATACCTGCGGAAGAAACGCCGGGTGCGGTCTGAGAGTTGAAGTACTGATCGCAGAAGTTCCAGTAACCTGCGATGTTGTACCAGCCGTAGGGAACGGGTCTCTGCAGTGCATCAAAGAACTTGTCCCAGTAGGGCTTATGTGCCTCGTCCTGGGGGAAGAGGGTCTTGTAAGCGCTCATGACCTCAGGATCGGTGGTCATGGGGAAAGGCATGTTGGCAGCCTTCAGCGGCACGCCGGATGCATTGACATTGCTCTCGTCGGAGTAGATGGCGATTCTCTCCAGCCATCCTTCCTTGCCCCAGTTCATCCACTTCAGCAGCAGATATGCCTCATAGGGATGATCGCAGGCATAGGAGACGCCGCCCAGGTACATGTTGCCCAGGGTGTTGTGCTCGGTCTCGCCGGTAACGGCGGGGGTAACATAAGGATAAATATCCAGGCCGTACTGCTCCTGGTATCCTGCGGTATTCCACAGGTTCTGGAAGGTCCAGAAGCCTTCGGAGAACACAGCCACATGGCCGGTAGCGCCAAAGTAGGTGCCGTAATCACCGGACCAGTCTTCCATAGCCTGGGTGTTCTGCTGAGGTGCCACATAACCGGTGAGTTTCAGATCGGAGAACTGCTGCTCGCCGGTTGCCCAGTACTGCAGATCGAAGTCGTTGCCGTTATATCCGAACTCACCTTTGATGGTACGCTCGGAAGAGGTGCAGGCTGCGATACCGTACAGGGAGTCCAGTCTGTTGTAATAGCCGAGGCCGTAATACTTCATTCCCGTACGATAATGCACTGTGGCCTTTTTGATGAGATGGATCATCTCGGCCCATGTCCAGTCGGTTCTGGGCATCTGAAGGTTCAGCTTTTCGATAACGTTTCTGTCGATGAAGACAGCGCTGGGCCAAACCATCATGGGAACAGCAAATCTTGCCTTTGTATCAAAGCATCCTATACCGTATTCCTTGATAGTGGGGAAAAGATTGTTGTTCTCGGGATCTGCGTCAAAGTACTCGCTGATGTCCAGCCAGTACTGGTTGGCAAGAGCCGTGTCCGAGTCGGTCCCCTCAAATACGTCAGGGAAGTTTCCGGCGGAAGCCGCTGCTGAGAGGTCTGTGCTCATGTCCTCGATCAGGCGGCATTCAACCGTGATGTTGGGGTACTTTGCCATGAAAGCATCAGCCATAAGCGATGCCGTGGTCTCATCCTCATAGTGCGAGAAGGTGAGGGTGAGTTTTTCTGTGGTTGCCTCCCTGCCCGCGAGCTCTCCGCAGACGTTTATGGCATGCATGACAGCATCATTGATGCTGTTCTCGGTGTTTAC
>JAEETA010000045.1 GCA_016286555.1 Lachnospiraceae bacterium | reverse complement strand
AGCTGACATTTACTAATCGGTCGAAGGCTTATCCTGTTGAAGGGACATTGGTTGATGGCACGATTGCCGAAGGCAACGTGCGTTCATTTAGAAAATCTTTGCGAAGCATCCAATGATGCGAGCAAATATCGAATGAAATTCGATGGATTTTGTTAATGAACATGGTTCGTTATCGGTTTTGAAGGAGCAAGAAAATTTCAGATTTTTAACTCTTAAGAGCAGATTTATCTGCTCTTTTTTGTTATTTCCGCTTTATGAATATGTTATAATTTTTTCAGGTTCTATTTTCTGAATATTATGTTATAATTTGTGTAAATAAAATTTTTGCCTAATTCTTAGGGCGGGATGGAGTGAAGAATGGATACAAAGATTTTACTTGAAAACGGCACTAATGAGTTGGAAGTATTGGAGTTTACTCTCGGCGAATACTCCTATGGTATCAATGTCGCAAAGATCAAGGAGATCATCCCTTACCAGGCTGTGACTCCGGTTCCGAATTCTCATCCCAGCATCGAGGGCATTTTTATGCCCCGTGATATTATGATCACGGCCATCGATCTGAAGAACTGCCTCGGCAGAGGAACTTCGGAGCCCAAAGGCCTCTTCATCATCACGAATTTCAATAGCCTGAATATTGCATTCCATGTTGATGCCGTTCAGGGAATCCACAGAGTTTCCTGGAGAAATATCATCAAGCCCGACTCCACCATTTCCACTGCTGAGCAGTCCGTTTCCACCGGTATCATCAAGCAGGAAGGCAAGCTGATCATTGTTCTTGACTTCGAGAAGATCATCAGCGATATCAATCCCGAGACCGGACTGAAGATGAGTGAGATTTCCGAGCTTGGAACCAGAAGCCGCTGCGATGTTCCCATTCTGATCGCTGAGGACTCCGTACTGTTGAACAAGCTGATCGTTGATTCCCTGACCCAGAGCGGGTATACCAATCTGATCCATACCGAGAATGGACAGAAGGCTTACAATGTTATCGCTCAGTGTAAGGAAGACGGAACCCTGAAGGATCATGTCCGTCTGCTGATCACCGATATCGAGATGCCCGAGATGGATGGACATCGTCTGATCAAGCTGGTGAAGAGTGATGATAAGACCAAGGATATTCCTGTTATCATTTTCTCCTCCCTGGTAAATGATGAGATGAAGAAGAAGGGCGAGGCTCTTGGCGCAGATGCACAGCTTTCCAAGCCTGAGATCGGTAATCTGGTGAGAATCGTCGACAAACTGGTTGATGAAAGACATCTGAACGATTGATAACTATTGATATTTATTATCGACTTTTAACCGTGGGACTTCCCTGAAGCCCCACGGTTTTTTGTTGATGGAACTTGCTAACTGTGCTATTATCAAAAGGATTGTATGGTTTTTTTCTTGGATAAATATTTCTTCGTAACTCATTTTGGAGGACAGCATGTCATCTGAAGATTATTTAAATAGTTTATTGAAATCTATGGGTGTTCCGATAGAGGAGCTTTCCGGCTCCGGTTCGGAAGCAAAATCCGAGGAAACGGTTGAACCGGAGGCTTCTTTTGCTATTCCTGAGGAAATGCCGATCGATCAGGAGGTAAGCGTTTCTGCGGAAACTTCCGAGGAGAAGATTGTATTTGCTGAAGAAACTCCCGCTGAGCCAGTCGTAGAAGAGCCCGTCATTGATGAACCTATCATCGAAGAGCCCGTCGTTGAGGCCCCGGTTATTGAAGGACCTATCATCGAAGAGCCCGTCATCGAGGAACCGATCATTGAAGAGCCCGTCATTGAGGAACCAATCATTGAGGAACCCGTCATCGAGGAACCAATCATCGA
This sequence comes from Lachnospiraceae bacterium, assembly GCA_016286555.1. Lineage (GTDB taxonomy): Bacteria > Bacillota > Clostridia > Lachnospirales > Lachnospiraceae > AC2028. Next base: position 15,952 of record JAEETA010000045.1, on the reverse strand, counting down.
AGAGCCGGTTCTTGATGATGCGATGCTGGCGGATCTGCTTGCAGATGTTCCTTCTGTAGACGAGATTGCACCTCCGGTAGATGAGATTGTTCTTCCGGTAGATGAGATCGTACCTTCGATAGACGAGATTGTACCTGCAGAAATGCCGGATTTAGATAATGCAACAAGTGTTATTGATGAATCCGTCCCTGACATAACGGATGATATTTTAAATGATATTCTGGCGGATGCTCCAGTGGCGGAACCCATTGTTGAGGACGTCCCGGAGTCTATTCCGGAGTCTGTTCAGGCTGCTGAAGAGCCCGTTATTCTCGACTGGCCCGAGCCTTCCGCTGAGCCCGTAAGCGCTGATATTCCCGATGTTTCCGTGGATATTCCTGCTGACATACTTGGGGAGATTCCTGACATTCCTGCGGATGTATTAGGGGATATTCCTTCTGATTTTTTGAGTGACATTCCTGAGATCTCTGATGAGGTTGTCCCCGAAGGGATTGAGATCCCCGATATTCCTGCGCCGGAGGAGCCGATTGCACATGCGGATGAGATTCCCGTGATCGATCGTTCTCTGGAGGGAGGCAATCCTGAGGATTACGTGATTGATTCCGCACCTTCTCTACATCCTACGGAGCCTACTTCTGAGGATCTGGAGAGCGACCTGGCAGACATCATGGCGAATCTGATGCCTGCTCTGGAGAAGGAGCGCGCAGCCGAGGGCGTAACCGAGCCTCTTTCCATGGATACCCTCACCACCGAGCCTTCCTTTGACATCCCTGAGGAGGTTATTCCTGAGGTTCCCGCTGAGGAACCTGTAATTGACATGCCTGTTGAGGAGCCTGTAGCAGAGGAGCTTGCTCCTGAGCCTGCTCCCGCTCCTATGCCCGAACTGTCCGGTGATCCCAATGCAAAGATGAGCGATGACGATATCGCTTCACTCATTGCATCCATGGGCGGTGGAGACGAACCGGCTCCTGAAGCACCTGCTGAAGAACCTGTGATTGATGTGCCTGTAGAGGAGCCTGTCGCAGAGGAGCCTGCTCCCGAATCTGCGCCCATGCCTGAACTGTCCGGCGACCCGAATGCGAAGATGAGCGATGATGACATCGCTGCACTCCTTGCATCCATGGGTGGCGGAGACGAACCCGCTCCTGAGGTTCCTGCTGAAGAGCCTGTCGTAGATGTGCCTGTGGAGGAGCCTGTTGTCGAGGAAGCAGCTCCTGAGCCTGCACCCATGCCTGAACTGTCCGGCGACCCGAATGCGAAGATGAGCGATGACGATATCGCTGCACTCCTTGCATCCATGGGTGGTGGCGATGAACCTGCGCCTGAAACGATTGAAGAGCCTGTCGCAGAGGAGCCTGTTGCAGAGGAGCCTGTTGCTGAAGAACCTGCGCCCATGCCCGAACTTTCCGGTGATCCCAATGCGAAGATGAGCGATGACGATATCGCTGCACTCCTTGCATCCATGGGTGGTGGCGATGAACCTGCTCCGGAAGAGGCTGCAGAAGAGATCCCCGAGGTTCCTGCTGAGGAGCCTGTGATTGACGTGCCTGCAGAGGAACCTATTGCTGAGGTGTCTGATGAGCCTGCTCTCGATAATCCCAACGAGAACATGAGCCCCGATGATATTGCTGCATTGCTTGGCTCCATGAGTGGTGGTACTACTACGGAAAGCGAGGCGGAAGAGCCTGCTGCGTCGGCGGACGAAGCACTCCTTATCGATGAGACTCCCCTCATTGATGAGACCCCTGAAACCGGTGAAGCACCCTCCACGGATGATTTGCTCAGCGGCCTTGATATGTCCATTCTGGACGAGGATCTTGATGCGGATACTCTGGATCCTCTGGGCATGTCCGAAGAGGATCTGGAAGCCCGCCTGAACCAGGCAAAGTCTGAAGGCGAGCGCGAGGATGCGGGCCCTGCACAGGGTGATCTGAACCAGCAGCTGAAGGATTCCGGTGACGCTGATTTCTCTGATATCGGAGATATGCTGGATAAGGCGGATAACAATATCGCAGTGGGTGAAGAGATCAGTGCCCTTCTGGGAAATGATGATTCCACCGATTATGCAGCCATGGCAATGGGTGAGGATAAGCCTGCGCCCATGACCAAGGAGGAGAAGGCTGCTGAGAAGAAGCGCCTGAAGGAAGAAAAGAAGGAAGCCAAGAGGCTTGCCAAGGAAAAGAAAGCTGCAGAAAAGGCCGCTAAGAAAGTGGCAAAATCCAACAAAGCAGCTGCAGAGTCCGGTGATACGGATCTGTCCGACGTGGAAGAACTTCTGCGGAGTGCGGATGCTGCTGCCGGAATGGGCGGTGCGGATGCGGAGGCTCCTGCCGATGATCTTGCGGCTCTCGGCATCGATGACGGTCCTATGATTGACGAAAGTCCAGCCGCCTCCGACGAGGATGCGATGCTGGCATCGCTTCTTGGCGGACTTGATGCGCCTGAAGAAGCACCTTCAACCGAGGGGTTGGAGAATCTGGAAGCAGTTTCCTTTGATGATGCCGATGCGATCATGGCGGATGAAGAATTAGCAGCTATCCGCGAGAAATCCGAGCCTAAGAAGAAAGGGTTCTTTGCCAAGATCATGGACTTCCTTACCGAGGAAGCCGATGACGAAGAGAGTGATAAAGATTCCCTGAAACTGTCCGACGAGAATGCTCAGGTCCTGGAAGAACTGGATGCTGAGGGCGACGGCGACAAGAAGGGTAAGAAGAAAAAGAAGAAGGATAAGAAGGGCAAGAAAGGCAAGGACAAGAACGCTGAAGCTCCCGCAGAAGGCGAAGAGGGAGAAGAAGGCGGCGAGGGCGACGACAAGAAGAAAAAGAAGAAAGAAAAGAAGCCCAAGAAAGTTAAAGAACCCAAGCCTGATGACGGAAAGCCCGAGAAGAAGCTGAATAAGAAAGCAGTGATCATGATCGCTCTGATCTGCTTTACTCTGGGTGTGGTACTGTTCCTGGGAGCAAGCTTCACCGGAAATTATGCAACCAAGAAAGCCGGCAGAGAGGCTTACATGCAGGGCGACTACCAGACCTGCTATCAGAACCTGCTGGGCAAGAATCTGAACGAAACCGAGACGGTAATGTTCAACAAGTCTGAATGTATCCTGCGGATCCGCCTGTGGCTCCGGGAGTACGAGATTCTTTCCGAGGAGTCAGAAGTTCGTGCTCTGGATGTGCTCATTCAGTCCGTCAATGCTTATCCGAATCTGTATGCTTCGGCTGTAAAGTGGAACTGTACCGAGGATGTATCCGCCGTATACAGCGATATGCTGAATATCCTGCAGAACAAATACGGTCTGTCCGAGGAAGATGCTATTGCCATCGCTCAGGAGCCGGATGATGTTACTTACACCAGACTGGTGACGAATGCGGCAAACGGTGAGGGATATGGTAACGCCACAGAAGAAGAGGCTCCGGAAGAAACGGAAAGCCAGCCTGTGGAAGTAGTCCCCGATGAGCTGCCGGAAGAGCAGGATATGAGTAATACCGAGTTCGTTGAACAGCAACCCTAAAAAGGAATGGTTCTGAGTCTATGATCGCCATTATCGATTACGATGCCGGAAATGTAAAAAGCGTAGAAAAGGCAGTTGCTTATCTGGGCAGCAAAGCAGAACTGACGGATGATCCCGAGATCATCCGGAAGGCTGACGGCGTGATCCTGCCCGGCGTAGGTGCTTTTGGCGATGCCATGAAGAGCCTGAGATCCCGGAACCTGCCGGAAGTGATCCGCGAGGTCACCGCAGCAGGTAAGCCTTTCCTGGGGATCTGTCTGGGCATGCAGCTCCTCTTCCAGGACAGCGAGGAAAGCCCCGGGGTGGAAGGCCTGGGGATCTGCAAAGGTCACATCCTTCGTATCCCCTCTGACGGCGTCAGGAAGGTGCCTCAGATCGGATGGAACAGTCTGGCTTATCCCAATCCGGGAAAACTCTTTACAGGCGTTCCTGAGGGCTCCTACGTGTATTTTGTCCATTCCTATTATCTGAAGGCTGATGATCCTGCGATCGTTACCGCAACTACGACCTACGGTCCTGTGCTGGATGTGTCTGTTCAGCAGGGAAATGTGTTTGCCACTCAGTTCCATCCGGAGAAAAGCTCCGCCATGGGACTGAAAATGCTGGAGAATTTCCTGCACATTGCTGAAGGGGAGGGAAAGTAGTATGCTGACAAAACGTATCATTCCCTGCCTGGATGTGAAGGACGGAAGAGTTGTCAAGGGTGTAAAATTCCTGAATTTGAAGGATGCCGGTGATCCTGCCGAGATCTCTGCTGCCTATGATCAGGCAGGCGCTGATGAAGTCGTTTTCCTGGACATCACTGCCTCTGCAGATAATCGTGACACGCAGCTTTCCTGGGTGCGTGAAGTGGCTTCCCAACTGTTTATCCCCTTTACGGTGGGTGGCGGCATCCGTACTGTCGATGATTTTAAAGCCATTCTTCGGGAGGGAGCAGACAAGATCGCTGTGAATTCCGCTGCCATCATGCGGCCGGAACTTATCAGTGAAGCTGCTGAGAAATTCGGTTCCCAGTGTGTGGTGGTTGCCATCGATGCCAAGAAGCGTGAGAATGCGGAAGGCTGGACCATCTACAAAAACGGCGGTCGCGTAGACATGGAGATCGATCTGGTGGACTGGGCCAGAAAAGCAGAAAGTTTGGGCGCCGGAGAGATCCTGCTAACCAGCATGGACGCGGACGGAACCAAGGCAGGTTATGATCTTCCCATGCTGAAAGCGGTTTGCGAGACCGTATCCATTCCTGTCATCGCATCAGGCGGTGCAGGTACCAAAGAGCATTTCTACGAAGCTTCCGAAGCGGGTGCTGAGGCGCTTCTGGCGGCATCCCTGTTCCATTACAAAGAACTGGAGATCCGGGAAGTGAAGGAATATTTAAAGGACAAGGGCGTCTCCGTACGCCTGTAAGAGAATATGGCTGCTATAACGAACGACTGGCTGGAGGTACTGGATCCGGAATTCCAAAAGGAATATTACCGGAAGCTGTACCTCTTTCTCAAAGATGAATATGCCAACAATGTCATATATCCCCCTTCGGATCAGATCTTTACCGCCTTTCATTCAACGCCCCTAAGCAAGGTGAAGGTGGTGATCCTGGGGCAGGATCCTTACCACGAGCCGGGACAGGCCCACGGTCTGAGTTTTTCCGTGCAGGAAGGGATCGAACCGCCTCCCAGCCTGGTGAACATTTACCAGGAGCTGCAATCCGATCTGGGATGCACCATTCCGAATCACGGATGCCTGCAAAAATGGGCGGATCAGGGAGTCCTGCTGTTAAACTCCATTCTGACAGTGCGTGCCCATCAGGCATTTTCTCATAAGGGAAAGGGCTGGGAAACCTTTACGGATGCGGCCATCAAAGGCCTGAATACGCAGGATCGCCCCATTGTCTTTATCCTTTGGGGAAAAAGCGCAAGGGATAAAAAAGTTATGTTGAACAATCCCAATCATCTGATCCTGGAATCGCCTCATCCCAGTCCATTATCGGCATATCGTGGCTTTTTCGGGAGCAGGCCCTTCAGCAAGACCAATGAATTTTTGATTGCTCATGGGGAGACCCCCATTGACTGGCAGTTGTGATTTTAGATCCAAAGAGGAGTGAGGAGATTATGAAAAAAGTACCTTTCGTTACCAAAGAACAGGTGGAGGAGATCGTAAAGACCTATCCCACCCCCTTTCACATCTATGATGAAAAGGGAATCGTTGAAAATGTGGAGAACCTGAAGAAGGCATTCGCCTGGAATCCCGGTTATCAGGAGTTCTTCGCCGTAAAGGCCACCCCCAATCCGTTTTTGATGAAGATCTTGAACGATCACGGTTGCGGCTGTGACTGCTCTTCCATGACGGAGCTGCAGCTCAGCAAGGCTGTGGGCGTAACCGGCAGAGACATCATGTTTTCTTCCAATGACACTCCGGCAGAAGAGTATGCTTACGCTGCCAAGATCGGTGCCACCATCAATTTGGACGACATCACTCATATCGAGTTCCTTGAGGGAATCCTGGGGAAACTTCCGGAGACCATCAGCTGTCGCTTCAATCCCGGCGGATATTTTTCCATTGCCAACAGCATTATGGATAATCCAGGAGATGCAAAATACGGTTTTACCACGGAGCAGATGTTTGAGGGCTTCCGGATCCTGAAGGAAAAAGGCGTAAAGCACTTCGGTATTCACGCATTCCTTGCGAGCAATACCGTGACCAACGATTACTATCCCGAGCTGGCAAGACAGCTTTTTGAACTGGCCGTGAAGCTGAAAAATGAGACCGGTGCTGACATCACTTTCATCAATCTTTCCGGCGGTATCGGCATTCCTTACCGTCCTGACCAGGAGCCTAATGACATCTTTGTCATTGGTGAAGGCGTGCACAAGGCTTATGACGAGATCCTTGTTCCTGCAGGTATGGGAAACGTAGCTATCTACACGGAACTTGGCAGATATATGCTGGCACCTTACGGACATCTCATTACCAAGGCAATTCACGAGAAGCACACCCACAAGGAGTACATCGGTGTGGATGCCTGCGCGGTGAATTTGATGCGTCCCGCAATGTACGGCGCTTACCATCACATCACGGTACTGGGAAAGGAAAATGCGCCCTGCGATCATGTGTATGACGTCACCGGTTCCCTTTGCGAGAACAACGACAAGTTTGCCATTGACAGAGAACTGCCCGAGATTGAAAAAGGCGATTATCTGGCAATCCACGATACCGGCGCACACGGATTTTCCATGGGCTACAATTACAACGGTAAGCTTCGTTCCGCTGAGCTCCTGCTGAAGGCGGACGGAAGCGTGCAGCTGATCCGCAGAGCCGAGACTCCCATGGACTATTTTGCAACCTTTGATCCGTTCCCGGTATATGAGACCTTAAAGGAGATCAATTCTTAATGCGTTATCCCGAATTCATCCAAAACGGCGGCACCATCGGACTTCCCGCGCCTTCCTTTGCCCCAACCACGGAGCCTTATCAGAGTCAGTACAAAAATGCGTTAAAAACCCTGGAGGCAAAGGGGTATCGCCTTAAGCCCGGTCCCAATGCGACCGCCGGCTGCGGCGTAGGCATCAGCAATACGCCGGAAGCCTGCGGACGGGAGCTGACGGAGATGTATCTGGATGAAACGGATGCGCTGATCTCCCTTGGCGGCGGAGAACTCATGTGTGAGATCCTGGACTATGTGGATTTTGACCGCATCAAAGCCGCAAAGCCCAAGTGGTTCATGGGGTATTCCGACAACACGAATTTTGCCTATCCCCTGGCTACCATATGTGACACAGCTGCCATTTACGGTCCCTGTTTTGGTGCCTTCGGTGCGGAAACCTGGCATGACAGTCTTGCTGACGCGTTTGCTGTTTTTACCGGGAAGACCCTGACAGTGCATTCCTACGTCAAGTATGAGATTGAATCTCTGTGCGACGAGGAGCATCCCCTGGCGCCCATCAACGCTACGGAGCCTCGCCTGCACGGCGTTTATGACGGGAAGGACTTTTATCCCAAGGGAACCTTCTCCGGAAAACTGCAGCTGGAGGGAAGACTCCTGGGTGGTTGTATGGACTGCCTGGTGAACCTGCTGGGCACGAAGTACGATCAGACCAAATCGTTCCTGGAGCGGTACAAGGATCAGAAGATCCTCTGGTTCCTGGAAGCCTGTGACCTGAACGTGTTTGCCATCCGCAGAGCTATGTGGGAACTGGATCAGGCGGGCTGGTTCGAGACCGTGGGAGCATTCCTCATCGGCAGGCCCCTGAACGGCGCACAGATGATGAATCTGGATGCCTGTGAGGCCTACCTGCCCTATGCGAGAAAGTACGGCGTTCCCATGATCCTGGACATGGATCTGGGGCATGTGGATCCGATGATGCCTCTCATCGTCGGTGCTAACGCGCAGGTCCTCATCAATGACAACGACGCGGAAATCCGGATGTCCCTGACCTGACGGGATTTACAGGCGACGTCGGATGGACCTGTCAGCATGGCTGCGACTCCCGGCTTCGCATAAATATTTCTTGAAACATCGAAACAACTGTGGTAAGATTTTCGATGTTGCAAGTGCGCTGGTGTGTCGGAATGGTAGACGAGGCAGACTCAAAATCTGTTGGGGGCGACCTCGTGTGGGTTCAAGTCCCACCACCAGCACTTAGTCCCGAATTCCTTGAAAACAAGGGGTTCGGGCTTTTCTTTTTTATCAAAATATAATAAAATAAATTGGTATGTTTTGTTGTGGGTTCAGCACTTCGGAGGCACCATGGATTGTAAGGATTTTGAACGTTTGATCCCCGAATTCCTGTGCAGTAACATGAACTACTCGCAGATGGAAGCCTTTCGGGAACATATGGACAAGTGCGAGAGCTGTAAGGAAGAGCTGAGCATTCAATTCCTGGTGGCGGAAGGAATGCGCCATCTGGAGGATGACGGTGCCTTTGATCTCCAGATTGAGATGGAACGGCGCCTTGCGCAAAACAGCTTAAAGATCGACAGACACAACCGTTTTATTCTGGTTCGAAGATATTTTATGACCGCCCTGTTTTCCCTTCTGGGTGTGTTTTTGCTTTATTTGTTCGGTTAATGCGGGAGGAACGCTTTGGAGAAGAAGAAACTCATTCTCATAGACGGTCACAGCATCGTGCACCGTGCCTACTATGGCGTGCCGGATCTGACCAATTCCCGTGGAATGCATACCAATGCCATCTACGGTTTCCTGAATATTCTCTTTAAGGCGCTGAAGGAGGAGCATCCCGCTTATCTGGTCATCGCCTTCGATGAGCATGCCCCCACCTTCCGGCATGCCCTTTTTGCGGAGTACAAAGGCACCAGAAAACCCATGGATCCGGAACTCAGGGAGCAGATCCCCGTATTACGGGAGATTCTGGAAGCCATGACCATTCCCTGTGTATCCATTCCCACCATCGAGGCAGATGACATTCTGGGAACTCTGGCTTTAAAGGCGGCTTCCGACGGATTGGAGGTGGACCTGATCTCAGGTGACCGTGACCTTTTGCAGATTGCCAGAGAGCATGTGCGGATCTGCATCCCCACCACTACGAGGGGGCAGACCACCACGAAATACTATCACGAGAAAGAACTGCTGGAGGAGTATCATCTGACGCCTTCCCAGTTCATTGACCGGAAGGCTCTTATGGGAGATTCTTCCGACAATTATCCCGGTGTTCCCAAGGTGGGTGAAAAAACCGCCGGGGAGCTGATCCAGACTTACGGTAGCCTGGACGGGGTTTATGAGCACCTGGAGGAGATTTCCAAAAACAGCATTCGTGAATCCCTTCGCGAGAATAAGGATTTGGCATATCTGTGCCGCACTCTCGCAACCATCAAGACTGATTGTGAGTTTGATTTTTCCTATGAGTCCGCAGGTACGGAGCATCTCTTTACCCCTGCTGCCTACGAGCTCATTAAGCAATATGAATTAAAATCCTTCTTCCCTTACTTTGAGGAATCTGACAAGGTTGTCACTGCTCCGGAGAAAAAGATCGTCTCTTTTGATGATCCGAAGAGCTGGGCAGAAGCCGCAGCCAAAGCAGGTTTTCCCTCCATCGGTCTTTCCTTCGGACTGGAAGAGGGAACGCTCTACGGAGCCTGCATCGCAGGAGAGCGGGAGAAGGAAGCTGAGCTGTATTACCTGACCACAGTTCCCGGAAAAGAGAACGAGGTAGCAGATGCCCTGAGCGCTATCCTGACCGAAGGATTGCAGGTGGCTGTCTGTGATGTGAAGGACAGTTATGGGATCCTGGGTCTTGACTGTAAGGCAGATCTATTTGATTGCGTCATCGGAGCTTACCTGGTAAATCCTCTGAAGAATGATTATGACGAGGAATCCGTTGCTTTGGAGTATCTCCAGTGGACGGTGAAGAGCCGTAAGGAGCGCTACGGAAAGCGCACTTTGCAGGAGGTGGCATTTTCCAATCCTGACACGCTGCAGGAGGATCTTTGTGACCGAGCCCTGATCAGTTTAAAGTCTGCTCCCGGGATCCGGGAGAACCTGAAAAACAGGGGCATGGACCGGCTCATGAACGATATCGAGATGCCACTTTCCAAGGTGCTTTACGACATGGAACGCATCGGCATCCGGGTCAAAAGAGACGACCTCACTGCCTTCAGCAAGGAGCTGGAGGAAGGAATCGCTGTCCTGGAGAAGCGGATCTATGAAGAGGCCGGAGAAGAATTCAACATTCAGTCTCCCAAACAGTTAGGTGTGATCCTCTTTGAAAAGCTGGGACTCCCCGGAGGCAAGAAGACCAAATCCGGTTATTCCACCGCAGCGGACGTGCTGGAGAAGCTGGCTGGGCAATCCCCCATCGTGCTGGATATCCTGGAATACAGAGGTTTAAGCAAACTGAAGAGCACCTATGCCGACGGCTTGCCCGCATACATCGGTCCGGACGAGCGGATCCATTGTAGATTTAATCAGACCGTAACGGCTACGGGACGCATCAGTTCTTCGGAACCTAATCTGCAGAACATTCCTATTCGTTCCGAACTGGGCAGGAGACTGCGGAAAGTATTCGTTGCGGAAGAGGGATACAGCCTTACCGACGCGGACTATTCCCAGATCGAACTCAGGATCCTGGCATCCCTGTCAGGGGATAAGAGTCTGATCGAAGCTTATAATTCCTCTCAGGACATTCACCGCATCACCGCTTCCAAGGTGTTTGGTGTGCCCTTTGAAGAGGTGACGGATCTGCAGCGCAGAAATGCCAAAGCCGTGAACTTCGGTATCGTCTACGGCATCAGTTCCTTTGGTCTGTCCGAGGACCTTTCCATTTCCAAGAAGGAAGCTGCGGCATACATCGAACAGTATTTTGCAACCTATCCGGGGATCAAAAGCTATCTGGATGCTCTGGTAGAGCATGCAAAGCGCACCGGATATGCGGAGACCTTCTTCGGCAGACGCCGTCCCATTCCGGAGCTGAAGGCATCCAATTTCATGCAGCGTTCCTTCGGAGAACGTGTTGCCATGAACGCTCCCATTCAGGGAACGGCTGCTGATATCATGAAGATCGCCATGATCAGTGTCTGGAAGGAACTGCGGGAGAGAAATCTCCGGTCAAAGCTGATCCTGCAGGTGCACGATGAACTGGTGATCGAAACGGCTGCGGGAGAGGAAGAGATCGTTGCGGAACTTCTGGAGCGTAACATGAAAAATGCCGCAGATTTTGCGGTGGTGCTGGAGGTAGGCATGAGCCGGGGCAATACCTGGTATGATGCCCATTAAAGGATGAAATTCATCGGTATCACCGGTGGCATCGGCGCCGGCAAATCACTGATCATCCGTTATATCGAGGCCCATTACCGTGCGAAGGTGTATCTGGCGGACGATGTGGCCAAGCAGCTGCAGGAGCCCGGCAGTCCGGCTTTTCCGAAGCTGGTGGAAGTGCTTGGCAGAGATGTCTTGCAGGAAGACGGATGGATCGACAAACGAAAAATGGCGGATCGCATTTATGCTGATCCTTCTTTGCGCCGGGCTGTAAATGATATCCTGCATCCTGCAGTGCGGGAATTTCTGACGGAGGCCCTGGAACGGGAACGGTCGGAAGGAAAAACGGAGCTTTTCTTCGTGGAAGCTGCCCTTCTCATCGAAGCCGGTTATGTGGGTTTCCTGGATGAACTGTGGTATGTGTATGCTGCGGAAGAAGTGCGGGTGCAGCGCCTCATGGAATCCAGAGGGTATTCCGAGGAGAAGGCCCGAAGCATCATGGCTTCTCAATTGCCGGATGAAGAATTTCGAAAGTACAGTGATTTTGTGATCGATAACAGCGGAACCCCGGAGGATGCTTACGCCCGGATCCGTGAGAAACTGGAGGCTTATACATGGCTGGAGTGAGAGACAATCAAGGTCAGATGGTATTCGGTCTGGACATCGGAACCCGCAGTATCGTGGGTACCGTAGGGTATCAGGCGAATGGCCAGTTCCACGTCCTGGCACAGCGGATCAAGGAACATGAGACCAGAGCCATGCTGGACGGACAGATCCACGACATCGGCAAGGTGGGCGAGACCATTTCCGTGGTAAAAAAGCAGCTGGAGGAGGATCTGTCCAGATCTCTTTCCGAAGTCTGCATCGCTGCCGCAGGCCGCGTACTTCGTACCGTCACCACCCATGTGGAGAAGGAGTTTGAAGCAGAGCAGGAGATCGGAGATGAGGACATCTACAACCTCTCCATGACCGGTATCGAGCAGGCCTATGATGAGTTCCAGAAATCCGAGCATCCGGATCTGAAGTTCTACTGTGTGGGCTACACCCCCATGCGCTATTACATGAACGGCTACCAGATCGGTAACCTGGAAGGGCATAAGGCAAAAACCATCGGCTGTGATCTCATCGCAACCTTCCTTCCCGATGATGTGGTGGACGGCCTCTACAAATCCGTGGAGCATGCAGGACTCCATGTGACAAATCTGACACTGGAGCCCATCGCAGCCATTCAGGTGGCAATCCCTGAGAAGTTCCGTCTTCTGAATCTGGCACTGGTGGATGTGGGCGCAGGTACAAGCGATATTTCCATCACCAGCGACGGCGCCATCGTTGCGTATGGCATGATTCCTATCGCAGGTGACTCCCTTACCAATGTCATCGTCCAGAACTGTCTGGTGGATTTTGACATGGCAGAGCACATCAAGCGCGGGGCGCTGGAGGGCGGTACCATTGAGTTTACCGACATCATGGGACTGCCTCAGACCATCACTTCCGAGAAAGTGCTGGAGATCCTGGACGAAGCCATCGATCAGATGACGGATCCCGTGGCGGAAGAGATCATGCGATTGAATGGTGACAAGCCTGTCAGTGCAGTCTTTGTCGTAGGCGGTGGCGGAATGATCCCCGGCTACACCGAAAAGCTTTCCAAGAAGCTGGGCATCATGAAGGAGCGTGTGGCTATCCGGGGCGAGGATGTGATGAAGAACATCATCTTCGAAACCGATGCCCGTAAAGACTCCATGATGGTAACCCCCATCGGTATCTGCCTGAGCTATTACGAGCAGAGCAATAATTTCATTTTCATCACCTTTAACGATACCCGTTTGAAGCTTTATGATAACGGCAGACTCTCCGTATCCGATGCGGCCATTCAGATGGAGGTTGCGAATGAAGATCTGTTCCCAAAGCGCGGTAAGGCACTGACATTTACCGTCAACGGAAAATCCCGTATCGTTCGCGGTACTGCCGGTGAGGCGGCAGTCATTACCATCAACGGTGATCCCGCTGATCTCTATACTCAGATCCACAGCGGCGATAATGTGGTGTTCCAGGCATCTACCGTGGGTGAGGATGCGGATGTGCAGCTTTCGGATCTGCCGGAGCTTCAGAATCCCCTCCATGTGGTGATCAACGGTAAGGCCATGGAACTGCCCAGAAGCGCAGACGTCAACAAAAAGACGGAGCAGAGCTTCTATCACATTCAGGAAAATGACGATATTGTCATCCGGAATTACTACACGGTGCAGGAGATTGCAAAATACCTGGATCTTCCCCTGGGCGGTGAGATCAAAGTGAACGATACCAAGGCTGTGGTCACTACCAAGGTCTATGAAGACTTTACTCTGGAGCTGGATCTGAAGGCAAAGGGCCCCGGCTTTAACGATCTGCCCGAGGATGACGGAAGCTATCAGGAAGTAAAGGATGCAACCGCTGCCAGGCTTGCCAAGGAAGAGGCTGAGCGCGAGGCTGCGGAGAAGGAAGAAGGTGCGGAAGGCTCCGAGGAGTCCGAGAGCGCTGAAGGCGCAGAGAACGCAGCGGATGGTGCAGCCGGGAAAGCTGCCGCCGCTTCCGAAGAAACGGTGAAAACCACGGTAAGACAGCCTTCCTCCGGTAAGATCCCCACCAATCTGGAGATCACCGTCATGGTCAACGGCGCGCCTGTTACTTTGAGTGGCAAGGAAGAGTATGTTTTTGTGGACATTTTTGACTTTATTGATTTTGACTTAAACAGCGGAAAGACCAAGATCGTCACCCTGAAAAACGGCGCTCAGGCGCAGTACATGGAAAGCCTCCATGAAGGGGATGAACTGAAAATCTATTGGGATGAATGATTTTTACCCTAAAACAGGAATGAGATTTTTGTAAAGGAATTTAGTTATGCGTTTTTGTCCCCTTGCCAGCGGTAGCAGCGGCAATTGTGTTTATATCGGTTCCGAATCCACCCATTTACTGGTGGATGTGGGGATCAGCGGAAAGCGGACCGAAGAGGCTCTGCATATGATGGACCTGGAAGGTTATGACATCAATGCCGTTTTGATTACCCATGAGCATTCCGATCATGTGAAAGGCCTGGGAGTATTTTCCCGGAAATGGGGCGTTCCCATTTATGCCACGGAAAATACCTTTGAAGCCATCCTGCGGGATACCTCCCTGGGACGCATCGATCAGGGACTGTTCCATGTGATCCATCCTGATGTTCCCTTCCCCATCGGAGATATGACGGTAAATCCCATGCATATTTCTCACGATGCGGCAGATCCGGTGGCTTATCGGATCTCTCATGGGAACCGGAACGTGGCAGTGTGTACGGACCTGGGAACCTTTGACAATTATACCGTAGACGGCTTGCAGGGAATGGACGGCCTTTTGCTGGAAGCCAATCACGACGTAAGGATGCTGCAGGCAGGGCCCTATCCTTATTACCTGAAGCAGCGCATCCTTGGAGACCGTGGACATCTTTCCAACGAGAATTCCGGAAGGTTGCTCAGCAGGATCCTGGGAGATCAGACCGGATTTGTTTTCCTGGGGCATCTTTCCAGGGAGAACAATATGCCGGAACTGGCATACGAAGCGGTTCGGGCTGAAGTGGATCTGTCGGATACTCCTTTTCACTCGGATGATTTCCAGGTTATCGTTGCAAAAAGGGATGAGCCCAGCACACTGGTCTGCCTCGCATAGCCTAAAGTAAAAATCGAATATCCCCTGCCGGGAAAACGGCGGGTAAAGGATCAAGGAGAAGAAATTATGGATAAGATCATCATCACAGTCGTAGGCAAGGATACGGTGGGTATCATTGCAAAAGTTTGTACCTATCTGTCGGATAATAACATTAACATTCTGGATATCTCCCAGACCATCGTTCAGGATTTCTTTACCATGATGATGGTGGTGGATATGCATCAGGCGGATGCGCCCAACGAAGTGATCCAGCAGGATCTGGACGAACTGGGTAAAAGCATCGGCGTGACCATCAAGTGCCAGAAGGAAGAGATTTTTGACATGATGCATCGCATCTGAAATCAATAACGAAAAAGCAGACTAGTTGGGATAAGAAAATGATCAATTTAAGAGAAGTTGCGGAAACCAACGCCATGATCGAAAAGGAGAACCTGGATGTTCGTACCATTACCATGGGTATCTCCCTTCTTAACTGTATCGATGATGACCTGGAATCTTTAAATAAAAAAGTATATGAGCGGATCACTACCGCTGCCAGAGACCTGGTAAAGGTAGGAGAAGAGATCAGCAAGGAATACGGAATCCCCATTGTAAATAAGCGGATCAGCGTTACGCCTGTTGCCATGATCGGAGCTTCTGCCTGCAAGAGCAGTGACGACTATGTAACGTTAGCGCATACCCTGGACCGTGCGGCCAAGGAAGTAGGGGTTAATCTGATCGGCGGTTACTCTGCTCTGATCTCCAAGGGTATGACCAAAGCCGATGAACTGCTGATCCGCTCCATTCCAAAGGCCCTTGATGAAACCGAGAGAGTTTGCAGTTCTGTAAACGTAGGTTCCACCAAGACCGGTATCAATATGGATGGTGTTCGCCTGATCGGTGAGATCATCAAAGAGACAGCAGAGATCACAGCAGACAGAGAGAGTGCTCCCTGTATGAAATTTGTGGTCTTTTGTAACGCTCCGGATGATAATCCCTTTATGGCCGGCGCTTTCCATGGTGTTACCGAAGCGGATGAGATCATCAATGTAGGCGTTTCCGGTCCCGGCGTCGTTAAG
>JAEETA010000044.1 GCA_016286555.1 Lachnospiraceae bacterium | reverse complement strand
GCACGGCGGCCATCGCAGGCGTCCTGGGGGCGCACCCTGCGCCCGCGGGCTGGGTGGGCAAGCTGATCGTAAGCACGGCAGACCCCGCCCGGGTGGCCCTGGCCCGGAAGCTGGCGGACGTGCTGACCGAGGCCGGTCTGCCTATGGAGGTGGAGAGCCTGCCCGCCGACACCTACCGCTACTATCTCAACGCCGGCAAATTCGACATGTTCATCGGCGAGGTCCGCCTGTCCGGGACCTTTGATCTCACCGAGTTTTTCATGGCCTACGGCAGCCTGGGCTTCGGCGGGATCCGCAGTACCGGCATGGAGCAGCTCTGCTACGACGCCCTGGAGAATTCCGGCAACTGCTACGACCTCTATCGGGGCGTCATGGAGAACGCCTACTTCTGCCCTCTGATGTTCCGCTCCTACGCCGTAATGGCCAACCGGGGCGTGATCGGCAGCCTGCAGCCCGCCGTGGACTGGGTCTTCCACCTGCCCGGCGGCCGGACCCTGACGGACGCCAGCGTGCCCTACGAGGAGCTGATCGCGGAGCCTGAGGAGAGCCGGGAAACAGAAGCGATACCGGAGACGGAGGAAACCCCATGAGCTACGCAGATACCGTATATATCGAAACCTGCAAACGGATCCTCTCGGAGGGCTTTCGGGACGACGCGCTGCCCGTCCGGCCCCATTGGGAGGACGGGACGCCCGCCCACACCATCAAGCTCTTCGGCGTGGTGAACCGCTACGACCTGCGGAAGGAATTTCCGATCATGACCCTGCGCAGGACCTATTACAAGTCCGCCATCGACGAACTGCTCTGGATCTGGCAGAAGAAATCCAACCGGGTGGCCGAGCTGAGCAGCCGCGTCTGGGACGCCTGGGCAGACGAGCAGGGGACCATCGGCAAGGCCTACGGCTATCAGCTGGGGGTGAAGCACGTCTATAAAGAAGGTGAGATGGATCAGGTGGATCGCGTTCTCTGGGATCTGAAGCACAATCCCTTCAGCCGCCGGATCCTGACCAACATCTATGTCCATCAGGACCTGCATGAGATGAATCTGTACCCCTGCGCCTACAGCATGACCTTTAACGTGACCCAGCGCCCGGGAGAGGATAAGCTCACCTTAAACGGCATCCTGAACCAGCGGTCTCAGGACGTGCTGGCAGCCAACAACTGGAATGTGGTCCAGTACGCGGTGCTGCTGCACATGATCGCCAGACATGTGGACATGAACGTGGGCGAGCTGGTGCATGTCATCGCCGATGCTCATATCTATGACAGACACGTGGACATCATCAGGGAGCTCATCACCAGGGAGCCGCTCCCCGCACCAAAGTTCATCCTGAATCCGGAGAAGCATGATTTCTATGATTTCACTCCCGATGACGTGAAGGTGGAGGGATACGAGACCCACGAGCAGATCAAGGACATTCCCATCGCGATCTGAGAAAACGGGATCTGCACCACGGAGAAGTGTCTGCGGGAAACGCTGACGTGATCTTTCTTTTCAAGTATGGAGGTTTTGCATGAATCTGATTGTAGCGGTAGATCAAAACTGGGGCATCGGCTACGGCGACCAGCTGTTGGTCAGCATCCCCAACGACCATAAGAATTTCCGGGAGCTTACCACCGGTAAGGTGGTGGTGCTGGGACGCAAGACTCTGGGCACTTTCCCCCAGGGTAAGCCCCTGAAGTACCGCACCAACGTGATCTTTACCACCAATCCCGACTACTATGTGGATGAGGAGACGGTGGTGGTCCACTCCCTGGAGGAATTCCTGGAAAAGGCAAAAGAGTACGAGGATGATGACATCTATGTCATCGGCGGCGGCAGCATTTACAAGCTGCTCCTTCCCTATTGCAAAACGGCCATCGTAACGAAGCTGGATCACGCATACCGTGCGGATACCTACTTCCCCAATCTGGACGAGGATCCGGAGTGGAAGGTGGTATCCGAGTCCGAGGAGATGACATATTTTGACATCCCCTACCGTTTCGTGACCTACAAGAGGGGCTGACAGAGGCGCAAAATGCGCGAAACCCTTAACAGAATTCATTGACTTTTTGCGGTGCGGGGCAGATAATGTATTCTAATGACTTTACTACAGTACCGCAATACATTAGAAAGAAGGTTAGTGTCGTATGGAAAAGAAGAACATTGACTGGGCAAATCTGGGCTTTGGTTACGTCCCTACCGATTACCGCTATGTCTCCAATTACAAGGATGGCAAGTGGGATGAGGGCGCGCTGATCACTGACGCGAACATCGTGCTCAACGAGTGCGCAGGCGTCCTGCAGTATGCGCAGACCATTTTTGAGGGACTCAAGGCTTACACCACCGAGGACGGACACATCGTCACCTTCCGCCCCGACCTGAACGCTGAGCGTATCGATCAGTCCGCAGAGAGACTGGAGATCCCGAAGCTTCCCGCCGGAAGATTTGTGGATGCCGTTACCCAGGTCGTCAAGGCCAATGCCAATGTGGTTCCTCCTTATGGCAGCGGCGCAACCCTGTATGTGCGCCCTTATATGTTCGGTACCAATCCCGTCATCGGCGTGAAGCCCGCGGATGAGTATCAGTTCCGTATTTTCACCACCCCCGTGGGTCCTTACTTCAAGGGCGGCGTAAAGCCTCTGACCATCCGTGTCAGCGACTTCGACCGTGCGGCACCGCACGGCACCGGTAACATCAAGGCCGGCTTGAACTACGCCATGAGCCTGTATCCCATCGTCAATGCCCACAAGGAGGGCTTCGACGAGAACATGTACCTGGATCCCGGCACCCGTACCAAGGTGGAGGAGACCGGCGGCGCCAACTTCCTCTTTGTCACCAAGGACGGCAAGGTGGTCACTCCCAAGTCCGATTCCATTCTGCCCTCCATCACCCGCAGAAGTCTGGTGTATGTGGCGAAGGAGTACCTGGGACTGGAAGTGGAAGAGAGAGAAGTCCTCTTCTCCGAGGTCAAGGATTTCGCAGAGTGCGGCCTGTGCGGCACCGCAGCAGTCATCAGCCCCGTCGGCAAGGTGGTGGATCACGGCAATGAGATCTGCTTCCCCAGCGGCATGACCGAGATGGGCCCTGTGACGAAAAAACTTTACGATACCCTCACCGGCATTCAGATGGGCCGGATCGAGGCTCCCAAAGGTTGGATTCATGTTATTGAGTAATTTGCATCGCATTTGCAAAAAACTTACCGCAGCTGTCATGGCGCTGGCTTTGGCCGGCGCCTTTCTGACGGGCTGCGGTTTTTTGCAGGATAAAAATACGACGGTGGTTCTGACCTCCGGATTCGGTGAGCAGGACGTCTTTACCGTCGGCGACAAAGTCTGTACCCTTCCCGAACTCATGGTCTATCTCGTGAACATCCGCAATCAGTATGAGGAGGTTTACGGCGAGGAGATCTGGGATGCGTCCCTGGACGGAGTGACCCTGGAGGAAAATGTCCGGGAGATCGTCCTGGCCCGTATCGCCCAGGTGAAGACCATGGCCCTCATGGCCCAGACCTATGAGGTGACCCTCACCGACAAGGAAATGAAACGGGTCCGGGAGGCTGCCCAGGAATACTATGACAGCCTGTCGTCAAAAGAGATCGAGCTCCTGGGCGTAACGCCGGAGCTGCTGGAAAACATGTACGCCGAGTACGCGCTGGAAAACAAGGTCTACATGGAAATGATCTCCGATATCAATCCCGAGATCAGCGATGACGAGGCCCGTTTTGTGAAGCTCCAGTACATCTATTTCACCACCGTGTTCCGGGATGCCGGCGGCAATGTGAACTCCTATGACGATCAGATGAAGCAGAAGATCTACCGGCAGGCTGTGGAAGTCCGCAGCATGGCGCTGGACGGAAACGACTTTGCGCAGCTCGCGGCTACCTACAGTGATGAGGACACCTACTCTGTTTCCGTCGGGAACGGAAGCCTGGATCCCGTGCTGAACGAGGTGGCTTTCTCCATGGAGACGGACGAGATCAGTTCCGTGCTGGAAACGGAGAACGGATACTACATCCTGCGCTGCGTCAGTACCCTGGACCGGGAGGAGACGGATGCCAACAAGCTGGCCATCGTGGAGCAGCGGCGGCAGGAGGCCTTCGAGTCGGAGTACGATACCTTTGTGGAAGGCGTTATCCGAAACCTGAACACGCCCCTTTGGGAATCCGTGGAAGCGCCGGAGGACGATGCCCTCACCACCTCCGATTTCTTCCGTGTTTATGACAGCCATTTTCAAGGCGTGTTTGACCCGAAATAAGAAAAGCACAGACCCCCGGGCGGAAACGAACGCCTCCCGGGGGCGTTTTTTTTAGCCAAAAATTAATCTCTTTCGAAGCGTTATTTACTGTAGCAAATAGGGGTTTTTAATGATAAAATAATCACGTGTCTGCCGGGGAACGGCGGACGAAATAGAAATCATGCCGGCGAAACGCCGGTAAATAGAAAATGGGGGTATTTTTCATGAAGTACGGACATTTTGATCTGGCTGCGAAAGAGTACGTCATCACCAGACCGGACACACCCGCACCCTGGAGCAACTATCTCGGATCTCCCGCTTACGGTGCCATCATCACCAACAACGGCGGTGGCTACAGCTTCGTTAAGAGCGGCGCCAACGGACGTATCGCGAGATATCGTTTCAACTCTTCCATGGCACTTCCCGGAAGATACATCTATTTGAGAGACAATGACAGTGCAGATTACTGGACCGCTACCTGGCAGCCCGTAGGCAAGCCTCTGGATTCCTTTGAGAATGTGGTTCGCCACGGCACCGGCTACACCGTAGTGACTTCCAAGTACAGCTCTATCACCTCCGAGGTGACCTATTATGTTCCCATGGGCGCTACCTATGAGGTATGGTCCGCAAAGGTGACCAACGATGGAACTGCACCCCGGAAGCTGTCTTCCTTCGGCTTCATCGAGTTTACCAACGAGGACAATTATCAGCAGGATCAGGTGAACCTGCAGTACACCCTGTTCATCACCCGCACCTCCTTCGAGGGCAACAAGATCCTGCAGCATATCAACGAGAACTCCGGCAAGGATGAGACCGGCTCCAACCACAAGGAGCGTTTCTTCGGTCTGGCAAAGGCCAAGGTGGATGCTTCCGCCGGCAGCCTGGAAGCCTTCATCGGACCTTATCGCACCTACTCCAATCCCATCTCCGTGGAGCAGGGCAAGTGCGACGGCACCATGAACTACAACTCCAACTCCTGCGGCGCTCTGCAGACCGATTTCGTTCTGCAGCCCGGCGAGACCAAGGAGCTGATCTATGTCTTTGGTGAGAAGAACAACGCCGAGGCAAACGAGATCCTGGCAAAGTACGAGAAGGACGGCGCTGTGGATGCCGAGGTCCAGGCGCTGAAGGACTACTGGCACTCCGAGCTGGAGCACTTCTCCGTACAGACTCCTTCCGAGGAGTTCAACAACATGATCAACGTGTGGAACGCTTACCAGTGCTTCATCACCTTTACCTGGTCCAGAGCAGCTTCCCTCATCTACTGCGGAGAGCGCAACGGCTACGGTTATCGTGACACCGTTCAGGATATCCAGGGTATCATCCATCTGGATCCCGAAATGGCACTGGAGAAGATCCGCTTCATGATCTCCGCACAGGTGGACAACGGCGCCGGACTTCCTCTGGTGAAGTTTGACCACAATGCGGGCCACGAGAATACTCCCGACGATCCTTCCTACGTGAAGGAGACCGGACATCCTTCCTATCGTGCGGATGATGCCCTGTGGCTCTTCCCCACCGTTTACAAGTACATCGCAGAGAGCGGCAATATCGCATTCCTGGATGAGAAGATCGTCTACGCAAACGGCGGCGAGGATACGGTTTACGACCATCTGAAGAAAGCCATCGAGTTCTCCATGACCCACCTGGGAGATCACAATATGCCCGCAGGTCTGCATGCAGACTGGAACGACTGCCTGCGCATGGGTGCAAAGGGAGAGTCCACCTTCGTGGCATTCCAGCTCTACTATGCATTCAATATGATGCTGGAGATCGCAGGAGATCGCGGTGATGACAGCTATGTCGCTTATCTGAACGATGTGAAGGCTAAGCTTTCCGAGTCCCTGGAGAAGTGCTGGGACGAGGATCGTTTCATCCGCGGTATCCGCGACAACGGCGTGATCGTCGGTGCTAAGAAGGATCCCGAGGCAAATATGTGGCTGAATCCTCAGAGCTGGTCCGTCATTTCCGGCTTTGCTTCCGAGGAGCAGGGTGACAAGGCACTGGAGAGCGTTCACGAGATCCTGAACACTCCTTACGGTGCAAAGCTCCTGGAGCCTCCTTATGTGGAGCACTATTTCGACGGCGCATTGATGCACATCTTCAATCCCGATACCAAGGAGAACGGCGGTATCTTCTCCCAGTCTCAGGGCTGGCTGATCCTGGCAGAGGCTCTTAAAGGTCACGGCGATCGTGCCTTCGAGTACTTCTCCGAGACCGCTCCCGCTTCCATGAACGACAAGGCGGAGATCCGTGTGATCGAGCCCTACGTTCACGGACAGTTCGTTGAGTCCAGGCGTTCTCCTTATGCAGGTCGTGCACATGTGCATTGGCTCACCGGTACCGCATCCACCGTTATGGTGGGCTGCATCGAGGGTATCTGCGGTATGAGACCCAATGCCAAGGGCCTGGTGATCAATCCTGCCGTACCCGCTGCATGGGATTCCTTCACCATGGAGAAGGATTTCCGCGGAACGCACCTGTCCATCGTGGTGAACAACCCCGCACACACCGGCTCCGGCGTTAAGTCCGTTACCCTGAACGGCGAGAAGCTGGATGGCAACCTGATCCCTGCAGACAAGCTGCAGAAGGAGAACAAGGTTGTGGTAGAGCTGGGCTGATCTTCATCCCAACATCCATAAGCAAAGAAAAACCTGCAGGTCCTAAGGCCTGCAGGTTTTGTTATGCACCAAACTGTGTTATCCCGGGTTCCGCTTTGCGGGGAAGTGCTCAATAGGCAAAAGTAAAATCCGCACCTTCCAATGTCTCATTTCCCGTCAGCAGTACGCATTGTTCTCTGCTGCGGACAGCCTTGATGTAGTCCTGTGGAGATTCCAGTCTGTGGGAAAATCCCATACCGCCGAAGAGGAGTCTGGTGATATGAATATCGGATCCGGCAGTCCGGGGGAGATGGTTTTCTTCGGAGTAGGCATGGGCCTTTACATCGAATTCCGGATCGTTGTGAGACTGGCTTCGGACGGATACGTGGGTGGCATTTACCGTCTCCGCCGCATCCTCCCACTGGGGGAAGAGCCGGATGGCGGGGATGTAGGATTCCTCACGATAGGGGTGGCAATGGACCACCATACCGCCGCCCTGATGCACCAGACGGTACTGCTCCTGGATGGTGCAGTCACGGATCTCGGGATGATTTAAGAGCCACTCCTTATCCAGCCCGTAGATCAAAAACTCCGTCGCCTTGTAGCAGGACTCCCAGCCGAAAAATACCTGGAGTCCGATCCGGTCTCCTTCGGCCTTCGCCTCTTCATAGCCGCTGCAAAAGCCTTCCACCCATTCACTCCAGGGAAGAGAGCGGTCGATGCGGGTGTTGCCGTAATAGAAATGATCCGTCACAAAGATCCCGGTGTAGCCGGCTTCCTTGCAGGCTCTGGCCATTTCTTTGCCGGGGCTTTTGCCACAGGCGCTGGCCTCGGATGTGTGTAAATGGGTTTCGTAGACATAAGGGTACTCCGGATGGATCCGGAGCTTGATGGTTTCTTCCATGAGAAACCCTCCTTTGCTTGAACTTTCAACCACTTCATTATAGCAAATCGTTTCCCGGTTTCAAGGGCGCGGGATGCCAAAAAGCGGGCAATTATTGATAAAAATTTGCTGGAAATATCCTGCCGGTTTCGGTAGGGTATAAATGTAGAGAAGTGCTTTTTTGGGGTATTTCAAAAAGGAGGTATCTATGAGTATCGATCTGAGTAAAATGCCGAAGCTGGGGTTCGGCCTGATGCGCCTGCCGGAGCAGGACGGTGTCATCGATATGGAGCAGGTCTGTTCCATGGTGGACCATTACATGGAGATGGATTTCCACTATTTTGACACGGCTTATGTTTATCACGGAGGTAAGTCTGAGGTGGCTGCAAGAGAGGCTCTGGTGAAGCGGTATCCCAGGGACAGCTACATGATCGCGACGAAGCTTCCTGCCTGGGAACTGAAGCAGGAGAGCGATATCGAGCGGGTCTTCGCGGAGCAGCTGGAGCGGGCCGGCGTGGATTATTTTGATTATTATCTGCTCCATTCCATTGAGGATGGGCACAATTATGACACCTATGTCAAATATGACTGTTTTTCCTGGGGTATAAAGAAGAAAGAAGAGGGGAAGATCCGTCATTTCGGATTTTCCTTCCACGGAACGCCTGAGCTGCTGGAGACCATCCTGGATGCCCATCCGGAAGTGGAATTCGTTCAGATCCAGCTCAATTACCTGGACCGCACCAATCCCGTGGTCCAGTCTGAGAAGCTTTACAACATCCTGCATGAGCGGAACATTCCCATCATTGTCATGGAGCCTGTCAGAGGCGGCATGTTGGCGGATCTGGGAGAGGAGTTTAACAGCCGTTTCAAGGCAGCCCGTCCCGATGCTTCCGTAGCATCCTGGGCGCTGCGTTATGTGGCATCCCTTCCCGGGGTAATGACGGTGCTTTCCGGCATGTCCAATATGGAACAGGTAGATGACAATATCGCTACTTTCACCGATTTCGAACCCGTGACCGATGAGGAGATGGCCATCATCGATGCGGTGACGAACGATTTCCTGAGCATCCCGCAGATTGGCTGTACCGCCTGCAGATACTGCACTCCCGGATGTCCCATGAAGATCAGCATCCCGGATGTGTTCCGCACCATCAATACCCTGCGGCGGTATCCCGGAGACTGGCGGTCGAAGAATTTCTACAACGGTCTGGTAAGTCGCTCCGGCAGAGCATCCGCCTGTGTGGCCTGCGGCCAGTGCGAGAGAGTCTGCCCGCAGCATCTGCCCATCATCGACCTCCTGAAGGAAGCGTCGGAGATCCTGGATCAAAACTGAACAGAGTAAGATGAACAAAACGAAAACCGGCTCGGATCAATGATATGATCCGAACCGGTTTTTTCTTTCCCGTTTATCGGTAGAGCTTCCTGTAATCTCTGGGGGCGTATCCCGTGATATCGTGAAAAGCCTTGTTGAAGGCCGTGGTGGACTGGAAGCCCGACGCAAAGGCACATTCCGTGATGGTCATATTTTCGTCCAGCAGCAGTGCCGCCGCTTTTTTCACCCGGATCCCGGAAAGGTAGGCGGGGAAGGAGATGTGCATGTACTGTTTGAAGAGCTTGGAAAAATAGAAGGTGCTTAGGCCCACCTTTTCCGCAACGTCTGCCTGGGTCAGGTTCTCGGCGTAATTCTCCGTGATGTAGGTGCAGGCGGAATGGATGTAGCGCTGTCCCGTGCCGGCGGACTGGGTAAAGATGGGATCATCCTTGCGCTCTGCGATCACATGATTACCGAGGGCCAGCAGGATCTGATAGATGCTGAGTTTGCAGCCGGTCTCCGCCAGAGGATCCGCGGATCCGTGAATGTCCCGGATCTCGTAGATCTTGTCTGCGATGAGCTTTGTAAGTCCCGGGTCCGCTTTAGCGGAGAGATGATGGCAGTCGAACAAAAATGAGGAAAGGGACACCAGGTCCAGGTTGTTCTCCATGATGGAAGCGGCAAACTGAATAAAGACGGCGCCTTCCCGGGGAACCCGGACCGTCTCGTGGACCTGCTGGGGCCATACCAGCAGAATGTCTCCCGCTTTCAGCTCGTAGAGCACGTTGCCGATGCGATATCTGCAGCCGTCTTTCAGCGCCAGGGTAAACTCCGCCGCGTTGTGCCAGTGGGGCGGAAATGTCTCCGGCGTCTGGGAATCCGTAAAGGAAACGGAGGAAACGGCATCAAATGGAATTTGTTCCTTGTTGATGGTATTCATACCTTCATCATAGCAAAAATCGGGCAAAACACAACAATAATATGATTCCATTTAGGGTACCTCCGCCCTAAAATGACAGTCGTAAACAAAGTAAACATAACTTGTTGCGGAGTCGCCGCAGCCGCCGGAGCAGAACGCCCGGCACGGAGGAAATATGAGCAATGTAAAAAGTCGCGAGACGGATTTTACCAAGGGTAGTCCGCTCAAGTTGATCTTATCCTTTTACTGGCCGCTGCTTTTGACCAGTATGCTTCAGCAGTTTTACAATTTTGCGGATACCTGGATCGTGGGCAAGGGTCTCGGAGACAATGCCCTGGCTGCCGTGGGGAATATGGGTTCCCTCTTTTTCCTGATCGTGGGATTTTCCTTCGGACTGGCCAATGGGTTCGGCGTGCTGGTGGCCCAGGCTTACGGTGCCGGCAATATGCCGAGACTCCGTTCCACCATCGCAGCCATCATTGAGATCGGAACCTTCCTGGCTATCCTGCTTTCCGCATTCAGTGTCACTTTCCTGCCCCAGGCTCTGCGCCTGCTGCAGACCGATGAGCTGATCTTCGCGGACAGCCTCCGCTACGGCCACATCATCTTCGGCGGACTGGTGACCAATATTTGTTACAATATCGCAGCTTCCGTGCTGCGGGCACTGGGAGACAGCAAGACCCCGCTGCGGGCCATCATCATCTCCTCAGTGGTCAATATTTCGCTGAACTGCTTCTTTATCTTTATGATGCACACCGGTGTGGAGGGCGTGGCCATCGCTACCGTGGTTTCCCAGGTGGTCTCCTCCGTCATCTGTCTGGACAGGCTCAGAAGGATCCCCTTCATCCGCCTTTCCCTGGCAGACTTCAAGGACAATTCTTCCATCCGGCTGGGCCTTCTGAAGAACGGCCTTCCCATGGCGTTTATGAATTCCGTTACGGCCATCGGCTGCATGGTGGTCCAGTACTTTGTCAACGGATACGGCGTCGTTTACACGGCGGCCTACGCAGCGTGCAGCAAATATCTCAATCTGTTCATGAATCCCGCGTCAACAGCCGGGAATGCCATGTCGGCATATACGAGCCAGAACTACGGGGCAGGAGAATATCGGAGGATCCGCGACGGGCTGTTCGTCTGTCTGGGCATCGCGGGTACTTCTTACCTGATCCTGGGCACCGCGATGGTGCTGTTCCCTGACCGCCTTGCGGGGGTACTACTTAGCGGCAGGGAACAGATCGCTCTGGTTTGTGAGTTTCTGCCCAGATGCGGGATCATGATGTTTTGCGTTGACGCTCTTTTTGTGGTACGAAACGGCGTCCAGGGAATGGGGAAGCCCATGCTTCCCATGCTTTCCGGGGTATTGGAGATGTTCCTCAGGATCTTTGCGATTTCCTTCCTGATGGGACGTCTCGGATTCCGGGCGACGGCTTATGCCGAGATCGCAGCCTGGATCGGCGCTCTGCTGGTCAACGCATATGCATTCCATGTGGCCCTGGGGCCCCTGCTTTCCGATCATGTCGGAAAAAAGTACTTTTGCTTTCCTCTGCAGCACCGTCGTGCTTAAGGCCGGCGCGGCGGTGCGCTCCCTACATATAGCGAATTTGAGTTTTTCCTTGTTCATTATCCTTGAAAAATTCCGGCCTTTCCTGTGTTGTTAGCACTCATTTCGAATGAGTGCTAATTTTTTCTTGACTTTCTTTATCCTCAGTCATAAACTTAAATCTGTTGAAAGAAAGCAGGCCGCATTTACGGGCCGAAAGGAAGGTAACAATATGGGAAAACAGGGAAATTTGTCCATCGACAGTGAAAACATTTTTCCGATCATCAAAAAGTGGTTGTATTCCGACCATGACATTTTCTACAGAGAGCTGATCTCCAACGGTTGTGATGCCGTTACGAAGTTAAAGAAGCTGGATATGATGGGAGAGTATAGCCTCCCCGACGGATTCTCCGGCCGCATTGATGTGGTGGTGGATCCCGCTGCGAAGACCATTCAGATCTCTGATAACGGTCTGGGCATGACTGCGGACGAGGTGGAGGAGTACATCACCAAGATCGCATTTTCCGGCGCTACGGATTTCATTGAGAAGTATAAGGATAAGTCCAATTCCGACCAGATCATCGGTCATTTCGGACTGGGCTTCTACTCCGCATTCATGGTGGCGGATGAGGTTTCCATCGATACCTTAAGCTATAAGGACGGCGCCAAGGCAGTGCACTGGACCTGCGACGGCGGCACCACCTATTCCATGGAGGACGGCGACAGGACCGAGGTGGGTACCACCATCACCCTTTCCGTGAACGAGGACTGCCTGGAGTTCTGCAACGAGTATAAGGCTCGTGAGGTAGTGAAGAAGTACTGTTCCTTCATGCCCACCGAGATCTATCTGACCAAGAAGGACACCGACGAGACCCAGATCATCAAGCCCGAAGAACTGGCAGAGGGCGATGTGATCGTGGAGGAGATCCATCCCACTACTCAGACCAAGGAAGACGGCACCACTGAGACTGTGGGCGAGGAGAAGCTGAAGATCAAGAAGCGCCCCGAGCTCATGAACGAGATCCATCCTCTGTGGACCAAGTCTCCCTCCGAGTGCACCAGGGAAGAGTATCTGGCCTTCTACCGCAAGGTCTTCCAGGATTACAAGGAGCCCCTGTTCTGGATCCACCTGAACATGGATTATCCCTTCAACCTGAAGGGTATCCTCTACTTCCCGAAGATCAACATGGAGTACGAGTCCATCGAGGGCACCATCAAGCTTTACAACAATCAGGTCTTCATTGCAGACAACATCAAGGAAGTTATCCCCGAGTTTCTGCTGCTGCTGAAGGGCGTTATCGACTGCCCTGACCTGCCTCTGAACGTGTCCCGTTCCGCACTGCAAAATGACGGATTTGTCACAAAAATCTCCGAGTACATCACGAAGAAGGTGGCAGACAAGCTCTCCGGCATGTGCAAGACCGAGAAGGAAGAGTACGAGAAGTACTGGGATGACATCGCTCCCTTCATCAAGTACGGTTATCTCCGTGATGAGAAGTTCGCGGAGAAGATGAACGACTACATCCTCTTCAAGAATCTGGACGGCAAGTATCTGACCCTGCCCGAGTGCCTGGAGACCAAGCCCATCGATACCGAGGAGGAAGGCACCGAGAAGGCCGTGGATGAGAACGGCAACGAGGTGGAAGCCGAGGTAGTGGACGAAGGCGGCACCGGCAAGGACGAAGGAGATGACACCGAAGAGGAGAAGAAGGAGAAGACCGTCTACTACGTTACCGACGAGCAGCAGCAGAGCCAGTACATTGCAATGTTCCGTCAGGCGAAGATGGACGCCGTCATCCTGAACCACAATATCGATCAGCCCTTCGTGCAGCGCCTGGAGGGTAAGAACGAGGGTGTGAGATTCCTGCGCATCGATGCGGATGTCACCGACTCCATGAAGAGCAAGACCTCCAAGAAGGTGCAGGAGGAACTGGAAGGCCAGGCCGGCATCGTGAAGGAGATCATGAAGAAGGTCCTGAAGAAGGAGCAGCTGGAGGTGAAGGTCGAGAAGCTGAAGAACAAGAAGATCGCCTCCATCCTCACCCTTTCCGAGGAAACCCGCAGAATGCAGGACATGATGAAGATGTACGCGGCTCAGGGCATGGATCTGGGTGCTTTCGGCAGCGAGGGCGAGACCCTGATCCTCAATGCAAATCATCCTCTGGTGCAGTATGTGGTGGAGCATCAGGATTCCGAGCACACCCGCATGATCTGCGAGCAGCTCTACGACCTGGCAAAGCTCCAGCAGGCACCCCTGTCTCCGGAGGATATGACCAAGTTCATCATCCGCTCCAACGACCTGATGCTGCTTCTGGCGAAGGACTGAGATTGTTCAGTTGATTTGGAAATGAATAGATAAAAATGATAGAAAGCCTTACTGCCTCTGTTATTTGGAGCGGTAAGGCTTTCTTCTTGTATGTGAGAGGCTGACGGAAATACAGAGTAAGCTTAAATCTTCCGGATCATCTGAACCATTGGAATGTCATTGTCAGGAATCCTGTCAATTTCTTTGAAAGAATGATCTTTGTAGAACTTCAGTAATTTCTCTTCATTGTGGCACTCAATCATCATATACCGACCACCGACTGCTTCCGATGCGGAAGCAATAATATCAAACGCAATGCCGAGAAGGGTGCTGCCGGAAATGGGATTGTTTTTCACATCTGTGTTTTTGGAAAGTTGTCCGATGAGATAGCAGGGAAAATCGTTGATTACTTGGCCATGAATTTTGGCGTTGAAACCGTCCAGTTCTTTGCGCATCCTGATGGATACCGTATCTGGGACGGAAAGAATTTTCAGAGCTAGAGAAACATATCCGTAAATCAGGGGATTCGAGGTGCCGTTCTTTAGATCATCTTCATCAAAAATCAGGTAAGTCCTTGCCTTTGAAAGACTTTCAAACTCCACCGCTCGATGGCGAAGAAAGTGTTCAATGTCCGGATCCGGTGAACAAGAAAAGGAGGACAGCAACTGTGATAGAGCGTTGTTGTCCTCCAAACTGTCTATCAATGCTTTGAGTGGGATAACCACTGTTTTAATAGGTCTTCACTCCTTTCTCTTTCTGTAGTTCCGTAAGGATGTTCCGACAACGGTTTCTTCGGTGTTTCGGAATTCATCACTTCAGCCAGCCTCTCGAGGGCATCCGGGCTGGTAATCTCAATTTTTCTTTCAAAAGTGCTTGTAGCCATGATGTTCCTCCTTTCTGTGGCTGTGTATCACCTTCATATCCATTATACTGAAAAGCCGAAAAAATAGCAAAATCTATCTGGTATAAGTGGGAAAACCGGAATTGCATCATTTTGGGAATGCTTCGGCGATCTGTCGAATGGATAGTGCAGATAATACAAAAACACCAGGTGACTTTACGAATGAGAGGATATTAGCACAAATGTTGACGCTCTGCAAGATGGTACTTCTCAAATTCAAGATTTATATAATTATATATTTGGTGTATAATATATCTAAATATTTCTTTGGAGGACTTGACTAAAGTGATGGAAAGGACTAGCCTTAAGCAAGCAAGCAAGCAAGCAAGCAAGCAAGCAAGCAAGCAAGCAAGCAAGCAAGCAAGCAAGTGTTAGTGTAACCTTTTTCACTTATATATCTATGATTATGGATGATAGGCCGCCGTGCGCGAGAATTGACTATTCTTGCCGCCGGAGGCTTTTTTGTGTGCAAAAAAACGTGGTGTAAAAGCTAAACTACAGAAATGATCTCTTTGAGTAGTAGAGTATGGGGCAGAGATGGAGGTGAACCGATGAGCTATTTGGTAGAGTATCTGTGCCTCAGCCATGTTGGAAAATGCAGGTCTGTCAATCAGGACAATTATATATGCGAAGGAAGAATCTATAATCCTGAATTTGATATATCTTCAGAGGCTGATCGACCGGGTTTTGATTCCTGTAACGGAATGATTTCCGGATGTGTTCCCTTAGGAGGCGAAACACAGATTTTTGGTGTTTTTGACGGAATGGGAGGGGAGGAACAGGGAGAGATAGCAGCATTGCTTGCAGTGAAGAGTGTTGCATCAGCCTGTAAGAAAAAGAAAAAAACTCTTCCTTTGCTTGAGTATCTTGCTATTTCTTCTAATCAGAGCATTTATGAATACGCACAAAAGAACGGCTTAGCATCTATAGGAACAACAGCGGTTCTCTTAGGCTTTGGGAAAAAAGATATCGGGATCTTAAATCTGGGCGATTCTAAAGCATTTCAATTTTCAAATGATAAATTGCTTCAGATTTCTGTTGATCACATTTCACCGGCGCCTTATGGTGTAAAGCCACCGCTGACGCAATATTTGGGATATCCACGTTCGGGGAATAGTCCGGAACCGTATATTGCGAAAAAACGAATTGTTGATGGAGATATTTATTTATTGTGCTCTGACGGATTAACGGATATGGTCCCTGTGGAATTGATGGAGAGTGTTATAGGGGAGCTTCCTTTTGAAACTGCGGGCCATCGCTTGATGGAGTATGCATTGGAAAAAGGGGGCAGAGATAATATTACGCTCATTTTGTGCCGTGTTTTTTGTAATGGTAAGAGAATGAAAAGAAAGTAAAGGTGCGTAATATACCGGAGGTTGGGGATGGATATGAACGAGAAGATTAAGACCGTATGGCCTGAGTGGGAGATTGTCAGACTGATTGGGAAAGGATCATTCGGTGAAGTATACGAAGCGGTTAGATCTGACCATCAGGTAGAGAGCAAAGCTGCTATAAAAGTAATTCACATTCCGCAAGCAGATTCCGAACTGGATACGCTTCGCATGGAAGGAATGTCTGATCAGGAATCAAAAACGGTTTTGGAAGGACAGGTGACGGATTTTGTTAATGAAATCCAATTGATGGAAACCTTCAAAGGCACTCAGAATATTGTAAGTGTCGAAGATTATAAGGTGATTGAAAAATCTGAAGGAATCGGTTGGGAAATCTATATCCGAATGGAGTTGCTCACTCCACTTGCCAAATTCGTATCTGACAAGAATCTGTCTACAGACGAAGTGGTAAAAATGGGTACTGATCTATGCAGTGCATTGGAGATCTGTGCTCAAAAAGGCGTGATCCATAGAGATATTAAGCCTGAGAATATCTTTGTTAATTCCTTTGGAGACTACAAACTGGGAGATTTTGGGATCGCCAGGAGTATGGAGAACTTTTCCGGCAGTTTGTCGATGAAGGGAACATACAACTACATGGCACCGGAGGTTGAGCGCAGTAAGGAATACGATGCAACAGTAGACATTTATTCGCTGGGATTGGTGCTGTATTTCTTTTTAAACAAAAAGCGTCTTCCGTTTCTTGATCCCGGGAAACAGATTCTTACGCCCCAAGAGCGGAGCGAAGCTTTGCGCAAACGGTTGGATGGAGAATTATTACCGCTGCCTTGTGAAGCTCCTTCCATGTTGGCAAGTGTTATTCTTACGGCATGCCATCCTGATCCGAAAAAAAGATTCAGTAATCCGACGGCGTTCAAGAATGCTCTGATTAATACTCTGGTTGATTCGGACAAGGCTCAGCTTATCCGTGAGAATGAATTATCTCAGAGAACGAAAACCGCTACATCTAAGCCTCAAGCGAAAACGTCATCTTCTGAAAAGAAAAGTGATAAGAAAAAGCACGGAAAGGCTGTGGTATTATGCGGTCTTGCTGTGATGACAGGCTTTGCGGTTTTCTTCGGAGTAAGATATCAGGATCAAATTACCGGTAAACTACCATTCCTGAAATCGGGTGATGCGTTGCAGGAAGTGACTGCAGTCGATAGTTCTGATGAATCAGAACCCGGTTTTGTTTCGGAAGAAGTAATGGAAGAGGATAACTCTGATGAAATCTCTGAGGTAATCGATTCAGCGGAGTTATTAGCAGAAAACGGAGATTATTCTGCTGCTTCCTCGGAAATTGAAAATGCTCTTTTGGAATACCCTGATTCGGAGATATTGAAACAGAAACTGGAAGAATACCAACTTGCTTATAAGAACCAGGTCTGTTCCAAGAAATTGGCAGATGCGGATATTTATGCCAAAGCAGGGGATTATTCATCGGCAATCTTGATTTTGCGGAAAGCATCCGAGCAGCCGGGTTTTGAAAACAGTTATACCTCTGTTATAGGCGGTTACGAAGAATCTTATCGAATTTCTGTGCTTGATTTGGCCAATCAGTTAAAAGATGAGGAAGACTATCTTAAAGCAATTGATAAGTTAGATGCCGGATTGGAAATCATTTCGGATGATCCGGAAATGACTGTTCTGCGGGGACAATGTGAAGCGTTATATGCGATTAATGTTGTTGCCAGGGCGGATGCATTGTTGGATGAAAAGGATTACGAAGGGGCAAGTTCGATATTGGATGAGGCATTAGCCTTATTCCCGGGAAATGAGGTTTTGATAGATAAGGCGAATAAAGTAGAAGAAAGCAGACCTAAGTATTTGCTGGA
>JAEETA010000043.1 GCA_016286555.1 Lachnospiraceae bacterium | reverse complement strand
TTGATGTCGTAGGCGGCGGTAACGTGGCAATGGATGCTGCCAGAACCGCGCTCCGCCTGGGCGCCGAGGTACATATCGTGTACCGCCGCAGTGAGGAAGAGCTTCCTGCCAGAGTGGAAGAGGTCCATCACGCAAAGGAGGAGGGCATCATCTTTGATCTCCTCACCAATCCCACCGAGATCCTCAGCGACGAGAAGGGCTGGGTCACCGGTATGAAGTGCGTACGCATGGAGCTGGGCGAGCCCGATGAGTCCGGCAGAAGACGTCCCGTGGTAGTACCCGGATCCGAGTTCGTTCTGGAAGCGGATACGGTCATCATGAGCCTGGGAACCTCTCCGAACCCGCTGATCTCCTCCACCACCAAGGGCCTGGAGGTCAACAAGTACAAGTGCATCGTGGCCAGCGAGGAGAACGGCGCTACCAGCAAGGAAGGCGTCTACGCAGGCGGTGATGCGGTGACCGGAGCAGCTACCGTCATCCTGGCAATGGGTGCCGGAAAAGCAGCTGCAAAGGGGATTGACGAATACCTTAGTAACAAATAAAAAGCGCCGTAACAGCGTATTTTGGGGGAATCCATATGCCTTGGTGTCCGAAATGTAAGATGGAGTACAGAGAAGGCTTTACGACTTGCAGTGAGTGCCACGTTTCCCTGGTGCCCTCTCTGGAGGATATCCCGGAGGAGTACCGGGATGATGCGAAGACGGATCCCGACGATCCTGTCATTTATCCCAAGGGATGGGACGAGGAACCGCTGCCGGCTTCGGAATATCTTGGGGAGGAACCGGAGCGGCGGATGTCTGCAGGCTACTACAGACCCAGCGCCCAGCAGGCGGAGGAAAATCGCTCCAGCGGCTGGATCCTGATGATCGTGGGTGGCGCGGGCCTCATCGTTTGTCTGCTTGGTATCCTGGGAATCATTCCCATCCGTATGGGAAGTCCCTACCTGTTCTACGGCGTATTGATCGCGGTATTTTTGTTGTTCCTGGTCATGGGGATCATCTCCATGAGACAGTCCATCGTCTTCCAGAAGAAGGCAAAAAGCGAGCATACCCTGGAAGAGTCCCTGTTGCAGTGGTCAAGGGAAAATCTGACGGCGGAGAAGATCGACAGTTATCTCCCCGCAGATGAGCGGCGTCAGGGAGAGCATTTGTATTTCCACCGCTCCGAGATCATCTTCGGTCTGCTGAGCAAGCAGTTCATGAATCTGGATCCCGGTATGGTGGAGCGGCTCATTGACGAGAAGATCTACGATGAGCTCTTTCCCCGAAAGGAAGACTGATCTGAATGGCAATGCATATCACGCTCCTGACCGTGGGGAAGCTGAAAGAAAAATATCTCCGGGAAGCACTGGCGGAGTATGAAAAGCGACTGTCCAGGTACTGTAATCTGAAGATCCTGGAAGTGGCGGATGAAAAAACGCCCGACACCCCCACACCCGCACAGAAAGGAATGATCCTGGATGCGGAAGCAGGGAGGCTGCTTTCCGTTATGCCGGCGGATACCTATCTCATTACGTTGGAGATCAAGGGTAAGGAGCTGTCCAGTGAGGAGTTGGCGGAGAAACTGGCAGACCTGCCTCTTCGCGGAAAAAGCAACCTGACCTTCGTCATCGGCGGAAGTCTGGGGCTTTCGGAGAAGATCACGGGAAAGTCCGATCTGGCACTTAGTTTTTCACGGATGACCTTTCCACATCAGCTCATGCGGGTGATCCTGCTGGAGCAGATCTACCGGGCCTTCCGGATCAATTCCGGGGAGCCGTACCATAAGTGAGTGTTTCATGAACCGTCAGGTGAATGAAACGCGATGCTTACAGAGGAGCGCAGCGAGTCTGTAAGAGAGTGGATCGCAGAAAATAATCATGACCAAGAAGGAATTAGCGCGGGAAATCATCCGGCGGCTGAAAACGGAATATCCCGACACGGTCTGTACCCTGGACTACGACGAAGCCTGGAAGCTGCTGGTGAGCGTACGTCTTGCGGCGCAGTGCACCGACGAGCGGGTAAATCGCATCGTTCCGGGCCTCTTTGCAAAGTATCCCAACCCCAAAGCACTGGGGGATGCGGATGTGAATGCCATCGAGGAGATCGTTCGTCCCTGCGGTCTGGGTCCCAGCAAGGCCAGAGATATCAAGGCCTGCATGCAGGATCTGGTGACCCGCTTTGACGGAAAAGTGCCGGATACCATGGAGGAGCTACTGTCCCTGCCGGGTGTGGGACGCAAGAGTGCCAACCTGATCCTGGGGGATGTGTTCGGTCAGCCTGCGGTGGTGACGGATACCCACTGCATCCGTCTCAGCAACCGGCTGGGGCTGGTGAAGGATGAAAAGGATCCGGCCAAGGTGGAAGCGGCTCTGCGGAAAATCGTTCCGCCGGAAGAGGGCAACGGCCTGTGCCATCGATTCGTGGACCATGGCAGAGCGGTATGTACCGCCAGAACGGATCCGTTTTGTGACAAATGTGTCTTAAATGATATCTGCGCCTACGCGAAGAAAGGCGCGGAAAAATGTAATTGTAAGAAGAAAGCCTGAGGTGATATCCATGCGGATGTATGATCTGATCATGAAAAAGAGACAGGGCGGAACCCTTACCCCGGAGGAAATCCGGTATTTTGTGGAAGGGTACACCAAGGGAGAGATCCCCGATTATCAGGTGTCCGCACTGATGATGGCCATCTGGTTTCGTAAGATGGATCCTCAGGAGACCCTGGAACTGACCCTGGCTATGCGGGACAGCGGTGATGTCCTTTCCCTGGAAGGGATTCACGGCATCAAGGTGGACAAGCATTCCACCGGCGGCGTGGGAGACAAGACCAGCCTGGCACTGACCCCCATGGTAGCAGCCTGCGGCGTTCCCGTGGCGAAGATGAGCGGCAGAGGTCTGGGTCACACGGGAGGCACCATCGACAAGCTGGAGAGCTTCCCCGGATTTTCCACTTCCATCAGCACGCAGCAGTTCATTGAGAACGTGAACCGCATCGGTATCGCCATCATGGGACAGACCGCGGATCTGGCTCCCGCGGATAAAAAGCTTTATGCGCTTCGTGATGTCACCGCCACCGTGGACAATATGTCCCTCATCGCCAGCTCCATCATGAGCAAGAAGCTGGCTGCAGGCGCGGATGCCATCGTTCTGGATGTGAAGACCGGCAGCGGTGCCTTCATGAAAGAGGAAGAGGATTCCTTTGCACTGGCGAAGGAAATGCTTTCCATCGGCCGTATGGCAGGCAAGCAGATGGCGGCCGTGGTGTCCGATATGGACCAGCCTCTGGGCAGAGCCGTGGGTAATGCTCTGGAGGTACGTGAAGCCATTGAGACTCTCATGGGCAAGGGCCCTGAGGATTTCACCGAGCTGTGCATGACCCTGGGGACGCAGATGCTCCTGCTGGGCGGTGTGGCGCAGACGGAAGAAGAGGCACGGGGCAAGCTGGAAGAGAGTATTTCCACCGGCAGCGCTTTAAAGAAGCTGGCAGAGTTCGTGGAGGCCCAGGGCGGAGATCCCGCAGCGGTCTACGATCCTTCTCTGTTGACCACGGCGCCTCTGGTGACGGAGATCCCGGCTCCTTGTGACGGATATGTCAGAAAGATCGCCTGCGATGAGATCGGTATCTGCAGCTTAATGCTGGGCGGCGGCCGTGAGAACAAGGAGAGCGAGATCGACCTGTCCGTTGGTATGGTGCTGCACAAGAAAGTAGGCGACGCGGTGAAGAAGGGAGATTCCCTTGCCACCATGTATGCGTCGGATGCGGCCAAGGCAGAGGCTGCAACGAAGCGGTTTATTGCCGCATATGAGATCGGGGAGGAGAAAGTCCCGGAGAGAAAGCTGATCCGGGGTATTTTGTAACAGGAGATTTATGGAGACATTTTCGATTCAGATCGACCTGTCCGCGGAGGAACTTCGGAACCTCTTCGGCAGCAATGATGCAAATATCAGAAAGGTGGAAGATGATCTGAACGTGACGGTGGTGGACCGGAACGGACAGCTTCAGATCAGCGGATACCGTGAGAACGTGCTGCGGGCCAAGGATGTGGTGCTGCAGCTGGTAAACTATTCCAACAAGGGCAATGAGATCCAGGACCAGAATGTAAATTACGCCCTGGAAATGAGCCGGGAGAACGAGGGAGACGTGCTTTCCGTCATCGAGGGAGACCTGATCTGCCATACCCTTTCCGGCAAGCCCATCAAGCCCAAGACCCTGGGCCAGAAAAAGTATGTGGACGCCATCCGTTCCCACATGATCACCTTCGGTCTGGGACCCGCAGGTACCGGTAAGACCTACCTGGCCATGGCAATGGCCATCACCGCCTTCAAACAGGAGGAAGTGGGAAGGATCATCCTCACCAGACCTGCCATCGAAGCGGGAGAGAAGCTGGGATTTTTGCCCGGTGACCTGCAGAGCAAGGTAGACCCTTACCTGCGTCCTCTCTACGATGCCCTGTATCAGATCATGGGCGCGGAGAATTTTGCGAAAAATATGGAGAAGGGCCTCATTGAGGTGGCACCCCTTGCCTACATGAGAGGCCGTACTCTGGACAATGCCTTTATCATCCTGGATGAGGCGCAGAATACCACCCCTGCGCAGATGAAGATGTTCCTCACCAGAGTGGGCTTTGGCTCTAAGGTGGTGGTGACGGGCGACGCTTCCCAGAAGGATTTGGCACCCGGTGTGGAGTCGGGTCTGGATATTGCCACCAAGGTCCTTTCCAAGGTGGAGGGTATCGCATTCTGTACCCTGACCAACCGCGACGTGGTGCGTCATCCCCTGGTGCAGCAGATCGTCAAAGCATACGAATCCTACGAGGAGCGTCAGAAGAAGGACAGCTCCCGGGACAGTCGCCGGAGAACCCCCGGCGGCAGAAAGCAGTAAGTAATGGCCGGAACTACGAAGGACAGAGCAAAACAGAAAAAAGAAAAGAGCAGTTCCTTCCGTTCTCTGATCTGGTACGGACCCCAGATCGTCACGGTGATCCTGGGAACCGGCGCAGCCTTCGTTCTGGGCCTGGTGAAGGGATTTTCCGTTCAGGAGCTTTTGCAGATCCTTTGCTTTACCGCTCTGGGCTTTGGGATCATGGGACTGGCGGTGCGACTGCATTTTCCCTATCAT
The DNA here is from genome assembly GCA_016286555.1 of Lachnospiraceae bacterium. Classification (GTDB taxonomy): domain Bacteria; phylum Bacillota; class Clostridia; order Lachnospirales; family Lachnospiraceae; genus AC2028. The sequence continues at coordinate 12,816 of JAEETA010000043.1, read as the reverse complement.
CCCCTGGATCCGAAGATCGACAGTAAGCACCTGGGACGCTTCTGGATCACGGCGCTGATTGCGCTGACACTGTCCGCACTAAGCCTGTTTTTGCCCAACACTACCTGGCTTTTCCTGCCGGTGTATGTGATCCTGGGATTGTATTCCTCGCCCCTCATCGGAGCGGTGGCAGGGACCGTGTTTCTGACCTTTACCACCCTTCTGACCGGTGCGGGTGTGGGCGTGTTTTTCCTGTATCTTCTCAGTGGGATCTTCGGGATCCTGGTGTTTCTACCCATTCGCAAGGATCAAAAGCTGGTCCTTCCCTTTTGCCTGTCCCTCGGATTCCTCTGGGTCTGCGAGCTGGGAGGCATCCTGCTTACCATCAACGCAAGGCTCAGCATCGAGCAGCTCCTGCTGCCCAGCGCCAATCTGGTGATCTCGGCCCTCCTGCTGCTGGCAGGAACGAGAGTCTATGTCTCCAGAGAGCTGTATCGCGACCGTGACCTCTTCCTGTATCTGAACGATACGGAGCACCCGAAGCTGGTGGCCATGCGGAATGAGGACAAAAAGGGTTATCTGCAGAGCATTCACACGGCATATTTTTGCGAGCGCATCGCATCCAGCCTGGGAATGGACGGAGAGGTGTTAAAGTGTGTGGGATATTATCACAGACTGACGCCCCTGACAGATCCCGCCAGACAGGATTTTTACGACGAGATGCAGTTTACCTCCCCTGTGCGGGCGGTACTGAATGAGTTTACGGACTATGCGGTGAGCAAGTCCAAGCGTCCCATCGTCACCAGAGAAGCGGCTGTGCTGCTGTGCTCCCAGACGGTGATCACCAGCATCCTGAACATGTATGAGAAGGGTGCGGGCAGCATCGATTCCGACGCGGTGATCGATGCCATCTTCAAGCGCTTTGAGGAGAGCCGGGTTTTCATGGAATGTGACATCTCTGTCAGAGAGATGGTTCAGATGCGAGCCCTCTTCAAGAAGGAGAAACTGTATTATGACTTTTTACGTTGAGAATGAAGTGGAGGCCGAATTCCCCTTTGATGTGGAAGCAGTCATCGGCTCTGTCATCGGGCGGGTCCTGGAATCGGAGGCTTTTCCCTACGAGAAGGTCTGCGTGAATATACTCATCACCGACAATGAAGGCATTCGGGAATACAATCGTGACTACCGTGATATCGACAAGGAGACGGATGTGCTGAGCTTCCCTAATCTGGAATATCCGGCACCTGCGGATTATTCCGAGATCCGGGAGGGGGATCCGGAGATCTTTGATCCCGTCACCGGAGACCTGGTGCTGGGGGATGTGATCCTGAATGTGGACCGGATCCGCTCTCAGGCAGAGGAGTACGGCCATTCCCAGAAGCGGGAGACCGCATTTTTGGTGGCCCACAGCCTGCTGCACCTCCTGGGGTATGACCACATGGAGGATGAGGAGCGCATCGTGATGGAAGAAAAACAGGAGGCGATTCTGGAAAGCCTCGGAATCACCAGGACGGAGGGATAAATTGGGTCGATCCGGTTTGCAGAAAATCATATTTTTTTCCAATCTCCTGGGACTGGCTGCCATCTGGATCTTCCGGAGCAGCACGGGAGATGAGGGTATCGGGTATCTGGCCTGCGCCTTTTTGTTCTTTGAGCTCTTTCGCGGGATCTTTGCGGAGGGGATGGCATCCTGCGGCGGCAGGATGATGCGGAGCCGTTTCGGAAAGGGCCAGACGGAAAATGCCCTGCAGGTCTTCCGTATGATGCGGATCGCAGGACCGGTGCAGGGGCTTGTTGGAGCCGTGCTTCTGGGTGCTTCCGTCTTTTTCCTGTTCCGCGGTGTGGCCCATCTGTCCAGAGGATTTTTGCTGGGATGGATGCTGGCCCCTGCTTTTTTCCTCATCGGTGTGGAACAGGCGCTGCAGTGCTATTGTGAGGGCCGGAAGGCGGAGCGTGCCGCGGCCATCGCTCATGTGATCCGTCAGGTTTCCTTCCTGATCCTGGGATTTCTCTTCCTGCATCTTATGGAAGGGTACGGGGAGAAGGTTAGCGGCCTGGTACGGGTGGGCGATTATGTTGCGATCTACGCCTGCATGGGCGTGTGCCTGGGATATCTGGCATCCCATGGTCTGGCGGTGCTGTTTTTGCTGGTGGTGGCATTGCTTTCCTCCAGAGCGCCTCTGGAAGGGGGAGAGTACATCCGCAACAAGGAGCGGAAGCTCTCGCTGTATTACGGCCTGTGCAGACAGCGGACGGCTCAGGCGACCTCTGCGGCACTTACGGTGCTTCCCTATCTGCCTGCACTGTTCCTGGTGCCCGTGATGACGGGAAATACCTCCAGTTTGCTACTGTCCGGCAGATACGGTCTCTATGTGAGCTGCTGCCTGCTGCTGCCCATGGTGCTGGGAAATCTCCTGGGAATGAGCGTCAGTCTGGTGCGGGAGAAGTGCTCCTTCTCCATTCGTCGTGAGGAGTACCGCTATGTGAAGAGCCTGTATCAGACGGGCTTCCACATCAGCGCTTTGTATGGTGTCTTCGGTCTTACCTATCTGGCGGCGCTGTCCGGTCCCATCGGGGAGCTCCTGCTGCCCGGGGAGGGGAAATCTCTGCAGAGCATTATCATCTGCGGCGGCGGTGCTTTTGCGCTGGCTGCCATGAACCGCTGGATGTTTGATACCCTGCAGGATTTTGACCATGTACCTGCATGGATCCTGACTCAGCTCCTGGGGATCGTTTCCTTTGCGGTATCCTGCCTGCTCATTGCAGCGAAGGTGAAGGACGCAGCCATGCTGATGGCCCTGTCCTCCCTGATCTCCCAGGCAGTGATGTTCCTGACCATGTTCCTGATCCTGACCTTCCGGCAGGGAATGAACGTGGATCTGCTGTGGTCGGTGCTGCTGCCCCTTTGCTGCGGTTGTATCCTGGGACTGGTGCAGATGGGGATTGCCCATCTCATTGCCCCCCATCTGGGGAATGCATTTACCGTGGCGGTTACTTTCTTCGGCATGACATTTCTGTATCTGTGTCTGCTGCTGGTACTGCGGAATCTCTCTGACCGGGAGATCCATGTGCTTCCCACCGGGAAGTATCTGGAGCGGTTGGGGCAGATGCTGCATGTACTATGATACTAGGGGACCAATACATAAGCCGAATCAAGCTTGCAACGAAGCAATCCGTATCGTCTGGGAGGATATGCATGAGGATCGGAATCGTGGGAGCCGGTGCTTCCGGAATGGTGGCCGCCATTGCGGCTGCAAGAAGCGGAGCACAGGTCACCCTCTTTGAACGGAATACGGATCCCGGAAAAAAACTGCTCAGCACGGGGAATGGCAGATGCAATCTGACCAACACGCGCATGGGCAGCTTTGCCTATTTCAGCGCCGATCCTTCCTTTGTGGACGGGGTGCTTTCCCGCTTCGGTGCGAAGGACACCATCGCCTTTTTCCGGGAACTGGGGCTCTTTACCCACGACCGGGACGGGTATGTCTATCCTTTGTCCGATTCCGCTGCGGCAGTATTGAAATGCCTGTTGGCAGGTCTGCGGAAGGCAGGAGTGACGCTCCTGACGGAAGCTCTGGTGAAGGACGTGAAGCAGACAGAGGGCGGCTATGAGCTCACCTACACCCATGAGGGGGAGACCCTGCAGGAGTCCTTTGACCGGGTGATCCTGGCCTGCGGCGGCATGGCGGTACCGAAGACCGGCTCCGACGGCAAGGGGTATTACATTCTCAGCAAGCTGGGGGTCATGAGCAATCCGCCTACTCCGGCGCTTTGCGCATTGTATGTGAAAAATCCCCCGGTAAAGGCTGCCGGCGTCCGCGCCGCAGGCCGCGTGTCCCTCTGGTCCGACCGGATCTGTCTGGGAAGCGATGAGGGAGAGCTGCAGCTGACGGACTATGGCATCTCCGGGATCCCTGTGTTTACCGTGAGCCGGCATGCAGCCATTGCAACGGAAGAGAATCGCTATGTGGAAGCACGGATCGATTTTCTGCCGGAGGTATCCGAGGAGGATTGGCAGGCGGAATTTGACAAACGTGTCGCTTCCGCAAACGGGGAGACTGCTTTGGAAGTTTTCTCCGGCGTGCTCCATGAGAAGTTGTTGCTTTGTGCTTTCGAGGATGCGGGGGTGGATGCGGAGGTGCAGATTTCCGCACCTGCGGGAGAAGAGTTATCGGAGCTGCAGGAGGTTTGGAAGCTCCTGCGATATCGTAAGTATCGGGTATTGCACGCGGCGGATTTTGCCCATGCCCAGACCAGCACCGGCGGCGTCAGCCTGCAGGAGGTGACCGGGGACCTGGAGCTCCGGCATTATCCGGGCCTGTTCCTCACCGGTGAAATGCTGGATGTGGACGGCATCTGCGGCGGTTACAATCTGCAATTTGCCTGGAGTACCGGCATCATCGCAGGCAGAAAAGCGGCGGAAGGAGGGAGGTTATGATACGGATCGATCAGATCAAACTCCCTGTGGGGGCGGATCAGCAGGGGATCATTGCATACCTTTGCAACGCCTTTGATATCACGCCCAATGCCATCACTTCCCTGTCCATTCTGCGCAGGAGTATTGATGCCCGGAAGAAACCGGACCTGTACTACGTATTCTCTGTGGAAGCTTCCTTTCTCAAGGAGCGGGAGATCCTGCAAAAGGCTTCCCGGAAGCGTTCCCTTGCCGGGAATGTGCATGTGAGTGACAGGAAGCCTTATGTATTACCGGAGATCGGTACCTGCCCTCTGGCCCATCCTCCTGTGGTGGTGGGTGCGGGACCTGCGGGGTATTTCTGTGCACTGGCCCTGGCGAAAAAGGGCTTTGCTCCCATCGTTATCGAGCGCGGTGCTCCCGTGGAGGAGCGTTCTGCGGATGTGGAAGCCTTCTGGGAGACGGGAGTTTTAAAGCCCGACAGCAATGTGTCCTTCGGTGAGGGGGGCGCAGGCACCTTCTCCGACGGAAAGCTGAACACACTGGTAAAGGATCCGGACGGCAGAGGCAGAGCGGTGCTGGAGACCTTCGTGCGCTGCGGTGCACCGGAGGAGATCCTCTACGATGCCAAGCCCCACATCGGCACGGATGTGCTGGTGCGTGTGGTACGAAAGCTCCGGGAGCAGATCATTGCTTTGGGCGGTCAGGTGCTGTTCCATTCCTGCATGACGGACATCCGCACCTCGGATGGCGCATTGCGGGCAGTGGTGCTGCAGGACGGCCGGGAGATCGAGACGGAGGCACTGGTGCTGGCCACCGGACATTCCGCCAGAGATACGATGAAAATGCTGTATAACAGGGGGCTCTACATGGAGCAGAAGCCCTTTGCCGTGGGATTTCGCTGTGAACATCCCCAGGAGATGATCAACCGCAGCCAGTACGGTGCAACTGAGGTTCCCGGGCTTGGCAGCGCTCCTTATAAACTGACGGCTCAGACGGAGAGCGGCAGAGGGGTATTTTCCTTCTGTATGTGTCCCGGCGGGTATGTTGTGGCTGCAGCTACGGAAAGTGAGGAAGCGGTAGTGAACGGCATGAGCTATTCGGGCCGTGCCGGAAAAAATGCCAATTCTGCCATCATCATTTCCGTGCATCCTGAGGACTTCGGCTCTGATCATCCCCTGGCGGGCATTGCTTTTCAGCGGGATCTGGAACATCGTGCCTACGAGATCGGAAAAGGGGCCGTGCCCATGCAGCGCTACGGGCTCTATCGGAAGTGCGTAGAGGCAGGAAAGACCCAGGAGGAAATCCTGGCGGAAGCGGGAGAGACCTTGGGCGAGGATGGAATGCCTGTGAAGGAAGGGGAGTCTGCGGCCGGCTCCGACGCCGCACCGGGGGCATTCGGTGCCGTTTCCGGTGCCGTACCCAGCGTGTCCGGTGCCGTGGACGGGAACGACCTGATCACCCCCCAGCACAAAGGCCCCTGCAATTGGGGCGACCTGTCCGGTCTCCTGACTTCCGAAATGAACAAATGCTTCACGGAAGGCATGGTGCAGTTCGGGCGGAAGATCAAGGGCTTCGACCGGGAGGACGTGATCCTTTCCGGCGTGGAGAGCAGGACTTCCTCTCCGGTGCGCATCACCAGAGACGACGACATGAAGGCCAACCTGGCCGGCATCTACCCCTGCGGCGAGGGCGCGGGCTATGCGGGAGGCATCACCTCAGCGGCCATGGACGGCCTGCGGGTGGCGGAATCCATCATCTCTGCTTTTAAACCCACGGTTTGATTGACAGAAAAAACGCCTCTGGAGTATAAATAGTAATAACTTTAATCCCAAGGAGACCGTTATGGAGACTATCTCTACGGAAAGAGAAAGCTTAAAGAAGAAAAAGCGTGTGGTGGTGAAGATCGGATCTTCCTCCCTCCAGCACAGCGAGACCGGCGGTATGGACTATGTCCGCATGGAGCGTCTGGTGCGGGAGCTCTGTGATATGAAGAACCGCGGCATGGATGTGATCCTGGTATCCTCCGGCGCCATTGCGGCAGGCCGGAATACCATGCATTTAAAGCCCAAGGGCAGCGGCGGCAGCGTGGCTCTTACCATGGCGGAAAAGCAGGCATGCTCCGCCATCGGTCAGGCGAGACTCATGGAAATCTATCAGAAGCTCTTCGGTGAGTACAATCAGATCACGGCCCAGATTCTGATGACGAAAAACACCATCGTGGATGACATGAATCGTGTGAACGCCACCAATACCTTTGCGGAACTGATGGATATGGGCGTCATCCCCGTAGTAAACGAAAATGACACCATTGCCACCTACGAGATTGAGATCGGTGACAACGATACCCTGTCCGCCATTGTGGCAGCCATGGTAGGCGCAGATCTCCTGATCCTTCTGTCCGATATCGACGGCCTCTATACCGACGATCCCAGAACGAACCCGGATGCGGAATTTATCTCTCAGGTGAACGAACTGACGGATGACTATCTTTCCATGGGAAAGGCATCCACCGGCAGCTCCGTGGGAACCGGCGGTATGAATACGAAGATGATCGCAGCTCAGATCGCCACGAAGTCCGGTGCGGACATGGTGATCTGCAACAGCAACGACCTCACAAATCTCCATCGCATCATCGATGGAGAGCAGATTGGAACCCTGTTCCTGGCGCACGAGGATAACTCCTTCGACCTGCCGGTCTTTGTGGACGGTCTGCACAAGAGAAAGGGACAGTAATTTGACGCTGACTCCGGAGGAAAAAAAGAAGGAGCGAAAGCGTCTCCTGGCCATTCGGGACAGTATTCCGGAGGCGACACGTGCGGGCGCTGCGCAGCGGATCCTGCAGGTACTGCGGGAAGATCCCGCGTTCATTACCTGTGATCATTTGTTGGCTTACGTGGCCACTCACTCCGAACTGAACCTGAATGCAGTTTTGGAGGATGCCCTTTCTGCAGGAAAGGCGGTTTATCTGCCACGGACGGCGGACCGGGAAATGGAGTTTTACCGGATCCGTTCCATGGAGGACCTGGTGCCCGGAGAGTATGGCATTTTGGTGCCTGCCGGAGAGGAACGGTTTGATTTTTCCAAAGGGGTTCATTCATTGATGCTGCTGCCGGGCGTCGCTTATGATAAAGCCGGGAACCGTATGGGATATGGCGGCGGCTATTATGACAGGTTCCTGTCGACACATCCTGAGCTGACCCCCTTCACAATCGGGGTAGGATACGAGCAGCAACAGACGGAGGCGCTTCCCGTGGAAGACACGGACATCCGCCCCGCGCGACTGTTGCTGGTATGAGGAAAATTCTATGTATGATCTGAAAGCGCTGGGCGAGAAAGCCCGGGATGCGAAGGCAACCCTTCGCGGATTGAAAACCGAAGAGAAGAACAGACTGCTGCTGAAGGCTGCCGAGCAGATGGTGGCGGACAGCGCCGAGATCCTGAAGGCAAATGCTCTGGATCTGACACATGCGTCGGAAAATGGCATGTCGGAAGCCATGCAGGACAGACTTCGTCTTACGGATGCCCGAATTGAAGCCATGGCAGAGGGCATGCGTCAGGTGGCGGAGCTTCCGGATCCTGTGGGAGTAGTGCTGGAAGAGTTTGACCGTCCCAACGGTCTCCACATCAGCAAGGTTTCCGTCCCCCTGGGGGTCATCGGCATCATCTTTGAATCCAGACCCAATGTGTGCGCCGATGCTTTTGCTTTGACCTTCAAGGCGGGAAATGCGGTGATCCTGAAGGGCGGCAGCGATGCCATCGAGACCAACAAGGCCATCATCGCCGTGATCCGCAAGGCTTTGAAAGAGGAAGGCATCACCGAGGATGCGGTGTCCCTCATCGAGTCCACGGACCGTGAGGTGACGAAGCAGTTCATGAAGATGAAGGAATATGTGGATGTGCTGATCCCCAGAGGGGGTGCAGGGCTCATCCGTTCCGTGGTGGAAAATGCCACCATTCCCGTCATCGAGACCGGCACCGGCAACTGCCACGTGTATGTGGACAAGGCCGCGGACCTGGAGATGGCGGTGAAGATCGTGAAAAATGCCAAGACCCAGCGCATCTCCGTTTGCAACGCTGCAGAGAGCCTGATCCTCCATCGGGACATCAAGGACGCATTTTTGCCCATGCTGCAAGAAGCCCTGAAGGAGCGCCCTGTGGAGTTCCGTGGCGATGAGGAAGCCTGCGCGGCACTGCCCGGCATGCTTCCCGCCACGGAGGAGGATTACGGCAGAGAGTACCTGGACTACATTATGTCCGTGAAGACGGTGGGCAGCACGGAGGAGGCCATCAGGCACATCAACCGCTACAACACTCACCATTCCGAGACTATTGTCACCGATGATCCCGAGGCAGCGGAGAAATTCCTGAACGGAGTGGATGCGGCCTGCGTCTACGTCAATGCTTCCACCCGGTTTACCGACGGCTTTGAATTTGGCTTCGGTGCGGAGATCGGCATCAGCACCCAGATGCTGCACGCAAGAGGTCCCATGGGCCTGCGGGAGCTGACGAGTTATCAATATCAGATCAAAGGCAATGGACAAATCCGAGGATAAGCGATAAAATACGAAAGTTGCTGTCATAAGCCGGACTCGGCAGCAACGCTCCCAAAGAAGCGTCCGGCGAAAGGGGAAAGTATGAAAGAGATTAACGGCAGCATTTGGCACAGCATCAGTTCTTCCCGCGTTACCCCCAGAGATTTTATCTGCGTGATCGAGATCTCCAAAGGAAGCAGAAATAAATACGAGCTGGATAAGGAGACGGGTATGCTGATCCTGGATCGCATTCTCTACACCTCCACCCATTATCCCGCCAATTACGGGTTTATTCCCAGAACTTACGGCGATGACGGGGATCCCCTGGACGTATTGCTCCTGTGCTCCGAACCTGTGCAGCCTCTGACCCTGGTCAGGGCATATCCCATCGGTGTCATGAGCATGATGGACAACGGAAAGAGCGATGAGAAGATCATTGCTGTGCCTTTCAATGACCCCAATTACAACTGCTACCACGACATTTCCGAACTGCCGGATCATGTGGCGGAGGAGATCCAGCATTTCTTCCGTGTCTACAAATTCCTGGAGAACAAGGAGACCGCAGTCAAGGAAGTGGGCGACTGGCAGGAGGCTACCAGGGTCATCGAGTATTGCCTCGATAATTACATCAATACCTTTGTGAAAAGCTGGTAAAAGGAGAGTTACAGTACTATGCAGAAGATCAGAACCAGATATGCACCCAGTCCCACGGGTAAAATGCATGTGGGAAATTTGCGCTCCGCGCTCTATGAGTTCCTGGTGGCGAGGCACGCCGGCGGCAGCTTCATGCTCCGCATCGAGGATACGGACCAGGAGCGTTTCGTGGAGGGAGCTACGGAGATCATTTACCGTACCCTGGAGCAGGCGGGCATGGATCACGATGAGGGCCCGGATAAGGACGGCGGCTACGGTCCCTACGTTCAGAGCGAGCGTATGAAGACCGGCATTTATATGAAGTATGCCAAGGAGCTGATCGAAAAGGGCGAGGCGTACTACTGTTTCTGCGACAAGGAGCGCCTGGAGACCCTGAAGACAGAGGTGGTGGACGGCAAAACCATCACCATCTACGACAAGCATTGTCTGGGGCTGTCCAAGGAGGAAGTGGAGGCAAACCTGGCGGCAGGTAAACCCTTCGTCATCCGTCAGAACATCCCCAACGAAGGAACCACCACCTTTACGGATGAACTCTACGGAGATATCACGGTGGACAACAGCGAGCTGGATGACATGATCCTCATCAAGTCCGACGGTTATCCCACCTACAATTTCGCCAATGTGGTGGACGATCACACCATGAACATCACTCACGTGGTGAGAGGAAATGAGTACCTGTCCTCCTCCCCCAAGTATGTCCGCCTGTACCAGGCCTTCGGCTGGGAGGTGCCGGTATACATCCACCTGCCCCTCATCACCGATGAGAACCACAAGAAGCTGTCCAAGAGAAGCGGCCATTCCTCCTTCGAGGATCTGCTGGAGCAGGGATTCCTTCCCGAGGCCATTGTCAACTATGTGGCACTGCTGGGCTGGAGCCCCGAGGACAATCGCGAGATCTTCTCCCTGCAGGAGTTGATTGAGGCATTTGATTATCACAGGATCAGCAAGTCCCCTGCGGTTTTTGATATCGTAAAGCTCCGCTGGATGAACGGCGAGTATCTGAAGGCTATGGACCCCGACGCATTTTACGAGAAGGCACTGCCTATCCTGAAGGAGGCACTGCCCGGCGACTGGGATTACCGCAGGATCGCTGCCATGGTCCAGACCAGGGTGGAGACCTTCTGTGATATCCCCGAGCAGGTGGATTTCCTGAAGGAACTTCCCGATTATGACATCGCAATGTATACCCACAAGAAGATGAAAACGGATGCAGCAACCTCCCTGGAGGTGCTCACCCAGGTGCTTCCCGTGCTGGAGGCACAGGAGGATTACAGCAATGACGGGCTGTATGCCACCCTCCTGAAAGTGATCGAAGAGAAAGGCTGTAAGAACGGCTATCTGATGTGGCCCATCCGCACGGCTGTCTCCGGGAAGCAGACGACTCCCGGCGGCGCTACCGAGCTGATGGAGCTCCTTGGAAAGGAAGAGTCCCTGCGCCGTATCCGTGTAGGGATTGAGAAGCTGCAGAATGCCTGAGTGGCCCTGCCTGAATCCTTCCCAGACCAAAGCTGTCAATGCTCCTCCCGGGAACCTGCTGTTACTGGCAGGTCCCGGGTCGGGCAAGACCTTTGTCCTGACCCACAGGATCCTCACCCTGATCCGGGACTTTCAGGTCCCACCGGAGGAGATCCTGGTGATCACTTTCACAAGGGATGCCGCACTGCACATGCAGGAACGTTTCCTGAGCAGCGCTGACCTTCCCTATCCCGTCAATTTCGGAACCTTTCATTCCGTCTATTATCAAATCCTGCGGTCTTCCCGCAAACAATCCGCACTGAAGCTCTTAAAAGAAAACGAAAAGAAAGCTATTTTGGGTGATTGTTTAAGAAGTCGTTTTACCCGTGCCGAACTCTCGGAGGCGGGCAGTCGTGACACCCTTGTCACATCTCTTTCCGTTGCCGTATCCTACTACAAAAATACCCTGGAGGAGGCGGAGTCTCTGGCGCTGTTGCCGGAACTTTTGCGCCCCGCTTTTTCGGATCTGATGACAGAGTATGACCGGATCAAGCTTCGGAGAAGCCGTATTGATTTTGATGACATGGTCTATGAATGCCGGAGCGCGCTCCTGGCAGATGAAGCCTTCCGCCGCAGCTGGCAGGGGCGTTTTTCTCATATCCTGGTGGATGAATTCCAGGACATCGGACCGGTGCAATACGAAACCTTAAAGCTTCTGTGCAGGCCGGAGACTGCGGTCTTCTGTGTGGGAGATGAAAATCAGAGCATCTACCGGTTCCGGGGCGCCCACATCGGCTGTATGCAGCTTTTTCTGGAGGAGTTCCGGGCGAAAACCCTGCTGCTGGAGGAGAACTACCGATCCGCATTCCGTCTGGTGGAAGCCTCCAATGCAGTCATCGAAACAGGCAAGGAGCGCTTTGAGAAGCACCTTCGTTCCCAGCGGGCGGAAGCGGGAGACCTGCGGATCCGGGGCTTTGTGTCGGATACGGATCAGGAACAGTATCTCATGGAACGTCTCCGGGAAGCGGTGCGCAGTGGCAGAGAGGCGGCAGTGCTGTTCCGCACGAATCTGTCCATGCAGGCCTTTGCCGGGCGGCTGACGGATCAGGGCATCCGCTATGTGATGAAGGAGATGGCCACCAGCATCTACGCCCATCCCGTGGCATCGGATGTCTTTGCCTACCTGCGGGCGGCGGAGGATCCGGGAGACGCGGAAGCCATCGCCAGGATCATTGCCAAGCCTTTGCGCTACATCGGCAGGGAGGCCCTGGTGGGAGAGGGGAGTCCTCTGGAAAATGCATTGCGTTTTTATGCTACCCGTCCTGACCTGCCCTATGCGAAGGAACGGACGGAGAGCGTCCGGAAGCTCATGAGCCGGTTGCAGATGCTGGGAAAGGCCCCTTTTTCCGCGCGGGTCTGGTATCTGCGGCGGAGCATCGGCTATGAAGCCTGGGTGCGAAGTAACTATGAAAAGGATCCGGAAAAATGCAGGGAAGCCCTGCAGGTGCTGGAATTTTTGAGCAGGGACTGTGCGGGCCTGAAGAGCCTGACCGAATGGCAGGAGAAGCGTAAGGAATACGAAGCGCATTTGGGGCAAACAAATACCGCAGGACAGGAGTCCTGCGGCATCAATCTTATGACGGCCCATGGTTCCAAGGGGCTGGAATTTGAATCCGTGTTCCTGCCGGACTGCAACGAAGGGGTGTACCCCTACGGCAGAATGCCGGAGGATCGGATCGTTCAGGAAGAGCTGCGACTATGTTACGTGGCCATGACGCG
>JAEETA010000077.1 GCA_016286555.1 Lachnospiraceae bacterium | reverse complement strand
CTGGCTCAGGATATTTTCGGAGGAAAGGTCTACGGGATCAAAAGAACGGACGGCAACGTCCACTGCTTCAACGTCGTGGGAGATTGCAGGTTTGACCTCACCAGTGAGCAGTTTGGCGGAGAGATCCTGGATTATGAAGATTCCACGGAACAATTTCGGGAAGATCATTTCGCCAAAGCAGAGAAAAAAGAACGCTATGAGTATTTGAAACTCATGCTCGTAAAACCGTTTAGACACAGAACATTGGAAGAGCGTGCTGCTGAATATGGCGGCAAGCTTGAGGTGAATGGCGAATTCGACTGGGGTGAGCCGGTAGGAAGAGAAATCTTATAGGTGTAAAACACAGAACTGCAAAGAACCCTTTTACGAAAAACTTGGCTTCAAAGTCATCCCTAACGGGATCAGAAAGATGATCGAACTGGGATGGTCGGATTTTAAACTATGTGAGTATGTACTATGAGGGCGTAATCAAATGGATACTTCGATGGAACTGAAAAACTGTCAATGGATCACTACGAGCCGGGACCTGGGCGATACATGTCCTGTGTTTCGCAAGGGTTTCCGTGTGGAGCAGGATATCCTCTCTGCCAAGTTGGAAATAACTGCCCTGGGCGTCTATGAGGCACAGCTGAATGGCAGGCGCGTAGGGGACTTCGTGCTGGCTCCGGGTTGGACCAGCTATGATCACCGCCTGCAGGTGCAGACCTATGATGTGACGGAGTTATTGCTGGAAGAAAATGAACTGCGCATTACAATTGGGCGCGGCTGGTTTAGGTCGCCCATGCCGGGGTTTGTGGATTCGGAGGACAAACACCGGCGCTATGCGCAGCCTTGCGGTCTGATCGCAAGGCTTCTGATCCGTTGTGCGGATGGCAGCGAGCGCATTCTTGCCAGCGACGAAAGCTGGGAGTTTGCGGAAAGCCCCGTTCGTTTCAGCGAGATCTATGACGGTGAGCGCTATGAAGCGACATTTACTCCCGCTCAGTGGGAAAATGCGCAGACGCTGAACTGGTCAAAGGACATCCTGATCCCCCAGGAAGGCGAGATCCTCCGGGAGAAGGAGCGCGTGGCCGCCAGGGCCGTGCTGCATACCCCGGCCGGAGAGACGGTGATCGACTTTGGCCAGGAGGTCACGGGATATGTGGAATTTACCGTGACGGCACGGGAGGGGGACGAGATCCGCTTCACCCATGGAGAGATGCTGGACGCGGAGGGCAATTTCTATAACGCCAATTACCGAAACGCCAAGGCTGAAGTTGACTACCTCTGCAGGGATGGCAGTCAGACCTGGCACCCGCAGCTTACGTTCTTCGGATTTCGCTATATCAAGCTGTTGTCGTGGCCCGGAGAGGTGCGTACTGAGGATTTTACCGCCATCGTAGTCCACTCGGATATGGAGCGTATCGGGTGGCTTGAATCCGGTGATCCGATGCTTAACCGGCTCTTTTCCAATATCGTGTGGGGCCAGCGTGGGAATTTCCTGGACGTGCCCACCGACTGCCCTCAGCGAGATGAGCGACTGGGCTGGACGGGGGATGCGCAGGTTTTTGTGCGTACCGCATCCTATCTTTATGATGTGGAGCGTTTCTTCCGCAAATGGCTGAGGGATCTGGCTGCCGACCAGCGCGAGAGCGGCGAGGTTGGTCAGGTGATCCCTGATATGCTGCCTGATGCCCCCGGCAGCGCTGCCTGGGGTGACGCTGCGGTCATCTGCCCCTGGACCATCTATCAGTCCTACGGTGATCCGAGCATTTTGAACGAACAGTTCGAGAGTATGAAAAAGTGGGTGGACTATATCTCTCAGGATGGCTGGGAGGAGCATTTCCATTTTGGCGACTGGCTGGGCCTGGACGCCCCCAGTGGCAGCTACAAGGGCTCCACAAGGGATGGATTTATTGCCGCTGCCTTCCGCATTTACTCCCTGGAACTGTTACGCAAGACGGGACGCCTGCTGGGCAGGGACATGAGCGCCTACACGGACAGGTACGAAGGCTTCGTCCGGCTCTTCCGGGAAAACTATACCGACTATCGCACCCAGACGGAGCATGTGCTGGCCGTCCATTTCGGCCTTGCGGAAGATCCGCAGAAAACCGCCGATGCTCTGGCTGACCTGGTTTGCACTGACGGAAAGCAGCTGCGCACCGGTTTCGTGGGCACGCCCTATCTGCTGCATGCACTCTCAGACTACGGGCATGCGGATCTGGCATGGGACCTGCTGCTGCGCAAAGCCTACCCCGGCTGGCTCTACTCCGTCACGAAAGGTGCCACCACGATCTGGGAGCACTGGGACGGTGCAAAGGAAGACGGCAGCTTCTGGAGTACGGATATGAATTCCTTCAACCACTATGCCTACGGTGCAGTGGCTGATTGGGTTTTTGAAAAGGCTGCAGGCATCCGGCATGAGGAGGATGCCCCCGGCTTTGCTGCTCTTGTTTATGAGCCACATCCGGATCCCCGGATCGGATTCCTCAGGGCAGAGCTGGAGACCCGGCACGGGACCATCCGGGCAAGCTGGCACTATGAAGATACCGGCATTCGGTATGAACTGGAGACGCCGGTTCCTGCTTTGATACGCCTTGACGGTAAAGAGCGGCATGTCCTGCCCGGTAGTTATACCTTCTGGAGCGACCTTTAATTCCCGGTCGGGTGCTTATATCAGATCATTACATCTGCTGAGCAAAATGGGGGTAGGCTTAAAATAGAAGCGATCAGAGGATAGAACATGCTTGAAAAGAAATACAGGATCAATATCCTGCTGGTGCTGGTGGGGGTGCTCTTTGTGGGACTCACCGTGCTGGCAGCAGTCTTATTTGTCCGTCTCCGGGAGAAGGGCTGGGAGGAAGCCATCCCCATGGAGGAGGCGTATGCTTCAGGCACCTTAGAGGTGGGAACCCCGGTGTACTTTGATATAGAGGATTATCCGGACGCACTCTACAGGTATGATAAGAACTGTGACTACTATTACGTCTATAACCACAACAGATCCTTTATCCTGCTGGCCGGCCGGACCTGGTACGACAACATGGTGGATGGGGTAGCCCGGGATGGCTCCTTCCGGATCACAGGTACCATCCGGAAGGTTCATCCCCGTGACTTAGATCATGTCCTGGAGGCCATGAATGAGGGCCTGGATCCGGAGGGACCAAAGTGGGATGAGGAGATTTTTGCGTCCTATTACGGAACTGTCTGTGTCCGATACCTCTACCCGGTGAAGGCTGCAAATGCCTGCATGTACCTGAGTATATTTCTGGCGCTCTGCGCGTTCCTCTGCCTGCTGCCGGGGCTTATGGGGGTGGTAAATTTCCGTAAGACCGGGAGACATATGTCAGAAGCGGACCGTTACATCATCGAGGCTGAGATACAAGAACCCGGCACCATCACACTGAAGAACGCCAATGTCTTCCTTACCTCCAGGCATCTGGTCTATGCTGATACGGATCTGGTCATCCTTCCATACGAGGACATCGTCAGAGCCCACCGGACAGATACCAGATTCCGGGGCGTTCATACCGTCTTTGTTACTGTCACTACCAAGGACGGGCAGAAGAAAAAGATCGGCATGATGAACGCTTTCATGGGGGACGTTACGGCATCTGTGAATACCATTCTGGAGGAGGTCCGCAAACACAACCCGGAAGTGACCATAGGGGAAGAATGAGAAGGCAGACATGTGTTCGACTTCGAGGGCGAGTAAATGGACACCTGATGTGAGAAGATC
>JAEETA010000042.1 GCA_016286555.1 Lachnospiraceae bacterium | reverse complement strand
TCATCGACGACATCATCCGGGATGAGGTGGCCTACTACAAGGACATCTACAAAAATGCGGGTCTGGAGGGACTCATGAACGTGCTTCGCTGACCGTGAAGTAATTGTATCCCAAAATGCAAAAATTCATATCGAAAAACTCTTTACAAACCCATTCCAAGGCGATATATTATAATTCCGCCGCTAAGTCAAGGCGGAATAAAAGAGCCTTGCATCCCCCGGAGGTAGAGGTACCGATCGCAATGCGAGAGGATGCTGTAAGTCGTTGTAGCAGTTAACCGCAACACATTTACAAAGGAGGCCGCATATGGATTATCCCGTTACGGAAATGGTTTACCCTGTTCTGGACCCGGTCGCCATCGGCGCCCGGATCAAACAGCTCCGCGAGGCCCATCACTTGTCCGTGGCTGCGCTGGCCGAGATCCTGCGTCTCGAGTCCGTGCAGGCTGTCTACAAGTGGCAGCGCGGGGAGAGCGTCCCTTCCGTAGAAAATCTGCTGGTTCTGAAAGCGATTTTCCACACGGACGTGGATGAGATCCTGACAGGAGAAAAAGAAGAGGACGAAAGCCCTCTTCTTCCTTTTTCCGAGGATTGCAAAATTTCCTTTATTTGTTCGACAATTAATGATAAAATGTCTGCATAAGGCTCTGAGGTTTTCAGGCACAAAGCAACCGGATTTCCGGAATCATATTATGTTGGAGGGTATTTATATGGCAGGAATGGCTGCAAAGATGGTTAAGTCTTACATGGAAGCACAGGACCTGAAGGTCAATCAGCTCAAGGAAGATCTCCTGAGAGTGGGCTGGGACTTCAACGGCGGCAGCATCCAGATTTATTTCGACTTTGACGATACCGATACTCATGTACATCTCGAGGGACTGGATTTCATCAAGGTTCCCGAGGAGAAGTACGAGTCCATGTACAAGGTTCTGAACGAGGTCAACGATACCTACAAGTACGTGAAGTTCGTTCTGGATACCGAGGATGGACAGCTCAATGCAAGAGAGGATGTTGTCATCCAACTGGATACCTGTGGTGAGGAGTGCTACGAGCTCATGATCCGCATGGTCCAGATCGTGCAGGATGCATTCCCCAACTTCATGAAGGCTCTTTGGGGCTAATGTGAATCGGGAAAAAACGAATACGAACAAAGAGGGCGTGGCCGGTGGCCACGCCTTTTTCGTTGCATTTTTTTGATTCTGAGGATCACTCCGACAGCAAAATGCGGTCGTTGTCCAGCTCCCTGCCCGTTCCTTCCCGGAACTTCTGCAGGAGATCCTGGGTGGTGAGCCTGGAACGCTCCTCGCCCTTCACATCGTAGACGATGCGTCCGTCGGACATGAGGAAGGTGCGATTGCCGGTCTCCAGCGCCTGGCTCATGTTGTGGGTGATCATCATGCAGGTGATGTGAGCCTCCGAAACGATCCTGCGGGTGAGCTCCATGACCTTGTCCGCCGTGGCGGGATCCAGGGCTGCGGTGTGCTCGTCCAGCAGCAGTACCTTGGGGGTGACCATGGTGGCCATCAGCAGAGTCAGCGCCTGTCTCTGACCGCCGGAAAGGAGACCTACGGGATTTTTCATCCGGTCCTCCAGTCCCATACCCAGCAGCGCCAGCTTCTCCCGGAACAGTTCCTTATCCCGCTTGCTGATGCGGCTGAAGGGGGAAGTGCCTTCCGAGGAGCGCAGGTAAGCCAGTGCCAGGTTCTCCTCGATGGACATGGAAGGTGCCGTGCCTTTCAGAGGATCCTGGAACATGCGGCCGATGACACGGCTGCGCTTATGCTCCTCCAGGTAGGTAATGTCCTGTCCGCCCAGGATGACGGAGCCGGAGTCCACATAGAAAGTGCCTGCCACTGCATTAAAGAGCGTGGACTTTCCCGCACCGTTGGATCCGATGATGGTGACGAAATCTCCGTCGTCCAGATGAACGGAGAGGTTGGTGACCGCTTTTTTCTCGTTGACGGTACCCGGATTAAAGGTCTTGGAAATATTGATCAGATCAAGCATTTGCAGTACCTCCTTTCCGGTTGCCGTTTTTCTTTGCCTTGCGGAAGGCTGCCCACTCCTTGATGGTGGGGAAGGCGATGGCCAGAGCCACCACGATGGCGGTGATGAGCTTCAGCCCTTGGACGGGAACCACCTTCGTATACAGCACGATGGCATAAATGATGCGATAGATCACGGAGCCTGTGATGGCTGCCCAGACGCCCTTACGCAGAGAGCGGCGTCCCAGAACGGTCTCACCGATGATGAGACATGCCAGGGCGATGACCACGATGCCCGTGCCGCCGTTGATGTCGATGGTGTTCTGATACTGGCCCACCATGGCGCCGGAGAGGCCCGTCAGAGCATTGGCAATGCACAGACCCACGGTGATGGTGAAGCGGGGATTGACGGAGGAAGCCCGGACCATGTCGATGTTGTCACCGGTGGCACGGATGGAAAGTCCCAGGCGGGTGCTCAGGAACCACATCAGCAGCAGAGCCATGACCACGGTGATGACCGCAGCCAGGATCACCTGATGCCAGGCGCCGCCGAAGCCCGTTTCCTTCAGCATGGAAAAAATGGTGGGGGTCTTCAGGATGCTCAGGTTGGAGCTCCATTTCATCACCATCAGGTTCACGGTATAGAGGCCCGTATTGGTGATGATGCCGGCCAGGATGGAAGGAATCTTCAGTCGGGTATGCAAAAATGCGGTGACAAATCCCGCACAGGCTCCTGCGATCATGGCAGCAGGAATGCCAAGGATGGGATGTCCCGCAATGGCAAAGGATACGGAAACCGCACCGCCCAGCACAAAGCAGCCGTCGGTGGTCAGGTCCGCGATATCCAGCACCCGGAAGCTTAAGAACAGCGCCATGGGCACCAGAGCATATAAAAATCCCAGTTCAAGAGCAGTCTTTACAATGTACAGCAAGGGGATCCTTCCTCCATAGAAAAGAATAGGGTGGGCGCGTGGCGCCCACCCGCAGGTCACAAAAACATTACTCCTCGGTGGTGGTAACCTCTACCAGCTCGCCCATGGTGGAGAAGACGGAGTAGTCCGCATTCATGGCAGCAGCGGTCTCGGTGTTTACGGTGATGATGCCGCCGTCCATCAGGTAGTAGTCCTCCATGGAAGCCATACCGCCGGTGATGGCCTGGTAAGCCAGGTCAGCGGTGGTGGTGCCCAGAGAGGTGTAGTTCACGCCGCAGGTAGCGAACGCGCCGTTACGAACGAAGGAATCGGCACCTGCATAGTGAGGGATGCCTGCCTCTGCCAGGGTCTGGTAAATAGCCAACTCGGCAGCCATGATCACGTTGTCGGTGGGGGTGAAGATGGCGTCCACGCCCTCAGCTACCAGAGAGGAAGCTGCCTGCACGACCTCATCGTTGGTGTTGGCAGTCTGCTCACTGTAAGCGATGCCCTTGGCATCCAGATAAGCCTTTGCCTCAGCGATGGGAGTAGCGGAATTGGACTCGGACAGGGAATAAAGCAGTCCCACGGTCTGGATCTCAGGGTTTTGAGCGAACATCATATCCAGGATGTAAGCGGTGTTCAGCGCATCGCTGGTACCGGTCACATAGTCGATGCCGGTGAGCTCTGCGGTCACGGGATCGGAGATAGCTGCGAAGATCACGGGAGTCTTGGTATCCTTAGCGGATACGGTGGCTACCTGTGCAGCCAGAGTAGCAATGGGAATGATGGCATCCACGCCGTCAGCCACGGCCTGATCAGCGATCTGCTTCAGGGTGGACTGGTCGTTCTGTCCGGAGTACACCTCGTACTGGATGGTGACGCCGTTCAGTGCAGCCACATTGTCCAGCTCTGCGGTGATGGCATTTGCGATCTCATCCAGAGATGCGTGATCCAGCTGCTTGATCACTGCAATCTTGTAGGTCTTGCCGGAAGCGGTTTCGCTTGCCTGGGTCTGTGCATCGGAGCCGCATGCCGTGGCGGTAAACGCCATAACGACAGCCAGCAGGGATGCTGCGAGCTTCTTCATACTTTTCATAATATCCTCCTCAAAAAAATTTAGACACTCAAAAATTTCTTTCTTATTGTAGAGATTGCAAAGGGCCTTGTCAATTCAACACGGCGCTTTTTTCGCCGAAAAATGCATTTTTTTGCATCAATGAATGAATAAAAACAAATTGCACGACAAGAGAGGTATTTTAGAATGAATTAATAACATGGAATGTTGAGAATACGGGGCGTATAGGATAAAATAGTATATGCATTTTCACTAATTGAATCGGGAGAACAAACTATGAAACCCCATTTACGGAAAAGAGTGTTTAAATATCTGATCACCATCGTCAGTGCCATGATGGTCATCATTATGATCTGTATGCTGGCCCTGCAGCTGCGGAATGTGACTTCCCGCAGTATGGAAGATGCCGAGGCCGTTTTTGAGCAGGTGGGCAATATCCTGATGCAGAACGAGGAAGACCTCGAAGAGATCAGTGAGGATTATTCCAAAAGCTGTCTGGCAAATGCGGAGACGGTTGCATACATCCTGGAGTCGAAGCCGGAGATCCTGGAGAACGAGAACATCGAGGAACTGTTCCGTATCGCCGAGATGGTGGAGATCAACGAAATCCACATCTTCAACAAGGAAGGTGTCATTATCTTCGGTACGCAGCCCCAGTATTACGGTTACAGCGTGAACGACGGTGAGCAGATCTCCTTCTTTAAGCCCATGGTCACTGACAGGACGCTGAAGCTGGTCCAGGGCATCGAGAAAAATACTGCAGAGGGCAAACTGGTGCAGTATTCCGCTGTCTGGAGCCCTGACGAAGAATTCATCCTGCAGATCGGCATGTACCCCGAGTCGGTGCTGCGGGCCCGGGCGAAAAACGAGCTTTCCTACATTTTTTCCCTGTTAAAAACAAATTACGGTGTGGATTTCTTTGCCATCGATCCCGAATCCCACACGATTCTGGGCTGCACCAACACCTCCATGAACAATCGTACCCTGGAGCGCGCGGGCTTCCCCTCCTATTCCGACATCCGTCTGAATACCGGCTTCTTCGCGGAGGTGGACGGGGTTCCCAGCTATGTGATCTGCTCGGAAGTGCAGAACACCATGATCGCCTACGTCATCAACCGTTCCGTCATGTTTGCGCCTGTCATCAGTTCCTGTCTCTGGTTTATGCTGGGACTGGTGGCGGTGGCAGCCATCGTTCTGCTCTCCGTGAGCAATTACATGGAGCGCGCCGTCATTCATAACATTGTCCTCATCAACGAGAGCCTGAGAAAGATCACCGACGGAGATCTGACCACCGAGGTGAAAGTGAACGATTACCAGGAGTTTGAGGAGCTCAGCAGCCACATCAATGAAATGGTCCACTCTCTGACGGCCACTCAGAAGCAGATCGAGAAGGAGCGTGACATGGATCTGCTGACGGGCCTGCTGAACCGCAGAGGTCTGGAGCACAGGATTGACCAGGTGCTTGAGAAGGGTGAGTTCGTTGGGTATTGCGCTCTGATCATGGCGGACGCCGACGGACTGAAGAAGATCAACGATACGTACGGCCATAATTGCGGAGACGCCTACCTGCGCAGGATCGCTGAGACCCTGAACAGTGTAGGCGTCCGGAAATCGCTCTGCTCCAGAACGGGCGGAGACGAATTTGTTCTGTTTTTGTATGGCTACGAGAACGAAAACCTGTTGGACGGTGTGCTGGAGAACCTGCGCATGCGCCAGAGCGGTCATCTCTCGGAGCTGGAAAACGGGGTCATGGTGGAGCTGGAATTCTCCATCGGCTTTTACAAGGCGAAGGACAATCCCAACTATCGCCAGATGTATCGTGAAGCGGATGAAAGAATGTACGAGAACAAACGCTACAGGAAAGGCTCCCGTTAGTCCCTATTTTGCCTCCTGCTCCGCCTTTACGATGGGTGCGTACTCCGCCTGAATGGCAGGATCGTAGGAGAGGATAGGCTCCACGTCCTTGCCCTTGATGCGGCGATCCACATAGTTGTTGGTGAGCTTGATCACCAGGGGCGTCAGGGAAAGCACACCGATGAGGTTGGGGATCATCATGAGACCGTTGAAGGTATCGGAGATGTCCCACGCCAGGGAAGAGGTCATGACCGCACCGGAGATCATCATCAGAACGAAGATGATACGGTAGATCTTGGCACCCTTCACACCGAAGAGATACTCAATGGCCTTGGAGCCGTAGTGGGACCAGCCCAGCACGGTGGTGAAAGCAAAGAGCAGCACTGCGATGGCGATGAACCACTGACCGGGGCGCCCGAAGACATTACCGAATGCGGTAGCCACCAGCGTTGCATCGTCGGTTCCTTCCGCCACCAGTCCGGTCTCCAGATCGATGGCACCGGAGCTCAGGACCACCACTGCGGTCATGGTGCAGACGATCATGGTATCCGCGAAGACCTCAAAGATGCCCCACAGACCCTGCTTCACGGGCTCCTTGACGTTGGAGTTGGAATGAACCATAACGGAAGAGCCCAGGCCGGCCTCGTTGGAGAAGACGCCGCGCTTGCAGCCCTGGGTGATGACCTGGGAAATAGCTACGCCCGCTGCACCGCCGGCAACCGCACGGATGCCGAATGCAAAACGGAAGATGGCCTTGAACATGGCACCGATGGTTCCGATGTGCATGCAGAACACGATGAGTGCGCCGAAGACATAAAGCACTGCCATGAAAGGCACCACCTTCTCGGCGAAGGCTGCGATCCTCTGCAGACCGCCGATGATGACGAAACCGCCCACCAGCATCAGGCAGAAGCCGATGGCCCAGTTCACAAAGCTGACGCCTGCGATTTCGGTGGCGTTGATGTTAGAGAAAAATGCGGACTTGATGTTCAGGGTGATCTTGTTGATCTGGCCCATGTTACCGATGCCGAAGGAAGCCAGTACCGCGAAGACTGCGAAGAGAGCTGCCAGGAAGGAACCCACCTTCTTGCATCCCTTGTAGGAGCCCAGGCCGTCCTTCAGATAGTACATGGCACCGCCGCTCCACTCGCCCTCGGAGTTCTTCCGGCGGTAGTAGATGCCCAGGATGTTCTCGGAGTAGTTGGTCATCATGCCCAGGAAGGCTGCAATCCACATCCAGAACACGGCGCCGGGGCCGCCCAGACAGATGGCTGCGGAGACGCCTGCGATGTTACCGGTACCGATGGTTGCTGCCAGTGCCGTACAAAGCGCCTGGAACTGCGACACGGATCCGGATTTCTTACCCAATTTCTGATGGGTGTCCTTGGAGAAGACCGATCCGATGGTCTCCTTCCACCAGTGCTTCAGATGGCTGATCTGAAAACACTTTGTGATGCAGGTCGTCACCAGGCCCGTGCCCAGGAGCAGAAACAATCCGATCTTCACCCATACGAATGAGTTGATCGCATCATTGACCTGCGTCAGATTTGTCATAAAATCACTCATAAACCCTCCGTTCCCCTCTGTGTGCGAAGCACACTTTGGCCCTTTAATGCTTTACCAATTGAAAGCATTATAGCATGACCTATTTTTGGCTGTCATTTCTTTTTTGTACAAATTTTTCCGAGGATCCGGGGGATTCTTGAGCAGGACGGCGAAGATTCTCCGAAGAATGCCGGCCGGAAGGAGTAAATCAGATGTCTGAAAATCAATCCGTGAATGCTAAGGAGGCCTGGAAGCCCGGGAACATGCTCTATCCCGTTCCGGCAGTCATGGTGAGCTGCAAGCGGCCCGGCGAACGTCCCAACATCGTCACCATCGCCTGGACCGGCACCATCAATTCCGACCCTGCCATGCTTTCCATCTCCGTTCGACCTTCCCGTTTTTCCTATGATATCATCAAGGATACGGGAGAGTTTGTGGTCAACCTGGTAAACCGGGATCTGACCGGGGCCTGCGACTGGTGCGGCGTCAAATCCGGACGGGACGTGGATAAGTTCGCGGAGATGCATCTGACGGAGTATGTTTCGGAATTCATGGAGACCCCGGCCATCGCCGAGAGCCCCGTGAATCTGTACTGCAAGGTGACGCAGGTTCTGCCGCTGGGATCCCATGATCTCTTTCTGGCTGAGATCGTCGGTGTCACCGTCAGTAGGGAGTACATGGATGAAACGGGGCGCTTCGATCTGGCCGCCTCCGACCCGATCGCATACTCCCACGGTGAGTATTACACCCTGGGAGAATACATCGGAAAGTTCGGCTATTCCGT
This sequence comes from Lachnospiraceae bacterium, assembly GCA_016286555.1. Lineage (GTDB taxonomy): Bacteria > Bacillota > Clostridia > Lachnospirales > Lachnospiraceae > AC2028. The sequence goes on along the minus strand of JAEETA010000042.1, from coordinate 10,590 downwards.
TCAGAAAAAATAAGATCATCGGTCTATCGTGGGGAGAATTTTATGGAACTATTGGAAATACTGATCCTGGCCATCGGCGTATCCATGGATGCTTTTGCAGTATCCGTCTGTAAGGGGATGACCGTAGAGACAAAAGGCTGGAAGGAAGGCATGATCTGCGGCGTGTGGTTCGGCGCATTTCAGGTGCTGATGCCCATGCTGGGCTTCCTGGCGGGAAGCCGCTTCGAGCGCATCATCCGTCTGGCTGCCCCCTGGGTGGCCTTTATCCTGCTGGTCTTTGTCGGCGTCAACATGATCCGGGAATCCTATGAGGAGGACGAGCGGAAAAAGAAGGCCGGCTACGGCTTTGTTACCATGCTGATCCTGGCTGTTGCTACCGCCATTGATGCGCTGGCAGTGGGCGTTACCTTTGTGGCGGTGCCCGTGGAGATCCTGGCTGGAGGAGAGCTGCAAAATGCCCTCCTGGCTTCCGTGATCCTGGGGATCGTTACCTGCATTGTTTCCAATGTGGGTGTCCATACCGGGCGGTTGTTCGGAGACAGATACCGCTCCGGCTCCGTGGTGCTGGGAGGATTTCTGCTGATTGCCATTGCGTTCCTCAATCTCATCAGGGGCGTTCTGGGAGACTTTCTGTAAGGAGACAGGATCCATCATTTTCAGGGAGGGGAAGACAATTGAACAGAGACGGATTTAGGGTCCTGCCGAATCCGAAGCAGGCCGCAGGAATGATGCTTGGGAAAAACGAGTATGTGTACATCTGCGGCCATCCGGACGACATGCCTGCAATGCTGGACCTCGGAAGAAAAATTCAGGAAACCTATCATGCGGAGATCCGGATCTCCGAAGGAAAGGAAGAGGACTTTGACCGGGAGGAACTGAAGGCAATCCTTTCGGAAATGAAAGTGGTGGTTTTCGCCGTCACGAAGCGATTTTTCGGGGAGGACTGCGTCGCAGGAAAAACAGTGTTCCCCCTGGCAGCTTCCGCAGGCAATCTGCTGCTTCCGGTGGCGCTGGAAGAGGGCCTGGGAAGTGCCTTTACCCAAAGATTTGGATCCTTCCATCTCATGAATGCCTGCGCACCGGACTTTGGGCGGAAGCTGCAGAGCTTTATTGAGCGTTTTGTGGATCTGTACATCGATATCAGCAACATAGACACGAACCCGGATCGGTATCTTCGCCACCGGGTCTTTTTCAGTTACCGGAAAAAAGATCTGGCAGATCTGAAGGATCTCCTGAGGCTCCTGCGCTGCTGGAAGGAACTGACGGATGTGGGCATCTGGTATGATGATGCCCTGGTCCCCGGGGAAGATTATAACGACCAGATCAAATCGAAGCTGGAAGCCTCCCATATTTTCCTGCTGCTGGTCACGCCACATCTGCTGGAAAATGACAACTATGTCATGAAACATGAATATCCGGATGCTGTGGCAGCAGGCAAGACCGTTATTCCCGTAATGATGCAGGATACGGATCTGCAGCAATTGCGGGAGCTGTATCCCGGGGTCGGAGAGGTCTTCTCTCTCGTAGAGATCAAAAAGGCACGGGAGGCCTTCTGCACCGCTCTGGGAAAACAAAGCGGTCAGCTTCCGGAACTCACGGGAGAGGAATGGTTCCTTTTGGGCAGAGCCTACGCTTCCGGCGAGGGCACGGAATGGAATCCTGCCATGGCAAAAAAGGCATTGGAAGAGTCCCAGCGTCTGGGCTATGTCTGGGCACTGGTACGTCTGTCCAGAGATCTGGACGAGAACGGACGGATGGAAAACGCGATTCCCATCATGGAACAGGCCTTTGACAGACTGGGAGACATGATCCGGAACGATCCGGAGGCCACGAAACAGTCCTATTCCGTGATCCCCACTACCCGGAAACTGAGCGACCGCCTCTTCCGGTTCTATATGCAGGGAGGACACTGGAGCAAGGCGTTTGATCTGCTGATGATCCAGAGAGGTTTTTCCGAGTCGACCGCAAATCCCGGCCTGAGAGATGTGATCACGGATCCTACAGTACTGAATATCCGCTTCGGGCAGGTATTTTTCATGACCGGAGATACGGTTTCCGCACAGGAGTTTTTTGCAAAGGCGGGAGGCTTCCTGGCACGGGATTCCGAGATTGCAAACAGCGTTATGGCCCATGTTCTGAGAGCGGAAGGGTGCGCTTATTATGCAAGAACCATCCTGACAATGCTGCGCCTGGGACAGGTGCTTGGCGCGGAGCCGAATCTGGACAGAACCCGGGAGCTACTGGAACTGGGCATGGAGGAAATCGTCGATCTGGCAATCCTGGGAGGAATGGAAGGAGCATTGGATCTGGCCCGGATGGTGGGTCAGGATTACCTCAGACTCCTGGATGATTATCAATTTTTCGTTCCTGACAGGGGACGCATGAAAGAAATGGCGGAGATCTGCGGAGTGTTCCTGGATCGATTCCACATTCAGGGGGAGCTCCTGGAAGAATATCGTGCAGCGGAATCGGACTTTCCCGTCGATGCGGTATTTAACGGCTCCCCCGAAATCCTGCGGAAAAAGCTGGACGCCAGGTCCCTGTGGTATGAACTTACCATCCCCCGTGAGGTATTTCCTTCGTTGTTTTCTTTCGACGGTCCCGTTCCGGAAGGGGTCTTCGGAGCACGGGAGGGAAACCTGACGGCTTCCGGCTGCAAGTGCCCGAGCTGCGGAAAAAACATGTACGTGGCGATGCGTCCCGGGAGAAAGCCGGATCGGTTGCTTACGGGATTTTTGAAGGACAGAGAGTTCCCCTTCACGGAAAGCTACCTCTGCCCCTGCGGAAGGATTTTTGCTCCGCTGGCAGGCAAAAGCCTCACCGAAGGTCCCGTCTGTTCCGCTACGGTGGTCTATGACACCAAAAATCAGCTGGGGCGGACGCTCTTTGATCTGTGGTGGCAGTACTTCGATATGACGATGTAGACAGACCTCTCTTTCGAATATCTTAAAGTGACTTTTCCTATGAAAAAGTGTATGATGTAGAGTGATGTGCTTTGCACAGATCAATCGATCGAAAGAAGTAAAAAAGCAGCTATGGAAGACAAGAAGATCAGCCCGCTTTATCGCTTCATCCGCTTTAATGTGAAGGTGTTCTCACCGAAGTACACGATCCGCGGAACGGAGCATCTGCCGGAGGGGGCCTGCGTTATCGTGGGGAACCACAGTCACATGTACGGTCCCATGGAAGCGGAACTCTACACCCCCGGGCCGCACTACATCTGGTGCGCCGGCGAAATGATGAACTTTAAGGAAGTGGCGGCCTATGCCTACAAGGATTTCTGGTCCGGATCGAAGCCCGCCGCCAGGCCTTTTTTCAAGCTCCTGAGTCACCTGATCCCGCCCCTGGCGGTCTGCGTTTTCGGCAACGCGCACTGCATCCCGGTCTATCATGACATGCGTGTCATAGAGACCTTCCGGGAGTCCCAGGAATGGCTGGAGAAGGGATACCGCATCGTGATCTTTCCGGAGTGCTACGAGCCCTACAACAATATCGTCTATCAGTTTCAGGACAAATTCATCGACATGGCCCGCACCTACCGGAAAAAGACGGGGAAGGACCTGGCCTTTGTTCCCATGTACCTGGCACCCATGCTGAAGACCGTCACCTACGGAGAGCCCGTGTACTACAACATGGAGGCCCCCGGCAAGGAGGAGCGCAGGCGCGTGGCTACGGAACTGATGGAACGAATCACGGAGATGGCTCTGGAGCAGCCAAAACATATCGTGGTTCCCTACCCGAATATCTCAAAAAAATATTACAAGGAAAGCCAGCCCCTGGAGAAGGTTCAACATGAAAAAACAGAGAGTTGATTATACCGGCCTGTCCCTTCGGACACTTAAGGATCCGCAGTTTTCCCATTTGCTGCTCATCATCGGATGGCCCGTGTATTTCCTCTTTTTCTTCATCACGGAAAATCTGATCCCCGCGGAGCGCTTTCATGCGATCCACTGCGGACTGGACGACCTGATCCCCTTCAATGAGTTTTTTCTCATTTTCTACGCGGGATGGTACGTCCTCATTGCAGGCTCCCTGCTCTACGGCATCTTCTATGATGTGGAACGGTTCCGGGAGATGCAGACCTACATCATCATTACCCAGGTCATCGGCGTTCTGGTCTACCTGATCTATCCCAGCATCCAGTACCTGCGGCCCGAGGTGTTCCCCAGACAGAACATCCTCACCGCTGTCATGGGACTGATCTACGCCTTTGACACCAATACCGGCGTCTTCCCCTCCATGCACGTGGCATTTTCCCTGGCTGTGCTGTCGGTGGGACTGAAGGACCGGGATCTGAAACCCCTCACGAAAGCGGGACTTCTCTTCGTAGTAGTGATGATCTGCCTGGCAGTCTGCTTCGTGAAGCAGCACTCCGCCCTGGATATCCTGGGCGCAGCCGTTACCTGCCTGGTGGCGGAGATCATCGTGTTCGGCAAAAAATACTGGGCTCCCCGTTTTACAAAAACGACGGAGCTGTCATATAAAGGAGAATAAACAAGAACTATGGCTAGAAAGCTCGGAGACCGAAGAGACGGAGTCTATTTGAAAAAGATCGACTCCATGCACACCATTATGCCCCTGATCTATCCCAACCGTTGCGATAACGAGGCGTTCATTTCGGAGTGCATCGACCTGACCAATGTAATGGAATACCTGGAGCGCAAGAACGCAAGCGGTCCTGCCTACAAGTACAACATGTTCCAGGTGATGGTAACGGCAATGCTGAAGACCATTACCCTGCGTCCCCAGATGAACCGCTTTATCCAGAACAAGACCATCTATCAGCGGAACGAAGTATCCGCAGCATTTACCGTAAAGAAGATCTTTTCCGACAACGGCGGTGAGGCTCTGGCATTCATTCACAGCAAGCCCACCGACAACATCGACACCATCCACGAGGAACTCTATCGTCAGGTGTCCCTTTGCAAGTCCGATACCGACAAGGATCAGTCCACCGCAGCCATGGACGTGCTGCAAAAGATCCCCCGCCCCCTGCTCCGGATCGTGGGCGCCATCGCCAGATGCCTGGACAGACACGGGCTGATGCCGAAGTCCGTCATCGCAACGGATCCTTTCTACGCATCCGTGCTGGTGAGCAACCTGGGCTCCATCAAGCTCCACGCCGGCTACCATCACCTGACCAACTGGGGAACCACTTCCGTTTTCTGTGTCATCGGTGAAATGAAAAAGCGCCCCTTCTACGATGAGGAGGGAAATGTGACCATGCGCATGAGCGTGGATCTGGGCCTGACGGTGGATGAGCGCATCTCCGACGGCTACTACTGTTCCAAGACCGTACGGCTCCTGAAAAAACTGCTGGAGGAGCCTGAGCTCCTTGAAAAAACACTGGAAGAAGAGGTGGAATACTAGAATGGACGAGCAGAAAGTAAAAACCCCCTGGGCCCCTTTTGTGGGTGATGTGCCCCTGCACCTGGAATATTATGAAGGATCCATGGTGGACAAGGTCGAAGATATCGCCGCAAAGTACCCGGACTACATCGCATTTGATTTCATGGGGAGATCCACGACCTACAGCCAGATGATGCGGGAGATCGAGCGTTGCGCCAAGGCGTTAAAGACCATCGGCGTCCGTGAGGATGACCGGGTCACCATCGCAATGCCCAACTGCCCCCAGGCTATTTACATGTTCTATGCGGTGAACATGGTGGGTGCCGTTGCCAATATGATCCACCCTCTCTCCGCGGAGAAGGAGATCGAGTTCTACTTAAACGAGAGCAAATCCGTCACTGCCATTACCCTGGACCAGTTCTATCACAAGTTTGAGGCGATCCGGGGTAATACCGGTGTCGTAAATATCATCATCGCATCCGTGAAGGATGCCCTCAGCAGACCCGTGAAGGCGGGCTATATGCTGACGGCGGGCCGTAAGGTACAGAAGATCCCCAAGGATGCACCCGTCATCCGCTGGAAGGACTTCATGCGCCTGTCGAATCATTGCTTCTACAATTTCCGTGTCAGGAAAAAGAGCGAGGATCCCGCAGTGATCCTGTACTCCGGCGGCACCACCGGCACCACCAAGGGCATCGTCCTGACCAATCGCAATTTCAACGCCATGGGGCAGCAGGTGGTGGCAGCCAATCCCATGTTCCGCCCCGGCGATAAGATGCTGGCGGCAATGCCCCTGTTCCACGGTTTCGGTCTGGGTGTCTGCATTCACACCATGCTTTCCCAGGGAGGCCGCTGCATTCTGGTACCACGCTTTACCGCCAAGAGCTACGCAAAGCTCATCGTAAAATGCCGCTGCAACTTCATCGCAGGCGTTCCCACCCTCTATGAAGCACTGCTGCGTCTGCCCAGCATGGAGGGCGCAGACCTGAGCTGTCTGAAGGGTGTTTTCTCCGGCGGTGACAGCCTCAGCATCGAGCTGAAAAAGAAATTCGACCGTTTCCTCTACGACCACAAGGCCACCATTCAGGTCCGTGAGGGATACGGTGCCACGGAGACCGTGACGGCATGCTGCCTCACTCCTCCCCATATGTTCAAGGAAGGCAGCATCGGCGTACCCTTCCCCGACACTTACATTAAGATCGTAAAGCCCGGCACCGAGGAGGAACTTCCCTACGGTGAGGAGGGTGAGATCCTGCTGGCAGGCCCCACCGTCATGAAGGAGTACATGAACCATCCCGAGGAGACGGCTCAGACCCTGCAGAAGCATGCGGACGGCATGACCTGGGTGTGCACCGGCGACCTGGGCGCTATGGACGACCAGGGATTTGTCTATTTCAAGGGGCGTTCCAAGCGTATGATCATCACCTCCGGCTACAACGTGTATCCCGGTCAGCTGGAGAACATCCTGGATGCCCACGAGAAGGTGCAGATGAGCTGCATCATCGGTGTGCCCGACGACTACAAGATGCAGAAGGTGAAAGCATTCGTGAAGCTGGTGCCCGGCGTGGAGCCCGGTGCAGCCACTCGTCGGGAGCTGATGGAATACTGCAGAAAAAATATCGCGAAGTACGCAATGCCCTACGACATCGAGTTCCGCGAGGAACTGCCCAAGACCCTGGTGGGCAAGGTGGCGTACCGCGTCCTGGAAGAGGAAGAGCTGAAGAAACTGGCAGCAGAGAAAGAAGCTGCGGAGAAGGCGGCTGCGGAAAACGTTACAGCGGAGAAGCCTGCGGAGGGCAAGGAAAATCCGAAGAAGGATCCCAAGGCCGCTCCCAAGGAAGATAAGAAGGCCTGACCCTCGAGGACAGGCAATAATGAGAGGACCTCATGGTTTATACAGTGACCTTTAACCCGGCTCTGGACTATGTGATGCACCGGAAAGGTCCCCTGCAGCCGGGAGAGACCAACCGAAGCTCGGAGGAGCAGATCTGTTACGGCGGCAAGGGGATCAATGTCTCCTACGTGCTGGGACAGTTGGGAGTGGAGAGCACCGCTCTGGGCTTTATCGCAGGCTTTACCGGCCGGGAGCTGGAACGGGGCGTTCGTGACATGGGTGTCAGAACACGCTTCATCACCCTGCCGGAAGGTATGACCCGCATCAATGTAAAACTGAAAGGTGAAACCGAGACCGAGATCAATGCGGCAGGCCCTGCCATCGATGCAGCATCTGCGGAAGCGCTGATGCAGGCAATTGACGAGCTGCGGGAGGGAGATCTCCTGATCCTCTCCGGAAGCATTCCCGCTTCCATGCCTGCGGATACCTACGCCGTGATCCTGGAGCGGATCGCGGGGCGCGGGATCTCCTTTGCGGTGGATGCCACGGGAGAATTGCTGCTTAAGACACTGTCCTATGGTCCACTGCTCATCAAGCCCAATCTGGCGGAGCTCTGTGAGCTCTTTGGAGTAGAGCAGATTACTCGTGAGGAGATTTTCACCTATGCCCGTCGCCTGCAGGAGCAGGGCGCACGAAATGTGCTGATCTCCCTGGGACCTGAGGGCGCCGCACTGCTTTCCGAGGACGGGAAAGAGCTGTTTTCCCCTGCTGCCTCCGGGAAGCCGGTCAATACGGTGGGTGCAGGGGATTCCATGCTGGCAGGATTCCTGGCGGAGTATCTTTCCTCTGGGGATGCCCGGGAAGCGCTCCTGATGGGAATCGCTGCAGGCGCTGCCACCGCTTTTTCCCCGGTGCTGGGCACCGGAGAGGAGATCCGGCGGATCCGGGAGGCGTTAAAGTAGGAGATGCTCGGGCGTTGCCCGAAGGGCACCACCATAAGGAGGGACTATGCTGGCTGCGGGATTGATCTTTATCTTTGTGATCGTGCTGTATTTGTTTCAGTTCCGAAAGAACAACCGAAAGCATGAGGACGAAGGCATGGGCAGCGGTATGCTGGGCAAGAGCCGTGTGAAGGTGGAATGCACCGTTTGCAGACAGAGCTTCCCTGCGGTTGCGGACCGGCTGGATCTGCACACCGACGCGCCCCAGAACTATCTGAACTGTCCCTATTGTCACAGACCTACGAAAGTAACCATACTGCGCTAGCGTCACGTCGGGCCACGCCCGCCGCGAGATCTTTGCGCACTCCCATGGAGGAATGAGCCATGATCAAAGAAGTCAGGATCACCAGGATCGAAGATTTGATGCCTCTTCTGACGGACCAGGAATACAGAGAGGATCTGCATCGGAACCGCAACAATTATCTCTACCGCGGCATGCCGGATGTGAACTTCCGCATGGAGACCAGCCTGGGCAGGAACTGCAAGCATCTGGCAAAGCGCCTGGAGCCTGCGATCCTGGAAACCTTTGCAAAATATGCCGTCATCGGAGATCCCACCATCGCGGAATCCGTATGGCGTCAGATGATCCTGGGACAGCATTACGGCCTTCCCACCAGGCTCCTGGATTGGACCCACTCGGCACTGACGGGACTGCATTTTGCCGTCACGGAGACGGATATGGCGGAGATGGACGCCCACGACTGTATGGTGTGGCAGATCGACATGGACGAGATGCACGCCATCCTGCCGGAGGACTACCGCACCCTTCTGAACCAGAAGATGTCCACCATCTACTCCGTGGACATGCTGAAGGAGATCACGGGCAACAGCCTGGAAAAATACGATGCCGACATGGGAAAGGATGCCATGGTGGTCATCGAGCCCCCTTCCGTCAACACCCGCATCGTGAACCAGTACTCCTTCTTCTCCGTGGTGCCCATGGAGATGACGGACATCGAAGGCTTCCTGGATGCCAGAACAAACGGTACGGTGAAGTATGTCATCGACCGGAACCTGCGCTGGCGTGTGCGGGATATGCTGGACCAGCTGAACATCAGCGAGCGCATCATCTATCCCGGTCTGGGAGGACTTTCCAGCTGGATCGGGCGTCACTATTACGTGAAATGATACAAGGGGCATAAGTCATTCTGCGAACCATGCTTGCATGAGTGAGCATGAATGACTTCATGGCCCGAACAAACACGAGCAAGAAGCGATTTTCTGTGAATGCAGAAAATCAGCGGATTGTGAGTGGTTGTAGGATTGCGGGAGTTGCGTAGCAACGAAGCAATCCGTAGTATCATTACATAATTGACATATTGTCAACAACATGAGGACCCGTTTATGGAACAATACACCGTTACCGGCATGAGCTGTGCGGCCTGCCAGGCCCGGGTGGAGAAGGCGGTCTCGGAACTGCCCGGCGTGGAATCCTGCGCTGTCAGTCTCCTGACCGGCGCCATGGGGGTGGAGGGATCTGCGGATCCTGCTGCCGTGATCTCCGCCGTGGAGAAGGCGGGATACGGCGCATCCCTGAAGGATGCAGGAGCATCTGCCGGCGCGTCTTACGATTATCTGCAAAAGCTGGCGGCCCAGGAGGAAGCCCTGAAAGACAGGGAGACCCCTGCTCTGCGAAAGCGACTTCTGACCTCTTTGGGATTTTTGTTGCTGCTTTTGTATGTCTCCATGGGAGCGGGAATGTTCGGATTCCCTCTGCCTGCGTTTCTGGCGGAAAATCCCGTGAGCATCGGCCTTACCCAGCTCCTGCTTTCCACTGTGATCCTGGTGATCAATCGCCGCTTTTTTGTCAGCGGCTTCCGGGCGCTCTTTCACGGAGCCCCCAATATGGATTCTCTCATCGCCATGGGCTCCGGCGTGGGCTACGCCTATTCCGTGGTAGTCCTCTTTCTCATGTCAGACGCCCTGGTGCAGGGAAAAATGAACACGGCTCACGGCTATGTTCATGAACTGTATTTCGAAGCTTCCGCCATGATCCTGACCCTCATTACGCTGGGAAAAATGCTGGAAGCCTACTCCAAAGGGAAGACCACCGATGCCTTAAAGAGCCTGATGCGCCTGACCCCGAAAACCGCCACCGTATTGCGAAACGGGAAGGAGGAAACCGTCTCCGTTTCGGATCTTCGGAAAGGCGACATTTTCCTGGTGCGTCCCGGAGAGACCATCCCCGTGGACGGTATCGTGCTGGAGGGAAACAGCGCCGTAAACGAAGCGGCCCTGACGGGAGAGAGCATTCCCGTGGACAAGGAGCCGGGCTCCGAAGTGACCTCCGCTACCTTAAACCAGTCCGGCTTCCTGAAATGTGAGGCCACCCGGGTGGGAGAGGATACCACCCTTGCAAAGATCATTTCCATGGTCATCGACGCCGCTGCCACCAAGGCTCCCGTG
>JAEETA010000001.1 GCA_016286555.1 Lachnospiraceae bacterium | reverse complement strand
CCGCTGGTATATATAATCAATGGTTACAGGGAAGCGGTTTATGGAAAGGTTTGGTTCTTTGAACACGGCTGGTACACGCTTTATTTCTGGGCTGTTGCGGCGCTTCTCATGCTCGCGGGAACGGCGATCTTTAAGAAACTGAGAATTCACTTCTCTGATGTGCTGTGATAGGCGTTTGATGCTTTTGATGATAATTACTGATGTGAATATCAATGAATTTTACATACGGAAGCATCTTTGATTTTTTGAATATATTAAGGTTTTAATCTGAGATAATTATATGGCTGAGAATGAAATTGCCATCCGGCTCACGGATGTTAGAAAAGTATATAAGCTTTATAAAAAGCCCAAGGACAGGCTCTTTGACGCTTTCGGATTCCTGCGGGGAAAGAGAAAGCCCGGGATCAATGAGGCCTTAAAGGGCGTGAATCTCGAGATCAAAAGAGGGGAGACCGTCGGAATAATAGGAACCAACGGTTCGGGTAAGTCCACCATACTCAAGATCATCACCGGTGTTCTTTTCCAGACCTCCGGCGAGGTTGAGATAAACGGACGTATTTCTGCTCTTCTTGAGCTTGGCGCGGGCTTCAACATGGAATACACCGGAGTTGAAAACGTCTATCTCAACGCGACGATGATGGGCTTTTCCGATGAGGAGATCGAGAAAAAACTTCCGGAGATACTTGAATTTGCGGATATCGGGGATTATGTATATCAGCCCGTAAAGACTTACTCCAGCGGTATGTTTGTCCGTCTGGCCTTTGCCGTAGCCATCAACATCGATCCCGAGATCCTCATCGTGGATGAGGCCCTCAGCGTGGGCGACGTGTTTTTCCAGGCAAAGTGCTACCGGAAGTTTGAGGAGTTCAAGGCCCAGGGCAGGACCATCCTCTTTGTCAGCCATGACCTGAGCAACATCAGCAAATATTGCGACCGCGTGTATCTGCTGAACAAGGGCGTGATGCTGGGGGAAGGCACGCCGAAAAAGATGATCGACGCCTACAAGAAGGTGCTGGTGGGTCAGTACGACGGCGTGGAACAGGAAATGAGTGAGGACGGCACCGATGTGAAGGCCCTGGAGTACGGGGACGGAAGGGCTGTCATCAGCGACTGCTTTATCACCGACGAGAACGGGGTTCGCACCACCTCCGTTATCAAGGGGTCGGAATTTACGGTGCATATGCAGGTGGAGTTGAAGGAAGACCTGCCGGAGCCTATTTTTGCCAGCTCCTTCAAGAATGTGAAGGGCGTGGAGATCACGGGCACCAACACAATGCTGGAGAAGGCTTTCCTGCGTCCCGGCAAAAAAGGGGAAGTGCTGGAGATCACCTTTACCCAGCGCATGACATTGCAGGGCGGCGAGTATCTGGTCTCCCTGGGATGCACAGGCTACGAGCGGGATGATTTTGTGGTGTACCACAGGCTCTACGACGTGATGCGGGTCACCGTGGTTTCCGATAAGGACACGGTGGGCTACTACGATATGGAAACTAGGATTGAGGTTCACGAGGTTCATGAAGGAAGAGAAGATCGGACAGATCATACTTAATCTGGATCATTATCCGGGGGAGGATCTCTACTCCGACGGCGAGGTGGAGCAGGAGATGCTTTCCGTGGTGCAGGATCGCCCCGACGGCACCTATCAGGATGCCATTGAGGCCCATTGCAACTGGCCCTTCCTCTACCATTTGTCTCACTTGAGAGAAAATATCGTCCGCTGGGTTCCCATGCAGGGTACGGAAAAATGCCTGGAAGTGGGCAGCGGCTGCGGAGCCATCACCGGCGCTCTGTCGGAGATGGGCGGGCAGGTGGACTGCGTGGATCTGTCCTTACGCCGCAGCAGGATCAATGCCTATCGTCACTGCTATGCCGACAATGTGCGGATCCATGTGGGAAATTTCCAGGTGGTGGAAGAGGAGCTTCCCGCTGACTACGACTATATTTTTCTCATCGGGGCCTTTGAGTACGGCGGCCTCTACATCGGCGGCGAGAATCCTTACAGGGATTTCCTGGAGATCCTGAAAAAGCATCTGGCCCCCGGGGGACGGATCATCATCGCAATCGAGAACAAGACCGGCATGAAGTACTGGGCAGGCTGCAGAGAGGACCACAACGGGGAATTTTTCTCCGGACTGGAGGACTATCCTGGAGGCGGTCCCGCCAGAACCTTTACCGCCAGAGAACTGCGGCAGCTGGCCAGATCCGCGGGATTTGGAGAGGACAAATGCGAGATCCTCTACCCCTATCCCGATTACAAATTCATGCACACCCTCTTTTCCGACAGACGGCTGCCGGAGGTGGGAGAGTGCAAGACCAATCTGTGCAATTACGATCGCGACAGATGGGAGATCTTTGACGAGAAGCTGGTGTACGACATGGTGATCAGGGACGGGAATTTCCCCTTTTTCTCCAACTCCTACATCTGCGTCCTGGGAGAACCCATCGATCTGCGCTACATGCGTTTTTCCAACGATCGTAAGGCTGCTTACCGGATCTCTACCGAGATCACCGGGAAGGAAGTGATCAAGCGGGCGCTGACGAAGGAAGCATGGGAGCATCTGCGGATCATGCACGAAAACGAGGAGCGGCTGCAGAAGCGTTATGAGGGCAGTACCCTGGAGATCGTGGTGAGTGCCACCAGAGGAAGGGACAGCCTGGTCTATCCTCTGATCCGGGGGCATATCAGCCTGGAGAAGGTGCTGGACGATTATCTTTCGGACAAGCGGTTCCGGGAGTTCCGGGAGCTCTTCGCGGAGTACGCGGAACGCATCGATTACGGAAGAGAAGCCGGGATCAGTGACCTGGATCTGGTCTTTTCCAATGTGCTGGTGCCGAAGGAGAATCCTTTCGGTCCCTGGAAGATCATCGACTGTGAGTGGACCACGGAGCGGCAGACGGGCCCCGGAGAGATCGCGTACCGGGCGCTGTACTGTTACCTCCTGGAGGATGAGAGCAGAAAGACCTGCGATCCGGAAAAACTCCTGGATCAGATCGGCGTAACGCCGGAGATGGCGGCAGCCTACCGTTCTGCGGAGATGGAGTTCCAGAAGAGTGTGACGGGGGGCTATGCGGCCCTGGGAGAAATGCGGGAGAGCATCGGCAATCCCGTGCGTCGGCTTTCGGAGATGCAGCGCGGACTGGATGTGAAATCCGGCCCCAATGCGAGACTGCAGATCTATGAGGATCCGGGAACCGGCTATTCCGAGGAGGAGTCCTATTTCCCCGACGGAGAGATGGGAGACATCCCCAACAGTAAGACCTATCATATCCGGCCCAAGGAAGGCTGCCGGAATCTGCGGATCGACCCTTGCAGCAAGCCCTGCCTGGTGAAGGTGGAGCGGCTACTGCGGGGCGGCAAACCGGTGAATACCGCAAAGCTTCTGACCAACGGCAAGTCCCTGGGAGGAGGAGCGTATCTCTTTACCACCTCCGATCCCCAGATCGAGCTTCGGTCCTCGAAGATAAAGCCCGTGATGGACGACGAGGTGGAGATCACCCTGATCGTATCCGGTATTTCGGGCAAGATCGCCGGAAGGATCTGATATTATGACAGAGGGAAAACAGGAAAAATCCCATATTGGGGAAGCGGATCGCTACCGTCTCGAAATCTTCGGGCAGGTGCATCCCTATTTTCCCTGGCGAATGCAAAGAATGAGCGAGCGGGCGGAGGAAGCCGAAAGGCATCCTGCGTACCGTTCGCTTTTTGTGCTTTCTCTGCGGGCAGGAGAGGCGGACAGTGACGGTGCTGCGTCTGTGGTTTCTGACATCGCTGTCAGATTGTCGGGGCGAAGTGAAGACTACGTGGCACTGACCGCTGCTTGCGGTGAGGTGTCTTCCGACTTGGATTCCGTTGTCGGTCGGTTTTTGGAAGCACACCCGGAAGGGGCGCTGCTTTACGGGGACGAGGACTGTTATGATGCTGCTGCGGAAGTGCCCTGTGAGGAAGCCCGGTACCATTCTCCCTGGCTGAAAGGGGCGTATTCTCCGGAGCAGCTGCTTGGCTGCATGTACTTCGGCAGCATGGTGATCTTCCGAAAGGACCTGCTGCTGCAGGTGCTGGAGAAGGAGGCGGCGGGAAGCGGTTGCGCGTCGGATCCTCTGCTGCGGTTGTATGAACTGACCCTGGAGGCGGAGAGCTTGCTGATGGCTGCCGGGAAGACGGAAGAAATCCTCCACATTCCCGAAGTACTGTTTCACAGAAATGCCCCCATGGACGAAGCGGCAGATCTGTGGATGCCCTGCAGCGGACAGGAGAGCGGCAATCTGCGGAACCGGATCCTGCAGGCGAGAGGCCTGGCGGCTCATGTGGAGACAAAGGAAGAATGCGGCTTCCCTGAAGAGGTGGGTGCCACCTGTCAGGTGCTTTACGATACCCCCGGGGATCCTCTGATCTCTGTGGTACTTTTGTCCAAGGATCACCCCGAAGTGCTGGAGGTATGCCTTCGGAGCTTTACGGAGCGGACAGAATATCCTCATACGGAATTTATCGTTGCGGATAATGGCAGCAGTCCCGAGAACCAAAAGGAATATACAGCCATGTCGGAGCGCTACGGCTTCCGGTATCTGGTGCATCCCTCGGAATTTAATTTTTCCGCCATGTGCAACCTGGGCTACCGGGAGGCAAAGGGAGATCTGATCCTGTTCCTGAACGACGATGTGGAGATCCTGCAGCCCGACTGGCTGCAGAAGATGGCGGGGCTGGCCCTGCAGCCCGGTGTGGGCGCCGTGGGAGCGCGCCTTCACTATGCTCATTCGGAACTGATCCAGCATGTGGGAGTCACCATGCTGAAGAACGGCCCTTCCCACAAACTCACCGGATTTTCCGACGGAAGTGTCATTTACCACGGTGTGAACCGCCTGAACAGAGAGGTGCTTTCCGTGACGGCGGCATGCCTTCTGGTGGAGCGGAAAAAACTGGAGGCAGCGGGTAAGGCGTCCTGCGGCTCCTTCCCCTTTGATGAATCCCTGAAGGTGGCTTACAATGATGTGGAGCTGTGCTTCCGGCTGGCCCGGGCGGGCTACCGCAACGTACAATGCAATGAGGCGCTGCTGGACCACTACGAGTCCCTCACCAGAGGGTCCGACGCGGGCAATGCGGAAAAATGGGAGCGGCTCTACGGGGAGCGGAAGGTGCTTTTCGCCCTCTATCCCGAGTACGAGGGACAGGACCCCTACTATCATCCCGACCTCATCGACAACGCCCTGGGGTATGAGATCAATTACAAATTCCCCTGGACGGATAAGGAAATGACGGCGGAGCTCCTGATGGGGGAGGCCGGGAAGAACGGAAAGCTGAAAGCAGGTCCTCTGCGGATCCGCATTGACGAAGCGGTGTTTGATCCCGCACCCTATCCGGGGGCACCGAATACCTGCGTGGTCCGGGGTTGGGTCCTGCCCCTGGCAGCTATGGGCGGCAAGGCGGGGAAGGCCTTTGGCACCCTGTTCCCTGCAGGAAAAACCGAAACGGTCCTCACTGCAAAGCGGATCGTTACCCTGACGGCGGCGGACGAGAAACAGGTCAGCGCTGAGGCGACGCCCATGTACCGCAGTGATCTGGAGGCTGCTTTTCCGGGATGTCCCATGGCGGGACTGGCGGGATTTTTCCTGCGACTGCCTGCGGGAGCGCTGCAGAAGGGCACCCATCGCATCAGTCTGAGATTGCAGACGGATGACGCCGCCACGGCGGATACGGATACGAAAGAAACGCTGTCGCTGTAACGGACAGCGGGAGGAAAAACATGGATTACGAGAAAGAATATCTCCGGGAAAAACAGAAGAATACGGCGCTGCAGTGTCAGCTGGCGGAGAGCCGGGCGGAGACGGAGCGGATGAAGGAGGAGCTGAAAAAGACCAAGAGCACCCTGTCCTGGAAGGTGACGCGGCCTTTTCGCGGCGCCTGCAAGATCACTGCAAAAACCTTCAAGCGCATCAAGAACCTGGGAGGCCCCAGGGGCTTTGCCATTAAGGCCCGCCAGAAAATGACGGACGCAAGGCTGCGGGGCATGCACGGAAAAAAGAGCTTTCCCGATGAGGCAAGGCGGGCGCAGGAAGCGGCTGCGGTATTCCCCGAGGATCTGGTGATCTCCATTCTGGTGCCTCTCTATAACACTCCGCAGAAATTCCTGCAGGATATGGTGGAATCGGTGAAGACCCAGACCTGCGGTCACTGGCAGCTGTGCCTGGCGGACGGCTCTGACGATGCTCATACATACGTGGGAGAATACTGTAAGGCGGAGGCGTCTGCGGATCCCAGGATCCTGTACCGGAAGCTGGAGCGGAACCTGCAGATCTCCGGCAATACCAATCAGTGCCTGGAGATGGCCACCGGCAACTACATCGGTCTCCTGGACCATGACGATCTGCTGCATCCCAGCGTGATCTACGAGTATTGCAAGGCCATCACGGAGCAGGGCGCGGACTATATCTACTGCGACGAGAGCACCTTCAGCGGGGACGATATCGACAATTTCATCACTCTGCATTTTAAGCCGGATTTTGCCATTGACAATCTCCGGGCCAATAACTACATCTGCCACTTCAGCGTCTTCAAGCGTTCTCTCCTGGAGGGAACGGAGCTGTTCCGCTCGAAGTACGACGGCAGCCAGGACCACGACATGATCCTGCGGCTCACTGCCCTGGCACAGAAGGTGGTGCACGTGCCCCGTATCATGTACTACTGGCGTTCTCATGAGGCCAGTGTGGCATCCGACATCTCCGCCAAGCCCTATGCCATCGAGGCAGCCAGAGGAGCCGTCAGCGACGCCCTGGAAAAGGCAGGTTTCCATGATTTCGAGCTGGAGAGCACCAGAGCCTTTGAGACCATTTTCCGGATCAAATACGCTCTGGAGCGGGAGGCGAAGATCTCCATCCTCATCCCCAACTGCAACCATGAGAAGGATCTGCGCCGCTGCATTAATTCCATTTTGCAGCGCTCCACCTATGAAAATTTCGAGATCCTGGTGATCGAGAACAACTCCACCGAGGACAGCATTTTTGCTTACTACAAGGAACTGGAGAGTGAGCCGAAGGTACGGGTTCTGAATTACAAATGGGACTTCAACTACTCCGCGGTGAACAATTTCGGTGCGAAGGAAGCCACCGGCGAGTACCTGCTGCTGCTGAACAACGACACCGAGGTCATCGCTCTGAACTGGATGGAGGAACTGCTGATGTTTGCCCAGCGCCCGGATGTGGGTGCCGTGGGAGCGAAACTCTACTATCCCGACCATTCCATCCAGCATGCCGGCATCGTCCTGGGACTGGGAGCACACCGCACCGCAGGCCATGTGTTCTACCGCTTTGACGGGGAGAACCTGGGCTACATGGGCAAGCTCTGGTACCAGCAGAACATGTCCGCCGTCACCGGTGCCTGCCTCATGGTGAAGAAGAGCCTCTACGACGAGCTGGGAGGCCTGGACGAGGACTTCCGCATCGCTCTGAATGACGTAGACTTTTGTCTGCGACTGCGGCAGAAGGGCCTTCTCAACATCTTCAATCCCTACTGCGAGCTGTACCATTACGAGTCCGCTTCCCGGGGCTCCGACGTGGACGGGAAAAATGCGGCAAAGATGCAGCGCTACGAGGAGGAATGCAAACTGTTCCGGGAGCGCTGGAAGGAAGTGCTGGAGGCGGGAGATCCCTATTACAACCCCAATCTTACCCTGGACCGGAGCGACTGCTCCCTGGGGGTAAGGGATTAATACTCGCCCGGTTTGGCATTTTGTGCTAAAATGGTTTCGTATTTGATTTTGTATTGATAACGGCATTTGCCGAGGAAAAGGAGAGTGTGTATGAGCTATCAGGAGGAATACAAACGCTGGTTGGAGGATCCTTATTTTGACGAGGATACCAAAAAAGAGCTGAAGGCCATTTCCGGCGACGAGAAGGAGATCGAGGACCGCTTCTACAGAGAGCTGGAGTTCGGTACCGGCGGTCTGCGCGGCGTCATCGGCGCAGGCACCAACCGCATGAACATTTACACCGTTCGTAAGGCAACCCAGGGTCTGGCAAACTACATCCTGAAGAAGGGAACCCAGGCAAAGGGCGTGGCCATTTCCATGGACAACCGCCGCATGTCTCCCGAATTTTCCAGAGAGACAGCGCTGTGTCTGGCAGCCAACGGCATCAAGGCATACATCTTTGAGTCCCTGCGTCCCACTCCCGAGCTTTCCTTTGCGCTCAGAGAGCTGGGCTGCACCGCAGGCGTCATGGTGACCGCCAGCCACAACCCTCCGGAGTACAACGGATATAAGGTTTACTGGGAGGACGGCGCTCAGATCACCGCTCCCATCGATCATGATGTCATCGCTGAGGTCAGAGCCATCAAGGATTTCGCCGAAGTAAAGACCATGGATCAGGCAGCAGCCGAGGCAGCAGGCCTCTACCAGGTCATCGGCGCAGAGATCGATGACAAGTACATGGAAGCACTGAAGAAGCAGATCATCCATCCCGATGTCATCGCCGAGATGGCAGGAGATCTGAAGATCGTCTACACTCCTCTGTGCGGAACCGGTAACAAGCCCGTACAGCGGATCCTTTCCGAACTGGGCTACAAGAATGTGTATGTGGTTCCCGAGCAGCAGGGTCCCGACCCCGAGTTCACCACCCTGGAGTATCCGAACCCCGAGGATCCCAAGGCATTCACCTACGCCCTGAAGCTGGCAAAGGAGAAGGATGCGGACATCGTCCTGGCAACGGATCCCGATGCGGATCGTTTGGGCGTTTATGCAAAGGACACCGCCACCGGCGAGTATGTGGCCTTCACCGGTAACATGTCCGGCATGCTCATCGCTGAGTATGTGCTCCGTGAGAGAGCAAAGACCGGCACCATGCCCGAGAAGCCCGCGATGGTCACCACCATCGTTACCACCAACATGACCTTCCCCATTTCCAAGGCATACGGCGTCCACCTCATCGAGGTCCTCACCGGATTCAAGTTCATCGGCGAGCAGATCAAGTGGTTTGAGCAGAAGGGCACCTACAATTACGTCTTTGGTCTGGAGGAGTCCTACGGCTGCCTGGCAGGCACCCACGCAAGAGACAAGGATGCCATCGTGGCAGTCCAGATGCTGTGCGAGGTTGCCGCATATTGCAAGAAAGAGGGCAAGACCCTCTGGGATATGATGGTTGAGCTTTACAACAAGTACGGCTTCTTCAAGGAGACCCAGTACACCATCACCATGAAGGGCATCGACGGCGCAGAGCAGATCTCCGCACTGATGGAGAAGCTCCGCAACACGCCTCCCAAGGCTTTCGGCGATCTGAAGGTGCTGAAGTTCCGCGACTATCAGACCGGCGTTGTGACCGATTTTGTAACCGGCGAGAAGAGCGAGACCGGCCTGCCGAAGTCCAACGTGCTCTACTTCGAGCTTCCCGACGATCAGTGGTGCTGCGCACGTCCTTCCGGCACCGAGCCTAAGATCAAGTTCTACATGGGCGTGAAGGGCAGCAGCATTGAGGATGCACAGAAGAAGGTGGAGCAGCTCACCGAGGATGTGAAAGCACAGCTTTGATCTGACGATCCGAAAGGATCTGCATAGGGAAAATCGCCTGAAAAGGCGATTTTTCCATATCTGAACCATGTAAAAACCTGCACTGTCTGAGAGGAAATCCATGTCCGTTTCGGGAAACCTGAAAAGAGCATATCTGTACCTGCGCAGGAACGGGGCGGTGGGCACCTGGTACGCAGCCACGGAGGAGCTGAAAAAGCGGGGTGAGGAGGATTACAAGCCTCCCGTATATTCCGTTGATCTGCTTCTGTCCCAGCGCACCCTCTCCGAGACCATGCCGGAAGCGGAGCGGACCCATTTTTCCGTGCTGGTACCCGCCTATGAGACGAATCCCCGCCATCTGCGGGAGATGCTGCTTTCGGTACTGCGGCAGACCTATCCTTTCTTTACCCTGATCCTGGCGGATGCATCCCCGGGAGCCGCGACGGGGGAGAGCAGTGTGTTTCAGACACTGGAGGAGCTTCGCGCGGAGGACGGTAAGGATCTGGCTCCGGAGCGGATCACCTATCTGCCTCTTGCGGAAAACGGGGGGATCTCGGAAAACACCAACCGGGCGCTGGAACAGGCCACGGGGGATTATATCCTCCTGCTGGACCATGACGATCTCCTGACACCCAATGCGCTGTTTGAAATGGCACGGGCCATATCCGAGGGCAGGAAGGCGGAAAATGTGCCGTTAGTCCTGTACTCCGATGAGGACAAATGTGACGGCGAAGCCGCAGAATTCTTCAGTCCCAATCTGAAGCCCGACTTTGACAGAGCTTACCTCTACAGCAATAATTACATCTGTCATTTATTGTGCGTGCAGACGGAACTGGCGAAGGAACATCCTTTTCGGAAGGAATATGACGGGGCCCAGGATTTTGATTTCATCCTGCGGGTGACCAAGGGACTTTCCCCGGAGCAGATCTGCCACGTGCCCCAGGTACTCTATCACTGGAGGTGTCATGACCTCTCCACCGCCGCCAATCCCGCCAGCAAGCGCTATGCCTACGATGCGGGCAGGAGAGCCGTGGAGGATCATCTGGAGGGAGTCCGTGCCCTGCCTCTGGCCCATGTGGGATTTTATCTGCCGGCCTTTGAGGGGGATGGATTTGCCCTGCGCCCCGAGCTGGGCTGCGTGGGCGGAAGGATCCTTTCCGGTTTTCACGGCCGTACCGTGGGGGGACTGATGGAGGTGGACGGGAGCCTGCGATACGGAGATCTGCCTTCAGATTACAGTGGTTATCTTCACAGAGCCGTCCTGACCCAGGAAGCCCCTGCCCTGGATCTGCGCTGCATTCGTGTGCGGCAGGAGCTCCGGGAGGAATTTGAGAAGGTGACGGGGATTCCTTATCGCGAGAGACTCACTCCCATTCGGACGCTGCCCAGAGAGGGACAGCCTGCTCAGATGGGCGGAGAGATGCTTTTGGATGAGGCTCTGCTGGAAGGGATTGAGGATCTGACCACCCCTGCTCTGGCCTGGGGAAGACGGGTCTGTCAGCTTGGATATCAGATGTTATATTACCCGGATTGGGGCAGGATATGGAAAAAGTAACGATTGTTATACCAAATTTTAATGGAGAGCGTTATTTAAAAGAATGCCTGGAGCATCTGCGCCCTTCCTACCAGCGGGGCATGGTGAGCTATCGTGTGCTGGTGGTGGACAACGGCTCCGAGGATAACAGCAGGCAGATCCTGGAGCAGGAGTTCCCCTGGGTGCAGCGGATCTACCTGAAGACCAATACCGGCTTTTGCAAGGCGGTAAACGTGGGGATCAAAGATACCCGGTCACCCTACGTGATCCTTCTGAACAATGATACGAAGGCAGAGCCCGGTTTTGTGGAAGCACTCTACAACGCCATCGAGGGGCATCCCCGCTGCTTTTCCGTCAGCGCTGCCATGCTGATGTGGGACCGGCCGGAGCTGCTGGATGATGCAGGAGATTTTTACTGTGCTTTGGGATGGTCCAGAGCCATCGGTCACGGAGAGCCCGCAGCGGACTACGCACGCCCTGCACGGGTCTTTTCCGCCTGCGCAGGCGCGGCCATATACCGGATGTCCGTTCTGGAGCAGATCGGCCTCTTCGATGAGAATCATTTTGCCTATCTGGAGGATCTGGACATCGGTTACCGGGCCCGCCTCTACGGGTATTACAATGCTTTCGAGCCCACAGCCCGGGTACTGCATTACGGCAGTGCTTCCACCGGTTCCCGCTACAATCTGCGGAAGACGGAGCTTTCTTCCAGAAACAATGCCTATGTGGTGCTGAAAAATATGCCTCTGCTGCAGCTCCTGCTGAATCTTCCCCTGCTGCTGGCCGGATTCCTGGTGAAGACCGTGTTTTTTGCACGGAAGGGCATGGGAAAGGACTATGTGCTGGGGTACCTGAAGGGAATCAAAATGGGATGCTCCGCCCGGGGCAGAGAGCATCATGTGTCCTTCGAGATGAAGCGGCTGCCCTATTATCTGGCGGTGCAGGGACTCCTGTGGAAGAACCTTTTCCTGCTGCGGCGGAACTGAGGACGGGGCCGGAGCGTGCCGTATTCCGGCGGAAAGGCGGTGCATTTCTCATCTCCGGAATTAGCACTTGCATGTCTGCACAAATCGCGTTACAATGAACTTCCCTTCGGGGAAGTTTTTCTTTTGGACGGTATTCGCCGTCATTTTTCCTGTGTTGATTGGATGATATGGACCGGATCAGGGCAACTCTGCGTTTTTGAGGAGATTTTGCCTGTGAAGAAATGTTTATGGTTGCCGGCGCTTCTGGCCGGTGTATTTGTAATGCTCGCCTCCGGGATGCGGGTGCGGGCTGCCGCGGAGATCACTGTGAATGCGGCGAATTTTAACTCTTATTTTGTGCGGGTTGATGAGGCTGCGGACGATTCGGACCCCACCATTGTACGTAAATATCTGCTGCAGGATCCGGTGCCGAATACCGGGATCCCGGCGGGTGCGGATGTGGTGATCCGTCTGAGCGGTACCATCAACCTGGACGGTTCTGTCGTTATGCGCGGAACAAACGGCAGGACCGTGACCTTTGTGGGAGGTACCCTGCGGAGCGTTGTGACGGAAGGGGAGATTCCCATCCCCTACGGAGGTATAGTCAGTTCCCTGGGATCCTCGGATGATCTGCGTTTTGAGGGGGTTACCTTCGACTGCAACGGGGTGACGGATCTGTGCGGCTTTCTGGGAGACAATGACAATCGCCCCGGCGGGGAGCGTTTTTCCTTTCAGGGGTGCCGCTTTGTGAACTGCGAGCGGGGAATCTATACCAGAGAATCCACGGCGGAGCGGCCGGTGTACCTGGAGGTGCAAAACAGCAGCTTCGAGTACCGTCATGCAGGTGTGGAGTGCGCCACCGCAGGCGAGTGCCGGGTGAGCGGCTGCAGCTTCCTGCAAAATCTGCCGAAATCCGGGGAATATCACCCCGAAACCCACGGCATCGTCTGCTACGGCAAGGCCAAGGAATGCCTGCTGGAGGACTGTCGCTTTGACGCTGCCGCGAGTCGCAGCGCCTACGGCGGAGTACGTACCATGGGCATCACCTTCCGGGAGGACGAGGGAGCATCTCTCAGAGTCGCAGGGGGCTATGCCAGAGGGATGTACATCGGCCTGTACTGTGAGGGAAGCAGCATCTCCCTGCATGATTTCTGGACGGATACCTGCGATGAAGGTTTTGAGATCTGCCCTCTGGGGGCCGGGACGGAGATTGCCATGACGGACTGCCGCTGCAACGGCAGCGATGAGGATGTCAAGGGACTGGTGTTCCGCGGAGAAAGGGAAGGCCAGCGCCTCATCATCGGGGAGACCCGGGAGGGTTATTCCTTTTTCAACGGCAGTGACACCGGCATCAGCGCCTACGGCTACGGAGAGATCCGGGTGGATGCTCCCATTGAGGTGTATGGCGGGAACCACGGCGTTTTCCTGCTGGGGCGGACCCACATGGGCATCGGCGCCCGGGCTTCCTTTTCCGGCGGAGTCTCCGGCATGTGCGTTGCCAGCAAATACGAGGGGGCGGCAGCGGACCTGCGGGAAAGCGGGATCCGAATTTCCTCTCTGCGGTTTGAGTATGCCTACTGCGATTCCGGGGCGGCGATGGATGCCGCAGGCTCGTCCTACCGGGCAAACCCCTATGTGACGGACCGGGGCGAAAATGCCTTCCCGGTGGAGCTCAGCGGGTTGAACGATCCGAAGGCGGACGGGGATAATAAGGACCCGGTGCGCTTTCCCAAGGGTGACGGAGCGGTAAGCAGGTACCCGGTCTCTGCGCCGGTAAGCGTGAATACCATGACGGAAAGCAGGGGCGGCATTCAGCGGCTCAACGTCTGCACCGGTCATGCCATCAGTATCACCGGGACTTCCGGGGGCCATATCAGAAGCATCGAAGGAGGCGAGCAGACGGGATTTTACCTGAAAGCATCCGGAAATGCCACGGCCCGGATCACCTTCGATCCTCTGTACTGCTATGCCTCATACATCTATGAGGGTCTGCGTTCCGTGACCTTTTCCGTGGCCTCTCCCCGGCAAAATGTGACGAATGTGACCTATGCCGGCACTCTGACGGGACACGGCACCGGCGCTTTCCGTGTGCGGGATCAGCTGCGGGATGTGACGCCGCCGGGGACCGATGTGCGAAACGGCACTGTTTTTTACATTGACGATACTTCCTCCAAAACCTTCCGGCTGACGGACGACCTTTCGGGGATCGATGCCTCCCGCTGCATCATCACCATGAAAAATGCGATCACCGGCAGGTCCGCATCCTATGCGGCGGGAGCGGATTCCGTTACCATTCCTTTCCGTGGAAATGCGCTGTCCACCGATGATTGCACCATTTCCATGAAGCTGTATGACAAGGCGGGAAACACTGCCACCTACACCTACTACCTCCGGGACAACCGGGCGCCTTCCGCCTCTCTTACGAGGACAAGCTTTGATGCGGCGGTGGGGCTTCCCATCTGGACGAGGGATTCCGTTACCGTGACAGTCACGGGCGCCGATTCCGGCTTCGGCCTCAGCGATTCCCCCTATGCGTTCCTCCGGGAAAATGCGGGGAATACAGGGTACGGCACCGGCAGGACCGTCACCGCGGACCGGAACATGACCATCGCCGTCCTGGTGCGGGACAGGGAGACGGACAGCTCCGTCGTGACCAAGGATTCCCCCGGCAGGGCGTCGGACCACGCTCCCAATGTGACCAAAGTGCTCTGCGAGATCCGGAACATCGACCGGGAACCGCCGAAGGTGCTGGGAATCCGGGAGTTCATCCAGACCATTGCAGCGCAGCGTCTGGAGTACGGGGATGCCTTCCTGGACAGAGAAGAGGGACCTGCCCTGTTTGACCTGAGCTTTACGGACAATGCCAGCGGTCTTCGGGAGGTGCGGATCTCGGTGGAAAACCGGGACAACGGCGCCACCGCTTCCTACGGCATTTCCCGGGCGCAGATCGGTAACGACCTTTACCAGCGGGACGGCGTCTCCCAGGTCTGCAGGCAGGATCTGCGGATCGATGTGACGGAGGACCGGGAGGTGTATTACGGGGATTTTGTCATGCATATTACCGTCTCCGACATGGCGGGAAATGTGACGGAAAGCACCTACGACTCCACGGAATTTTACCTGCTGGCGGATCTGACCCGGTTCCTGGACGGCACCGACGATCTGAACGCGGCATCCGATCCCATCACCTTCCGGGCGGGAGAGAGCGGACTCCTTTCCGTCAGCGCCGCAGGCTACGTTGATCGGCTGGTCATCACCTTTCCCGAGGTTTTTGGCACGGCACCGGATGCGGAGACACCGAAGGCGGAGCTGGACCTGGACGAAGGATTTTCCGGCGGAGAGCGTCAGATGATCCTGCAGCGGGAGATCGAGTTCATGCTGCCTGTATCGGCTGTGGAAGGAACGTATACCATCACTGTCAGCAGTTACAAGGACGGACATTTGCTGAAAACACGGGAGATTCCCTTCCGGGTGCAGGGGTCTGTGCTGGAGGATCTGCGGTCGATTTTGCGATAGATTGACATATTGATTGTAGAAAAAGGGGGCCGGAAAGGGGTGAAAAACCGTTCCGAGCCCCCGAAAAAAGGACATTCTTAAGAAAAATTAAGAAATTCCGAAGGTCTTCTTAATTGTGCATTAGTTCATAAAGTTGTAATATTTTGAGTATGATTAAGGATAATCAGCAAGTATTCAATCGGCTGATGTGCCTGCTGGATGCGCTGATCGCCGGTGGGTGCTTCATCCTTGGATATGTGATCAAATTTCATTTGTTGCAAAACGGTCCCGGGGTCGGTGTCCTACCGATCACGAGTTATTATTCCATTTTGCCTTTTTTGGTTCCGGGACACTTGCTGATCCTCCTTTTGAGCGATGTCTATACGCCTCGGCGTACCGGGAAGTCCTGGTACGAGCTGTGGGACGTCTTTCGGGCCAACACCATCAGTATGGTGATCCTGGTCATTATCCTGTTCGTGGTGATCCACGAGCGCCCTTATTCCCGTGCGGTTCTCGGAATCTATTACTTCCTGAACATGGCGGTGGATTTCGCCTATCGTATTTTGCTGCGCAAAGTGCTGCGAAAGTTCCGCAGCAAGGGCTACAACCAGAAGCACATCCTGCTGGTGGGCTATTCCAGAGCTGCGGAGGCTTACATGGACCGCATCCGGGAGAACCCGCAATGGGGTGTCAACGTGGTGGGCGTGCTGGACGATCATGTGCCCGCCGGAGCTTCCTACCATGGCGTGAAGGTGCTTGGAACCCTGGGGAATCTGGAGATCATCCTGCCGGAAAACAAGCTGGATGAGGTGGCCATCACCCTGCCCCTGCAGGACTATGATTACCTGGAACATGTGGTGAATTTCTGTGAGAAATTCGGTGTCCACACCAAGTTCATCCCGGATTACAATTCCGTGGTGCCCACCAGGCCCTACACCGAGGATGTGGACGGTCTCCCCGTCATCAACATCCGTCATGTGCCCCTGACCAATTCCGGCAACATCTTCATCAAGCGTGTGGTGGACATTGTGGGATCTCTCATCGGGATCATCCTCACGTCCCCCATCATGCTGATCTGTGCGATCCTTATCGCATGCACCTCCCGGGGCCCCGTGATCTTTGCCCAGGAGCGTGTGGGGCTGCATAACAAGCCCTTCAAGATGTACAAGTTCCGCACCATGAAGGTGCAGACCAGCGCCTCCGAGCGGAAGGGCTGGACCCGGAAAAACGATCCCCGGGTCACCAAGGTGGGACGGGTGCTGCGCAGGACCAGCATCGACGAGCTGCCCCAGCTCTTTAACATTCTCAAGGGCGACATGAGTCTGGTGGGACCCAGACCCGAGCGTCCGCAGTACGTGGAAAAATTCATGGAGGAAATCCCCAGATACATGGTCAAACACCAGGTCCGTCCCGGTCTGACGGGCTGGGCACAGGTCAACGGCCTGCGGGGAGACACATCCATTCGCAAGCGCATAGAGTACGATATCTTCTACATCGAGAACTGGACGATGCTGTTTGATATCAAGATCATTTTGATGACTTTCTTTACGGGATTCGTCAATAAAAATGCATACTAAGCAGAATAAAAAAGGGGATGCCTGAAGGAATCCCCGGAGGAGATTATGGCAGGAAACACCAGAGGCAGTAAGAAAGCGGGACGCCCTACGGGAGCGGCTGCAGCGAGAGCCCGCAAGAATCGCAAGATCACCATTTTTTTCATTGAGATCGTCATCATTCTGGCGATGCTCGGAATCCTTTGGCTGGTCATGGACCGGACGGAGGATGCACAGGGACTTCTGTACACCGATACCACCGAGATGGCTCCCGAGGAGCTGAAGATCAATGTGGAGGTCGCCCAGCAGGCGGAAGAGGGCGGCACCATGGCAGGGTATCTCAACATCGCACTTTTCGGTATTGACGCAATGAGCGACAGCTCCAACGATCTGCTGAAGGGCTATCGAAGCGACTCCATCATGATCGCCAGCATCAACCAGGATACCTACGAGGTGAAGCTGGTCAGCGTCTACCGTGACACATATCTGAACCTGAGCAACGATACTTACACCAAGTGCAACTCCGCTTATGCAAAGGGCGGCGCACAGCAGGCGGTCAGTATGCTGAATGCCAACCTGGATATGGATATCACCAACTGGGTATCCGTCAGCTACAAGGCACTCATCACCTCCATTGACGATCTGGGCGGCATCTACATCGATGTGGACAGTGCCGAGCTGGAGCACATCAACAACTACCAGATCTCCATTGCCAAAGCGCTGAAGATGGGCGAGAAAAACTACACCCCCGTCACCACCACCGGCTACCAAAAGCTGAACGGACTGCAGGCATCCGCTTACTGCCGTATCCGCTACACCGCAGGTGATGATTTCAAGCGTGCCGAGCGCCAGAGAGAGGTGCTGCAGGCCATGGTGGATACCGCAAAGAAGGCAGATGTGAACACGCTGCTGAAGTTTGCACTGGGTGACAGCTCTGATCCCAAGGACAACGGCGTGCTGAGCTATATCTACACCAGCCTGGATTCCGAGACCATTACAAACCTGCTGACCAATATTTCCAAGTACAATATCGTGGACGAGGGCGGTTTCCCCGAGGCCAGCATGCGTACCACCGGTACCATCGGTTCCAACGGAAGCTGTGTCATTCC
The DNA here is from genome assembly GCA_016286555.1 of Lachnospiraceae bacterium. GTDB lineage: Bacteria > Bacillota > Clostridia > Lachnospirales > Lachnospiraceae > AC2028. The sequence continues at coordinate 173,142 of JAEETA010000001.1, read as the reverse complement.
TCTGAACCTGACGGAGAACGTGATCTGGCTCCATCAGTTCCTTTTCGGGGATGATGCCTATGTACCTTCCTCCACAGTCACTTCCTACTCCGACAAGATCAAGAGCGATACTTCCAAGTATCTGAATTAACGAGATGGATATTGATGTGATCATTCCCGTATATCGGCCCGGCGAGGAGTTAAGACAGCTCCTGGGACTCCTGGAGAGCCAGACTTTAAAGCCCTCCCGGATCCTGCTGATCAATACGGAAAAATCCTATTTTGAGGAAGCCTTCGACAGGGAGCAGTTCCTGCAGGAGCATCCCACCGTTCGGCTGTACCATGTGACGAAGCAGCAGTTCGATCACGGCGGCACCAGACGGAGCGCCGTGCGCAAGTCTGAGGCGCCCATTTTTGTGATGATGACCCAGGATGCCATCCCTCAGGATGCGGAGCTCCTGGAGCGCCTGACCCGACCTCTGCGGGATCGTCTGGAGGGGAATGTTCCCGCTACGGAGCCCGCTGTGGCAGTCTGCTATGCAAGGCAGCTTCCCGGGGAAAACAGCTCCGTCCTGGAGCGGATTTCCCGGAGCTTTAATTATCCGGAAAAAAGCTGCGTCAAGACGGCGGCGGATCTGGACCGGCTGGGGATCAAAACCTTTTTCTGCTCGGATGTGTGCGCAGCCTATCGCAGAGATCTGTATGACAAGCTGGGTGGCTTCGTCCGGAAAACCATCTTCAACGAGGATATGATCTTCGCAAGTGCCGCCATCCGCGGCGGTTACGCCGTCCGTTATGAGGCGGAGGCCCGAGTGATCCACGCCCACAATTACACCAATCTGCAGCAGCTCCATCGCAATTTTGACCTGGGTGTTTCTCAGGCCCAGCACCCGGAGGTCTTTTCCGGGCTTTCCTCCGAATCCGAGGGGAAGAAGCTGGTGGCTACGGCGGTGAAGGAGTTAAAGGCGAGCGGAGAGGCGGGGAAAATCCCCGGATTTTATCTGCAGTGTGCCTTTAAGTATCTGGGATATCAACTGGGAAAGCATTACCGGATCCTGCCCCGGAAGCTGGTGCTGAAGCTCACCACCAACCGGGAGTACTGGACGGATTACAAAGAAAACGACTGAGCGAGATAAGATAGACTAAGAAAGCCGCAGGAACAGGTCCTGCGGCTTTCGTGAAAGCACACCAATCTCAGAGGAAAGAAATATGACAAGTGATGACTACAGAGAAGTAACGGAAGAAGAAAAGATGCAGACCACGGAAGGTGTGGATACCACGGTAGCAGACTCCGCAAAAGACACGGACGACACCCCTACCGACCTGACGGAAGGCCACAAGGATGCCTCCAAAACCGAGGACGCAGGCAAGGGCAACGACAAAGACTACGAAGATGTGTGCTTTATCTGCCGCAGACCGGAAAGCAAGGCGGGACGCATGTTCCACCTGCCGAACCATATCTGCGTCTGCGATGACTGCATGCACCGCACAATGGATACCGTAAGCCAGTTCGACTACCAGGGAACCCTGGGGGACCCCAATATGGATGGTGCCCCGGGATTCAGTTTCATCAATCTGGCCAATCTCCAGGGCGACGGCGGCATTCCCAATAAGCAGAAGCTGAAGAAAAAGAAGGAAGGGGAGGAGCAGATCCCCGTCCTGGATATCAAAAACATCCCCGCGCCGCACAAGATCAAGGAAAGCCTGGATCAGTACGTGGTGGGGCAGGAGCACGCCAAGAAGGTGATCTCCGTGGCCGTTTACAACCACTACAAGCGGGTGGCCACCGGCACCATGGACGAGATTGAGATTGAAAAGTCCAACATGCTGATGATCGGACCCACCGGCTGCGGCAAGACCTATCTGGTAAAAACCCTGGCAAGACTCCTGGATGTGCCTCTGGCCATTGCGGATGCCACCTCCCTGACGGAGGCCGGCTATATCGGCGATGACATCGAGAGCGTCATTTCCAAACTGCTGGCTGCTGCGGACAACGATGTGGAACGGGCCGAGATGGGCATTGTTTTCATCGACGAGATCGACAAGATCGCCAAGAAGCAGAATACCAATTCCCGCGATGTCTCCGGTGAGAGCGTTCAGCAGGGAATGCTGAAGCTCCTGGAGGGTGCGGAGATTGAGGTCCCCGTAGGAGCCTCCAGCAAGGGCGCCATGGTGCCCCTGGCAACGGTGAACACCCGGAACATCCTCTTTATCTGCGGCGGCGCCTTCCCGGAACTGGATACCATCGTAAAGGAGCGCCTGAACAAGGCTGCTTCCATCGGATTCGGCTCTGCTCTGAAAGATGCTTACGATAAAGATAAGAACATTCTGGATCAGGTGAAGGTGGAAGACATCCGCAAATTCGGCATGATCCCCGAGTTTATCGGCAGACTTCCCGTGATCTTCACGCTCCAGAGCCTGACGGAAGAAATGATGATCCGGATCCTGCGTGAGCCTAAAAACGCCATTCTCAAGCAGTATCAGAAGCTCCTGGAGCTGGATGAGGTGAAGCTTGATTTTACGGACGGTGCACTGAAGGCCATTGCGGAAAAGGCAATGCAGCAGGATACCGGCGCCAGAGCGCTCCGCTCCATCATCGAGGAGTTTATGCTGGATATCATGTATGAGATCCCGAAGGACGACAACATCGGCACCGTCACCATCACGGAAGATTATATCCGCGGCAAGGGCGGCCCCGTCATCGGCCTGCGGGGCAGTGAGCCGGCACTGCTCCCCGATCACGAAGAAAAAAATTAAAGCCTTCACAATGAATTAATCCATTCATCACCAAATGGACACAATTCCGTTTTATACTTGCTCTCGAAGGATGGATAAGGGATCGCGACCCTTACCTCCCCCAAAAGCAAAAACCATCTCAAAGAAAGTGAGGGATTGATATGTTTGAAGATGAAGGATACGAAAGACAATCAACGGTTTATCAAAACCAGACGACCTCTCCCTACAGCGGAGGGTATACCGAACCGGCAAAACCGGAAAAACAGTCCGGCGGCGTTCTGAGAAAAATCGCACTGAGCATTTGCCTGGGGCTTTGCTTCGGACTCTTCGCAGGTGTCGGCTTCTACGCCGTCAACCTGGCAACCGAGAAGCTGGGAGTTCAGCAGGAGCAGGTCAGTGAGCTGCCCGATGAAACTCAGACCCAGACCTCTGCTCTGATCGGCAATTCCTTGAGCACTACGGATACGGATGTGCAGACTACCACCGTCATTCAGACGGCAACCACGGATATCACCGAAGTGGTCACTAAGGTAATGCCTTCCATGGTCTCCGTTACCGAGCATTACACCTATCGTTACGGCTACAATTTCTTCGGACAGTCCATCGAAGAAGATGCTGAGGCAGCCGGCTCCGGTATCATCATCGGCGAAACCGATGACGAGTACCTGATCGTTACCAACAACCATGTGGTTGCGGATGCAGAGTCTCTGGAGGTCACCTTCGTGGACGACAGCACCGTGGAAGCGCATATCAAGGGTACGGATTCCGCTAAGGATCTGGCCATCATCGCCGTTGCCAAGGACGCTGTGGAGGATTCCACCAAGGCACAGATCTCCATCGCTACCCTGGGAGACAGCAGCCAGCTGCAGCTGGGTGAGTCCGTTATCGCCATCGGCAATGCTTTGGGATACGGTCAGTCCGTTACCAACGGTATCGTCAGCGCTCTGGAGCGTGAAGTTACCACAGACGACGGTTACACCAACAAATTCATCCAGACCAACGCTGCTATCAACCCCGGTAACTCCGGCGGAGCACTGCTGAATATGGCAGGCCAGGTCATCGGAATCAACTCCAACAAGATCGGCGGTTCCAGCGTTGAGGGCATGGGCTATGCAATCCCCATTTCCGATGTACTGGATATCCTGGAAGATCTCATGAGCAAGACCACCCTGATCCGCGTCTCCGAGGACGAGATCGGATACATCGGTATCTCCCTGCAGGAGATCACCGCACAGATGGCATCCACCTTTGACATGCCTCAGGGCATCTACGTTGTGGAAGTCCTGGAGGGCGGTGCAGCCCAGCAGGCAGGTCTGCTGAAGGGTGATGTGATCACCGCCTTTGACGGCCGCTCCATCAGCTCCTACGACGAGCTCCAGAATGTCCTGCAGTACTACGCAGCAGGCAGCACCGTTTCCATCACCTATGAGCGCCAGGAAAACGGCGTCTACGTAGAGCATACCGTGGATCTGACTTTGGGATACAGACCTGCGCAAAACTAAACCGGTGTAAGCCGTTCAAATAGATACATAATAATCTCTGACGAAGAAAGCCGCAGGATTCGTTCCTGCGGCTTTCTCATGTGCAAAATGATATGGTTTTAGTGCCTGATCCGCAGGCTCTTCCGGTACTCCGTAGGCGTCACCCCGTGGGTGGTCTTGAACACCCGGTTGAAGGTGGCAATGCTGTCGTAGCCGCTGCGCATGGCCACATCCGAGATGGAATATTCCGGATTGTTCAGCAGGAGCTCCACCATCAGCATGCGGCGGCGGGTAAGGTACTCGTAGTAGGAGATTCCCGTGTACTCCTTGAAGAGCCGGATGAAATGGGACTTTGAGAAGCCCGACATCTCCGCCAGCTGTTCCAGCCGCAGTTCGTCCGTGCAATGCTCGTTGATGTAGCTGCAGATGTTGAAAAATGTGTCGATGTAGGACTGCTGCTTCTGGGGCCGGATGCCCGTGAAGGTGTCCGCCTGATCCAGTCGGGTGCGGCAGGCGATGATGAAAAACTGCAGCAGCAGCGCATGGATGCTGGCTTCATACAGAGGGCGCTTCTGCGTGTATTCCAACTCGATCTGCAGCAGAACTCTGCCCATGTCCACATGCTCTATTACCTCCTCCTTCCGGGGGAAGAAGGCGTAGGGGAAAAAGCGGTTGCTCACCGAGTCAAATCCGTTCACCTCTCTCGTCAGGGCATAGTCTACCAGATAAATGAGGCGGCTGCCGTTTTCCGGCGCAATGAGCTCGTGCATGACACCGGAGGGGATGATCAGGATATCCTCCGGTCCCAGTTCCACACTCTGTCCGTCGATCACCACGGTGTAATTGTTCACCAGGGGCATGACAATCTCATAGGAAGTGTGCCAGTGGGGCGGATAGCTTTCATTCAGATTATTATGATAAAGCCTGTAGTTCAGGCCGTTAACGTATTCGACATCTTCGCGACGTCCGTGGAGCTGAGCTAACATAATTCCTCCATTTCGAGCGTTCTGTGCGAGGAACCAATTCGATTCCTACCTAATTAATGTAACAGAAAAACCCAAAAATCAAAACGGTGTTTTTTGAGCAGATATCGGAAATTTGTAAGAGGAAAGTAGGCACCTTCCCCGATAAGATTTTATTGTGCGACTATTTCATCCGATCACACGGATCACGCAGTGTAGCGATCGCAAAATGACTGGACAAATGCGATGGATGCTTGCTTGAGAGTGCGTTCCCGAAAACGAAGGCGTAGCGGGCTACGCCGAGGCTTTCGGGGGCGTGCTGTCGGGCAAGCAGGCAAGCATTTGGTCCAGAGATTTAAGAATCGCTACACGTAGGAAGGAGTAACCCATGGAACTGGCACAAAATCAGGAACAGCTGGAAAAATACCGCGAGCAGGCGAAGGCACTCGTCGCTCAGATGACCCTCGAGGAGAAGGTGGGACAGACCCTGAACTGGGCGAAGGCTGTCGACCGTCTCGGCATCAAGGCTTATAACTGGTGGAACGAGGCACTGCACGGCGTGGCAAGAGCCGGCGTTGCAACCGTATTTCCTCAGGCAATCACCATGGCCTGCGCTTTTGACGAGGATATGATCGAGAAGGTTTCCGACACCATATCCACCGAGGGCCGTGCAAAATACAACATGCAGCAGAAGTACGGCGATACCGATATCTACAAGGGTCTGACGTTCTGGTCCCCCAATGTTAATATTTTCCGTGATCCCCGCTGGGGCCGCGGCCATGAGACCTTCGGTGAGGATCCTTTCCTGACCTCCAGACTGGGTGTTCGTTTCATCCAGGGTCTCCAGGGACATGATGCAAAATATCTGAAGGCAGCTGCCTGCGCAAAGCATTTTGCGGTACACAGCGGTCCCGAGGATATCCGCCATTCCTTCGATGCCGTGGTGAACAATACCGATCTCTACGAGACCTATCTGCCCGCTTTCAAGGCATGCGTCCAGGAAGCAAAGGTGGAGGCTGTCATGGGTGCTTACAACCGCACCAACGGCGAGGCCTGCAACGGAAGCAAGACCCTGCTGCAGGACATCCTGCGGGGCAAGTGGGGCTTCAAGGGCCATGTGGTCTCCGACTGCTGGGCCATCAAGGATTTCCACGAGGGACATCATGTAACCAATACTCCCATGGAGAGCGTTGCCCTGGCTGCCAATTCCGGCTGCGATGTCAACTGCGGCGACCTGTTCCCGCTGCTGACGGACTGCGTAAAGCAGGGCATGGTCAGCGAGGAGCGTCTGGACGAGATGGTCACCGTCCTGATGATGGCCAGACTGAAGCTGGGCACCGTAGGCGATGCGCATGACAATCCTTACAATGTCATCGACTACTCCAAGAATAATACACCCGAATCTGAAAAATTCAACTGCGCCGTCTCCGAAAAGTGCGCAGTGCTCCTGAAGAATGACGGTATCCTGCCTCTGAAGAAGGGCGCCATCAAGTCCATCGGTGTCATCGGACCCAATGCAAACAACCGCCGCGCTCTGGTGGGTAACTACGAAGGCACCGCATCCCGCTATGTCACCGTTCTGGAAGGTATCCAGGATTATGTGGGCGAGGATGTGAGAGTATATTACTCGGAAGGTTGCCATCTTTGCAAGGACAAAGTGGAAAATCTGGGCATCGTGGACGACCGTAACTCCGAGATCCGCGGCGTCTGCGAGAACAGCGATGTGGTGATCTGCGTCATGGGTCTGGACTCCGGCCTCGAGGGCGAGGAAGGCGACCAGGGTAACCAGTACGCCAGCGGCGATAAGCCGGATCTGAAGCTTCCCGGCCTGCAGCAGCATGTGCTGGAGACTGCGGCAGCATGCGGCAAACCCGTGATCATGGTACTGATGGGTGGCAGCGCTCTGGACATCAGCTGGTCCCAGGAGCACCTGAACGGTATCCTCTACGCAGGCTATCCCGGTGCACAGGGCGGCAAAGCGGTGGCCAGGATCCTCTTCGGCGATGTCAGCCCCGAGGGTAAGCTGCCCGTGACCTTCTATCAGAATACCGAGGATCTTCCCGCATTCACCGATTACAGCATGAAGGGAAGAACCTATCGCTACATGACCACCAAGCCCCTCTATCCCTTCGGGTACGGCCTGTCCTACACGAAGTTCACGCTGTCCGATGTGAGCCTCAGCAAGGATGCCGTGACCGCTGAGGGCATCACCGTGAAGGCAAAGCTCACCAACACCGGCAGCGTGGCCGGCGGCGAGGCTGTTCAGGTATACGTGAAGGCTGAGAGAGAGGGTACTCCGAATCCTCAGCTGAAGGGCCTGAAGAAAGTATTCCTTCAGCCGGGAGAGAGCAAGGATGTGGAGATCGTCCTGCCTGCAGAGGCCTTTGGTCTCTATGAGGAGGACTGCAGAAGATATGTCCGCACAGGTGATTACACCGTTTACGTGGGATGCGGCCAGCCCGATGCCCGTACGAAGGAGCTGACGGATCCTCAGATCACCGCACTGCAGGTAAAGGCAGCAGAGGAGCTCAGCTGGGATTGCTGATCCTCACACTGAAACAATCATAGCGTATGGAAGAGCCGGGATAGGAATATTCCGGCTTTTTCTGTGCCAGGAAGGGACCTTTGGCGGGACGCTTGATGACGATCCTACGGGGATCTGCCGCAAAAGCCGCATGTAAGAGCTCTTCCTCATCGGAGCAGGGCGCTTCCAGAAGCTGCAGGAGCTGGAATTTTTTCTTGATGAGTCCGCTCTTTTGTCTGGCGGGGAACATGGGATCCAGATATACCAGGTCCGGCTTCTCCTCCAGCTGCGGAAGAGCGGAGATGCTGTCACCTTTCCGGAGATCCATTCTGCCCACCAGAGGAGAGAGCACTTCATCCGATGCTGCCCGCCGTAAAGCATCCTCCAGAAGGGCGTGGATCTGCGGATCCTGCTCAAATAATATCACCCGATATCCTATCGCTGCCAGGATCAGTGCATCCTCTCCCAGGCCTGCGGTGGCATCCACTGCCAGCATGGGAGGCTTGAGACCTTTGAGAGAAGCGGCTTTGGCCAGGGGCTCGTGACGCCACATCTCTCCACGGACTCTGGGGATCATGGTCCGCAGATCGGCACACAAAGAAAGCTCACCCTGCTGCAGGGTGAGGCCTTCCGGTGTTTCGATGAGACTGGGTTTGCTGTTTTCGGTAACGTTCTCTTTCATAGATCTTTCAGTATCTGTCCTTTGGAGGGGACAGGATATTGTGAATGTATTCCGGCAGTTCGGAGGCCAGTACCGCTGCTTCCCCTTCATCCGCTGCCGCTGCTTCTCCACATTTTCCGTGGATCCACACGCCCATGGGAGCAGCCAGGGCAGGATCCGATCCGGTGGCCATGAGACCTGCGATAACACCTGTTAGTACATCACCGCTGCCGGCGGTGGCCAGGGCACTGCAACCGCTTTCGTTCAGGTATCCCGTACCGTCGGGGAGTTGCGTCAGAGTTCTGCTGTCCTTCATTACCAGGATTGCATCCAGGCGCTTCGCCAGAGCCAGTGCGGATGCGAAACGGTTGTTTTTTAATTCGGAGATAGAGCTTCCGGTGAGCCTGCTCATTTCCTTCATGTGCGGGGTCAGGATCAGAGGCGGATGCTTTCGATCGCTCAGGAGTGTATTCAGTTCCCGGTCCTCCGACAAAATGGTGAGGGCGTCCCCGTCCAGCAGAAGGGGCTTTGCTTCCTCTTCCAACCAGATGCGGATCGTATCTCGTACCAGCTTCCTCGCCTGCTCCGACAGGGAAAGACCGGGACCCATGACGATGGTGCTGGCCTGGCGGATGCCGTTACGGAGCTGATCTTCCGTGGGCCCCTCCGCTTCATAGGTAGAGAGTACCGCTTCCGGCAGCAGTTTTTGCAGGCTTGCCCGGTTTACCGAAGGGGTGCAGATCTGAACCAGTCCGGCGCCCGTGCGATAGGCTGCAAGTCCGGAGAAATAGGCGGCGCCGCTCATGTCAGGGCTGCCTGCGATCAACAGGACCTTGCCGAAGGTGCCCTTGTGGGAATCCTCTTTTCGTACCGGCAGGAGCTGCAGATCCTCTTCCGAAAGGCTTCGAAGCCCCGGCTCGTCTCCCCGGAAGGCTTCCGGCAGGATGCCGATGGGCCTGCAGAGCAGCCTTCCGCAATACTCTGCTCCGGGATACAGGATCTGTCCGATCTTCTTAAATCCGAAGGTGACCGTGATGTCCGCCCGGAAAGCAGTGCCCAGGATCTCTCCCGTATCCGCGGAAATGCCGGAGGGAATGTCCACGGCGATGCGGGTAATGTGATTTTCAAAGGAAACGGCTTCCAGGATCTCCGCAATCTGACCCTCCACGGGTCTGGTGAGGCCCGTTCCGAAGACCGCATCCACGATCATGTCAAAACGGGAAGCGCTATACAGCACTTCCTCTGCTGGAATTTCCGGGACGCAGTAAGCCCTGGCTGCCAGGAGCTGTTCGTTAGCAAGGGTTCCTTCCTTTGGAGAGATCAGCAGAGAAAAGGCAGTCTCGATCCCTTCCTGATGCAGGAGTCTGGCAATGGCCAGCCCGTCGCCGCCGTTGTTTCCGCCGCCGCAGAGAACCAGAACACCTCGTCTGGGAACACCACCGGACAGCTTTGCATTCAGCATCTGCCGCAAAGGAGTGTTCTGCTCCTTGATCACCTCCACTACGGCAAGGGCTGCTCGCTCCATCAAAACGGCTGCGCTTACATGGAAATGCGTCGAGGTGGCTTCATCGCAGCACTTCATTTGTTCCGTGTTCACCACATATTTCATGTGTTTATCCTCTTAGGAAAAATAGGTTGCTCCCGTCAGCAGGATCCCAAAATACCACACCCCGGCAATGACCTGCCAGGCAAAGATTGCGGTTGTTATGTATAGATAGACCTTCTTCCATGTCAGTAGATCCTTCCCCTTCAGATCCTGCAGCAGTCGCAGGAGGGAGGTCAGATTCAGGAAGAAGAGGGCGATGGCGTAGCCCCAGAGGAAATTCGCGTCCTTGCTGCGGCTTCCCGTCTCTGCCAGCAGGAAGACTTCCATGAAGCCCACGGCCCACAGCAGCAGTCCGCCGAAATAGATCCGGTCCTTCCAAAAGTCCCGGAGGTGGTAGAGCCCCACCAGGAAGGGGAAGAGTACCGACAACAGCAATGTGACCTTCGGATTTTCACTGCGCTGAGACAGGACGTAAAAAGGTCGTAGCGCATAGCCGTTTCCCGTGTCATTCCCGAAGAGAACGATGCTCTGCCACAGCACCACCAGCACTGCGGGGATCACAGTAAGGCCGAAGAGGAAGACCGGCAGGAAGCGTTTTTTCCGGATGAGCTCAACCAGCAGGAAGAGGGCCATCACCGGAGCGAAAACCACCAGGAAGCTGGGCTTTACGCCGGTGACCAGGATCAGGAGCAGGGCGAAGATCACCCAGTCCTTCCCGGAAAGCTTCGGGTCATAACTGTTCATGAGCTGCAGGAAGAGGCGGATCACCAGCACCGACAGGAGACGCATCACCAGGTAGGTGGAATTGTGCCACAGGGAGCCGGACTGATAGCCGATGTAATGGGCGTGGTTGGCCATGGGAAGGTAAAAGGCCATCATGAAATTCAGGGCCAGCCCCAGTCCCAGGGCAGATTCTTTCGGCAAGGGCTTTTCCCCGGAGATCTTCAGGATCTGCTCCAGCAGATTTCCTGTCAGCACCGCAGTGCCCGCGCTCACCAGCGCCAGGAACAGTGCGATGAGGAAATTCGAGATGGGGGTCAGGGAACAGAGCAGGTATACGTAAGCCGTGAAGCTGTAATACCAGTGATCGTCCACTGCCATGCTGATGTGGAAGGGCAGATCCGACTCAAACCGTCCCGTCACCGGGTAGAGGGTCTGCTGATAATACAGATACAGACTCAGGAAAAAATAGGCCAGAAGCCCTGCAATACTCAGTATTTTGATAGATTTGCTCTTAAGGTCTCTCATGTTACTAATATTACCACGGTAAAACCTTCTTATGCTATAATAGATTGATGTTTTGTGAGCCGGCCGCGGCCGGATCCGCAAAAAGTCCGAGGAGTTGTGGGAGAGTATGATGCGCAGTAAGACCATTCCGTGGAAAAAACTGTTGATGCTGCTGGGGATCGCCCTGGCACTGGAAGTGTTCCTCTTTAACTGGCGGACCTTCGCCACCCTGGGGGCAAAGCCTTACGTGCCGGAATATGTGCTGTCGGAACGGACGGTGCTGATTTCTGTGCTGGATGCCGAGCCGGGCACCGTACATATCGATTATTCCGCTCTCCGGGCAGACGGCTCCGAGAGCCCCCTTTACGTGGATATCCGCCTGGCGGATGAAGGCTCTGCGGAAGGGTATCCGCTGGATCAGGCCACCATCTACAGCGGTGCTCCCAAGACCACCTATCTGAATGTGCACAGCTATGGAAAAGCTTCTTCCATGGCTATCGTCTTAACCCCTCAGTTTGAGAGTGAATTTGAACTCCGGGGCATTACCTTTGATGCCCGGGTGCCTTTCTTTTTCTCGATTCCAAGACTCCTGTTATTGTTTGCCATCCTCTTCCTGATCTGGGCCTTGAACCCTGCAAATGGCCTGGTACTGCGGGAGTATGGCACCACGATGAGAAAAATAGTAACAGGCGCTATCATTACTTTGAATCTGATCCTTTTCCTTGTGATGGTCCGCTGGGGCGCAGCTTTCCTGCACCCGGTCTGGGCATATCACTATCAGTACCAGGAGCTGGCCCGGTCCATTTCCCAGGGACATCTCTGGATCGATGTGGGAAATGAGGATCTGACCGCGGCTCTGGCTGCAATGGACAATCCTTATGATTATCGCCTGCGTCTGGATACAGTTCCCGGTTCGGAGCAGGTCTGGGACACCAGCTACTTCGGCGGCAAATTCTATGTCTATTTCGGGATCGTTCCCGAGCTTCTCTATTACCTTCCCTGTTATCTGATCCTGCATCGGGATTTCCCTACCTGGCTGGGGGTATTTTTCTCCGGTGGCCTTGCGCTGGTGGGAGCTTATCTGCTGGTGCTGCGGCTCTGCGCGAGAGCCTTCCCCCGGATCCCGCAGATCTGGCGGCTGACCCTGGCGGCGCTCCTTTCCAACAGTGTGAATTTCATGATCGCCACGCTCCACGCGGATCTGTATTACCTGCCCATCATGACGGCCATGGCCTGCGTCTTCTGGGGATTTTTCTTCCTGCTGGAGACGAGAGTGCGGCTGGAGGAAGGGCGTAAGGCGGTGGCAACTGCCTGTGTCGGAGGGCTCCTCCTGGCGCTGACCGCAGGGTGCAGACCCCAGTTCCTGGCATCCAGCCTCCTGCTGATCCCTCTGTTTTGGAAAGAGATCCGTGCAGCCTTCGGCAAGGATGGGAAAAAAGAGCGTATTGCCCTCATCGCGGCCCTGATCCCCTATGCTGTGGTGGGAATCCTTTTGATGGTCTACAATGCAGCCCGCTTCGGGTCTCCCTTTGACTTCGGCGCCACCTATGTGCTGACCAACAACGACATGAACCACCGCAGCAAAAATCTTGAACTGTTGCTGTCCGGTGTTTACAGCTATTTCCTGCAGCCGACTGGCATGTCCTACATGTTCCCCTTCGTGCAGACCGTGACCCATTATTTCGGCTACCTGGGGACCCTGATCTATGACTATACCGTGGGCGGCCTGTTCTGGAGCGTGCCTTTGCTCCTGGGCTTTGGACTTTTGGGCGCGGCCCGTTCGGAGCTGGCTTCCAAAAGGCTCTTCGGATGTACCGTTTTGGCTGCGGTCCTTTCCCTTGTGGTGGCTGCTGCGGATGCCACGGTGGCAGGAGTGCAGGTCCGGTATTATCTGGACTTCCTGTATCTGGCAGTGATCGCCGCCGGCCTGGTGCTGCTGGCCCTGACGGACCGCGTGTTTGCGGGAGCGGAGCAGTGGAATGGGGGTTCCGGGTCAGGCGATGCCTCCGGAGCTTTCACAAAATCCCCCCTGCGGGAAAAATACCTCCGGGCATTTCTCCTGGCAGCCGGACTCTACGGCATCTTCTTCCAGTTCATGGCGGCTGTGAAAAACAGCGGTATGCTGGATGACAATGTGCGGATCTATTACGCCATCAAGGCGTTTTTCCCCTGATCAAGGGATACCGATAAACAAAGGCGATGGCCTCGCATCCTTTGGAGCGGGAGTCTTCGAAAAGAGAGGTTATGAACAAGAAACCGTACCTGATCACCACAATTGTATACGGCGCTTTGCTCCTGCTGTGCATTGCATTGTTTGCCCTTAGCCGCGGCAGATCTGTCTCCTTTACGGGGAGCAGCGCCATCGGCCCATCCTATGGGGAGGAAAATACGGAGATCGTGCTCTATTCCGGCATCTCTCTGCGCCCCGGCATTTACCATGCGGAGCTGCAGTATCAAACGGATACCTTCTTTGAGAGCATGTGCATGGTGCGGGATACTTCCCTTCCCTACCTGACGCTTCAGACCATCGGAGATCCTCTGACCTTTGCCTCCGATCGGACGGATTTTACCTTCTATCTCTATTACCCTTCCGACTCTCTGGAGGTGTACCTTACCACCAACGGCCTCATTGACATCACCACCGGGGATCTGACGATCACCGACACCGGGAAGCTCTGGTCCGTCTGCGGTGTCATGCTCCTGTTCTTTTATTTAATAACAGTATCCATTTTAAAATATCGGGAACTGGATAAAGCAGCGAAAATACGCAGAGAAACAAAACTGGTAGGTGTTATTTTATCCCTGCTTTGCATTCTTTCCTCTCTGTCCTTCCTCTACCATTACATGTTCCTGGGAGCGGATACCGGCTACCATCTTCACCGGATCGAAGGTATCATGAACGGCATTGCCTCCGGCATCTTCCCGGTGCGGATCGAGCCCCACTGGCTTCAGGGACACGGTTACGCCAACGGCATTTTCTATTGCCCTCTGTTTCTGCTTCCCTCTGCCCTGTTGCGTCTGGCAGGCTTCCCTGTGACCCTGTGCTGGAATTTCTACGGGATCCTGGCTTCCTGTGCCCTGGTGTTTGTGGCCTATGGGTGTTTCAAGAGCTTTTTCCGGGAGTATCGCATCGCCCTGCTGTGCACCTCCCTCTATTCCATGTCCGTCATCCATTTCTACAAGCTGGTGGAGACCAGCGCCATCGGCGAAGGCACGGCCATGATCTTCCTGCCGGCGGTGCTGCTGGGCTTCTACCGGATCCTCTTTGACGACGTTTCGAAGGGCGCCTACAAAAAGGCGTTTCTGCCTCTGGGTCTGGGCTATGCCGGGATCCTGCAGTGCCATGTCCTTACCACGGAAATGACGGCCTTCATCAGCTGCCTGCTGGTACTGGGGCTCCTACCCAGGGTCTTTGCGGATCGGGGAAAGCGGCTTCTGACCCTGGTGAAAGCGGCGCTGACAGCCCTTGCCTTAAGCTTCTGGTTCGTGGTTCCTTTCCTGGATTATTACCTCCATGTGGATCTTCATATCAAAAATGTGTTTGCCCGGACCATTCAGGAGCACGGCCTTCAGATCGGTCAGCTCCTGTTCCCCTTCTGGACGGGGGACGGAGAGACCCTGGCGGGGGGCATGTACCATGCCTATCCAAGCGGCCTGGGGCTGGGGGTATGCATCGGTCTGGGACTCTTCCTGGCGCTTTGGATCACGAAGCGCCTGCCTAAGGGCGGCCCGTACCGCTTCGCAAAAGTGTGCGGAATTTTGAGCCTCTTCCTGGCACTTCTGACCCTGGAGAGCTTCCCCTGGAATGCCATTCAGAACCTGGGCGGCCCCTTCAAGGCCTTCGTCAGCAGTCTGCAGTTCCCCAACCGTTTTCTGGGATGGAGCTGCCTGCTGATGATCCTGTGCTTCGGTGTGAGCCTGCAGCGGATGACGGAGCTGGGTGATGGCAAAATGCTGCGGCTCTGCACCTGCGTGGTAACCTTAAGTGTGCTGGGCTCCTCCCTGTATCTGACGGACTATTTCAATTCTACCAGACCTCTCACCTATCTCTCCAATCCCGAGGGCATGGGCACCGGCTATATCTCCGGCGGTGAATATGTGATCCAGGGAACGGATGAGTACGGCCTTCGTGGCAGTGCACCTACGGCAGGAGAGGGCGTAGTGATATCTTCTGCGGAACGGGGCGCCCTCAGGGCTTCTGCGGTATGCAATAATGCAGGCGCCGGGGAAAGCTGGGCAGAGTTTGCACTGCTGTATTATCCCGGGTATCGTGCTGTGGATGGAAACGGCAATGCCCTGATGGTAGAGGCCGGAAACAATTTCGTGGTAAGAGTCCTGCTCCCCGCAGGCTTTGACGGCACGGTAAATGTACGCTTTGTGAGTCCCATGAGCTGGCGGATTGCGGAGATCATCAGCGCGTTGGGACTGGCAGCGCTGCTCGTATGTGGCCTGTGGCGGAAGCGTATGGCCGGGGCTGCGGATTCAGCGGAGGCTGACTTCGACACGAACGGAGGCGTTGTCCACATGCCGGCCGTTGAGGCAATCGCAAGCTTCGGAGCACAGAATGATTCGACAGCAACGGCCGGTGCAGATGTGCTGCACGCCGGATCCGCACTCTCCCCTCGCGGAAAATTCGTGCTGACCATGCTCCTCATCCTTGTGGCGGCCTGGCTTCCTTATCTGTCCAATTACATCTTCGAAGGCACTTATACCAATGCTTATCTGCCCCTGCTCTTTGACAGCGTCCTCCTTTTGAAGACCTTTGCCTTTTTGACATTGCTGGTAGGCACCGGACTGATCCTTGCGGCCTCCATGGGAACGGATTTTGGTGTGCTCCTGGGAAAGGGGGATGCCTTTGCTCCCGGTGAGCGCTCTGCTGCGGCGCTGGCGGTAGCCTTTGCGCTCCTCAGCCCCGGGACGATGCAGGCGCTGTACCTGCGTGGTGCTGTTGCAGAACTGCTTCGGATCCTGCTTCTCACCGCTGCTCTGTGCGGACTCTTAAGGGCATGGCGGGAGAAAAATGCGAAGGGTTGGGGGCTTCCTGCGGTGAGTCTCCTGGCGACGGTGATCCTTACCCTGGCTGATCCTGTGCAGTTCTTTGCGGATGCGGAAAGCTTCCGCGCCGGTATGACGGGGAAGGCATTGCTTTCGCTGTTTCCTTCCGCTGCCGCGATCGGCGCCGAAGGCTTCGTGGCTTACGGCGCAGGACTCCCTGCGGTATTGCTGCTTTGCATTGCGGCGTTCCTGTTGCTCTTCCGTAGAAAGATTTTAGACCAAATCGGTCTAACACAGATCCTGCTGACGGGGGCAGCTTTGCTCCTGAGCCTGCTTCTGGGGTGTGTGCCCTTTGCGGGCAGTTTAAGGGCAATGATGGCAGGCCACGGCCTGACGGTGGGTTCCCTCCAGGGAATTCTGGCGGCTGCCCATGGATATGCCCTGCTGAAGGGACTTTCCGGCACAGAGCCGGAGACGACAAAGCTTCGTCGTGGAATCTTTGTGCTCCTGCTCTTGCTGCTTTTGTGCAGTGGCTTCTACTATGGTGAGAATATTGCCTGGTCCATGCCGGTCTATATGAAACAGTGGTAAGACTTGAGGTGTTGTATGAAAACTCCTTGTAAGATCAATTCGGAAAAGTACATAGAGATCGGATTCTGCGCCCTTCTGTACGTAACGGCGCCTTTCATCACTGCCGGAACGGGAGAGACTTCTGTGATCTCTCTGGTATTTCGTCTTTTGTTTCCCCTGTGTTTCCTGCTGCGGAACATTCAGATGAGCGATTCCGAGCAAGTGGGAGAGAAGGAGAACAAAAATTCTGGCTTTGATGAGGAAGTGGGAAATATCGCCTCCGATGGCACTACTTCCGATAGTGGAGTGGCACAACGTGCATGCACATGCGGTGTTTTTGATATCCAGGTGGGACGAATTGGATTTCTCGCAGCAAAAATCTTCTACGTAGTGGGACTTGCTGTTCTCATTTGGTTGAAACCCATGCAGGGAACTGCCATCTGGGGCATCTGTCTGCTGCTGGATCTGATCCGGTTCCTGCGAAAGCAGGGCTGTGCCGACTTCATCACTTCTCTGGCAGTGTTGGTTCCTGCTTCTCTGCCCCTGTACCGGCTCCTTCGATACCTCCTGACAGGAGCGGCCTGGAGAGAGGATCTGTACCTGGGGAACATCCAATCCACTGGCTATACCTTCGCGGAATTCTTTACTACCTATACTAACAGAGCGGGACATCCGGGCCTGGGCCTGGCCCTGCTTGCAGGAGGCGTGCTTTGCTTTCTCTTCCTGCTTCTGGGGGACTTCCGTGAATCTGCTTCCGGAGCGAAAAAATCCCTTTTTCTTGCACTTCTGCTCTGCTTCCCTGCAGCCATCCATTTTCCCTGGGATATTCTGCAGCGGATTGCAGCTCCCATTTACCGTGCTGTAGCACTCCTCGAAAGCAGCAGTGTTTTCCTTCCTCTCGCAGGCGCAGCTCTTCTTCCTGCCTGCGCCCTGGCTTTCCGCCGCCTCCGTGAGAGCAAAGAGCCCTTCCTGCGGGACTGGCTGCCTGCCTTGTGGATTGCCGCAGCCATCGTGACATGCATTTATCGTCTACAGGTATTGTAAGGAAACTACCGCCATCTGTTCTTTTGGACATTGTGCGGAAGTGCCACCATACCGGCACCGAGATCGGCGGGGAGATCCGGTGATCTAATCGTTTATTGAAAATAGAATATTGATATAGAATACGAAGGAAGCTCCGGCAGATTCTCAGATCTGCCGGAGCTTTTGTCATCATTATGAAAGGTGAGGTATCGCATTATACGGATTCCGGAATATGATATCCGGCTTCTGCCATTTTTTTCTTCAGTTCTATGACGGAAACCCCCAATTCCTCAGCGCCCTGGTTGGCAGTCAAATTTCCTTTGCTGACGAGTGAAAAAATGGTTACCTGTATTCCTTGCGCTATGCCCTGCTTCTTCCCCTCATCGAAGGAAATCTCCTTCTCATTTTGAATATGCAGTTCCTCATTATACTCTTCCAGGATCATATCGGTTGCCTCCGCACGATGTGTGGTTAAGATGTCTGCCAGTACATCCTCATTAATGCATTCGTCGATGGCTTCATTTGCGGCGTCTTCCAGGTTCCTTCCGGTCTTCGTTTTGGTCCGGATCTTATCAATCAGGATGGCGTAGCCTTTCAACTCCCTGCATTTTTCCATCAGCTCCGCATTGTGACCGTAATTGATATTGATCAGGGTGGCTACACAATCCAGCGCCGGTGTTCCCTTGCAGGAGCCGGAATAAGCATCACTCATCCGCATCTCCCGCCGGTCTTCTTCCTTGTCATCGCCATTGAAGAAAACAATGAACTGAGGAGTCGGAAGGGGAAGCTGCTTACTGCTGTATAGATCCGTGTGATTCCCAAACAGTTTCTGGTAGAGCTTCGAGAGGTACAGGAATCCCCGAAGTGGGATGTTGGGATTAACGGAGCTCTGTTGCTCGTACAGGTTGAGGGAAGATGCAATCAAAAACGAGAGATCATTCTTCATACCCATGTAGATAAAGTTCTCGATGGTGTTGATCTCGATAGCTTCAGAATCGCCATAATCCGTCCCGTTGATGGCGTTGTAAAGGGACAGAAGAGCTTTCTTGTTGTTGAACAGGAATTTGAAAAATCTGTCCTTGTATTGCCGGTTTACATTCGGGTTGCTGACCTGTGCGCTTGTTTCGCTGGTGCTGACAGCTACTTTGTTTTCGTTTTCAATGCTGTTTTTCAATATAGATTTCTCCTTTTATTATAGGCGTGTAATGTTTGTAACTTCAAGGAAAATCTATGTTCTAATGCTTTGTTCCATGCAAAACTTACCTCCTCAAAAAGATTCCCCAAATATCCCGGAAGGCAAGAAAAAATATCCAGATAATTTTCCAAAACTGTCAAGGAATGCGAAAGTAGTCAAAGGTTGATGCTCATGATTGGAAAAAGTGGCCGAAACGGCCGGATGCCTTTTGGCATATTTGATTGGTAGTTAGTAGCATATCATCGGCACAGGCGGATGTAAAGAGGGAATCACCTACGCAACAGAGAATTCGGAACCCCCTCATTGAAACAAATCTAAAAATTTGATAAACTATTGATCGTAACAGAGATTGGTTTCTGCGTTTCGGTAAGAGGGGTAACGGGAATGGCTCGGGCAGGGTACGATTTCACATCGCATTGTACGGGTAATTGCGCCCTTTTTACGGAATCCGGGAGCATAGTCATATCAGTAGATCGTCTTTATGAGTGGGGAGAGCTCTGCTCATAAAGGCGATTTTTGTTTTGGAAGACGTTCTGCAGTTTTAGAAGGGAGAGGGAAATGAAGAACCTATGGAAACGAATGCTTCTGCCAATGCTCGTGATGGCAGCGCTACTGCTGAGCCCGTTGTCAGGATTGACTGCGAGGGCTACATCAGCTGCTACCTATCAGGAGATATCGTCTGAGGCCCTTCTGACATCTGCTCTTGCAGGTGCCAGTACAGATCAGAACAATCCTACGAGATTACGTTTGACTTCGTCTGTCAACACATCCGCCCAACTGACTGTTCCCGCAGGGAAATATGTCGTCCTGGATCTGAACGGATATACCATTGATCGGGGCCTGCGTTCATCTTCCGACGGAAATTCCAGGGTTATGAGTGTTAACGGATCACTGACACTGGAAGACAGCAGCAACACTGCTTCTGCACCGGAATACAATGGCACCGGAACGCTGACCGGCGGCTACTACGGGAGCAACCCCGGAGCCGGTGTTGCTGTCGCAGGTGGCGGCACCTTCCGCATGACCGGTGGTAGGATCAAGGGAAATACGATTTCTTATGTAAGCGGCGGCGGCGTATATGTAGCAAGAGAGGGGAATTTTATACTGGACAATGGCGTGATCGAGCAAAATCTATGCACTTCCGGGTCCGGTGGAGGTGTACATGTTTATGGCACGATGGTGATGAACGGAGGCATCATCCGCCAGAACTGTTCGAAATCCAACAGTTCTACAGGTGGAGGTGGCGGCGTTTATGTTGAGGCAAGGCTTGACGAGAATAGTGCCACTGTAGCAGGTACTTTTACCATGAATGGAGGCCTCATCACCGAGAACGAACTCACTGGGGCGCGCAGTGGAGGGAGTGGCGTACTGGTCTCTGGAACCATGTATATGAACGGTGGTTCTATCCGGGATAACATAGCGAACAGGTTCGGGCAGGGAGGCGTTAAACTGTATTCCCCTGTTTTATCAGCTATTCACGCGTATATGAGTGGGTCTCCCGTGATCAGAGGGAATATCATTTCCGGAACCACGACCGAGGAAAATTTGAATAATCCCTACCCCTCCGCTTACCCTTTGGCTATCCAGCTGAATGGAGAATTGGAACAGGGAGCGTGGATCGGCATAACGCAAGAGGAGAACTCGACCATTGCGGAAGGCAATGGGTATACCATGACGGCATCCGATGCAGAGAAGTTTCATTCCGATAACGAGGACAGCCTGGTGAGTTTTCAGAACGGTGCAGCACTTTTGGCGGAAAAAACCGCAATCACTCCTCAGATCACGGTACCTGAATGGAGATATGGGGATACTTCTGTCCGTCCCCAGTTGCAGGCCGGCAGCAATCCCGGGCAAGGCACGGTAACCTGGGAATACAAAGAACGTACTGCTTCGGATTCGGAATATACCACGACGGTTCCGACTCGTCCCGGAAATTATACAGTCCGGGCGACTGTTGCGGCTACAGGACAGTACAAACGAGGCGTTGCAACGTTGGATTTTGTGATCGCGAAGAAGAGGGCGGTGAATCGCTCTATTGAGGCCTACATGCCGGCCAACAGGGAATATGTCAGTCCGGCCCTTAGCAGCCTGATGCCCGCAGATGCCGGAAACCTCTCTTATTCAATTGATATGACCGGATTGAATACCGTCAATCAGCAGCATGCATCCATCGACAGCGCTTCTCACCTGGTGTTAACCAGTCTATTTGGTCCAAGCGAAACATACCCGATTACGATTCGGTCGGAGTTCTACGAGGATTCCGTGATCCGGATTACGGTGCGAACGAAGGAAGAAGCGGTTCTTGGCATCCGCCAGGGCGGTAACGTAATAACCTTTGGGACCGGAAGCTATATTATTCCTGTTACTGTAGAAAATCCGGGAACCAATGGAGGCTTTCGTTTTCATAAGATAGAGGATGGGTATACGATCAATGAGACAACGGGAGAAATGACCGTCCTGCAATATTCGGAAGAATATGCAGTTTCTATTGAATATGAGTCAGATACTACTTATAATGCAATAACTATTAGAATATCCGTATTGCCCGGCCTGCCCCGGGTGAATCCTCCGACAGCCCGCTCTCTGACATACAGCGGCAGTGCACAGGAACTCATCACCGCGGGAAGTGCGGAGAACGGAACCCTGAAATATGCTCTGGGAAGCAATAGCAGCACTGCGCCGGCGGACAGCGCCTTCGGAACTGCCATTCCCACCGGGACGGAGATTGGGACTTATTATGTCTGGTATAAGGCCTTTGGCGTGCAGCCGGCCTATACGGATACGAATGCGCTGGTTCTTACCGTGACCATCGGAGAGCGGCAGCCGGACCCCGACGACGACTGGATCGACGACGGTACGGTCAGTAGCTTTGTGACCCGTCTGTATCATGTCTTCCTGGACCGTGCACCCGAGCAGGAGGAAGTAGACGGCTGGACCGCACAGATTGAAAGCGGTGCCCTCTCCGCAGGACAGGCGGCAGCAGGCTTTATCTTCAGCCCCGAGTTCATCGACCGGAATATGTGTAACTCCCACTTCCTGGATTACCTCTACCTGGGCCTCTTTAACAGAGCTGCGGATGAGGGCGGTAAGGATGGCTGGACCTTCTACCTGGACGAAGGCTGGTCCAGAGAGATGGTAGTACAGGGATTCCTCATGAGCCCCGAGTTCTTCAACCTGTGCGAGGCCTATGAAGTGAACCCCGGCGCCGGCCTCTCCAATGTCCCTGCCCTGGGCACCATCCAGAGGGACCATTGCACCATCGCAGGATGCCCGAATGAGGCTCCTGTAAAGACCCTGGTGGTGAGCCTCTACGACACCGTCTTCGGCCGCGTTCCCGCACAGGACGAGGTGGACTTCTGGGTAACCCACATGGCAAACCATACGCCGGGTGTCACCGCCCGTGTCATGGTCAACACCTTCTTAAACGGTGAGGAGTATTCGAATCTGAACCGTAGCAACGGAGAGTATGTGACCGACCTGTATCACGCCATCTTTAACCGCGAACCCGACGAGGGCGGCTTTGGCGGCTGGTTGAACGACCTGGATACCGGTCTCAAGACCAGAGAGGAAGTCTTAAACGGCTTCACCGGTTCTCCCGAGTTCATCGATCAGTGCCATCACGCAGGCATCGAGATCGGCGGAGAAATCCAGGCACAGTAAATCGAAAAGATATGCGACGGAACGAAGATTGGAGGGCCGATTATATGAAAGAAATGGCGCTTTTTATGGATCTGAAGGAAGAAGGTATTCGTGCATTTATTCTGGATAAACTGGAAGATGAAGTCTCCACGGATGTTATTTCCGAGCGACTCCAGCGCCGATTTGGATTGACTGAAGAACAGGCCTTGAAAGAAATTGAACTGTATAGTTGCTCGATCAAAGCGGAATAATCCCAAACGGCAGATCTTCGGATCTGCTGTTTTTTTGATGCGTCCTCCTGCAAACGGCTGTCGAAGAATTGTTTTGACCTTAAGCCGGGAATATGGTAAATTTGTTGTGCGATGTATCCCAAATGGGCGGGCAGGATGACGCGGCAAGGCATGCCGGGATCCTGTGATGACCCGGGAATATCAGCAGGAGGAGAATTGAATATGAGAAATGAAAAGACTATGAAGATCGTAGGACTGGGTCTCATGACCGCAGTGGTGGTCGTGCTCCAGCTCTTGGGCAGCTTTATCCACCTGGGCGTGTTCAGTATCACGCTGGTTCTGGCTCCCATCATTGTAGGCGCTGCTCTTTACGGCATCCTTGGCGGCGCATGACTGGGCTTTGTGTTCGGTGTGATGGTTCTGCTTACCGATGCTTCCCTGTTCCTTGCCATCAGCGTTCCCGGTACGGTTGTCACCTGCCTGGGTAAGGGTATCCTGGCCGGTGTTGTGGCCGGTGCCGTTTACCTGGCACTGCAGAAGAGCAACAAGTTGTTCGCTGTCATTCTTGCAGGGATCGCAGCTCCCGTTACCAACACCGGATGCTTCCTGATCGGTTGCCTGCTCTTCTTTAAGAGCACCATCGTGGAATGGGCCGGCGGTGAGAGCCTGGGAAGATATCTGATCTTCGGTCTGGTCGGTATGAACTTTATCGTTGAGCTCCTGATCAACATGATCCTTGCCACTGTGATCGTGCAGATCATCGGCATCGCAGCCAAGGGACTGTCCACCGGTTCCGTAGCAAAGGCAAAGAACTGATCAAGGCGGCGCAGTTTTCCGTGAGGGGGACTGCGCCCTCTTTGCATCATGAGAAGAGAAAGCGTATTTTGCCCTTATTAAAGGAGAAACAGCATGATACTTGCGATTGATATGGGAAATACCAACATTGTGGTTGGTTGTATCGACCGGGAAAACCGGATCATCTTTACCGAGCGCATCTCCACGGATGAAGCAAAAACCGAGCTGGAGTACGCCGTTCTGATCAAGACCATCATGGAGCTGTACAAGGTGGATCTGCAAACTGTGGAAGGCTGCATCATTTCCTCCGTTGTGCCCCGCCTCACCCATGTGCTGAAAAATGCGGTGCGGAAGGTGATCTCCAAAAATCCCATGGTGGTGGGGGCCGGCATGAAGACCGGACTCAACATCAAGCTGGACGATCCGGCAACCATGGGCGCCGACCTGGTGGTGGACTCCGTGGCGGCCATGAATGTCTACGGCTGTCCCAACATCGTCATCGATATGGGCACTGCGACCACCATCGCAGCCATTGATAAGGATAAAAACTACATCGGCGGTATCATTTATCCCGGTGTAAATGTCTCCCTGGGAAGCCTGGTGCAGGGCACCGCGCTCCTTCCCGGCATCTCCTTAAGCACCCCGAAAAACGTCATCGGACGCAATACCTCCGACGCCATGAAGAGTGGTATCATCTACGGTGAGGCTTCCAGGATCGACGGTATGATCGAGCGCTTCGAGGAGGAAATGGGAGAAAAAACGACTGTTATTGCAACCGGCGGACTGGCCGGCGTCATCGTTCCTCACTGCAAGCGGAAGATCCAGTTGGATCCCGATCTGCTGTTGAAGGGACTGAAGATCCTCTATGACAAGAATTGCTAAGGACAAAAAAATAACGATTGGTTCTATTCCATGTACCCTGACCCGTTCCACCAGAAGGACCCTTTCCGTGGCGGTGGGAAGGGACGGGGAAGTGGTGATCCACGCTCCGATCCGCATGCCGGAGTACGCCATTCAGAAATTTGTCCTGGAAAAGGAAGCGTGGATCGAGGCAAAACGCAGAGAAGCCCTGGAACGGAACAGACTTCACCCGCCCATTTCCGTGAAAACGGGAGAGCACCTGCCCTGGCTGGGCGGAGAGCTGGAACTGCAGATGAGCCGCACCGTGAAGCGGATCCGTAAGGAGGGGAACAGGCTCCTTCTTCCGGAGGGAACAGGTGCTGACGCTTTGATCCGCTGGATCCGAAAGCAGGCCAGAGATCATCTGAACGCCCGGCTGGACATGTATGCTCAGCGCATGGGCTTGATCTATAAGAGTCTTAAGATAACGGGTGCTACCGGACGCTGGGGCTCCTGCAGCCATGACGACCGGATCAACTTAAGCTGGCATTTGATGCTGGTTTCACCGGAATGCGCCGACTATGTGATCGTCCATGAGCTGAGCCATATTCTCCACAAGGATCACAGCCCTGCCTTCTGGGCGACGGTGGAGGAGTGGATCCCGGACTATCGGAAGTACGAGAAGGAACTGAAGGATCATGTGGCGGTGATGGATCTGCTGCCCCCGGAGGGGAACGGCTGATCTGTCCTTTGAAATGAGGAGTGAAGGAAGATGAAAAAACGGATTTTGAAACGAATGACCTGTCTGCTTCTTGCGGCGGTCCTGGTGCTGTCCCTGACGGCCTGTTCGGATGATCCCGCTACCCAGGCTCTCAAGGATGCTGCCTCCCAGGCGGCGGATGCTGCGCTGGATGCCGGAAAGGATTCTCTGAACAACAGCAAGGGCGACGTGGTGGATGCCTTCCGGGAAGCGGCGGAACAGGCGGCTGAGGAAGCGGCCCAGCAGGCGAAGGAATCCGCGGAGGAGATCAAGGGCGAAGCCCTGGACCAGGCGAAGGACGCCATGTCCGATACCGCCTCCAAGTTCCAGGATATCCTGAAGGACGCGGGCATCGAAACGCCGCATAACACGGACATTGCGGAAGACGGGGTCTACACCTCCAAAGAGGACGTGGCTCTGTACCTTCACACCTACGGCAAGCTCCCCGGGAACTTCATCACCAAGAAGGAAGCGAAAGCCCTGGGATGGGAGGGCGGCTCCCTGGAGCCCTACGCCCCCGGAAAGTGCATCGGCGGTGACTATTTCGGCAACTATGAGGGAAATCTCCCGGAGAAAAACGGACGGGAGTACCACGAATGTGACATCGATACCCTGAAGGCGGACGGCCGGGGCGCCAAGCGGCTGGTATTTTCCAATGACGGCCTGATCTACTACACCGAGGACCACTACGAAACCTTCACATTGCTGTACGGAGAAGAGGATTGACTATGAAAGCGACCATTGATCTGAAGGATGTTTACGGAGCGGACGACCTGTACCAGCTCCTGGCGGAGTACATTGCGTTTCCCGATTATTTCGGGAACAACCTGGATGCGCTCTTTGATGTGTTTACGGAGATCTCCGAAGAGACCGAGATCAGCTTTACCGGCAGCGCGGAAGCGGAGGCTGTCATGGGAAAGTTTGCCCGCAGCTTTAAGAAGATGTGTGCAAAAGCCTGCGAGGAAAACCCTTCCCTGCAGATCTCCTTTGACGATTGAGGCAAAACACAGGACGAAAAAAAGCTCCGTGGCCTTCATCAGGCTACGGAGCTTTCTGCATTCGTGGGACCAACAGGGTTCGAACCTGTGACCTCCCGCACGTCAAGCGGACGCTCATCCCAGCTGAGCTATGATCCCAAAGCACTTTGAGATTATAGCACGGATTTTTTCCCTGCACAAGCACAGATTTAAAAACGCCCTTTTACAGCCCGTCGCACCCCATTTTTCTATCGCCAAATCCGACATTTTGGGGTATACTGTCTGTGTTGGCATCTGCGTGGGGCGGATGTCGGAAGGAGGTTTGGGGATGAGCGATATCAAGTCCATTGTGGAACAGATCGTGAAGAAGCTTCAGGCGAATCCGGAGTTGCTGAAGAGTTTTAAGACCGATCCGGTGAAGACCATCGAGGGGATCTCGGGGATCGACATTCCGGACGGCGTGGAGGACGAGGTTGCCAAGGGGGTTAAGGCTGCCCTGGCCAAGGATTCGGCATCCGGCATCGTGGACGCCGTGAAGAAGTTGCTTTAACGGGTTTTGCCAATAGTAGAACCAGGTGTCCCGGCAGGCTCCCTGCCGGGATTCTTTGGGAAGATGGGAGAAGTTCATTTATGCTCTTAAAAGTCATACCGCACAATTTCACACCGGCATTTTTGCCTTTGGGAATCCTGATCGCATTTTTTGCCACCTATCTGGCCATTGAAAAATGCATGCCGAAGATGCCCCGGGATCATGGAAAGGCTCTGGCGGTGGAAGGCGCGGCTTCCAAGGGAAAGGTCACCGGCGTGGGCATGATCTTTGTCACCGTCTTTGTACTGACGGCTCTGGTTCTGGCCCCCATCAATGTAGAGATCGGATTGTATCTGCTGCTCCTGCTCTTTTGCAGGCTCACGGGCTTTCTGGATGACGCGGCCAAGACCCCCTGGGGCAGGACCATCAAAGGACTCCTGGACCTGGTTGTGGCAGGCGGTACCGCAGGCGTGTACCTCTATTTCCATCCTCCCGTGTTCCGGCTGGCTTATCTGCAGCTGGACGTCACCGTTCCCGTGTGGCTCTATGCGCTGCTGATCATCGCCCTGGTATGGGGCTCCATCAATGTGACCAATTGTACCGACGGCGTGGATTCTCTTTCCGCCACCCTCTCCATCATCACTCTTTTTTCCTTCTACGCAGTGATCACGGCCCGGGGTGTGGGGACGGAGTTCGGCCCTCACATTCTGCTGTTCGTGGCGGCTCTGGCGGCGTACCTCTGGTACAATGCGCCCCCCAGCACCGCGCTCATGGGAGATGCGGGCTCCAGAGCCATCGGTTACTTCATCGCCCTGGCGGCACTTATGTGCGGCTCGCCGCTTCTGTACCTGTCCTTTGCTCTGGTGATCATCCTGGACGGCGGCCTGGGCCTCTTTAAGATCACGGTGATCCGCCTGACGAAAAAGAAGGACTTCATGAACCGCATCAAGACGCCGCTCCACGACCATGCCCGGAAGAATCTCCACTGGGAGGGAGCCCAGGTGGTGGTGCGTTTTGCCGCATTGCAGCTCCTGGCTGCGCTTTTGACCATTTCGTTGATTCGATAATACCCGGGAGGCCTATGAGCCATGTTTGATAAGCTGACGGAAGAAGATATCCGTAAAATGCAGGAAGAGATCGATTACCGCAAGTTCGAGGTGCGCCCCAAGGCCCTGGAGGACCTGAAGGCAGCCAGCGAGCAGGGGGACCGGTCCGAGAATTTCGAATACTACGCTGCGAAGCGTTTTAAGAACAAAAACGAGAGCAGGATCCGCTACCTGGAGAAGATGATCGCCACAGCAACGGTGATCAAGAGCAACACTGCCGAGGGCGTCGTGAGCATCGATAACACGGTGGAGATCGAGTATCTGGAGGACGGGGAGATCGAGCAGTGCAAGATCGTCACCACGGTCCGTGCGGATTCTCTGGAAAATCGCATCACGCCGGAATCCCCTCTGGGGAAGGCCCTCATGGGCCGTAAAGTAGGGGATGTGGTAACGGTGAAGGTGGATGCGGACTATCAATACGAGGTCCGCATTCTGAACGTGATCAAAACCGATGGCTCGGGAGATGCCATCAACAGCTATTAAGGAGATTTACCCATTGAAGACCTATTTTCTGTTTGACCTGGACGGCACCCTCACGGATCCCAAGGAGGGGATCTGCACCTGCGTCCAATACGCCCTGAAGGCCTTCGGGATTGATGAGCCGGACCTGGACAAGCTGGAGTGCTTTATCGGTCCGCCCCTGGGGGAAAGCTTTCAGAAGTTCTACGGATTTTCCGAAGAGGATGCTAAAAAGGCAAAGGAGATTTACCGGGAGCGCTTCGTGCCCACGGGCATGTTCGAGAATGAGCTCTATCCCGGGATCCACAATATGCTCCGCTCCCTGAAAAATGCGGGGATGCACCTGGCAGTGGCTTCCAGCAAGCCCGAGCCCTTCGTAGAGAAGATCCTGAAGCATTTCAAGCTCCGGGACTATTTTGAAGTGGTGGTGGGCAGCAACCTGGACGGCACCAGAGAGAGCAAGAGCGAGGTTATCATGGAGGCGCTGCGGCGGCTCTTTGACGGCAGACCCATTGAATTTGACAAGGTCTTCATGGTGGGAGACCGGATGCATGACATCGAGGGCGCCCACAGTCTGCGGATCGAAGCGGTGGGGGTTACCTACGGTTACGGCTCCATGGAGGAGCTGAAAGAGGCAAAGGCCGATTACATCGTCCGTTCCGTGGAGGAGCTCCGTCTCTTCCTCATGCGGGAGGTCCGGGAGCTGGAGGACGAGCAGAAAAAGGCGGGCGTTGTCACCCGCGGCGACGGAAAATACAATTTCAAGGGCGGCGACCTCTGGCGGATCGTCTACTTTTTCCTGATGTATGTGGTGGTCCGGTCCATCGGCGCCTACGCCCTGACGGTGATCCTGGTGCTGCTTCAGCCGAAGATGCCGGCATCCTTAAGCGACTGGTTTTTTACCTTGAATGAAGAAGGGGAACTGGTAACCAGTGGGAACGCTACCGCCATTGTTACGGCCTTCGCCTTCCTGGTGGCGGGATGCAGCATCTTGAAAAATGCCGGGAAGATGATCCGGCGGGGCGAGGACAGGAGACGCCTGACCCATTTGACAAAGGAACCGGTGGTGTCTTATCTCCTGATGGTGGCAGCAGTAATCGGCGCTGTGCTGGGACTGAACCTTCTGGTGATGCAGCTGGGTCTGAACGAGGCGGAAGGCTACGCGGAAGTGGCCAGCGTCCAGTATTCCTGCCATATCATCATGGGCCTCATCGTCTACGGCATCATCTCCCCCATTTCTGAGGAGCTTCTGTTCCGTGGCCTGATCTACAATTATATCCGGGAGCTGACGGCCATCCGGCCCGCTCTCATCATCACCTCCCTGCTCTTTGCCTTCTATCACGGCAATGCGGTACAGGGAAGCTACGCGTTCCTCATGGGAATGCTCCTTTGCTACGGATATGAGTACTTCGGCACCTTTAAAGCACCTCTGCTGATGCATATGGGTGCCAACCTGCTGTCCTATCTGCTGACTTACCTGCTGAAGGGCGTAAGCGTACCTGCGGCGCCTCTGATCCTGGTATTTATGGCAATTTGCATCGCTTCGCTCCTGGCGTTGAACAAGAAAAAGCAAAAACTGATCTGAACGAGGGATTCCCGAAATGGCGAGAACCACCGAAGAAACCATCAAAACCAAAGAAAGACTGTCCGGTCCCGAGGCGCTGCGATGCATTGCCATGCTCCTGGTGACCGTGCTCCACTATCTGGGCAAGGGAGGCCTTCTGCCTTCTCTTGCGGCGGAAGGGTATACCCCGGAGGCCACCGGTACCTTCGCCTACCTGCTGGAGTCCTTTGCCATCGTGGCGGTGAACTGTTACATCCTGCTTTCCGGCTATTTTCAGGGCACCGGCACCGTAAAGTTCTCCCGCTTGGTGAAGCTCTACATCCGCTTTTATCTCTTTTCCGTCATCGTGGGTCTGCTCTGTGCGGCTTTTGGTGCGGTTCCCGCAGGGAGTCTTACCCTGCACTATTTCCTGACCCTGTTTTTCCCGGTGACCATGGGACATTACTGGTTCATGACCGCCTATTTCCTGTTCTATCTGGTGATGCCCCTGGTGGGGGCTGCCCTGCGGCGTCTTTCCGCTGAGCAGATTTCAGTGGTGCTGGCGGGAATGCTGCTGTTTCATTGCATCCTGAAGACCATCCTGCCCTTCTACCTGGAGATCACTACCGACGGCTATGACTGGACCTGGTATTTCACCGTCTTTTTGCTGGGGGCCTATGCCCGGAAAAAGGACTGGGCTTTCCTGAAAAAGCGCAGCACCTGCCTGATCCTTTATGTGGCCGGGTGCCTGCTGACCTTTGCAAGGGTGTACGCCCTCTGGTTTGTGTACCGGAAGACCGGCGCCTGCGGCGCCCTCATCAGCCAGAGCCTGGATTATAACCAGCTGACGGTGGTGGCAGCAGCCCTGGGACTCTTTGGCGTCTTCCTTCATCTGGAAGGACCCGTGACCCGGTTCCTGGCCCGGATCGCGCCCTATACCCTGGGCGTTTATCTGTTTCAGGAGAATCTGGGGCTGCGGTATCTGTGGCAGCCGTTGCTGGGCAGTAACAAAGTGACGGGAGTCCTTTCCCTGCTTTTCCATGTGCTGGGTGCGGTGGTCGTCATGTTTGCTGCGGGAGTTCTGGCGGATTATCTGCGGAGCCTCTTGCAAAATGCATTACAGACGTTATTGTTAAAAACACCGGTATTTCACGGCCTTCGGGATCGGATCCTGAAGGTGGATGTTTTACTGGCTGAGGATACGGAGACGAAATGATCAAGCAGAGCGGGCGGCGCGGAAAAATGAACAGAGCCGACTTCCGGCAGCGCTATTTCAGCGACCTTCAGTGGAAGGGCGCGCTGGAAAGCATTGCCATGATCTTTCTCGTGCTCTATCCCCTGCGGAACATCCATATCGGCGGCGACCTGATGGATACCGGATATAATTATGTAAACTTCCTCTACATGGGAACGAAACATGTGGACAGCATGTGGGTCTTCTCCACCTACCTGGCAACGCTGGCAGGCCATCTGATGACCCTGCTCCCGGGAGGAGAGACCATTCTGGGGCTGAACCTCTACACTTCCCTGATCGTCAGCCTCATCGCCATCATCAGCTACCGGTTTTGTACCGTTCATCTTAAAATATCACATGTAATTACATTCCTGGGGATCTTCATGGCCCTGAATCTGTGCTGGTGTCCCACCGCACTGCTCTACAATTACCTTACATATCTGCTGTTATTGATTGCCTGCAGGAACCTTTATGTGGGGATGGAACAGAATCGTAATTCCCTGTTGCTGGCGGCGGGGATCTGTATCGGCCTCAATGTCTTTGTTCGGTTTTCCAACCTTCCGGAGCTGTCCCTGCTGGCCATCATCTGGTTCTACGGTGTGTCCTGTCACATCGCCGGCGGAAAGGATGCGCTCTTAAAGACCCTGGCCCGGACCCTGTGGTTTTTGATGGGTTATGTGGGGATCGTTGCCACCCTGCTTGTGGCCCTGGGGATCGTCTACGGCAGAACCGCATATTTTGCCGGGATCTCGGAACTGCTGGCCATGACGGAATCCGCCTCTGACTATACCGCTGTTTCCATGCTGAAGACCCTGTTCCGGGAGTACTGGGATGCAGGGTATTGGCTGAGCCGCATTGCTTTCTTTGCCATCATAGGCGTTCTCATTGCCGTGCCAGCAAAGCTTCTGGACTGGCGCATCATGCCGGAGACCTCCCGCAAAGGGAAGATCTGGCCCTTCAAGGAAGGCTTTTCCCTGGCGGCCCTTTCCAAGATCATCGGATTGCTGCTGGGTATCTTTTCCGTCATCTGGCTGTTTTCCGGGGAACCGGAGCGGCATTTTGCCTCCAATCTGTACTACAGCTACGATTCCGTCAGCCTCCCTGCGAGGGTGCTGTTGCTGTTGTTTTTGCTGTTCTGCCTGCTGCGGCTGGTGATCCCCTGGAGTACGCCGGGAGAGCGGCTGATTTCCGCACTGTGCGTGTTCCTGCTCCTCATTACCCCCATCGGCAGCAACAACGGTCTCTATGCGGCCATGAACAATCTGTTTCTGGTGGCGCCCTTCGGACTGTGGCAGATCTTTATCTTTGTCCGCAGGAGAGAAACGGGGATCACGGATATCCGCATGGGCGGCGGCCGGGGCAGGGTTCCCGTGTTTGTACGGCGTTTTGTACGCCTGATCCCGCTGTTTTCCGCCAAAGCGGTGCTCTGTGCCTTTCTGGCCCTCTGCATCGTGCAGTTCACGGCCTTTGGCAATACCTTCGTCTTTACCGAAAGCACCGGTGTCATCGATCCGGCGTATGAGATTGAGGGTGTGAAGGTCTTTTCCGGCATCCGCATGAATGAGAAACGGGCGGAAGGACTGGCAGATCTGATAAATTATGTAAACCAAAACAATCTGAAGGGCAGGGATGTGATCCTCTACGGCAACAACCCGTCTTTAAGCATGTACCTGGGAATGCCCCCTGCATTCAATTCCTGGCCTTCCCTGCGTTCCTATTCCTACCAGAAATTCGCCCTGGCCATGTCCGAGCTGAACGGGTATCCTGTCATTATCCTGGATGCCAAGTACGAGGGCTACCTGGAGGATCCCGCTACCTACACCGAGGACAACATGTTCCAGGAGGGGAAATGGGCGCTGTTACAGGATTTCATGAGAGTCTGCGGATATCGCGCGACCTTCCGCAACGACGAATTTACGCTTTATGAGGCCGGAGGAGGCAGATAAATTGGCACTGAACATGGAAAGCACCACAACGGATACCGAACTGCCCCAGATCCGGATCTCGGTCCACGGTCTGGTGGATTTCCTGCTGCGGAGCGGCGATATCGACAATCGCCGGCATGTGGGAACGGAATCCGCCATGCAGCAGGGCAGCAAGATCCACCGTATGATCCAGAAGCGTATGGGTCCGGAGTACGAGCCGGAGGTCTCTCTGCGTCTTGTGGTCCCCGGAGAGGGGTACTGCCTGTCCGTGGAGGGTCGTGCCGACGGCATCATCACCGCCCCCGAGGGCGTTACCGTGGATGAGATCAAGGGCACCTACCGGTCCCTGGAGCGCATGAAAGCCCCGGTGCCGGAGCATCTGGCCCAGGCAAAATGCTACGCCTACATCTATGCTTTGCAGCAGTCTCTGCCCGAGATCCGGGTGCGACTCACCTATTGCAATATGGAATCTGAGGAGATCCGCTATTTCTACGCGGATTTTTCTTTCCGTGAGCTGGAGGAATGGTTTCTGGGGCTCATCGAGGAATACAGGCGCTGGGCGGACCTGCAGTTTTCCTGGACGAATACCCGCCAGGCTTCCATTCAAAACCTCCCCTTTCCCTACCCTTACCGGAAGGGACAGAAGGAACTGGCCATCCAGGTCTACCAGACCATTGCGGAGAAAAAGAAGCTCTTTCTGGAAGCTCCTACCGGTGTCGGAAAGACCCTGACCACCGTCTATCCTGCGGTGCAGGCTGTGGGCAGAAACATGGCGGACCGGATCTTTTACCTGACGGCTAAGACCATCACCCGTACCGTGGCGGAGGAGAGCTTCGGCCTCTTGCGGGAGAAGGGACTTCATTTCAAATCTGTGGTGCTGACGGCAAAGGAGAAGCTCTGCCTGCTGGACAGACCCGACTGCAATCCCGAGAGCTGCCCCAGAGCAAAGGGACATTACGACCGGATCAACGAGGCCCTCTATGCCCTGGTTTCCGGGGAGGAGACCATGTCCCGGGAAGTGATCGAGGAATATGCGGAGCGTTACCAGGTATGCCCCTTTGAGCTGATGCTGGATGCCTCCCTGTTCTGCGATGCCATCATCGGTGATTACAATTACCTTTTTGACCCTCATGTGCGCCTGAAGCGCTTTTTTGCCGAGGGCGGAGAGGGGAGCTATATCTTCCTCATCGACGAGGCCCACAATCTGGTGGATCGGGGCCGGGAGATGTACAGCGCCCTTTTGTACAGGGACTGGTTTTTCCGGCTGGCAAGAAGCCTGAAGCGGGAGATCCTGACGGAGCTTTCCGAGGAGGAAAATGCGGCGAAAAAGACTGCGATCCCCGGGCAGATGTCCTTCCTGACGGAAGAGGAGGAAGAGGCGGAGGAGGAAAATCCCCTGCTGAAGGTCCCTGACCGGGAGCTGCCTGCTTCCTTTGACGTGTCCGACGAGCAGATCGATACCATTTACCGCAGCGTTCGCGGCGCCAGGAGGCATCGGGGCGGCAGCCGGCTGGTCCGGGAGGGCTATGCCGAGAAAATGGTCTACCGCCTGGAGGAAACGGCGGATATCCTGCGGGAAATGCAGCGGGATTGCAATGAACACTGCGTGCTGGACTCCATCGACGAGCTGAACCTGCCTCTGATGAAGTTCTACGGCCTGGTGAGCGACTACCTGGAGGAGCATGAGGAGAAGACCCTGCCCATCCGGGAGGAGATCCTGGACCTCTTCTTTGAGGTATCCCACTTCCTGGAAATGTGGGAGCAGATGGATGAAAACTACATCACCTACTGCCAGATTGACGACGAAAAACGCTTCTTCGTGAAGCTTTTCTGTGTGCATCCCGGAAACATGCTGGCCCAATGCATGGGACAGGGACGCAGCAGTATCCTCTTTTCCGCCACCCTTCTGCCCATTCAGTACTACAAGAACCTGCTGGGGGGCAAGGAGAGCGATTACGAGGTTTACGCCCATTCCGTCTTTGATCCCGGCGCCATGGGACTGATGATCGCCCGGGATGTGACCAGCCTTTATCAGCGCAGGAACCGGGAGGAATATGTCCGCATTGCCCGCTACATCAGTGAGATCACTGCGGCAAAGCCCGGAAATTACCTGCTCTTTTTCCCGTCCCACAGCTTCCTGGACGAGGTGCTCCTCTGCTATGAAGAGCTGTTCCTGACGGAGGACCAGACCTGCATCTGTCAGACGGAAAACATGAACGAAGCGGAGCGGGAGGACTTCCTGCGGCGCTTTTCCGGCGATGCGGCCGGCAAGGACTCCCTGAGCGACCTCCTGGGATTCGAGATCGAGGAGGAGGAAGCGGAGCAGACCCTGCTGGGCTTCTGCGTTATGGGCGGCATCTTCAGCGAAGGCATCGATCTGAAGGAGGACCGACTCATCGGCGTTATCGTGGTGGGAACCGGTATTCCTCTGGTTTGCTTTGAACGGGAGATCTTAAAGGATTACTTTGACCGGGAGGGCAGCAGCGGCTTTGATTACGCCTACCGCTTCCCGGGGATGAATAAAGTGCTCCAGGCCGCCGGGCGGGTGATCCGCACGGAGAACGACCGGGGCGTGGTGGCGCTGCTGGATGAGCGCTTCCTGCAGCCCTCCTATGTGCGCCTCTTCCCCAGAGAGTGGGAAAAATACGGCACCGTGTCCGTGGACGAGGCCCGGGCTGCCGCCAAACACTTCTGGGACCGGATCCAATGATGAAATAAGGGCCCGGACCGCGCATCTGCGCGTTCCGGGCCCTTATTTTACAGTAATTGCTTCACCTTGCAGTTTTCGATGCCTGCGCTCCAGAAATCCTTCACGGGGATGTTCCGTACCTGGCAGATAATGCTGCAATTCATGGCGCCGTGGCCCACGATCAGCACATCCTTCCCCTGCTCCACCAAAGGATATACCTGCTCCTTCAGGAAAGCGCCGGTCCTGGCGTAGAGCTCCTCCAGGCTTTCTCCGCCCTCCACGGGTACCTTGTATTCCTCCGGGTCCTGAAACAGCTGGTTTACCGGGCAGTCGGGGATCTGAAAGCTGTTCTCTATTCCCTCGAAAACGCCGAAACACATCTCCTGTAACCGATCATCCTTTACGATGGGAATGTCCCGTCCTGCCAGCACGATCTCTGCGGTCTCTGCAGCCCGCTGTAAGGGGGATACAAAGCAGATGTCCAGGTGGAGATCCCGGATCTCCTCCGCTGCGGCTCTTGCCTGCTCCCGTCCCTCCTCATTCAGGGGGATGTTCGTCCTGCCCTGGAGCTTGCGCAGGTCGTTCCAATCGGTCCTGCCATGTCGCATGATATAAAGCATTTCGCACCTCTTCTTACTTCTTTCGAGCTCTCATTATACCATTCCCGCCCCTCCCCCGCTACCCCTCCCGCCGACTCGCCGTCCCGAGCCAAATTGCGGATAATTCCCCCTCCGCACAAGCTCCTTATCCGCAAATCCCGCGTCACCTACCGCCCCTCCCGCGCCAAATTGCGGATAGCCCCCATCCGCACAAGCCCTTTATCCGCAAATCCCGCGTCACCCACCGCGCCGGTCCCCGACCAGGAAACGCTCGCGGCACCGGCACCACGGATGGGGTGTTATTTATTTGTTTACATAAAGCGGCACAACATCCGCTATTTTACGCGATTCTTTGATTATGTAAACTAAAATTATGTCTTCTTTCATTTCTTTCAAAATGATTTTATTACAGGCGCAATATCGAAAATGACACAGAAAAAAACACAGACACTGACGTCAGTGTCTTATGTGGATAAGTAGGTGGATTATGTGGATATAAAATCATATGACACGTAAATTCGACATTTATGCACACATCTGTCGTCATATTCATTTCCCTGTCCACATGAAGGATTTTTTGCAGGAGGTGACCCGGTACTGAACCGGTCATTTTTTTTATGGAAACCGATCACCCGCACAAAACCCCGCAAAAACGTTAGGTGACATAATCGGGCCATTTTTCCCGATTCCTTTTTACTTTTTCCGGCGTTTGTGAGAAACTAAAGAGGTACCGTCCGCCTCCCTCGGGCAGGGAACCGGTACCTGCGGACATACAAAATTCATGGATGATTTACGGAGGTTTTCCTATGTGGGCTGAAAGCAGCGTTTTTTATCAGATCTATCCCCTGGGCTTTTGCGGAGCGCCCTTTGAAAATGACGGCGTTTTGGAGCACCGGATCCTGAAGGTTTTGGACTGGATCCCTCATATGAAGAAGCTGGGGATCACCGCCATCTATTTTTCTCCCCTCTTCGAATCCGATACCCATGGGTACAATACCCGGGACTATACCCTCATCGACAAACGTCTGGGAACCAACGAGGATTTTGCGCAGGTCT
Organism: Lachnospiraceae bacterium; assembly: GCA_016286555.1. Taxonomy (GTDB): domain Bacteria; phylum Bacillota; class Clostridia; order Lachnospirales; family Lachnospiraceae; genus AC2028. Next base: position 135,862 of record JAEETA010000001.1, on the reverse strand, counting down.
GTAAGACCCTCCACGAAAACGGCATCCGGGTGGTGCTGGACGGCGTCTTCAACCATGTGGGCAGAGGCTTCTGGGCTTTCCGGGATGTGCTGGAGAAGCGGGAGGCTTCCGAATACGTCAGCTGGTTTGCACGGATCGCCTTTGACGGGAACTCTAACTACAACGACGGCCTCTGGTATGAGGGATGGGAAGGCAATTACGACCTGGTGAAGCTGAACCTGGGAAATCCTGCGGTGCGGGAGCATATCTTTAACGCCGTGGCCGGCTGGGTGAAGGAGTTCGACATCGACGGACTGCGGCTGGATGTGGCCTACTGTCTGAGTCAGGATTTCGTAAGCGACCTGCGGCGGCACTGCAACGATCTGAAGGAGGATTTCTTCCTGGTGGGAGAGATGCTTCATGGGGACTACAATCCTCTGATGAACGCCGGCCTGGATTCCGTGACGAATTACGAATGCTACAAGGGACTCCACAGTGCCCTGAACAGTTACAACCTCTTTGAGATCGTCCACAGCCTCCTGCGGCAGTACGGCCCCGAGCAGTGGACCCTCTATAAGGGAAAGCACCTTCTGGCTTTCGCGGACAACCACGATGTGACCAGAGCGGCTTCCATCCTGCAGAATCCCAGACACCTGCCCCTGATCTATGCCCTGGTCTTTGGCATGCCCGGGATCCCCTGCATCTACTACGGCAGCGAGTGGGGACTTACCGGCAGGAAGGAGGACGGGGACCCGGCACTGCGCACCTGCCCGGAAGCGCCGGAGTGGAACGAGCTGACGGATCTCATTTCCCGGATGGCGGCTGCCAAGGCGTCTTCCGAAGCCCTGAACTACGGCGATTTTACCAGTGTTGTCCTCACCAACAGACAGTGCATTTTCCAGCGTCGTTCCGAGCATGAGCGGGTGCTGGTGGCCCTGAACATCGATGAGCATCCCTTCACCGCTCATTTTGATGCGGGCTGCGGTCAGGCCACGGATCTCATCACGGGTGAGCTCCACGATTTTGGAGGCGGCAGCGAACTTCCTCCCTACAGCGCGTATTTTTGGAAATGCGAGCATTGACAAACCACGCCGCTTTCATTAAACTTTTTAAGCATATATCCTTAGGAACATAAATATAAGAAACGAGGCAGGTTTGACTTATGAGCAAGGAATTGGCAAAAACCTACGATCCGCAAGGGATTGAGGATCGCATTTATCAAAAATGGCTGGAGAAGAAATACTTCCACGCCGAGGTGGATCACTCTAAGACTCCTTTTACCATCGTGATCCCCCCGCCGAACATCACCGGACAGCTTCACATGGGCCACGCCCTGGACAATACCATGCAGGACATCCTGATCCGCTGGAAGAGAATGCAGGGATACAATGCCCTCTGGCAGCCCGGCACCGACCATGCGTCCATCGCTACCGAGGTGAAGATCATCGAGACCCTGAAGAAGGAAGGCGTGGACAAAAACGATCTGGGCCGCGAGAAGTTTCTGGAGAGAGCCTGGGAGTGGAAAAAGGAGTACGGTGGCAGGATCATTTCCCAGCTGAAGAAGATGGGTTCCTCCTGCGACTGGGACCGTGAGCGCTTTACCATGGATGAGGGCTGCAACAGAGCCGTCACCGAGGTTTTCGTGAAAATGTATGAGAAGGGATATATCTACAAGGGATCCCGGATCATCAACTGGTGTCCTGTCTGTAACACTTCCATTTCCGATGCAGAGGTGGAGTACCAGGAGCAGGCCGGCCATTTCTGGCACATCAAGTATCCTCTCATCGACGAGGCAACCGGAGAGCCCAGCACCACCGAGTTCCTGACCTTTGCCACCACACGCCCCGAGACCATGCTGGGTGATACCGCAGTGGCAGTGCATCCCGATGACGAGCGCTACACCGGCCTCCACGGCAGAAAGGTGCTGCTTCCCATCGTGAACCGTGTGATCCCCATCGTTACCGACGCTTACGTTGACAGAGAGTTCGGTACCGGTGTGGTGAAGATCACCCCCGCCCACGACCCCAACGACTTTGAGGTGGGCAAGCGCCATAACCTGCCCATCATCAACATCCTGAACGACGACGCCACCATCAACGCAAACGGCGGCAAGTTTAACGGAATGGACCGTTACGAAGCCCGGAAGGCCATCGTGAAGGAGCTGGAGGAAATGGGACTTCTGGTGAAGATCGAGGAGCACTCCCACAATGTGGGTACCCACGACCGTTGCAAGACCACCATCGAGCCCATGGTGAAGGAGCAGTGGTTCGTCCGCATGGACGAGCTGATCAAGCCCGCCGTGAAAGCCATCAAGGAAGGGGAGATCAAGCTGGTTCCTTCCCGGATGGAAAAGACCTATTTCAACTGGACCGACAACATCCGCGACTGGTGTATCAGCCGTCAGCTCTGGTGGGGACACCGGATCCCGGCTTACTACTGTGCGGATTGCGGCGAGACCGTTGTTTCCGGCACTGCGCCCACCGTTTGTCCCAAGTGCGGCGGTACCCACTTAAATCAGGATCCCGATACTCTGGACACCTGGTTCTCCTCCGCTCTGTGGCCCTTCGAGACCCTGGGATGGCCGGATCAGACCGAGGATCTGAAGTATTTCTATCCCACCGACGTTCTGGTGACCGGATATGACATCATCTTCTTCTGGGTCATCCGTATGATCTTCTCCGGCTACGAGCAGATGGGAGAGCGCCCCTTCAAGACCGTATTTTTCCACGGCCTGGTGAGAGATTCCCAGGGCCGGAAAATGAGTAAGTCCCTGGGCAACGGTATCGACCCTCTGGAGATCATCGAAAAGTACGGTGCAGATGCTCTGCGACTGACCCTGATCACCGGTAACGCACCCGGCAACGACATGCGCTTCTACTATGAGCGTGTGGAGAACAGCCGCAACTTTGCCAACAAGATCTGGAATGCTTCCCGTTTCATCATGATGAACATGGAGAGCTCTCTGGAGAAGACCGGCAAGGCAGTCACCGAGCCTGCAGTCAGTGACCTGGAGCCTGTGGATCGCTGGATCCTGTCCAAGCTGAACACCCTGGTGAAGGATGCTACCGAGAACATGGATCACTTCGAGCTGGGCATTGCGGTTCAGAAGGTTTATGACTTCATCTGGGAGGAGTTCTGTGACTGGTACATCGAGATGGTGAAGCCCAGACTCTACAACACCGAGGATACGGTGAGCCAGAATGCGGCTCTGTGGACCCTGAAGACTGTCCTCATTGATGCACTGAAGCTCCTGCACCCTTACATGCCTTTCATCACCGAGGAAATCTTCTGCACCCTGCAGGATGAGGAAGAGTCCATCATGATCAGCAAGTGGCCTGAGCCCATGGATTCCAGAAGCTTCCCCGAGGAGGAGAAGGCCATCGAGACCATCAAGGCAGCGGTTCGCGGTATCCGCGGTATCCGTACCGAGATGAACGTGGCTCCTTCCCGCAAGGCAGCAGTCCATGTGGTCAGCGACAGCGACGAGCTCCTGCAGATCTTTGAGAACGGCAAGCTCTTCTTCGCTTCCCTGGCATACGCCAGCAGCGTGGTCACCCAGAAGGACAAGGCCGGCATCAGCGACGATGCGGCATCCGTGGTGATCCCCGGCGCTACCATCTACATTCCTTTTGAGGATCTGGTGGACATCGCAGCCGAGATCGAGCGCCTTCAGAAGGAGAAGGCACGCCTGGAAGGCGAGCTGAAGCGTTCCGAGGGAATGCTGGGCAACGAGAAGTTCCTGGCGAAGGCTCCCGCCTCCAAGATCGAGGAGGAGAAGGCTAAGCAGGAGAACTACCGTCAGATGATGGAACAGGTGGAAAACAGACTGAATCAGTTGAAAAAATGAGTAAAACCATGAGAAACGGAGACGAAGCGGCGGCATTCCTTTCGGAGCTTCCCCGCTTCGTACCGGACTATCAACCGAATATGGTAACGGATGCTTGGAGGCGCCTGGGTTCCCCGGGGGCCTCCTGTACTTTGATCCATGTGGCAGGCACAAACGGGAAGGGTTCCGTCTGTGCCTGTTTGAGCTCCCTGCTTCGGGCTGCCGGCAGGACCGTTGGGGTGAATACTTCCCCCCATCTGACGGATCTCCGGGAGCGCTTTGTCTGCAACGGGGAGGAGATTTCTCCGGAGGAGCTGACCCGCCACACCAACCGCATCCTGGAGGTGTTTCCCGAGGCGGCGGAAGGAAAAATGACCTTCTCCGAGATATTGCTCCTCATCTACCAGCTGTTCCTGGAGGAGCATCGGCCGGAGTTCAGCGTCCTGGAAACCGGCATGGGTGGCAGGCTGGACCCTTCCAATGCCCTGCCGGAAAAGGCCCTGTGCATCCTGACCCGCATCGGGGAGGATCATATGGAATACCTGGGAGATACTTTGGAAGCGGTAGCGGCCGAAAAGGCAGGAATTCTGCGGCCCGGCTGTCCTGTGGTCTACTCCGATCTGGTGCCGGAAGCCTCCGCCGTGATCCGAAGCGCCGCAGAGTCGCTTTCCTGCCCCCTGTATCCCGTGTCTGAAAACACGTTTTCCGATGTGGTCAGAGGGCAGAAAAGTATTGATTTTTCTTTACATACTCGCTACTATAGTAACAAGCGCCTTACTGTACCTTCCGGGGCGCTGTATCAGGCGGAAAACGTCTCAATCGCAGTAACCGCGGCCACTTTGCTCCTTTCGAAGGAGTCATTGACCGAATCGGTTCTGGATCTGGGGCTGGCCCGGTTCCACTGGGCTGCCCGGATGGAAGAAATCTTTCCCGGCGTCTTTTTGGACGGAGCCCACAATCCCGACGGGATCAGGGCCCTCCTCGCCAGCGTATCCGCAGACGGATGCACCGGGAAGAGACGGCTTTTGTTCGCAGCCATGTCCGACAAGCCCTATGAACGGATGCTTCGGGACATAGGAGACGCCGCCCTGTTTACTGATATCACGCTGGTATCCCTGCCCTTAAAGCGCAGTGTGAAGATACCGGATTGGAACGCATTTACGGAGAGCAACCCCGAATTGCCCTGCCGCGTGACGGAGGTGGATGCCGCCGAAGTCCTGCGGGAGATGATGGCGCAGAAGGGGGAGCGGGACCTTATCTATGTGGCCGGAAGCCTGTATCTGGCAGGCTCTGTTAAGGAGAATTTCAGCCATGATCAATTTTGACGAGGAAATCAAAAAATTCAGTCCCAGCCTCGAGATCGGCGAGGTGGAGGATGCGGTATATCACCTGGATCTGACCGACGCGACTGATATGCTTCTGGACCTGTTAAAGGAGCAGGAGGCTGCGGGAGAATCCGCTAAAACAGATACTTTCTAGGAGGCGCCATGTATTGCTATCATTGTGGTGCCCTTCTCTCGGAATATGATTACTGCACCAATTGCGGTGCGGATGTCGGAACCTATAAGAAGATCATTGCCCTTTCCAACCGCCTCTACAACGACGGCCTGGAGAAGGCCAGGGTACGGGATCTGACCGGTGCCGGGGGAAGCTTGCGGCAGTGCCTGAAACTGAATAAGGATCACATAGAGGCCAGAAACCTGCTTGGACTGGTCTATTTTGAGATGGGAGAAACGGCTGCGGCCCTCAGCGAGTGGGTGGTGAGCCAGTCCCGCAGAGGCGAGAAAAACATCGCCATCGAGTACATCAATCTCTTCCAGAACAACGCCGGAAGAGTGGATGTCATCAACCAGTCCATCCGGAAGTACAATCAGGCCTACAATTACTGTCTCCAGGACAGTGTGGATCTGGCAGAGATCCAGTTAAAGAAGCTTCTTTCCATGAATCCCAAGCTTCTCCGTGCCCATCTTCTGCTGGCGCTCATCTACATTAAGGATGAGAAGTGGGAGAGAGCGGAACGGGAGCTTCACAAGGTTCTGGAAGTGGATCATAACAATACCACGGCCCTGCGTTACCTGAAGGATGTGGAGCGGGTGCTGGAGCCCGAGGAAGGGGAGAAAAAGCCCCGCCACAAGGGTAAGGATGAGGTGATCCGTTACCAGGCAGGAAACGAGCTTATCATTCAGCCCACCAATATGCTGGAGCAGAAGACCAGCAGCGGTTTTTCCACCGTGATCAACATCCTGATCGGTCTGATCCTGGGTGTAGCCGCTACCTATTTCCTGATCCTGCCCGCCAAGGTTTCCTCCGTGACGGAAGAGTATCAGGCCAAGGTGGTGGAGCTGGGAGAGAACCTGGATACCAAGACCTCCACCATTCAGGAGCTGGAGACCCAGGTAAACAATCTGAAGACGCAAAATGCCGGCCTGGAGGATATCATCGACGAGTATTCCGGACAGGGCGGCATCCTGAGCAACATCGATCTGCTCCTGACCGCGGCAAACAGCTACCTGAACGGTGCTACCGCGGATGAGACGGCAGATGCTCTGACCAAAGCTTCCTCCGCTGTGGAACTGGAAGCCATGTCGGAGCCTTTCCGTACCCTGTACCAGACCCTGATGAGCAAGGTGGGTCCGGAGCTTTCCACCAATTTCTACACGGAAGGCTACACCGCATACCGCAACGAGGATTATGAATCCGCGGTACGTCTCCTGACCCAGGCCTTTGAATACGATGCCACCAATGTGGACGCACTGTTCAATCTGGGCAATGCCTACCGCAAGCTGGGTGACAATGACAATGCCAAGGAGGTCTACAACCGTGTGATCTCCCTGTTCCCTAACGACGAGCGCGCCACCAGAAGCAAGCAGTTCCTGGACGAGATGGCGGCTGAGGATTAACGGAGTACTATGGCTGATACGAGAAGTGGTGGCAGATCCGCCGGCAGCAATTTCCTGACCGTTGCCATGTGGGTCAGCCTGATCTGCTTTATGTTATGCCTGTCCGGCTATGCGCTCCTGACCCGGTATGCGAAGGAGCATCCGGCGGTGGAGCCGGTTCCCGCTGCGGCGGGGGAGGAACGCCTCTACACCCAGGAGTACCTGGATCAGAGGGTTGCGGAAGCGGCCCGGACGGCACTGGCAGACGGAAATATCGAAATTGAAGAGGCTTACGAGCAGGGCGTGGAAGCAGGCCGAAAGGGCGTGTTGGATACCATAAGAGAGCTCCTTTCCGGCGGTATGAGCGTGCTGGAGGTGCTGCGTCCCCTTTACGACGAAGAGGTGGTGGTGGTCAGTAACAAGACCTTCCATTTCGTGCCCATCCAGTTTAACCTGAAGCTCAGCGAGATGCTGCAGGAACGCTTAAGTGTCCTGGAAAACGGCGAGTTTACCTACCTGGGGGAGGACGGTGAGACCGTGATCTCTCACAAGGGCATCGATGTGTCTCAGCACCAGGGCAAGATCAACTGGGAAAAAGTAGCGGACGAAGGCGTGGAATTTGCCCTGATCCGTTCTATCTATCGGGGCTACGGCTCCGGTAAGCTGGTGGAGGATTCCACCTACGAGGACAACATGGAGGGAGCCATCGCAAACGGCATCCATGTGGGAACCTATGTATTTACCCAGGCCATTTCCGAAGAGGAGATGCTGGAGGAGGCGGAAATCGCTATTGAGCGTGCAAAGCCCTACGGCACCGGCTTTCCCATCGTCATCGATGTGGAGCGAGTGGAGGGAGAAAATCCCCGTATGGACGCTTTGACCAAGGAAGAGCGGACGGATCTGGTGCTTCTGTTCTGCAAGACCGTGGAGGATGCAGGGTATCTTCCCATGATCTACTACAACACCGAGATGAGCCTGCTGTACATGGAGGTGGAGCGGCTTGAGGAGATCCCGAAGTGGTTCGCCTCCTACACCGAAAGTCTCTTTTATCCCTATTCCTACAATATCTGGCAGTACAGCCCCAAGGGCAGTGTCAGCGGGATCAAGGGTGAGGTGGACATGAACATCTGCCTGGATCCTTTCTGGGAGTAAACAAAAGAAAAGCAAAGCAAAAGCCCCGCCTGCGCAAGCAGACGGGACTTTTTTAAAATATCGGAGAGATATTTTATTATGCCACCCTCATAAAAAACTCTGTATTTTCGAACACTTATGCTTCCGTCATAGTAAATCCCTTCGCCTGGAGGCACAGCTCCACTTCGTGGGGATCGTCCGCATGGAAGACCATGATGGGTCTGCCGGACTTGCGGTTAAAGGACAGATAAAGGTAATCGATGTTGATGTTGCCGGCATCGCAGGCCTTCAGCAGCTTATTCAGATTACCGACTTCATCCGTGACTTCCACCCCCAGGACATCCGTTTTCTTGCAGAAAAATCCGTCCTTTGTCAGGCACTCCACAGCCTTGTCCGCATCGGTGACGATCATGCGGATGATGCCGTATTCGGCGCTGTCATTGGTGACAGAGCCCAGGATATTGATATCGTTCTCCGCCAGGATCGCGGTGAGGCGCTCCATGGTGCCCCGCTTGTTCTCAGCGTAGATGGAAACCTGTTTTAACATTGAGATCCTCCCTGCCGGGACCAACCCGGCACTTTCGCACTTTAAAGCGCTGACATTCAACGATCACTATTGTACCACCGAAGTGCCGATTTGCCAAGGATAAGATGGAAATGCGGGAAAAAAGCGGGGAAATCTCATTGACGGGGAACTCCTGCGGGGTAGAATGGAATAGGAAATGCGCGGCGTAAGGCACGCAAAAGGGGAGAAGGAACATGATCAGAAACCGGATCGGAAATGCAAAACACGGGAGAAGGATCGCTGCGGCGTGGCTTTCCTCCCTGTTGGTGCTGACCCTTGCAGGGTGCGGGGCAATCTCCCGGGAGGACCGGGAAGTGACGCTGCAGGAGGCATCCGAAGCAGCGCCGGGAGACGCTCCCGTCTTCCAATCGGAGACTTCCACGGCACCTGAGACAGAAGGACCTTTTTTCCGGGTGGTGGGGCGTCCCATCCCGGAGCCGGATCTGACGGATCTGGTCAGTGCCTTTGCCGGTGCGGCCCCGGAAGAGGAGGAGTATCTCTCCCTTCCCTATGGGGAGAAGGCGGGAGATCTGATGGTGGGTACCGTGGAGCAGACCGTCTTTGGCAGCAGGCTCTGTCTCCTGCGTACCGTTGCCGGCGCGGGACTGGATCCTGCTTCCGCGGCGGCCCAGGGGATGGAGGAGAATCTGGTCAAGAATTTTTATCAGTATCTGGGCGGAGCTGTCCAGACCTATGACCCGGAGGCGGACCAATGGGAGACCGTCACCTGGGAGGCTTCCGATCTCGTCATAGAGAACTTTGACCGGGGCCTGAAGGCAGCGCACATTCTGGGGATCTATGAAGACAGGATCTATCTGCAGCTCATGTATTACGGAGCGCCGGGGGAGGAACGCGGATTCGTGAGCGCTGTCGGCGGCGGAAAGGCACCGGAGGTGCTGGGGGAGATCCCGCCGGCCTATCTGGGCTACCGGCTGTATCTGGATCAGGGCGTCCTCTGTGGCATGGATCTGGTGGGAAAAGCAGCGGTTACCTTTGATGCGTCTATGGAGCCCCTGGAGATGAAGGTTTTCGGTCCTATGGAGGGATGGACCGTGGACGATGGCGGCAATGCGCTGGTCTACGGCATCGCAGACAAGGCTCTCTGGTTTTCCGACAGCCCGGCGGAGGAGCCGCTTTCCCGCATCGGGGAGCCCTTTATCTTCGCAAAAGGCAGCGGTTATGCTCCCTACGTCGACGGGGACGGGATGCTGGTTGCCTGCAACAACGGGGTCTATTTTACGGATGCGGATGGGACCCATCTGTGCCGCTTTGCGGACCAGGATCTGGTGACCACGGACATTTCCGGGATCTGGAGGACGGGGGATGGCTTTTGCTTTTATGATTTTGGCGACACTGGAACGGAGCTCTATACCGGCACGCCCGTTGCGGAGAATCCGGCACTCCTGAAGCAGACCGTCACCGCCAGGGTGGCTGTGCTCACGCCCTATTTCAAGGAAATGGTCACCAAATACAACAGCCGCAGCGAGGACTACCGGATCGTGCTGCAGGAGCAGACGGGACTGGACTATATGGAGCGTCTGGAAAAGCAGCTGGCTGCCGGAGAAGCCCCGGATCTCATCGAGACCGAAATGGTGGATGTGCCTGCCCTGGCCGTGAAGGGAGCTTTCCTTTCGCTGGATGACCTGGCAGAGGAAGCGAGAGACGGGGTGTTTGCCTCTGCGCTGGCCTGCGGTCAGGTGGATGGGACTCAGTACATGCTCCCCTACGAGATCCGGCTGCAAACCTATGTGACCTCCCGGCGGATCGCCGGGGATCTGGAGACCTGGAATACGGAGGATTTCATGGAGCGGATCGAGGGCTCTGGCGCGGAGCTGGCTCTGATGGCGCCTCCTGCCTATCTGGCAGAGTATTTTGCGCTCTATGACACGGCCTGCAGCGATTACATCGACTGGGGGGCCGGGGAGAGCCACCTGGAGGAAGCACCTTTTGTCCGGGTCTTGGAGTTTGCGAAAAAATACGGAAAAGTGGACGGAGAGAATTTCGGCAGAGAATGGGAGCAGGGGATCTATGACGGCAGGATCGCCGGAGATGTCAGCAATATGCCGGATTCCTTTACGCTGATGAACCGGGCGGAGGTGTATTTCCAAGGACAGCCCTCTTTCCTGGGATTTCCCCGGCAGCAGGGCAGCGGCGGCTACATCGAGGCCTTCGGATTTGTGGTCAATGCGGATTCTCCCAATGCGGAGGCGGCAAAGGATTTCCTCCGCTGGCTGATCTCGGAGGAGGGACAGCGTCAGTATCTGCGCTCCAGCCATTCCATGGGCGGTAACCTGGTAGGAATGTCGGACACCTTCTGTGTCCTTCCGGTCCGTCCGGACCAGCTGCAGGAAGAGTTTGAGCTCTATCAGGAAAAAAACGCCGGCGGCAATATCACCTATAACTCACAGACCGGACTCCTGGATGTGACGGTGCAGTCGCTGACGGAGGAGCAGGGCGAGACCTACCTGCGCCTGATCCGGGAGGCCAGGCCCGTTCCGTCGGAGCTGGATCCCATCTGCATCATTGTAGAGGAGGAGATGGGCCCCTTCCTGGCGGGACAGAAATCCGCCGAGGAGACGGCACGGATCATCGACAGCCGGGTGCAGCTCTACCTGTCGGAGAGCCGCTAAGACGGGCGTTTTCCTGAGCACACCTCAGGCGTCTTCGTCGGTGCCCCTTGTCTGGCGCCCGCTCCCGGGCAAAAAAGACCGTTCCCGGATTTGTACTGTAATATCTCCCCGGCATAGGATGTTTTGTGCTAAACTAATGAAAGTGAAATCAGTCAGCAGGAGGATCATCATGCGGGAAATGGAATTCAAAATGGAACGCCCCGGCAAGCTGGAGATCGGCCAGAGCGTCATCGTAAACGAGGGCGTGCTCCCCAGCAACTATTACTACACCATCGGCGTGCCGGAGGATCCTTCCCTGGCCATGTCCGCCAATATTCCCTTCACGAAGCGTCTCCTGTCCAAAGAAGGCGTGGTAGCTGACATCGAGACCACCCCCAGAGGCTCCTACGTGAAAGCACAGTTCGACGAGGATGAGCCCGAAGACTGAAGCCCTCGGAATCACGAAAAACTGGATAACCAATAAAACCGATAGGTTCAATAAAACCATGAGGAGGTCATTATGAAGTTTATTTCCACAGATCAGGCACCTGCAGCCATCGGCCCTTATTCCCAGGGCATTGTTACCGGGAATCTGCTCTTTGCATCAGGTCAGATCCCCATCGTTCCGGCCACCGGCGAGGTGCTCCAGGGCACCATCGAGGAGCAGACCCATCAGGCCTGCAAGAATGTGGGCGCCATCCTGAAGGCCGCCGGCACCGATTATTCCAGGGTGGTGAAGACCACCTGCTTCCTGGCAGATATGGGAGATTTTGCCGCGTTTAACGGCGTCTATGCCCAGTACTTTACCGAAAAGCCCGCCCGGAGCTGCGTGGCGGTAAAGGACCTGCCCAAGAACGTTTTGTGTGAAATCGAGGTCATCGCGGAGATCTGATGGGAGGAAAGATAGCTACCAAAAATATGAAGCGGAATGTCGCCATCTGGCGAACGATCCTGGTTCTGTTTATCCTGCTGGCGGTCTTCGGCCTGATGCTGAGTCTGGGAAATCTTCCCTGGTTTCAGAACGATGTCCATGTGTCCTATCTGGAGACACTGTTTACGGGATTTTCCCTGGTGGGTGCTGCTGTAAGCCTTTTTCTGCAGATGCGCGAATCCCACAAACTTCAGGAAGCGGAGTTTATCCTGAACCTTAACCAGTCCTTTGTGGAGACCGGAGATTACGCCGTGGTCTACACTGCCCTGGAGAAGGAGTATTTTACTTCTCCCGAGTACAGGAAACTGCACCCGGATGATGACGCGAATCCTTATGCGGGGGATACGGAAGAGCTGAAGCTGAGCCGGTTCCAGATCTCCAATTACCTCACCTTCTTTGAGTGCATTTACCTGCTGCTGGAGAAGGGGGCGATCCAGATGGAAATGCTCAATGACCTCTTTTCCTACCGCTTTTTCCTGGCGGCACACAGCGAGCTGTTCCAGAGGGAAAAGCTGGTGCTGCAGCCGGGGAACTTTAAGAACATCTACTGGCTGGAGCGCCGTTGGATGGACTATCGCCTCGCCCGGGGCCTGCATGTGTACCGCTATGCCAACCGCCTGGAGGCGGCTTGTGAGCGCTGCGGTAAAAAAGCGGAATACGATGCCATTATGGAGGGGTATACCGTCGCAAAGGAGAAAAAACAGACCGGCAAGAAAGCCGGTAAGTAAGTTTCGGAGGACTGTGGATGGGGAACGGATTGCTTCTGAGAAAATGCACGGAAAGCGACCTGCAGGATATCCTGGCACTTCAGGATGCGGTTTTCGCCACCCTGGGGGAGCATTCGGATCTTCTGCGCCGGAATACGGCGGAGATGTTTGCGGAATGCACCCGGGAGCCCAACCTGACATTGGGGCTTTTTGACGGGGATCTCCTGGCCGGCATCGGGATCTTTGTGGATCCCGGAGACGGAGCGGAGAGTCTGGCCACCCATCTGGAGCATTTCTCCGTGGAAAAAGCGGGGAATTTTAAGCTGGCGATGATCCGGGAGGAATACCGCGGACAGGGTTTCCAGCAGCGCATCGGCCGGATTTTTTCCCGTATGGCGGCGCGTCGCGGCTATACCCACATCCTGGCTACCGTCTCTCCCCAAAACCCCCACAGCCGGGACAACCTGCTGCGTTCCGGGTTTGTTTATGATCACAGTGAGGAAAAATACGGCGGTCTCATCCGGGATGTGATGGTGAAGGACCTGACCGCCACTGCTCCTGCAGGATCCGAAGAAGCAAACAAAAAAGCCCTGCCCCCTCTCTATGAGGGAGAAGCAGAGCTTCTGGAAAACTGATAGACAGAGCCTCGCATCGCGCGGGGCTCTGATTTTTTACATCACTTCAAAGGGAATCCCCTTCATCTCCAGAAATCTGGGGAATTGTTTGTCCCAGATCCGGTCCGCGCTTTTGTCCGGAACGAAGGTGGCGTAGGAGGTGCCGGTGGTGATGACCGCTTTTCCCTCTTCGAAGGTAATGCCGATGACCAGAGCGTGCACCTGGGAAAAATCACTCTCGGGATCGTTGCGCTGCAGCATCTCCAGTGCGCTTTCCGGCTTCAGCTGCAGGATAAACCGCAGATATTCCGGGGTGTGCTGTCCGCGGATCAGCCCGTAGATCACTTCCCGCATCCGGGACCAGGGCATCCATTCGTAATCCGGCTTCTCCGGATCATCCTCCGAAAAATATGTGTTTCTTACCCGGCCGTCGATCTGATAGGAGACGGCTGCCCGTACGGTAGCTTCCTGCAACAGAAAGCTGTCGAAGGCATCTCCCGTCAGAAGGGGTCCCATCAGGGCCCTGGCCGAGGAAATTCCAAGTGCGATCATGCCTGACGCCTTTCCCAAAAATCCCGTAAATACTGTACAAAATCCGTTTTCTATGCTATAGTATCACATGTAGTATTCAAAACTACATGAGCAGTTTCCTGATACGACTACGGTAAAAAAGTGAGGAAAACCCATGCAATACAAGATTGTGGTGGACAGCTGCTGTGAGCTGCCGGAAGAGTACTTACAGGATCCCCGTTTCCAGCGGATCCCTCTGACCCTGGAGGTGGGAGGGGATTATCGTACTCTGGATGACGACTCCTTCGACCAGAAGGCCTTTCTGCAGGCGGTGGCATCCTCTCCCGAATGCCCCAGATCCGCATGCCCTTCCCCGGCGCTTTACGCCGAGGCCTGCGATTGCGACGCGGAGCATGTTTATATCATCACCCTGTCCTCCCATCTCTCCGGCAGCTACAACAGCGCTGTGCTGGGCAGAGATCTCTACCTGGAGGAGCATGAGCATAAGGACATCTTCGTCATCGACTCCGAGTCCGCTTCCTGCGGCGAGACCCAGATTGCCATGAAGCTCATGGAGCTGGAGGCACAGGGACTTTCCTTTGAGGAGATCACCCGTAAAATCTCCAACTATCGCAGCAATATCCGGACCTTCTTTGTGCTGGACAGCCTGGAGGCCCTGCGGAAAAACGGCAGACTCAGCGCGGTAAAGGCTCTGGTAGCCAGTACCCTTTCCATTAAGCCCATCATGGCGGGCTGCAAGGGTATCATCATCCAGAAGGCCCAGTGCATCGGCATGAAAAAAGCCCTGAGCAAGCTGGCCGAGGAAGTGGTGGCAGCTGTGCCCAGGGCGGGAGGATACAGTCTCATGATCACCCATTGCAACGCTCCAGAGCGGGCTGAGCAGGTACGCAGGATGATCCAGGAAAAAATGGAATTTGTGCGGGTGTCCATCATGGATACCAGAGGCGTCAGCTCCCTGTACGCCAGCGACGGCGGCGTCATCGTTACCATCGCGGCAAATCTCCTGGACAGCGTCAGCGATCTTATGAATCCGAATGTCGCAGCGATTCCCGTACGTAATTCATGATCCGGGGATGAAGGAAGATCTTTCGTCCGTCGTCCATAACGGCTCTGCAGGGGAATTTCACTTCCCGGATATGGTCACAATTCACAATGGTACCGAAAGAGGGCATCACGAACGAGGGATGCTCTTTTTCTATGGAATCATACAGGAGATAGGGCCTCCCGAAGATCTTAAAGATCCGCCCCTCCGTCAGATATACATGGGTGCGGTTGCCTTTTGCAAAGGCGTAGAGGATCTCCTCCGCACTGACATAATGGGAAGCCCAGTCCTCCCGGAGCTCGATCTTTTTCTCCGCCGTATCCGACAGGTGCTGTGCGATCTCCAGCGTCTCCCGGAGCTTTGCCACCGGAATAGGTTTTTCCAGGTGGATCACATGCCCCGGAATGTCCTGGGCGGTGTAGTCCACATCGGAGCTGCACATGACAAAGGGCGCGGAGACCCCTTTTTCCGTCAGGGCTTTCGCTACCTCCAGGCCGCTTAAGCCCACGGTGTGGCAGATATCGATGAAAAAAACATCGTATTGCATGGGATGGGAGAGCAGGGACTCAGGATTTCCGTAGGAATCGATGTAAAAAATCCCTGCGGTATCCTTCACGCGGTCGGATTCCCGGCCCAGGAGACGCTCCAGCTGCTTCCTGTCCGCTACATTGTCGTCACAGATGGCGATATGCATGTGATATCCCTCCGGGGGGCAGATTGAGAAAATGGGAAAAAAACTCCCCCGCTCCGAAGATACGGGGGAGGGAGGATCTTAGTAGGAGATCTTCAGAGGATCGATGCCTGCCTCCTGCTGCTTCATTGCACGCACCTTTGCGGACAGACCGAAGAGGTTGATGAAGCCCTCGGCGTCGTGGTGATCGTAGAGATCGCCGGTGGTGAAGCTTGCGATGCTCTCGTTGTAGAGAGAGTAGGGAGAGGTGGTGCCGGCCTTGATGATGTTGCCCTTGTAGAGCTTGAACTTCACTTCGCCGGTGACATACTCCTGGGTCTTCTCGATGAAGGCCTGCTCTGCCTCACGCAGAGGGGTGAACCACTTTCCTTCGTAGACCAGGCTTGCGAACTTGCCGCCCATCTCCTTCTTGAATGCGTAGGTATCGCGGTCCAGGATCAGCTCTTCCAGCTGGTCATGTGCTTCCATGAGGATGGTACCGCCGGGAGTCTCATAGACGCCGCGGCTCTTCATACCGACCACACGGTTCTCCACGATGTCGATGATGCCGATACCGTGCTTGCCGCCCAGCTTGTTCAGCTCGCGGATGATGTCGGAAACCTTCATCTTCTTGCCGTTCAGGGATACGGGAACGCCCTTCTCAAAGGTCATGGTCACGTACTCGCCCTGGTCGGGAGCCTTCTCGGGAGTGGTGCCCAGCACCAGCAGGTGGTCGTAATTGGGCTCGTTTGCGGGATCCTCCAGCTCCAGTCCCTCGTGGGAGATGTGCCAGATGTTGCGGTCACGGCTGTAGGAGGAATCTGCCTTGAAGGGAAGATGGATGCCGTGCGCCTGGCAGTATGCGATCTCGGACTCACGGGAATCCATGGTCCACTTCTCGTTTCTCCAGGCTGCGATGATCTTCAGATCGGGAGCCAGAGCCTTGATGCCCAGCTCGAAACGGATCTGGTCGTTGCCCTTACCGGTTGCACCGTGGCAGATGGCGGTAGCGCCCTCCTTGCGGGCGATCTCTACCAGACGCTTAGCGATCAGAGGTCTTGCCATGGAAGTGCCCAGCAGATACTTATTCTCATAGACAGCGCCTGCCTGTACGCAGGGAACGATGTACTTGTCACAGAACTCGTCGGTCACATCCTCGATGTAAAGCTTGGAAGCGCCGCAGCTCTTCGCACGCTCCTCAAGGCCGTCCAGTTCCTCTTCCTGACCGCAGTCAACGCAGCAGCAGATGACTTCGTAATCGAAATTCTCCTTCAGCCAGGGAATGATGGCGGTGGTATCCAATCCGCCGGAATATGCCAGAACTACTTTTTCTTTTGCCATAGGGGACCTCCTGATTGATTTCGTTTTCCTGAAACAATGACCATTATATCCCCTTTCGGTCAAAAAGCAATACCAAAATCCAAAAAAACAGAATAAATATGCGACGGAAATCTGCATATATTCAATTATGTTTGTATAAAAATACAACCAAACAGGAAATATTTGAATAAAAATAAAAATTCGTTTGCCATTTCCGAAAAAAGTGTTATGATGGTACAGACACTGCAGGAAAAGTGCCCCTTTTCCTTATATAAGCGGTGAGGAGGAAGTATGTCTGATTTTACCGTACGCGCCATGGAAAAAGCCGATTACGACGGACTGCGGGCCCTTTGGATGACCATTAAGGGCTTCGGTATCCGCAGCATTGACGATTCCAGAGAGGGCGTGGAGAGATTTTTAAACAGAAACCCGGGATTCTCCGTGGTGGCCGTATCGAAGGAAGGCGAGATCGTGGGCGCCATCCTCTGCGGACATGACGGCAGACGGGGGTGCCTGTACCATGTATGTGTCCGGGAGGACCACAGAAGGATGGGCATCGGCACCGCAATGGTGGTGCATTGCATGGAGGCCCTCCGGAAGGAGCAGATCAACAAGGTCAGCCTCATCGCCTTTACCTCCAACGATGTGGGAAATGCCTTCTGGCACCGCATCGGCTGGACCCAGCGCATGGACCTGAACTATTACGATTTTACCTTAAATGAGGCAAACATCACCGCATTCAACAAATAAACCGGCCCAGCTGCGCCGGCTCTGCACGGATCCCGGATGCGGCAGCAGGCGGGCAAAAAGAGAAGGGTTGGCAGCCGGGAGCATCCGGCAGAAAGAGGAAGATATGGTTAAGCAGATCGAAGGCGGCGTCACCGCCCCCAAAGGATTCAAGGCAGCCTGCTGTGCGGCAGGCATCAAATATGTGGGAAGGACGGACATGGCAATGGTCTTTTCCGAGAAGCCCTGCGTCAGCGCCGGCACGTTTACTTCCAATGTAGTGAAGGCAGCCTGCGTACAGTGGGATAAGAAGCTGGTGGATTCCGGCGAAGCCCTGCACGCAGTGGTGGTGAATTCCGGTATTGCCAACGCCTGCACTGGTCAGGAGGGCTGGGATGCCTGCGACGCTACCGCCGTGGCAGCTTCCGAAGCGCTAAATATCCCCGCAGGCAGCGTAGCCGTGGCATCCACCGGTGTCATCGGCATGCAGCTTCCCGTGGACAAGCTGACCGCCGGTGTAAAGACCATGAGCACCACCCTTTCCGATTCCCTGCAGGCGGGCACCGATGCCTCCAAGGCCATCATGACCACCGACACCATCAATAAGGAAATCGCCGTTACCTTCGAGCTGGAAGGAAAAACCGTGACCCTGGGCGGCATGAGCAAAGGCTCCGGCATGATCCATCCCAACATGTGCACCATGCTGGGCTTCCTGACCACGGACCTGGCCATCGAAAAGTCCCTGCTGCAGGAGGCTTTGAGCGCCGTGATCCTGGACACCTTCAATATGATCACCGTGGACGGCGATACCTCCACCAACGATACCCTGCTGATCATGGCAAACGGCGAGGCCGGGAATGTAGTCATTGCCGAGCACGGCCCCGCATACGACCTGTTTTACGAGGCACTCTTTACCGTATGCCGTTATCTGGCCCGTCGTATGGCAGGAGACGGAGAGGGCGCAACGAAACTCTTCGAGGCAAAAGTGGTAAACGCCTCTTCCAAGGAGGATGCACGGACCCTTTCCAGAGCCATCGTTGGCTCCAACCTTTCCAAAGCAGCCATCTACGGATGCGATGCCAATTTCGGAAGATTCCTGTGCGCCATGGGTTACTCCGGAGCACAGTTCGACCAGAACGATGTGGAGCTCTTCTTTGAGAGTGCCGCAGGGAGACTACAGGTCTTTGACCACGGCACGCCCCTTGCCTTTGACGAGGACCTGGCAGTGAAGATCCTCCAGGCACCGGAGGTTACCGTTTTCGTGGACATGCACGAAGGCAGCGAAGAGGCTGTGGCCTGGGGCTGCGACCTCACCTACGATTATGTAAAGATCAATGCGGACTACCGCAGCTAAGGAAACGAAAAAGAAAGAGAAAGGAAGCAATCCAAAATGGCACTGAATCAGAACATGGAAGAAGTCATGAAAAAAGCGGAGACCCTCATCGAGGCACTCCCCTATATCCAGCGTTTTAACCGCAAGATCATTGTGGTCAAATACGGCGGCAGCGCCATGGTGGATCCCGAGCTGCAGAAGAACGTGATCAAGGATGTGACTTTGCTGAAACTGGTAGGCTTTAAGCCTATCATCGTCCACGGCGGCGGCAAGGAGATCTCCCGCTGGGTGGGCAAGGTCGGCAAGGAAGCAGAGTTTGTCGGAGGCCTGCGGGTGACCGACGAGGAGACCATGGAGATCGCAGAGATGGTGCTGGGACGCATCAACAAGGATCTGGTGACCATGGTGGAGGAGCTGGGTGTTCATGCGGTGGGAGTCACCGGCAAGGACGGCGGTATGCTCCATGTGGAGAAAAAGTACGCAAACGGCCAGGACATCGGCTATGTGGGCAACATCACCGACGTGAATCCCAAGATCCTCTACGATCTGCTGGAGAATGATTTCCTTCCCATCGTGGCGCCCATCGGTACCGATGATTCCTACCACAGCTACAACATCAATGCCGACGATGCAGCCTGCGCCATCGCCAAGGCAGTGGGCGCCGACAAGCTGGTGTTCCTCACCGACATCGAGGGACTGTACCGTGATATCAATGACAAATCCTCCTTCATCAGCAGACTCACCGCTTCCGAAGCGGATGAGCTCATTGATGGCGGTATCATCGGCGGCGGCATGCTGCCGAAGCTGAGCAACTGCACCTCCGCCATCCGCGGCGGCGTCAACAGAGTCCATATCCTGGACGGCCGCGTGCTGCACTGCCTGCTGCTGGAGATCTTTACCAAGGATGGTATCGGAACCGCGATTTTGGCAGATGATGATGTTCTCGTTACAGGCTGATGTTCGAAAAATCGCATTGATATGCCGATTTTTTACGCGCAGTTTGCAAAAAAAACGCAAACTGCACAGTTGGGCCGCAGGAAATCGCCTGCGCGAATTTCCTGCTTACGAGATTAAACTGGAGAAAAAATATGGGAAAAATATCCGAAGAATACATCGAACAGGCGGAGCGGGATCTGCTCCACACCTATAATCGTTACCACCTGGTGCTGGACCGGGGCGAGGGCGTCTACCTCTATGACATCGAAGGGAAAAAATACCTGGACTTCGTGGCAGGTATCGCCGTTTTCGCGCTGGGCTACGGCAACAAGGCCTATAACGACGCTTTGAAGGGTCAGGTGGACAAACTCCTGCACACCTCCAATTACTATTACAACGTTCCCGCCGTGGAAGCGGCACGGAAGCTGAAGGCATTTTCCGGCATGGATCGGGTCTTCTTTACCAATTCCGGCGCCGAAGCCGTGGAGGGCGCCATCAAGACTGCCCGGAAATACGGGTTCCTCAAGGACGGCAGCACGGATCATGAGATCATCGCCATGGAACATTCCTTCCACGGACGCACCATGGGCGCTCTGTCCGTTACCGGTAATCCCCACTACCGTGAGGCTTTTGAGCCCGGTATCGGCAACATCCGCTTTGCCACCTACAACGACTACGATTCTGTGGAGGCGCTGGTGAATGACAAGACCATTGCCATCCTCATGGAGACGGTTCAGGGCGAAGGCGGCCTTACCCCCGCAAACGAAGACTTCCTGAAGAGGGTCCGTGCCCTTTGCGACGAGAAGGGACTGCTCCTGATCCTGGATGAGATCCAGTGCGGCATGGGTCGTACCGGTTACAATTTTGCATGGCAGCGCTACGGCGTAAAGCCCGATGTGATGACTTGTGCAAAGGCGCTGGGATGCGGCGTTCCCGTGGGTGCATTCCTTATGACCGAAGAAGTGGGACAGCACAGTCTGGTGGCCGGCGACCACGGCACCACCTACGGCGGCAATCCACTGGCCTGCACTGCCATCGGCGCGGTTCTGGATCAGTATGAAGCCCTGGATCTGACGGCACATGTCCGTGAGGTGGCTCCTTACCTGGAGCAGCGCTTAAACGAGCTGGTGGATCGCTACGACTTCATCACGGAGCGCAGAGGAACCGGCCTCATGCAGGGACTGGTTCTGGATCATCCCGTAGCTGCCACCATTAACGCAGCGTTGGAAAAGGGCCTGATCCTCATCAACGCAGGTCCGAATATTTTGCGTTTCGTGCCTCCTTTGGTCATCGAAAAGCAGCATGTGGACGAGATGATCGGCATTCTCGAATCCTGCCTGCAGTAAAGGAAAACAGTAATCAATGAGATTCGGCTTGAAACTGGTATCTGTCATTTCGGTTGCCCTGCTGGTAACCTTTCTGTATTACGGTGCTCACTGCCCTTACCCCGTGCAAAACGGGGAACTGCGGGAAACCGCAAAGGGGAGTGAGACCATCTATTTCTGGTATACCCGGGAAGAGCTGTCGGATGTCATCGGCAGCGCCGCGGTGAGTTTCGGACAGGAAAACGGCGTCCGGGTGATCCCGGTGCTGGCGGAGGAGAATGAATATACGGAGCAGCTTTATGCAGCTTCCGTCTCCGGCGAGCGCTGTCCCGACGCATACCTCCTTCCTTCCAATCTCCTGGAAAAAGCATATCTTTCCGGCATGGCCCGGGATCTGAAAGCAGGGGAGGGGACTGCCCCCGACACCTCTCTGTATCCCGGAACCCTTCTGGATGCGGGAACCTATGAGGGAAAGCTTCTGATGCTCCCTCTTACTTTTGATACCACCGTGCTGGTGTACCGCACCGAGGATCCGGTCCGCTGGGCCCATCAGGCGGCAGTCAGTGAGCTTACCGCCATTGACATGGAGATTGCGGACGGCATCACGGATGAGGCCGTTGCGGCACAGATCGCGGAAATGATCCTGACGGAGGATGACCTGGATCCGCAGGTGCTGGCGGACAAGGAAGCGGAGTACCTGGAGAATGCGGTCCCCGCAACGATCCCAGACCTTCTGAACTTTGCAGGCACCTATGATGTCCCTGCAGGTACCGAGGGAATCCTGGAATGGGATGTGAACGACATTCTCTACAACTACTGGTTCCTGGGGGGCGTCATCGACCTCTGCGGCCCCTGCGGCGACGATCGCAGCAGCGTCCGCGTGAACAATATCCACGCCGTGGAATGTCTGGAGACATACCGGAATCTGCGGGAATTTTTCTCCATCGACAGTGAGCAGATCACCTACGATTCCTGTGTGGAAGATTTTCTGGCGGGAAAATACGTCTTTACCGTGGGCAGCACCGATATCCTGCAGCGCCTGCAGGCGGCGAAGGATGCGGGCACGCTGGAATTTGACTATGCCTTTGCCCTGCTTCCCGACATCAGCGATACCTACGAGAGCAAGGCTCTCTGCATTGTGGACGGCGTTGTGGTGAACGGCTACAGTGAGCACGGGGATCTGGCAGTCCGTTTTGCGGAATATCTCACCGCAGAGTGCGGGGAGATGCTCTACACCAGAGACGGCGTGGTCCCTGCGGCCCGCAGCGTTGTGACCGAACACCCGGAGTTGGAGATTTTCTTCCGGCAGACGGAAAAAGCCATTGCTCTGCCCAAACTGATGGAAACTCAGAGTTTTTGGCTGGAGCTGGAGGCTGCCTTCACCGGTGTCTGGGACGGAGGAGACCCTGCGGAGACGCTGGATGCCCTGCAGGAAAAACTGGAGAGCGGCACCCGTGCAGGCGCGATTGAATGATTGACGAAACCGGGCAATTTCGATACAGTAATGTATGAAAACAGAAGCAAAGCATTCTGTTTTCATACGACAATAGAATGCGTTGCATTCTATTGCACACGACGGAAGGCACCCTCTGTAACGCCGCAACTGCGGCAGAAGGAGGGAAAATGAATTTTAAAACATCTGTTATTTATTCGCGGATCCTCGGGATCTGCGCTCTTTTGATGCTTCAGGCATTGCTTACCGGTTGCGGTACGGACCGGGCACTGACCCTGGAGGATCTGTCCCGGCAGGAAAACGCCGGGGAGACTGCGGAGGAAGCCCTTAACGGGGAGCGCTCCGATGAAACTGTTTTGGAAGATATCTCTGCGGACGCGGGATCCGGCAGCACCGAACTGCCGGCAGACACGGTTGCGGAAAGCGGGGAACTCATGGTCTATGTCTGCGGCGCGGTGGAGCATTCCGGCGTATACCGGCTGCCCGAAGGGGCCCGGATCTGCGATGCACTGGAAGCTGCAGGGGGCATGCGCCCCGATGCGGCGGAAGGGTATCTGAACCTGGCGGCACCGGTAACGGACGGACAGGAACTGTATTTTCCCACGGTGGCAGAGGTTTCCGGGCAGATGTTTCCCGGCGGACCGGAAAGCGGCAGCGGGAGCCTCGTGAACATCAACACCGCGGATGCGGCGGCGCTTCAGACACTCCCCGGAGTGGGAGCGACCAAAGCAGCGGCCATTTTGAATTACCGGGAGAAAAACGGCAGCTTTCGCACCACGGAGGATCTCATGAAGGTCTCCGGCATCGGCGAGAGCACTTATGAGAACCTGAAGGATTTTGTTACCGTCGGGCCCTAGCGGCGGAGAATATGAGGAGAGTACATGGCAGCGCATAAGGTTTTGGTGGTGGATGATGAAAAACTCATTGTGAAGGGCGTGAAATTCAGCCTGGAGCAGGACGATATGAAGGTGGACTGCGCATACGACGGCGAGGAAGCCGTCCGCATGGCGAAGGCCGGAGATTACGACATCATTCTGCTGGACCTGATGCTGCCCAAGATCGGCGGATATGAGGTCTGCCAGATGATCCGGGAGTTCTCCTCCGTGCCCATCATCATGCTCACTGCCAAGGGTGATGACATGGACAAGATCCTGGGACTGGATGCCGGTGCCGACGATTATGTGACGAAGCCCTTCAACATTCTGGAGGTCAAGGCCCGGATCAAAGCCATCATGCGCCGTACCGAGAACCGGAAATCCGGCAGCCCTGCCGGCAATTCGTTGCTTGAGAGCGGCAGACTGCGGCTGGATCTGGACGGCCACCGCACTTTCCTGGACGGCAGAGAGGTACCCCTTACTTCCAAGGAGTTCGAGGTACTGGAGATCTTGATGAAGACCCCGGACAAGGTCTATACCAGAGAAAATCTTCTGGATCTGGTGTGGGGCAGCGATTATCCCGGCGACGTGCGGACCGTGGATGTCCACATCCGGAGACTCCGGGAGAAGATCGAAGCCGATTCCGGAAATCCGGTCTATGTACATACCAAATGGGGTGTCGGATACTATTTTCTGAATAAAGAGTAAGAGCTTATGAAGCAGTTCTTTACAAGAGCAAAAGATATGGTCCGCATGCGAAGCCTGCGGGCCAGACTTTTTTTTATCATATTGATCGTGGGCAGCGTTCCCTGTCTCCTTTCCCGGGCGGCCATCGTATCCAACTACGAGGCCCGGGCCGTGGAACGTCGTATTTCTGCCCTGCAGACCCAGATGCGCATTGTTTCCAACCATCTGATCTCCAACGATTACATGAATGGGATCCAGAGCGGCAGCAGGACCTCCAACGAGGTCATCGACGCGGAGCTGGAGATGCTCTCCAACATCTACGAGGGCCGTGTCATGATCGTGGGCGGGAACTTCAAGGTGGTGAAGGATACCTTCGGCATCCACCAGGGCAAGACCATGATCTCCCAGGAGGTGATCCGCTGTTTCCGCGGCGAGAGTACCGCCTACTATGACGAGGACAACGGCTACATCGAGCTGACGGTGCCCATCGTGGACACCACCGACTCGGCTGCCGTCCCCCAGGGCGTGCTCCTGACCTCCGTTTCCAATGAAAGCATTACTTCCATGACTGCCGTCCTGAACCGGAACGCCTGGATCATGGCAACCATCATTCTGCTGGTGGTGTCGGTGCTGGCATTTGTCCTGTCCTATTTTCTGGTCCGTCCCCTGGACCGAGTCACCGCAGCCATCCGTGAGGTGCGCGCGGGGTATTCCGCCGATCCCATTTCCGTTCCGGACTATGCGGAGACCGTCCATATCGTGGACGCTTTCAACGAGCTCCTGAGCAAAATGTCCGTGGTGGACCGCTCCAGAGAGGACTTCGTGGCCAATGTCTCCCATGAGCTGAAGACTCCCATGACCTCCATCAAGGTCCTTTCCGACACCCTGCTTTCTACGCCGGATGCCCCCATCGAGCTCTACCGGGACTTCCTGCAGGACATCGTATCCGAGGTGGACCGCGAAAACCGCGTTATCACCGACCTGCTGGCGCTGGTCAAAATGGATGAAAAATCCGCTCAGGACGTACATCCTTCCTCCGTCAACATGAACGAGCTGACGGAGCTGATCCTGAAGCGCCTGCGCCCCATCGCCCGGAAGAAGGACGTGGAGCTGATCTTCGAGAGCGAGCGCGAAGTGGTGGCGGAGGTGGACGAGGTCAAGATGACCCTGCTCCTCACCAACCTGGTGGAAAACGCCATCAAGTACAACCAGGACCACGGCACCGTGCGGGTGATCCTGGATGCGGACCATCGGAATTTTTCCGTGGATGTCATCGACACCGGTATCGGTATCCCCGAGGATGCCCTGCCCTTTATCTATGACCGTTTCTATCGCGTGGACAAATCCCACTCCAGAGAGATCGGCGGTACCGGTCTGGGACTGGCCATCTGCCGCAGCGTGGTGCTGATGCACCGCGGTTCCATCTCCGTCAAGAGTACGGAGGGAGAGGGCAGTACCTTCCGCGTGGAGATTCCGCTGAACTTTATCCAGGGGAAAGAACTATGAGATCGATCCTGAATCGTATGAAGAAAAACTGCATCGCTTTCCTTCCGGTGTTGCTGATCACGCTGTTTTTTACCGGCTGCAGCCCCCGGAACGAGATCCCGGAAAATGCGGTGACCGTCTACTACCTGACCAATGACATGACCGGTCTGGAACTGCGGTACCGCGAGGTGGCCCACCAGGATGCGGAGGCCCGTCTGGCATCCCTCCTGACCTATCTGTCGGAGACTCCGGAGCGCCTGGAGTACAAGGCTCCCCTGAACATGGGCTTTACGCTGAAGTCTCATGCCATGGACAACGGCTTTCTGACCCTGGACTTTACGGTGGAATACAAATCACTGCAGCCCGCCGAGGAGGTGCTGGTCCGGGCAGCCATCGTCCGTACCCTGCTTCAGGAGAATTCCGTCCGGAAGGTACTCTTTAAAGTGGAGGGCGAGCCTCTCACGGATGCCCTGGGCAGCGAAGTGGGTTGGATGGACAGCGCCACCTTTATCAGCAACGACGGCAACGAGATCAACACCTATGAGGAGGTGAAGGTCCGTCTGTACTTCACCAACGAGACCGGTTCCGGCCTCATCGGTGCGGACCGTGAGAAATTCTACCTCACCAGTATCCCTCTGGAGCGTTTTGTGGTGGAGGAAGTGATCAAGGGGCCCAGCGGCCAGGTGCCGGGGCTTTATCCCACCGTCAATGCTGCCACCGGCATTTTGTCCGTCAGCACCCGTGATGGAATATGTTATGTAAACCTGGACAACAATTTCCTTACCACCCCCGAGAATGTCAGTACGGAGATCGCCATCTATTCCATCGTCAACAGCCTTACGGAGCTTTCCGGCGTCGATAAGGTGCAGATCCTGGTGGATGGTAAGATCCTGGAGAATTTCCCCTCCACATCCTACGAAAAGCGGGAGGATCTGGTGACCACACTGGAGCAGGAAGATTCATGAACCCAAAACTGAGCAAAGAACAGGAAACACGCCTGAAAAAAGACCTGCGGGAAAAAACCTTCCACCCCGTCTACCTGCTGTACGGGCCGGAGGATTTTATGGTGCGCTATTATTTCCGCAAGCTGAAAGAACTTCTGGGGGCGGATCTGTCGGATATGAACACCCAGCTCTTTGAGGGGAAGGACGTAAACGTGGATCAGATCATCGATGCCGCCCAGACCATGCCCTTTTTTGCGGAGCGCCGGGTGATCCTGCTGCGGAACACGGGTCTGGCGAAGGCCGGAGGACTGGCCCTGGCAAAATATCTGGAAGAGCCCGCAGATACCTCCGTCATCGTCATGATGGAGGAGGATGTGGATGAAAAATGCAAGCTTGCCCAGGTGATCCAGAACACCGGCGTCTTGCTGGAATGCAAAAAGCAGGGCAGGGACTATCTCCGGATGAATGTGGCGGGACGTCTGAAAAACGTGTCGAAAGCCATGACCGGCAATGCGGTGGATTACCTGCTGGAACGCACCGGCGACTCCATGTATGTCCTCAGCAACGAGCTGGACAAGCTCATCGCCTATGTGGGAGACCGGAACGAGATCACCATGGAGGATGTGGACGCCATCTGTATCCGTGTCATCGATGACCAGATCTTCCGAATGATGGAGGCCATCACGGTCTGCGACCAGAAGACCACCATGGACACCTACTACGATCTGCTGGCATTGAAAGAGGCGCCGGCGAAGATCCTGAAAATGCTGGCCGGCCAGTTCCTGGCACTGCTGCGGATCAAGACCATGCGAAATGAAGGCCATCCCGTCAGTGCCATTGTGCGGGAGATGAGCTACCAGAATCTGCCCAAGGATTCCGAAGCCCGCAAGATCAGGGAAGAGAAGGATAAAGAGAGCAACCTGGGCTTTGGCCCGGAGCCGAAGTACCATGCCTATCGCCTGGAGAAAATGGTGGAGCAGGCGGGTCGTTGCAGCGCAGAACTCCTGCAGCGGGACATCGCCATGATGACGGTGGCGGAGCAGGATTTTAAGAGCGGCCGCATGGATGATCAGATTGCACTGGAGATGTTGCTGTTGCGGATGACGCAGAGAGATTAAAAGGAGAGCCTATGAGCGGGAACAAACAGGATGTGGAAGAGCTGATGCAGGATCTGCGGGGGCAGATCGCTGCGGAGGGCCATACCGAAAAAGAGCTGGAGGAAGCACGTAAGCTGGCTTACCTGGACGGCTCCGATAAGGGACCGGAATTCTTCTATCCGGAGCTGGCGGCCAAGGCCCGTTACCTGGATACCCATTACGAGAACCCGATCCTTTTTGCGCCCGAGGGCAATCCCGTGAAGGTGGCGCTGCAGAAGCTGATCCTAAAGACGGTGGGCTTCACCTATTTCCGTGCCTTCCGCCATCAGAACGCCTTCAACAAGGAGGTGGCGGGCACCGTAGAGGAGCTGACGGCCTTTATCCGGATGCAGGAGAAGGAAAATGCCGCTCTGCGGGAGCAGGTGGAGCGGCTGGAAGCACAGCTGAAGGGTAAGGCAGAATGAAAAAGATTGGATTTGTATGTCCCTGGTTCGGATGGAATATCCCCGGCGGCGCGGAAGCGGAGCTCCGTGGTCTGGTGACGCATCTGGCGGCAAGCGGACTTCCCTGTGAGGTCCTGACCACCTGTGTCCGGGAGTTTCGGTCCGATTGGGGCAAAGCAGCATATAAGCAGGGAGCCGTGACGGAGCGCGGCATCGTGATCCGCAGATTCCTGCCCGATCACCGGAACAGGGAGGCCTTTCGGAACGCCTTCACGAAGATCCTGGCGGGAGAACTGCCCCTGTCCGACAGGGAAGAGGCGGATTATCTGGCAGGTTCCGTGAATTCCAAAGCTCTCTATGACTATATGGACACCCACCGGGAGGAGTACGCCCTCTACGTCTTCCTGCCCTACCTCTTCGGTACCACGGCAAACGGAGTGGCGGTAGCTCCCGAAAAAAGCGTGGTGATCCCCTGTCTCCACGAGGAAAACTACATCCGTCTCCGGTATTTTAAGGAGCGTTTTTCCAAGGTGCGGGGCATGGCCTTTCTGGCAGATGCGGAACGGGCCGTGGCAGAGTCTGCCTTTGACTTAAGCCGTGTGGAGAAGGCAGTCCTCGGCGCCGGCGTGGATACGGATTTTACCCCGGACGCTGCGCGGTTCCGGGAAAAATACGGGATCCGGGAGCCCTTCCTCCTCTACGCGGGACGGAAGAGCCGGGGCAAAAATGTCTACACCCTTCTGTACTCCTTTGAGCGGTACCTGCAGGAGCATCCGGACAGTGATCTGAAGCTGGTGCTCATCGGCGGCGGTGACATCATCCTGCCCGATTCCCTGGAGGGGCATGTGCTGGAGCTGGGCTTTGTGGATGCCACGGACAAATACGACGCCTATGCGGCGGCGGACCTTCTGGTGCAGCCTTCCCGCATGGAAAGCTTCAGCATCGTCATCATGGAAAGCTGGCTTTGCGGACGGCCCGTGCTGGTCCACGGAGACTGCGCCGTGACGAAGGAATTTACCCTGCGCTCCGGCGGCGGTCTGTATTTTGAGGATTATTTTGAATTTGCCAAGGCGGTGGAGTATCTCACCTCCCATCCTCAGGAGGCTTCCGAAATGGGAGCGAGGGGCCGGGAATTTGTGCTGGAGAACTTTGCCTGGGATGCCATCGTGCGGAAGTATACGGAGTTTTTCCGGCGCCTTGCCGGGGAGTGAGAAAAAGGAAGCAGACATGCTTCCTTTTTTGTTGCCTGCGGAGGCTTGCGGGCGGCCCCTGCGCCGCCCGGAGGCGGACAAAAGGCATCAAAATTGTGAGGAAAGCGGATTTTTGATGCCTTTCCCGGCAAAGGATCCGCTTTGTCTTGCTTTCTGCGGCGGAAATCGTTATACTGAAGCCTGCATTCTAAATTTCTCGGCACATCTCGTGCCCTTTTTCTCGTTTTCGTATTTTTGGAGGTATTTTATGTTGCGAAGACCGCTTCTTTGCGTCTGTTTGTGCGGAATTTTGCTGATCTGGCTGCTGCAGGCTGCCGGTATTCTGGTGGCCGGGCAGGCTGCGATCGAACGTATGACGCTGCCGGGAGACCGGGAAAATGTGACGGTTTCCGGGTGCCTTACGGGGCGCACCGGAAAGGGGCCGGAAATCTCCGCGCTGCGGATCTCGGGAGATTTTGGAGCGTATGATTATCCGGAAAAATACAGACTGCAGGTGCTCCTGCCGGAAGAGGCGGACACTGTTTTGGGCAGGGCGGAAGAGAAGGACGCGAATGATGAGGCCGGGAAAGTTGTTTTGGGCGGGGCGGAAGAGGCCTCGGGGAATGCCTGGCTGACTGAGATCCCTCTGGGATCCCGGGTGGAGCTGTCCGGCACCTTTCGTCCCTACTCCCACGGGGAAAATCCGGGGGAGTTTGACGCTGCGTCCTATTACGGAGATTTGGACTACATCGGCACCCTGCGGGATCCGGAAGTGCTGGGGACCGAGGAGGCGGAAGAACATGCCCTGTTTTGGCGTGTCCGAAACGCCCTTGCTCTCTTCCGGGAGGCCTGCGTCCGTAGGATCTACCGAGTGTACCCCGCCCGGGAGGCTTCCGTGATGGCAGACCTTCTCATGGGAGAGCGGGAGGGCCTGGACCGGGAGGTAAAGAGCCTCTTCCGGGAAAACGGCATCGCACACATCCTCTCCATCTCCGGACTTCACATTTCCATCATCGGCCTTACGATTTTTCGGCTGCTGCGAAAGACCTACCTGCCGGTGCCTGTCTGTTGCGTTATTCCCATGGGGATCCTGGGGCTCTATGTGATCCTTACCGGAGGGAGCATTTCCGCGGTGCGGGCAGCAGGCACCGTGATCCTCATGCTCCTGGCCCAGGCCATCGGCAGGACACCGGATCCGCCTACTTCCCTTGCATTGCTGGCATTTCTCCTGTTGCTGCGCTCTCCCGCTGCCCTTCGCTCCGCTTCCTTTCTCCTGTCCTTCGGCGCCGTGACGGGGATCCTGCTCATTGCTCCGACACTGCAGGTTTTATGGGAACGGATCTTTCCAAAAAAGGAGAAGGTGCGTTTTCTGCGGGAGGACTCCGGACATCCCCTTTGGGAGGGGGTAAGGAAGCTGGCTGCGCCTCTGCCGGGAGCGCTTCTGAATACCCTTCGCATCAGTCTGGGACTGCAGCTGGCCACCCTTCCAGCTACGTTATGGTTCTACTATGAGGTGCCCCGGTATGCCCTGTTTCTGAATCTGCTGGTGCTGCCCTTTATGACCCTGCTGTTGGTGGCGGGATTTCTGGCGCTGTTGCCGGGCCTGGGCATCATTGGTACCGTGTCCTACCAGATCCTGCGGCTCATGGAATGGCTCTGCGGGCTGTGGGACAGACTCCCGGGCCGCAGCTGGAATCCGGGGCGTCCGAAGCCCTGGATGGTGGTCTGTTATGTGGTGATCTGGCTCCTCATCGCCGGACTGTGTTCGGAGGAGGGGGAGAGGTTTGCAAAGAAGTTCTTCGGGAGGCTCCGCAAAATGATCCGGGGAAGGCTCAACGGAAATATCCGGGGGAGTCTCGGCGGGAACACCCCGGAGAGGTTTGGTGGGAATATCCGGGGGAGTCTCGACAGGAACACTTCGGGAAGGCTCCGTGGAAAGACCGGTAGCGGAACCTTGGAAAAGACCCTGCGGCCCGGGAGAATTGCATACGCAGCGGCAGCAGCGCTGGGCATCGTATCCATCGCCCTGTTTGCACTTCCCCGCACCGTCCCCGGTTCCGTCACTTTCCTGTCCGTGGGCCAGGGGGATGCGATCTTTCTGGTGACGGAGGCACGGGAAATCTATCTGGTGGACGGAGGCTCCACCTCCCGGGAACAGGTGGGAGAGTATGTGCTGAAGCCCTTCCTGAAATACATGGGCTGCAGCCGCATTGACGGGATCTTTTTGTCCCATCCCGACGCGGATCACATGAACGGTCTGGGGGAGCTGGTGGCAGGGAGAGATACCTGGAACCTGCGGATGGACGGCATTTATGTGACGCCCCAGGCTCTCGAGGATGATTCGGAACTCATGGAGATGTTTCTGAAAAATGCGTCGGATGAGAGCTTCCGGCGGCAGATTCCGGTGCACACCATCACTGCGGAAGACGCCTGGCACAGCGGTGAAACCACCCTTTCCTGCCTTCATCCTTCCGCTGATTTCTGTGGGACGGACCCCAACGAGACCTCCATGTGTCTGCTCATTTCCTTGCGAGACGCGGGCCCTCTCGTACTGCTCACCGGAGACATCCAGGGGGCAGGAGAGCAGCGGCTCATGGAGGCGCTGGAGGCACTCCCGGTATTTTCCACCCCGGCTTCCGAAGAGGTCGGTGCGAGTGCTGCCCCACATCTGATCCTGAAGGTGGCTCACCATGGCAGCAAATACTCCACTCCGGAGGAATTCCTGGACCTAATTCATCCGAATCTTGCCGTTATCAGTGCCCCGACCCGCAGTATTTATGGCCATCCCCATAAAGAACTATTGCAGCGCCTGGAGGATTTCGGCGCCGTGATCCTGCGCACCGACCGCCATGGAGCCATTACGATTACATCGTATAATTCCCCGCAAATCCTTGTATCTGCGCCATAAAATCGTTATAATATGATGATAGGGTCATAAGCCGAAAAGCGATCATACTTGCATGAATCGCTTTGAGGATTTATGACCCGCACGAACATGAGGAAGAAGCAATTTACGCAGTAAATTAGCGGATTCCGAATGGTCGTAGAATTGCGAGAGTTTCGAAGAAACGGAGCAATTCGTGTCATGTTTGAGACTGCGGCATTCTGCCCTGAGGTCAGGGCCCGATCCGCAGCCCGAAATCCGTGAAAACACATTCTATGGAGGTCGGTTATGAGCAAGGGTGAGAAAGCAAAGGGATTTTTCAAAGAGTTCAAAGAGTTTGCATTAAAGGGTAACGTGATGGATATGGCAGTCGGTGTCATCATCGGCGCAGCCTTCGGCAACATCGTCACAGCACTTACCTCTGATTTTATCAATCCGCTGATCAATTCCATCGGCGGCGCAGAGGTGGCCGGCATGATCAAGCTCCCCTGGGTGGACTACACCGGGCTGGATTCCGAGGCGGCAGCAGCTCTTTCCCTGAATTACGGTGACTTCATCACTGCCATCATCAACTTTGTCATCATGGCGCTGTGCATCTTCCTCATGGTCCGCGCCATCAACAAGCTGGTGAATCTGGGCAAAAAGAAAGAAGAGGCCGCTGCACCTACCACCAAGATCTGCCCATTCTGCCGCAGTGAGATTGCCATCGAAGCCACCAGATGCCCTCATTGCACTTCCACGCTGGACAAGTGATCCCGCACAGCTCCCTTTGCACCCGAAGCGATGTGCGATCCGGAGCGAAGCGACAGAAAAAACGTTGTAAGGAGATCCGCGTGACGAAACGATGGATCGCAGCCTGCGCGCTCCTGCTGACGGCGGGACTTCTCACGGGCTGCTCTCAGAAAAATGAATATACGGAAGCCGGCATGCAGGCCATCCGGGACCTGGATTACGAGAAGGCCATGGCCGATTTTGCAAAGGCCCGGGAGAGTGGCGAGAATGAGCGGCTCATCACCAGAGGTTGCGGCATCGCAGCCATGGGACAGTCCGATTACGAGACCGCCAGAGAATACTTCCTGCAGAGCCTGCAGCTCAGTGACGGCTACCTGCAGCCCGTCGATTATGACCTGAACTACTACCTGGCGGCAGCGGACAGTAAGCTGGGGAACTACGCCGAGGCGGAGGAGAGCTACACCGCCATTTTGAACCTGCGGGAAGAAAAGGACGCCTTGTTCCTCCGGGGAAATGCCAGACTGGCCCAGGGGAATTTTGAAGAGGCAAAGCAGGACTTTGACCGTGTGGTGGAGCTGGATCCCGACAATTACGCCCGGATCACGGAAATCTTTACGGAGCTTACCGCAGCAGGATACAGAGAGGCGGGCATGGACTATCTGCAGTCCATCCTGAACCGCGGCGCCGATAAGCTTTCCACCCTGGAAAAGGGTAAGATCTACTACTACATGGGCGATTACAGCAATGCTGCGGCCAACCTGGAAGAAGCCCGCACGGAGAGCATCGAGGTGGACAGCTTCCTGTATCTGGGCCTTTCCTACGAAGCCCTGGGAGAGTATAACTACGCTTCCAATGTCTACGAGAGCTGCATTTCTCAATGCGGTGACAACGCCATGATCTGTAACCAGCAGGGGCTTTGCTACATGAAGATGGGACGCTACAGTGAGGCGCTGGGCGCCTTTACCAGAGGCCGCCAGATCGGCGATTCCTCCGTGGCCCAGTCCCTGGCTTACAACGAGATCGTGGCAAACGAATACCTGGGAAAGTTTCGTGAGGCGGCGGTGCTGATGGAGGATTATCTCCGCAGCTATCCCGACGATGAAGCGGCCGCCAGAGAAGCAATCTTTTTGGAGACAAGATAATGATCAGTAAGTTAATTCAGGAAATTCAGAAAAAGAACGCACCTATCGTAGTGGGCCTGGATCCCATGCTTTCCTACGTGCCTTCCCACATTCAGAAGAAGGCCTTCAAAGAATTCGGAGAGACCCTGGAGGGCGCAGCAGAGGCTATCTGGCAGTACAACAAGGGCATCGTGGATGCAACCTGTGATCTGATCCCCGCCGTGAAGCCCCAGATCGCCATGTATGAGCAGTTCGGTATTTCCGGTCTGATGGCTTTCCACCGTACCGTGGAGTATTGCAAGAGCAAGGGTCTTATCGTCATCGGCGATATCAAGCGCGGTGACATCGGTTCCACTTCCCAGGCATACGCTGTGGGGCACATCGGCAAGGTGCAGGTGGGCAGCAATTCCTTTGCGGGATTTGACGAAGATTTTGTCACCGTGAATCCTTACCTGGGCAGCGACGGTGTGAAGCCCTTCGTGGATATCTGCAAGCAGGAGGATAAGGGTATCTTCGTTCTGGTGAAGACTTCCAACCCTTCCAGCGGAGAGTTCCAGGATCGGATCGTAGACGGCAAGCCCCTGTATGAGCTGGTGGGCGAGAAGGTCGTAGAATGGGGCGCTGACTGCATGGACGGCGATTACAGCAATGTGGGTGCCGTGGTGGGAGCCACCTATCCCGAGCAGGGAAAGCTCCTGCGGAAGATTATGCCCAAGGCCTTTATCCTGGTGCCCGGCTACGGCGCACAGGGCGGTAAGGGCGCAGACCTGGCCTATTTCTTCAACGAGGACGGCCTGGGTGCCATCATCAATTCCTCCCGCGGAATCATCGCGGCATACAAGCAGGAAAGCTATGCCTACTACGGGGAAGAGGGCTATGCGGACGCATCCCGCGCAGCGGTCCTGGCTATGAAGGAAGACATTCAGTCCGCGCTGGACGCAAGGTAATAAAGCATCAGAGAAGGTTTTTTCATAAGCAGCAGAGCGTTACGATAAAAATCCGGAGGTATGCAGTTCATGAAAAAGGTTTTGTTTGTGGCATCGGAGGGAGTTCCTTTTGTAAAGACGGGCGGCCTGGCAGACGTTGTGGGCAGCCTTCCGAAGTACATTGACCGGAAATACTTCGACGTTCGTGTTTTTCTTCCGAAATACGCCTGTATGAAGCAGGAGATGAAGGACAAGCTCACCTATGTGGACCATTTCTATATGGACTACAACTGGCAGAATGTCTATGTGGGTATTTTCCACGCCCAGATCGACGGCGTGCATTACTATTTCATCGACAATGAGTTCTATTTCAGCGGGCCCAAGGTCTACAACGACGATCCCCGCTACGAGATTGAGCGCTATGCATATTTCTGTAAGGCCGTGCTTTCCGCACTGCCCGTCATCGATTTTCGCCCTGACCTGATCCACTGCCACGACTGGCAGACCGGCCTCATTCCCGTTTATCTGAAGGAGCGTTTTGCCGGCGGCGAATTCTACCACGGGATCAAGACCGTCATCACCATCCACAACCTGAAGTTCCAGGGAAAATGGGATGTGAAGACCGTGAAGGATCTCACCGGACTTCCCGATTACTATTTCACTCCCGATAAGCTGGAGTCCTACAAGGACGCCAACCTCTTAAAGGGCGGTATCGTCTTTGCCGATGCGGTGACTACCGTGTCCGACACTTATGCCGAGGAGATCAAAATGCCCTTCTACGGCGAGGGTCTGGACGGGCTGCTACGTGCCCGGGCCAATTCCCTCCGGGGTATCGTGAACGGCATCGACTACAGTGATTTCGATCCTTCCACGGATCATCAGATCGTGAAAAAATACAACGCCGTGAACTTCCGCAAGGAGAAGGTGAAAAACAAGCGTGCCCTCCAGGAGGAACTGGGGCTCACCGTGGATGAGAAGAAGATGATGATCGGTATCGTCTCCCGCCTTACGGATCAGAAGGGTCTGGATCTGGTGGCCTACATCATGGACGAGCTCTGTCAGGATGACATTCAGCTGGTGGTGCTGGGCACCGGCGAGGAGCGGTACGAGAACATGTTCCGCCACTTCGACTGGAAGTATTCCGGGAAGGTGTCCGCGAACATTTACTACTCCGACGGTCTTTCCCACAAGATCTACGCAGCCTGTGATGCATACCTTATGCCCTCTCTCTTTGAGCCCTGCGGCTTGAGCCAGCTCATCGCCCTGCATTACGGCACCGTGCCCATCGTCCGCGAGACCGGCGGTCTGAAGGACACCGTTATTCCCTACAACGAGTACGAGGGGACCGGCACCGGATTCTCCTTCGTGAACTACAACGCCCACGAGCTGCTCCGCACCATCCGTTACGCCGAGCAGGTCTACTACGACCGCCGCAGAGAGTGGAACAAGATCGTGGACCGCGCCATGGCCGTGGACTATTCCTGGGCCGTGTCCGCGAATAAATATCAGGAGATGTACGACTGGCTCATAGGCTAGGAGCAAGTCTATTTACGAATAAAAAAGGGACCCGGAAGCGGTGCTTGCACCAGCTCCCGGGTCCCTTTTTATTCGTGTAATCGTCGTGCGACAGCATGACGATTACAGAAAGCGAGCGAAGCGAAGCTTTCTGTAATAGGCGAAGCGAAGCCTTCTATAATAGGCGAAATAGGCGAAGTTCGGTTAATCGTCCTGCTGTAATAAGTTTTCCTTATCTCGGATGATAACAACCCCGTAATTTTCCGGCCCGAAACAAAATGATAATATTCTCTCAATTACAAACCACCGGGAAACAATAAAGCAAAGAAGATTATGAGGGAGAGGGTTACGGAATGGCGATTCAGATCAAGATACCCGACTGGAGAGAGCGGGAGGACAGCATCGAAAAAGTGATAGAGCATCATCCGGATGTTCCGATCTTTACAATCCTGAAAACGGACCTGCACAGAAGAGGATATGTGCTCTCCGCAGCAGCCAGAGCGAAAATCGATGTAAACATTCATCACACCAACGGCATTCATCTCACCGGAGAATCGGATTCCACCACAGTGGAAGGACTGGTTCTCAGAGACGGAACCCTCGTCTGTAACGGATGTGTCTCCGATGACGAGGTAGTCCTTCGAGATCCCTACCTCATCGATGTGGATGAAAATGACAGAATCGTCATAACTGATCAGGGAAGGATCTACGAGGAAGCAGAGTTCTGGAGGAAGCCGGACTATTACGACAAGGTGACAAGCAAAGGCACTCCCATGTGGAAGGTAGCCAATGTCAGAGGAAAGCGCATCGATTCGGAGCTGAACAAGTACTGTGAGTTCTGGGACACTCCGGGAGACGGATGTAAGTATTGCGGCATCGGCGTCTACGGCGTTCAGGAGAAAAAATGCGGACATCAGCTCAGAGTCGACCCGGACGATCTGGCGGAGACCCTGCAGGAAGCCCTGAAACAGAAAGGCCGTTTCCTTCAATTCAACGCAACGCAAGGTTCCCTTCTGGGAGGTGCAAAGCTTCTGGATGACGAGCTGGAGCTGTGCCTGGACAGTCTGGTGCGGATCAAAAAACTTTTCAGCAGATTTCCCTTAAAAGCTTCCCTGGTCACCACCGCACTGGACGGACAGCAGCTGGAGCGGCTGAGAGATGAGGGAGGCATCGGGATCTACACCGCCAACATCGAAGTGTTGAACAAAGAGCTCTTCCAATGGATCTGTCCCGGCAAGGCCCGTCACATCGGTTATGACGGATGGAAAGGCAGACTGGAGGAGGCCGTGTCCATCTTCGGAAAGGGAAATGTCTACACCGACATCATCGGCGGATTGGAGCTGGCAACGCCCCACGGATTCAAAACCGAGGACGAGGCGCTGGAGTCGGTGCTGAAGGAAGCAGACTTACTTTCCCAAAAGGGGATACAGGTAGTGGATTTTGTCTGGAGAGTGTACCAGAACACCATCTTCAAAAATCAGGTATCCCCCTCCCTTGACTACTACGTCAGGCTGTCACAGGGCATCAGCGCTCTGCATGATGCATACGGACTGAACAACTACTCCAGAGATTACGCGAGAAGCGGAAACCAGCCCTCGGGAGATCTGGACAGAATACGCAGGAGGTCGGAACTTGGCAAAATTGGATGAAAAGCTGATCGCACTGATCGGCAGTAAGAATACGATCCTTACCCTTTCCACCGTGGACGCGAAAGGGGAGGTAAGCTCCACCGTCCTGCCGGAAGCGGGTGTGGATGAGGAAGGAAGGCTGGTCCTGTACGAACAGCTGGAAACCTCACAAGCTACCAGAGATCTGACCTATGCTCTCTGGTTTGGCAAAAAGGTCGCGTTGACCCTCCTCTCCGAGATCGGCGAGAGCTTCGTGATCAAAGGGATCCCGTACAGAGATATCATCGTTGGTCCCGCTTTTGAGGAAAAATACAGGGAACTGACGGCTGCAGATCCGGAAAGCGAGCTGGCCGGCATCTGGATCGTGGATCCCACGGATATCTATGAGGACACACTTACCGTACGGAGAAGGCTGGAAAGAGAACAGTTCCCGGAACTGGGCCATCTCGACAAAGACTTTATCGGATAGCGAGGTAGAAAAAATGCCAAACTTATTTGATCTGAAACTGGTATTTACCCAAATACCCAAACTGTTGGAGGAACTGCCCGTAACTCTGGAACTGGTGTTCTTTGCACTGATCATCAGCTTCCTGCTGGGTGTGGTCATCGCCCTGATCCGGGTTGCCAATGTCCCGGTGCTTTCTAAAATTGCGGTGGCCTTTGTGTCCCTCATGAGAGGAACTCCCATCATTGTGCAGCTTTATGCCACCTACTTCGGCATTCCCATTTTCCTCCGGTACGTGAATTATTACCGGGGAACGGAGTACAACGTGAACGGCATTCCGGGGATCGTGTTTGCCATCATCGCCCTGGGCCTGAACCACTCGGCATTTGATTCCGAGACCATCCGTTCCGCCATCCTTTCCGTGGACAAGGGCCAGATCGAAGCGGGAAAAGCGCTGGGTATGAGCAATTTCCAGGTGTTCCGTCGGATCATCTTCCCCCAGGCCGGCGAGGTAGCACTCCTGCCTCTGGGCAATTCCATTATCGGTCTCATCAAGGGAACCTCCCTGGCATTTTCCTGCGGCGTCGTGGAGATGACGGCGGTGGGCAAGATTCTGGCAGGAAGGAATTACCGCTACTTTGAAGTCTACGTCTCCCTGGGGATCATCTATTGGGTCATCACCCTGGTACTGGAATTTATCATCAAGCGGCTGGAGAAAAAGGTGCGAGTACCCAAGGAAGCTCCCGAGCTGAAAGCAGAGGAACTGGAGGCGCTCAGAAAGAATCTGCAGACTGTATCCGCTGCCCGCCCCGTGAAAGAAGGTGTTGCAAATGGCGTTTGTTGAGATCAGAGATCTGTCCAAAAAATTCGGTGACAACCAGGTGCTGGATCACATCGATCTGGACATTGAAAAGGGTCAGGTGGTGGCCATCATCGGTCCTTCCGGAACGGGAAAATCCACCCTGATCAGATGTCTGAACCGTCTGGAAAAACCGGAATCCGGCAGCATCTCTTTCCATGATCAGAAATACGACCTTACCACCAAAAACCACAAAGAGATTCTTTCCCTGCGGCAGCATACGGAGATGGTGTTCCAGCAGTTCAATCTCCTGAAGAACAAAAACGCGCTGGAAAACATCATGGAAGGACTCGTGACGGTAAAAAAACTGGGAAAAGAAGAGGCCCGGGAGATCGCCCTTCGGGAGATCGACAAGGTGGGAATGCTGGACAGGATCAATCATTATCCCGCACATCTTTCCGGTGGCCAGCAGCAGCGTGTGGCCATCGCCAGAGCACTGTCCATGGATCCTGAACTCCTCCTGATGGACGAGCCCACATCGGCACTGGATCCGGAGCTGGTGGGAGAGGTGCTCCTTACCATCAAAACCATCGCTCAGGAAGGAAATACCATCCTGCTGGTGACTCACGAGATGGATTTTGTCCGGAAAGTGGCAGACAGGGTCATTTTCCTGGAGAACGGCAAGATCGTAGCGGACGGCACCGCAAAGGAGATCTTTGACAAGCCGTCCAACGAAAGACTCAGGCAGTTCCTGGTAAAGGTAAAAATGCTTGAGGGATCGGAGTACAACATATGAAGATCACGGGTGCAAAAATCTATATCGACAACAACGGGCCCTTCAAAGTGGGCAAACATCATATGGTTTTCGTCAGGCTCTACACCGACGAAGGGATCTACGGTGTCGGCGAGCCCATCGTCTACGGCGTGGGCATCCCCGCAGTGGCGGAGTACATCAAAGAGCTGGCCGGTCTCCTGATCGGCAGAGATCCTTTTGAGACCGAGGCCATCTGGCACAGATTTCGCGGCGGCTGGGAAGCCCTGGGCGGCCCCCTTACCATTTCCGCCATCAGTGCCATCGATATCGCTCTCTGGGACATTAAGGGCAAGGCTCTGGGAGTCCCGGTGTACAAACTGTTGGGAGGAAAGGTGCGGGAGAAGGTTCCCGTGTACCTGAGCCACATTGAGTTCGGCTATCCTGACACGGATCAGCCGCCCATCACTCCCGAGGAATTCGAAACGGTGGCAAGGAGAGCCCGGGATAAGGGATACCAATACGTGAAGGCAAACTTCTTCCGCTACGACGCAGCGGGGAATGTGACCCGGGTGGATCGCTATCATCCTTTTGATCAGGATTTCTACAAGCTGATCCGGGAGCGCATGCTTGCGGTGCAACAGGGACTGGGAAGCGACGGTGAGATCATCATCGAGAACAACGCCATGACGGGACTGGAGGACGCCTACCGCACCATCGAGGCGGCCCGAGGCACCAACATCCTCTTCTTTGAGGAACCGGTAGAGCCGGATCCGCACCAGATGAAACTGGTGGCGGAGAAGAGCCCCTTCCCTCTGGCAACGGGAGAACGGATCCCCGGCAGAACGGGTATCCTGCCCTTCCTGGAGAACAGATCCACAAAAGTGCTCATGCCGGATGTGTGTAACACGGGTGGCATTACCGAGTTCAAAAAGGTGGCGGACCTGGCGGAGAGCTTCGGCGCATCCATTTCCAGCCACACCTGCGGCGGCCCTATCAACCAGGCGGCTTCCATCCACCTCGGCGCGGTGATCCCCAATTTCCTGCTTCATGAGCATCACGTACACACCCTGAATGATTACAACTTCAAATACGGTCTGTACAAATACGACGCGACAGACGGCCTGCTGGAGGTTCCGGAACTGCCGGGACTGGGGCAGGACATCTCCCCGGATGTGCTGGACAGATTTGATGTGTTTACGGTGGGGGAGGTGAAGGAATGAGTGAGAGCACGAGACAGGTCATCATGACCAGGTGTCCTCTGGGAGGCTCCACGGAGCTCCTGTTTGAAACCGGAACCGTGGAGGAAGCCTTTGCGGAAAAAGGAGCGGAGGTGGTCCTGCTGCAGTCCCTACCGGAGCAGGAACATATAAAGCACCTAACTCAGGAAGCGCCCCTGGCCTTCCGGGACGGCGGAAATGTTCCTCCCATCTGGAGCCACTCCAAAGGAACGCCGACCCTGGTGATCGGATTAAACGGCATCATCCAGTCCCACGCCATCATCGTGGCACCGGACTCGGAGATAAGAACGGTGCAGGACCTGCGGGGAAAGCGCCTGTCGGTGCCGGACCACGGCGGCAAAGTCATCGATCCCATGCGGGCCATGACGCTGCGAGGGTATGACACGATCCTGAAGGGAGCGGGGATCGATCCTTCCGAAGTGGTATTTGTAGATACCCCTGTTGACGGCCGGGCCAACAGTGCCCATGTAGACGCCAAGGGAAATCTGATCGGCAATCGGGAAGGCGTTTCGGACAAGGATTTTGTGTCCCATCATGTGGAGGAGATCAAGGCGCTGCGGGAAGGCAGGATCGATGCATTTTTCTCCCACAGAGCGCTGGTGAGCCAGATCGTTCACAAAGGCATCGGGCGTGTCCTGATCGATATCGCGCAGACGGATCT
This sequence comes from Lachnospiraceae bacterium, assembly GCA_016286555.1. Lineage (GTDB taxonomy): Bacteria > Bacillota > Clostridia > Lachnospirales > Lachnospiraceae > AC2028. The sequence continues at coordinate 93,861 of JAEETA010000001.1, read as the reverse complement.
GCCGCAGGTGAACAACATCTACCCTACCGTGATCACGGTGGATGCGGGTTTTGCAAAAGCCAACAGGGACATCGTTGTCGAATATCTGTACCGGTTGCTTTTGATGGCAAAGACGGCAGCCGCAGATCCGGAAAACTATGAAGTTCTCACGGTAAAGGCGCAGTTCGGTGTCACCGTGGAAGAACAGAAAGAGACCAGAGAAAAGACCTGGTACACCAAGCTGGCTCCTTCCTTCGATGAGGAGCTGGTAGCAGCCCTTGCCGAGCAAAAAAGGTTTTTGCTGGAAAAGGGCATCATCGAACAGGATTTTGATTTAAGTGAATGGATTGACGAAAGCTTTCTGGAGGAAGCAAAGGAACGTTTTCGCCAATTAAATAAAGCATAAAAGGAGAATGAAAAAATGAAGAAGAGATTGATCAGTGTACTTGGAGTGATTTCCGCAGGAGCCCTGCTGCTTGCGGGATGCGGATCCGCAGGCAGCGCTTCCGGCAGTACTGCATCCGCAGCACCTGCACCGGCTGCTCAAACCGAGGCAACCGACACCGCTGCAAGCACGGATGCGGCACCTGAGGTGACCGTGATCCACTGCGGTACCGGCGGACATACCAGACCCTGGACCTATACCGATGATAACGATGAGCTGATCGGCTACGACATTGAGATCGTAAAGGAGGTATTTAACCGCCTCCCTCAGTACGAGGTGGAGTTTGAGATTATTGAATTTGCTTCCATCTTCACCGGAATGGATGCCGGCAATTTCCAGATGGGTGCCAACAACTTCTCCATGAACGAAGAGAGAAAGGCCAAGTATCTCTTCTCCACTCCCAAGGTCATCAGTGAGGAGGTCCTGCTGTCCAGCACCATCGAATTTACCAAGGATCGGTATACCCTGGATGAGCTGACCCAGTACGTTTATACCGCAGAGCCCGGCTCCGCACATACCACCGAGGCTGAGAAGTACAACGACGAGCATCCCGACAACCAGATCACCATCAATTACACAGAGGAGGACGTTCCTACCATTCTGACCAATGTGCAGTCCGGAAAGTATGAGCTCTTCTCCACCGCAAAGCCCATGTATTTCGGTGCTTATAAGGATCAGCTGGGTCTGGATCTCAACTATGCGATCCTGGATTGGGGCAAGGGTCCCGTCTACTCCTACTTCCTGTTTGCAAAGGGTCAGGAGCAGCTGCAGGAGGACTTCGACGCCGTTCTTGCAGAGCTGGTGGCTGACGGAACTCTGAAGGCCATCTCCGAGAAGTACATCGGTGAAGACCTGACTCCTTACGAGGCATACAACTAAGAAATGATTTTTTCCGGAGGATCACGATATGAAAAAACTGGTAAAAAATGCCCGTGTATTTGACGGTCGTCATGAGATCCTCACAGAGCACGCGAGCATTGTCATAGACGGGGACCTGGTGGAAGAGATCACACAGGAAACCCTGCCGGAGGAAAGCTTCGGACAGGTAACGGATGCCGGAAACCGTATCGTGATCCCGGGACTGGTGGATCATCATGTCCACCTGGGAATGCCCGGGAAGGACATGCGTGTGGATGAAGCGGTGGTCCACGGCGTGGCACATGCAAAGCGCATGCTGCTAAACGGCTTTACCACCGTCAGGGATGCCGGCGGGATCGTTTACGGGATCAAGAAGGGGATCGATGACGGAAGGGTCCCCGGTCCCAGAGTTTTTCCCTCCAATGCCTATATTTCCCAGACCTGCGGACACGGCGACAAAAGAGAGAGCAGAGCCCATGTCCGACTGAGTGACGGGAGCTTTACCTCCCCGGCATTAACCTGCGGTGAAACTGTTATCGCCGACGGCTATGATGAAGTGCTCCGGGCAACGAGAGAACAGCTTTTTCTCGGGGCGTCCCAGATCAAGATCATGGCGGGGGGCGGGATGTCGTCTCAGTATGACCCCATCCAGACCATCCAGTTCACCGAGCACGAGATGAGAGCCGCCGTGGAAGCGGCTGCCGATTACGGCACCTATGTCATGGCTCATCTCTACACCAAAGAGTCCATGCTCCGCGCGGCCAGAGCCGGTGTAAAGAGTTTTGAACACGGCCAGATGCTGGATGAAGAGCTGGCGAAAATCGTAAGAGACGAGGGTATTTTCCTCTGTGTATGCCCGCAGCCCAGAGCGGATGAAGAATTCAATGCAGCCAGGGGCCTGCCTCCCAGAAAGCGGAAGCCCGCAGCCCAGGAGATCATCGATCATGAGGATGTCCAGACGGAGATGATCCTGAAATACGATCTGCCCATCATCTTCGGAACGGATTATGTGGAGTTTATCGCAGACTCCAATCCCAATGCCCAGAGCAGGGATCTGGCGGTGTACGAAAAACGCTTCGGCAGCTTCCGTGGCCTGGTGTCCGCAACGGGCGCCGCAAACGACCTCATCAAGCTGACCACCTACCAGAATCCCTATCCGCAAGGCAAGATCGGCCTGCTGGAACAGGGATCCTTCGCAGATCTGCTCATCGTGGACGGAGATCCCATCGGGAGTCTTTCCGTTCTGAGCAACACAGAGAACCTTCGCGTTATCATGAAGGGTGGGGAGATCTACAAAAATACTCTGTGATCGGCATCATAAGAAGACAGAAGAAACAGAGCGCATCATCGCTCTGTTTTTTTGCCTTCGGGTTTTGTTATAACTTTTACTTTTTACCCGTCATTAAGGATACATATTAGCGTAGATGCGCACATATCTGTATCATTAACTCAATAAGTACGGGCGATAAGAGATACTTATGAAGCGCTTCCCGCAAGGGGGATCGCAATGATTCGGAAAGGAGTTTGAGATATGGCTGACGAGATCAATTATGCGGAATTAAAAAAGGGCGGTTTTATGAAGCAGAAGCAGAAGGGCTTCGGTTCCTTACGACTGAAGGTGATCGGAGGAAATCTCACCGCTGAGAATATCAAAGTCATCTCCGAGGTGGCGGAAAAATACGGACGCGGATACGTTCACATGACATCGAGACAGGGCGTGGAGATCCCTTTTATCAATGTAGAGCAGCTGGCTGAGGTGAAAGAGGCCCTGGCAAAGGGTGGCGTACAGACCGGTGTCTGCGGCCCCAGAGTCAGAACCGTAACAGCCTGTCAGGGATCCGAGATCTGTCCCAGCGGATGTATCGATACCTATACCCTGGCGAAGGAACTGGATGAGCGTTACTTCGGAAGAGAGCTTCCTCACAAGTTCAAATTCGGCGTGACAGGCTGCCAGAACAACTGCCTGAAGGCCGAGGAAAATGACGTGGGCATCAAGGGAGGACTGAGTCTCGAGTACAAGGACGACCTTTGTTTTTCCTGCGGTGTCTGCATCAAGGCCTGCAGGACCGGAGCCCTTTCCCTGGTGGATGGCAAGGTGATCCTGGACAGTTCGAAGTGCAACAACTGCGGCAGATGCGTGAAGAGCTGTCCCGCAAATGCATGGATCGGCACTCCGGGGTACATCGTTTCCTTCGGAGGTACCTTCGGTAATTTCATTTATCAGGGAGAGGAACTGGTTCCCATCATTGAGGACAAGGAAACCCTGTTCCGGGTTACCGATGCAGCCATCGAATATTTTGAAGAAAATGCAAAGCCCGGCGAGCGGTTCCGGAAGACCATCGAAAGACTCGGTGCAGACGGTCTGAAGGAGAAGGTCCGCAAAGCCTATGAGGGCGGAGAGGAGTGATCATGGCAGAAAATGAGATCCTGTTTGACGAAGAGATCGATATTACGGATGTGGTTTGCCCCGTTACCTTTGTGAAGGCCAAGGTGGCCCTGGAGGAGCTGGATGACGGACAGGTGATCGCCGTCAGAATGAACGACGGAGAGCCTGTGCAGAATGTCCCCCGCAGCATCAAGGAGGAGGGGCATCAGATCCTGAAACTGGCGGACAATGAGGATGGAACCTACACCCTCTATGTCAGGAAGGTGGAAGAAGCATGAGAAAAAAACAGTTGGGATTATTGATCTCCCTGGGGCTGCTTTTGGTGGGCTGCGGGATTGCCGCAAATCCGGTGGTAGAGTCCCCTGCGGAAGAAGCGGCGAGTGAAACCCTGGTGGAGACCGTTGCATTTGAGAGCGAGGCTCCGGCGGAAGCGGCGGAGGTTCTCACAGAGAGTGAATATGTCTTTACGGATGATCTGGGAAGAGAAGTAACGGTGAAAAGTCATGACCGTGTGGTGACGCTCCTGGGAAGTTTCTGTGATGAGTGGCTTCTGGCAGGAGGCAGCGTCGTTGGAACCGGAAGCGACAGCTTTACCTCCTTTGATCTGAATCTGGAGGATTCGGTAGTAGATGTGGGAGAACACAGCGAGCCGAACCTGGAAGTGATCCTGTCTCTGGAGCCTGACCTGGTGATCGCATCCTCTTCCTTTGATGAGCAGATTGCCCTGGCTGAGACCCTGGAGAGTGCAGGAGCCGCGGTTGCTTACTTTGATGTGAAGGGCTTTGACGATTATCTGAATTCTCTTCGGATCTTCACGGATATCACGGGCAGAGAGGATCTGTATGAGCAGTACGGCAGCGCCGTGGAGCAGCAGATCGCAGAGACGAAAGAGCGGATCGACGGAACGCAGCCGAAGGTGCTGTTCCTCAGAGCATCTTCCTCCTCCGTCAAGGTGAAGGGCAGCAAAGGAACGGTTGCGGGGGAGATCCTGGCAGATCTGGATACGGTGAACATCGCAGACTCCGATTTCCTTCTGGAGGATCTGAGCCTGGAAGCCATCATTGCGGACGATCCCGATTTTATCTTCGTTACGACCATGGGATCCGATACCGAGGCAGCCCTGGCTAATGTGGATGAACTCCTGATCAGCAATCCTGCATGGCAGACCTTGAGAGCCGTGCAAAACGGGAACTATTACGTGCTGGAGAAGGAACTGTACAACTCCAAGCCTAATGCCAGATGGGGAGAGGCCTATCAAAAACTGGCGGATATCCTGTATCCGTAGAGAAAGGACAGGACCGGGAGATGAAAAAAGGAGCATCGGAAAACAGTCGCATATTTTTTCTGCTGACGGCGCTGTTGCTGATCCTCCTGCTCTTCCTGGGACTGGCACTGGGAAGCGTCAGCGTATCCCTGCGGGAGATCCTTCATGCATTGTCTGATCCAAATGCGCAGACCGCAAATGATGTGATCATCCGTTCCGTCAGACTTCCCAGGGTCCTGGCAGGGCTCCTGACGGGAGCGGGGCTGGGCGCAGCGGGAGCCATCCTGCAGGCAGTGCTGAACAATTCTCTGGCGAGTTCCAATACCATCGGTGTCAATTCCGGAGCGGGATTTTTCGTGATGCTTTCCATGCTGATCTTCCCGAAAAATCCGGCTGCCAAATCCTTCATGGCATTTCTGGGAGCCCTGGTCACGGTACTGTTCATCCTCTGTCTGGCGTATTACGCAGAGAGGTCCAGAGTGACCATCATTCTGGCAGGCATCACGGTATCCAGCTTTCTGACCGCTGCCATGAATCTGATCAAAACGTTGGATGACAGTATTGTCATAAACTCCCTGTCCTTTTCCATCGGATCTCTGGCGGGAGTCACCATGAGCAGTATCGCATATCCCGCACCGGGGATCCTGCTGGCGATCCTGATCGCATCCCTTCTGGGGAAAGCACTGAACATCATGAATCTGGGAGACGGGACGGCCATGTCCCTGGGACTGAATGCAGGATTTTTCCGGATCATCTACGTCCTTCTTGCCAGTCTGCTGGCGGGATGTGTGGTCAGCTACTCCGGACTCATCGGGTTTGTGGGACTGATCGTTCCTCATGTGTGCAGATATTTCGTGGGGCATGATGCGAGGGTGCTGATCCCCGCATCCGCTCTTCTGGGATCGGTGTTTGTGCTGACTGCGGATCTGGCGGGTCGGGTGCTTTTTGCTCCGTATGAGCTTCCCGTGGGGATCATCCTGTCCCTTTCGGGCGCTCCCTTCTTCCTGTACCTTCTGCTGAAGAAAGGAGGGAGACGGGTCAATGCTTGAATTTCGAAATGCGGATATTTCCGTGGGCAGGACTGGGATTTTGGAGGATATCAATGTCTCCTTCGAAAAAGGAAAGATCACTTCTCTGGTGGGACCCAACGGAAGCGGCAAGACCACCTTGCTGCAAAGCCTGAACGGACTCAGCTGTGTCAAAGGCGGAGAGATCCTGCTGGAGGGTAAGGACTATCTGGCGCTCCCTCCGAAGGAACGAGCCCAAAGCCTTTCCTTTTTTTCTCAGCTGCGGGGAGGTGCTCCCAATATCTCCGTGCGGGGATTGGTGGAGCACGGAAGATTTCCCTACATGGGATTTTCCAGACATCTGAGCGCTGAGGACCGGGAGGCCATGGACCGGGCCATGGAATTTACCGGCCTTACCGCGGAGGCGGACCGGCAGGTCAGTGAGCTCTCCGGCGGTATGCAGCAAAGGGCCTATCTGGCCATGCAGCTTGCCCAGGACTGTCCCTATATGGTGATGGACGAGCCCGGGAATTATCTGGATCTCCCCGGACAGAGGGAACTGGAACGTTTGATCCTCTGTCTGAAGGAGGAAGGAAAAACAGTAATCGTTGTGATCCATGATCTGAGTAAGGCACTCCGGATTTCTGACAGCATCGTTGTCATGGATCGAAGGAAGATAGTGGGATCCGGAACGCCCCGGGAACTCCCGGAAAGCGGACTTCTGCAGAGGGTATTTGACTGCAGGATCCGGCCGGTGGAGACGGAGGAAGGGATCCGCTATCTGGTCGAGTAAAGGAGAGAATGGATGACAATCTTACAGCTGAAGTATGTGGTAATGATATCGACTTCCTCTTCCATGCGGGAAGCATCCGGTAAACTTCTGGTCTCGCAGCCTGCCTTGTCCACCACGGTGAAGGATCTGGAGGAAGAGATCGGGATCCGGATTTTTGAGCGCACCAATAAGGGGATCAGCCTTACCCAGGAGGGGACGGAATTTCTGAATTTCGCAAAGCAGGCGGTGAGCCAGTACGAGCTGGTGGAGCACAAATACCTGGTCTCCGAAGCGGGTAAGGATTATTACTCCATCTCCATGCAGCATTATGTCTTTGCCATTCACGCTTTTGTTGACGCTATTCCGAAGCGGAAAGCGGACAATTACTCCTATCTGATCAAAGAAACGAAAACGGATGAAGTGCTTCAGAATGTCCGGGACTATGTGAGTGAGATCGGCATCCTGTCCTATTCCGAAGCGAACAGGAATATCATTTTTAAGCTGCTCAGAGAGTATGACCTGGAATTCCATCCGCTGATGGTCTGTGACACTTTCGCTTACCTCAGCAAGGATCATCCCCTGGCAGGGAAGAAGGAACTGTCCGTCGAAGAGCTGAAGGATTACCCCTGCGTGACCTTTGACCAGTCCAATGAGAAGGAATTCTATCTGTCGGAGGAAGCTCTGTCCGGGTACTCTTTCGGGAAGCTGATCCGGACCAATGACAGGGCAACTTCCTGCGAAATGATCCAGAAGCTGCAGGGATTTGCCATCGGCACCGGGATCATGACGGAGAATTCCGCTGTGAAGGATTCCTTCGTTTCCATCAAACTGAAGGAAGAGGATCCGCTGACCATCGGCTACATTACCAAGAAAAAACATGTGATGAGCGATTTCGGAAAGCTTTACACGGAAGAGCTGGAAAAATACAGGAAATAGACAGGGCGAAACGGAGTAAGAGCCATGGAAGATAAAATCGGATTCTGTACAAAATTACTGCACGGAAGCGGTGCACAGCGATATGCCCAGCGGGAGATCCTCCCACCCATTTCTCAGGTCACCGCATTTTCCTATGAGAGCATGGAGGAACTGGAGAAGGTGTTCGCCCATAAGAGCATGGGATACGCCTACTCCCGGATCGGCAATCCGACCCTTTCTGCCTTTGAACAGAAGATCTGTGAGCTGGAAGGTGGGATGGGAGCCGTCAGCTGTAGCAGCGGCATGTCGGCCATTTCCTCTGCGCTGTTGGCCATCTGCGAGAGTGGTGATGAGATCATCGCCGGGAGCGGACTGTACGGCGGATCCATCGATCTGTTTCACGATCTGGAAAAACTGGGGATCCACACCAGATTTGCCGACAGGCTGGACCGGGAGACCATCGGAAGTCTGGTGACGGAAAGGACCAGAGCGGTCTTTGGGGAGCTCATCAGTAATCCTTCCCTCACGGTCCTGGACCTGGAAGAGGCTTCGGAGGCGGCCCATGAGGCAGGGATTCCCCTTCTGGTGGATTCCACCACGGCCACGCCCTATCTGGCCAATCCTCTGCGGATGGGAGCAGATATCGTGATCCATTCCACCTCCAAATACATCAACGGCGGCGGAAATGCCATCGGCGGGATCATTATCGACAGCGGACATTTCCCCTGGAATTTTGAAAAACATACTGCCCTTTCCGAGTTCCGGAAATACGGCCGGATGGCATTTCTTCTCCGGCTGCGGGCCGACCTCTGGGAGAATCTGGGAGGCTGTATGGCTCCCATGAATGCTTTCCTTTCCTTCATCGGAGCAGATACCCTGGGACTTCGGATGGAGCGGATCTGCGAAAATGCCGATGCCCTGGCCAGAGCGCTGAACGAGGAAGAGGGTATCACCGTGAGCTACCTGACGCTGCCGGATCACCCCTGTCATGCCTATGTGGAGAAACAGCTCCGTGGGTACGGCGGTGGGATATTGACCTTCCGGGCAGGCAGCAAGGAGCGGGCTTTCCGGATCATCAACCATCTGAAATACGCCCTGATCGCCAGCAACATCGGAGACCTTCGGACTCTGGTGATCCATCCGGCATCCACCCTGTACGTTCATTCGGGGAAGGAAGGCACGGAGGCGGCCGGTGTATTTGAAGATACGGTAAGAGTCAGCGTCGGGATCGAGGACAAGGAAGATCTCGTAGCGGATTTCATCAATGCGGTAAGAGCAAGCCGTGAAGAATAAAAGAAAAGGAGATTATGAAAATGAAGATCACTGTTGCAGGAACGAAGAAGGAATTTGATGAGGGACTGACCGTGGCAAAACTCATCGAGCTGGAAAATGTGGAGACCCCTCAGTATGTCACCGTGTCCGTGAACGAGGAGTTCGTTGACTCCGGAGCCTTTGAAGGATATGAGCTTCACGAAGGAGACGAGGTGGAATTCCTGTATTTCATGGGAGGTGGAAGATAATGGCCTTTACCAACGAACAGCTTGAGCGTTACTCAAGACACATCATTTTGAAGGAGATCGGCGCCAAGGGACAGAAAAAACTCCTGAATGCCAAAGTGCTGATCATCGGCGCCGGCGGACTGGGGGCTCCCGCTGCACTGTACCTGGCTGCCGCAGGCGTGGGTACCATCGGCATCGTGGATGCGGATGTGGTGGATTTGTCGAATCTGCAGCGCCAGGTCATCCATACCACGAATGATATCGGGAAAAAGAAGGTGGAATCCGCCGCAGAGACCATGCGCGCCATCAATCCCGACGTTCAGGTGAACACCTACTACGATTTTGTCAGCAGCGCCAATATCATGGATCTGATCCGTGACTATGATTTCGTCATTGACGGAACCGATAATTTCCCCGCAAAATTTCTGATAAATGACGCATGTGTCATGTCAAAGAAGCCTCTGTCCCACGCAGGCATCATCCGGTTTAAAGGACAGCTCACCACCATCCTTCCCGGAGAAGGCCCCTGCTACAGATGTATCTTCAAGGATCCGCCGCCGAAGGATGCTGTTCCCACCTGTAAGCAGGCAGGCGTGATCGGCGCCATGGGCGGTGTCATCGGATCCCTGCAGGCTATGGAAGCAATCAAGTACATCACCGGTGTGGGAGAACTTCTGGTAGGTTATCTGCTGACCTACGATGCCCTGAAGATGGAATTCCATAAGATCAAGCTGCCCCCCAGAGGAAAGGGATGTGCGGTCTGCTCCGACGAGCCCACCATCACCGAACTGATCGATTATGAGCAGGCAGTCTGCGACCTGCATCCGGGAGAAAAGTAATATGAAGATCACCATCAAAAGATCAGATTTTGACAGAATGTACGAATATGCCCTGGAGCAGCGGCCTGACGAGGCCTGTGGACTCATCGCGGGAGTCGAGGAGGACGGCGTCAGGCGCATAGAAAAGGTGTACCTTCTGACCAACATCGATCATACCAATGAGCATTTTTCCATCGATCCCAGAGAACATCTGGCATCCGTGAAGGATATGCGTGCCAACGGACTGCAGCCCCTGGGAAACTGGCATTCGCATCCGGAGACACCATCCCGTCCTTCGGAGGAGGATAAGCGTCTGGCCAATGACAGCAACGCCAGCTATCTGATCCTGTCTCTGGCGGAGGAGGGGCATCCGGTGCTGAACTCCTTTCATGTGGAGGGTCCTGCGGAGGCGCGGGTCTCCGAAAAGGAGGAGCTGATCATTCTGGAGGATGCATAGGACGGAAAATAAAAAAGCCTGCGGGCTCGGCCCCGCAGGCTTCTTCTTGCATCTTACTTATCCTCCAGCACCGGCATGATCTGTGTCAGGAGGTTGGTGATGTTCTCAAACATGCCGCTCTTTCTGGTCCCCAGCTCGTTGGCATTTTTGATGTGTCCCAGCAGGCGCCCGTACTCGGCATTGATGGAATCAAAGTCTCTGCTGATGCCGTCCAGTTCCCGGGCTGCGGCCTCGGAGGCTTCCTCGATCTCCTGCTGCACGGCGTCGGAGCCTTTCGCGGACTCGATGATCTCGTCAAAGGTGGCATAGGTTGCTTCCACGCCCTCCATGCTCCGGTCCAGCGCAGCGATGGAGCCGTTGACGCTCTCGGTGAGCTTCTGGGATTCGCTGCCTGCGGCATCGATGGACTGGTTCACCTGACCGATAAGGTCGTTGATCTCTCTGGCCAGCTTGCCCACTTCCTCTGCCACCACGGCGAAGCCTCTGCCGGCCTCTCCCGCGCGGGCAGCCTCGATGGATGCGTTCAGCGCCAGGAGATTGGTCTGGGAAGCGATGCCCACGATCTCCTTCATGTAGTCGGAGATCTGGTCCACAGAGCTCTTAAAGGTTTCAAACCCCTGCTGCATGTCAGCGAAACGGTCCTTCACCTGACCGGAGGTCTCCCGCAGCTCTCCCACGGTGGTCTGTGCCTTCTGCACGCTGGCCACGATGTCTTTCTGCACATCCTCATACTTGGCGGCGGATTCGTTGACCCCGGCAAAGACCTCCTCATACCCGGAGAGTCTGGCCTTGATCTGCTCGTTTTTCTCCATCACGTCATCGAAGGTCTCCTCCACACCGTGGAGCTCCGTGAGGGAATCCACCTCATTTTCCACCAGCTGCTTCTGGCACTGCTGGACGGCACCCACCAGGTATTTGACAGAGTGGAGTCTGCCCTTCTCATCATCCTGTTGCACCGGTGCTGCCGCAGGGATACTTTCTGCATTCTTTTTTCCAAATCCGAACATAAGCCCCTCCTTTATTCAAACACCACGCAGGTCATGGTCTGATTGACAAACTGTCCGTTGTAATGCTCCCCGTAACCCACCAGGCCGCAATGCATGCCCAGTCCGCTCATCTTTTTCAGATAGGGTGCCAGGGTTCCGTTGTCGGTAAACATGAGGTACCGGAAGAGGCAGTTCACGGAAAATACTGCGGAGATGCGATTAAAATCGGACCGGATCTGGTCGATGGTGTGCTGGGCGACCTCATCCATATCCCGCGCTTCCAGCAGCGTCAGGATATCGGAATCGTTTACCTGGCGGAAGCAGCACAGACCGGAGCCTTTTACTTCCTTCAGAGAAATGATACAGATGTCATTTCCAATCATCTTGCCCAGCGGATTTTTAAAGGTCTGGGTGGCGATATCGGACTCTTTGATGTTCAGCAGTTCCATGTAGACCTGTTTTGCACTGCGTCCGTTTAACTCGCCGATGTAGTAGTCGGAGCGGTTGGTTTTGGAGGCGACGAGGCGCACGCCCTCCTTGGGAACATAGATGTTCTCCTTGTAGGTCTTCACCTTTCCCGTCTCGTTTTTGACGATGGCGTAGGCCATGGCGTCGGGATAGACCTTACCGTTGCAGGAGACTTTTCCGGCGTCTCCCGTGCCGCCCATGAGCTGGATCCCGTGTTTTTCCAGGATGGGAAGGATGGTGGAGAGCACGCAGGCATCGTTGCCGGCACAGAGGTCGATGATGGCGGTGTTTTCTTTGCCTGGACGGACCCGGTCCACATCCTTCTCCAGGCGCTCGATATGTCTGGCGGGCATGGTGGAGACGGACTCCAGCACCCCTGTCGCCACCGTCACACCCTCGGTGAAGGCGGTGATCACAACGCCCTTCTCGGTGACCTTGCCGGAATACCCCATGGCGATGCAGCCGATGCTGGGCACGCCGGGGAAGGCTTCCTCCAGCTGTTTCACGTTCTCCTCAAAGCGATCACCCGCGCTTAGCAGGATGAGCAGCTTCGGATTTGTGATGCCCTTCAGCGCTTCGGACAGGGACCCTGTTTCAGATGCTCCATATTGCACTTTCATGTGAAATACCTCCTTTAATCATTCGATATCTCTCCGTGCCATAAAGATCCGGACGGGGACCCATGAAACGGACGGATAACGGATCATCGGAAAGAGGCATTTTCACATAGCGAGCAAAAGCAACCGCACCTCCATTATATATTGCAAAAGGAAGGGGATGCAAGGGAAAAGCGTAAGGGGGCGAAGCAGGAAAACGCCCTCGCAAAAGGCGCACTCCGGCTTACGTCACATCTTCGTAAAAAACAGCCGTCAGTTCCCGTTCCCCTGCGTAGGCATACATGCCTGCCATGGCACCGGTAAAACGCTTGCCTTTCTTCAGGCCTTCGTCGCAGAGGTAATATACATTTTCCAGGACGGCAAATTCCGTGGTGGCTTCGGATGCATTCTCAGCGGCCCCGAAACAACCATAGGACAGTCTGCGGGTCAGGTGGTCCGTGTCCATCACCAGGCGGATCCGGGATGCGGAAGCAGGGACCGGCGATGCAGCGATCTGCCTGCGGTCTTCCTCCCCCACATGCTCGTTCACGTAGAGATACTTCTCCCCGTCGCGGCCCAGGAGGCCAAACTCCAGGAAGGTGTTTTCATCGTAATATCCCGTGATGCCGGCAGTCTGGCCATCCTGCAGATCCGGGATCTCCAGGACCGCCGCATAACGGAAGGCAAAGTCCGTCTGCCGCCGCAGGACGATATTTCTGCTGTCCACGGAGGAAAGGGGCGCACGGCTCCCTTTGAGGGTAAACTTTCCGTCCTTCGGATCGTAGGAAACGTTTCCTGCAGCAAAGGCTCTGGGGGTCATGTATTCCAGGGGCAGGCCGCAGGGAGAAAGGGTCCTTTTTTCTGCGGGGATGGCATCCGGCAGGGGCTTGATCTGCATGGCGGAGGGCCCTTTCAGCCCGTTCACGATGGGCCAGCCGTCCGGGGTCCAGGTCACGGGATCCAGCGCTGTCTCTCTGCCCAGAATGCTGTACCCGTCGCCGATGGTGCGCCCGCAGAGGTACACCATGTACCAGCGCCCGTCCGGGGTTTCTACCAGATCACCATGGCCGCACCGCTGGATGGCGGCCTCCGGGTCCTTTTGCCGCAGAATGGGATTGTAAGGACAGGGCTCGTATTCGCCGAAGAGCTCCCGGGATCTGGAGACGGTCACACGGTGCCCGAGTCCCGTGCCGCCCTCCGCTTCCAGGAGATAATAGTAGCCGTCTTTTTTGTAGAGGTGCGGCCCTTCCGGCGCCCGCTTGTGATCGCCGTAAAAAAGCAAAGTCGCCTCGGAGATCTGCTTCGTGCAGGTCTCGTCCAGTTCCAGGATCCTGGCGCCGCGGTTGAGGAGCATATAATGCCTGCCGTCATCGTCATGAAACAGGCCGGGATCGATCCCGTCTTCATCGATGAAAACAGGCTCCGTGTAAGGCCCTTCCGGTCGGTCGGAAGAGACCACGATCTGTCGCCGGTAGGTGGGAGGCACGTCGTTTAACCGGTAGGTGGCAGTGATGTAAAAACGGCCGTTGCAGTAGGAGATATCCGGTGCCCAATAGCCTCTGCCGCCCTCCAGGTCCTCCAGCCGTGCCCAGGCGGGGTCCGTGATGGCATGGCCGATGATCTCCCAATGCACCAGGTCCCGGGAGTGAGAGATGGGAATGCATGGGAAGAAGATGAAAGAGGAGTTGACCATGTAGTAGTCCTCTCCAACTCTGCAAATGGAAGGATCCGGGAAAAAACCGGTCCGGATGGGGTTCCTGTAGAAGCACTCGTAGGGGTGCCCGTATTTTTCCTGCAGATAAGCGTCAATCTCCTCTGCAGCCGCTTCATGCACAATATCCCAGGGCGTCACCAGATTCCGGTCGCCGCCCAAAGAATCCATGCCGCATTTTTCCACCAGGTAGCGAAATACTGCGAGATCACCGGACTCTGCGGCATAATGCAGCACGTTCCGATGACGATCATCGTACTCATTTAAGCTGATCCTGGAGTACTCCACCAGATATTTCAGGATCTGCAGATCTCCCTTACGCGCAGCAAGAAACAGCGCTTCTCTGCTGACAATCGCAGGATCCCTGACCAGAATTTCCTTAACGGACGATAATTCGCCCAATTCAATTGTCTGAAGCAAATGCACATCACTGACCATTCGTTCCCGTTTCCTCTTCAAATCGCGATAGATATGCCTGCAGTCCTTTCTCCGCATCATAGGGATAGGTGGTGCCGGAGCTGGATAATCCGGAGAACAGTTCCCTCCGGAAATCATGATTGTTCAGATAATCTTCCACAGTCAGTGCTCCGGGAAGATCTTCATCGGTAACGCCGAAATTCTCCGTGAACCATTCCGGAGTGAGGTCAAAGGTGCCGGGATCCGGTCGCAGGTACTCTCCCCCTGCCAGTTCATTGACGATGGCCACCAGGTCCGCCCAGCCTTCCGGATAGGTTCCGCCGTAGCCGTTTACCCTGATCTCTCCGTAACCGGTGCGGGTTTTGTAAACAATCTCCACACGGTAGGTAAAATCCTCCCGCCAGTTCCGGTTGCTGTTTTCCTTCACGGTTTGCCCGGCCTTCAGCAGAGCCTTGAACTGTTCTTTGGTCACGTCCTCCGGTTTGATCATTTGTGACAGGTGCGTCGTTTTATACTTTCCATAAGGCCCTTCCTCTCTTGCCTTCACGAAAGAAACCGAGTTCCACGGATAGTCCACGGAAACACATTCCCCCGAGCGCACATCCGTGGTATAGACCCTGACATTGGAAATGGACATGGGGGTCTCATCCCAGGCCTGCTTTGCCTTTTTGATGCCGGTGACCAGCAGGAAGAGTATCCCTGCAGATCCAAAGATGATCAGAATCACTTTCCATCTTCCGGTCAGAAGAGTCAGGATCGTCCAGCAGCAGGCAAAAAGGATCCCTATGGCCCAAAATACCATCGGGCGTCTGTATCCGATGATATCCGGCTGCGCTACTACCGGCTCGTCGATGCTTGTCATGGGAGTCAGAATGGTGCGGCCCCAGAAAATCCCCATATATTCAATGCATTCTCCGCCGGACTGCACCCGTTCAAAGGGCATGTGCCCTGTTTTTTTCACCATACTTCCCTCGATGACAAACCAGAGGAGTGTGACGGCTACGGCGAAGATCGCACTGATGAGTATGATCTTTGGCATGGAGAGCTTTCGCTTCTTTTTCCCGGTCGCTGTATCTTTTGTTTCTGCATTTTTCATTTCGGTTTCTTCAGGCATGGTGTCCCCTCCGGACAAGCGAATACAGGTGTCTGTACACCTCTAGCGTACCATCTTTTAAATCCTGATTTCAAGGCATAAGTATCTGTGATAAAGTAAAGGCAGGAAATGTTTTTCGGCACCGGGAATTCGGGGGAGGTGGTCATATGATCATGGGATTTATCATCTGGAGTATTGTTTGTATCGTTCTCGTTGTGATTGGGATCATTTCGTGGAATTCCAAAACGCCTGCAGGATTTTACTCGGGAGTCAAGCCTCCGGAGGTGACGGATACGGTAAAGTACAACCATTCCGTCGGAATCCTGTGGTTTGTTTATGCGGGTGTCTTTGAACTTTGCGGTGTCCCCCTCATGTTTCTGAAGCAGAACTCCGCGGGATTTGTCTTTCTGATCCTGGGAACTGTTTTCTGCACCATTGCATTTGTGGTGGCATACAATTTTATCCTGGAAAAATATCGTCGGAAGTGATGAGGCATGGAATACTTCTGGTATCAGCAGGATGATATCCCATCCGACATGGGGTATCCTCTTTTCGGAAAAGATCATATCATCAGTACCTGTGGGACACTGGCTGCAGTCGTTTTGCTGGCTGTTTTATTCCGCAGAGCGGAGGACAAAACACAGCGCAGGGTGTTGAAAGGGATTCCTGTTTTGATGATCCTGTTGGAGGTTTGGAAGGACTTGTTTCTGGTCTCCATGCAAAAATTTGGGGTGGGCTATCTGCCGCTGCACATCTGCAGCATCGGCATCTTTGTATTTTTGCTGCGGGAGCTCCTCCCTTACGAAAAGGGGAAAGCATTCTTCGGAGAGGTCAGCGTGATCCTCATCATGCCGAGTGCACTTACTGCTCTGATCTTTCCCGACTGGACGGTTTTATACCCGGTGCTGAACTTCTTCAATCTTCACAGCTTTCTCTGGCATGGGCTGTTGGTGCTCTACCCGGTGCTGCTGCTGATTTGCGGAGAGGTTCGTCCTTCCTTAAAACACATCTGGTACGAGATCCTGTTTTTGTGCGTGGTGGTTCCTCCGATCTACGTATTTGACAAACATTTTCATTGCAATTATTTCTTTGTGAACCGCCCTGAACCCGGCACACCCCTGGAGTGGATGGCGGGGGTTCTGGGGAATCCGGGTTATCTGATCGGATATGCATTTCTGGCGATTGCGGTGATGCTGCTGGTCTATGGAGTACTCTACTTGGTGATGCGATCCCGGAAGGATTCCGGTAGACCGGAATAGGGATGATTTGATGGCTATACATTTTCCGGAGGCAATCATGAGAAACGGAAAAATAATCATAACAGGGCTGCTCCTTGTGCTCTGCCTGGTGGGTTGTGGGAGTGCGCAGGAAGTTGATGTAACCACACCCGGCAATACACCGGGGAGCACATCCAATCTGCAAAGCCAGGCAATCGCAGAGAGCCCTGACGACGCTGATACACAGAGCCCGGTGATCTCGGGGAGTCCCGACAAAGCGGACATACAGATCCCTCTCTATGAGAGTGGAGAAGACGTCGGCATGATCCCCTACGATACCGAAACAGCAGGTGTTTACGGAGGATATATCTTCATTCCTCTGGGCGATGAAATCTATCGGTTTTATCCTGCATCCGACCACTATGAGGGCCTCACAAAAGGGGAACTGCTTTACGAGTGCATTGAGGAAAGCGTCACGGAGAATTACGCCCACTCCATTTATGCACTGGAAGAGTACCCGGATCATGAACTGCTGTATAACGAGTGCAGGGATGCCGAAGGGAATCTTCTAAATGAAATCTACATCGAATACAGCCCTGCGATCGGTGTATCAGCAGAAGATCTGGACAGGATTGCAGAGAGTGGATATTTGATCCTGGAAGACGGCAGCGTGACCGGTGGGGAAGATGTTTGGACGGATTTTTACGAAAAGGCTTCCTCCGGGAAATCCGCAACCGTCAGGATTGCGAAGATCCATACCCTGGATCCCGAGCGATGCTCTCCGGAATATTACGAAGCAGTCAAAGCCGATTATCCTTCCATCTTTATCACGGAACTGAGTTTTGATGGCACAGTCTATAAGGTCAGTCCCGTGCACTATGACGGGAATGAATACACCATCTCTTACCTTCCCGGATATGATAATCCGGTGACGGAGTGGAAGTACCTGATGCACTATGCGGGTGAAGCACCTTATGAGTTTTCACTGTTCAGTGCATATGATAAATATGTGCTCGTAAATGACAACAGTGTCACATGGGAAGACCTGGAACACGGAATGCTCAGCAGTCAGATGGGAGATTACATCCCTTTTGAAGAAGTGTATTGTGAATACACCTGGAAGTAAGCGAATGAGACGAGGAAAACAATATTATCTGATCACAACAATTCTGTTCGTGCCTGCTTTTGCCCTTGCCTTCCTGCTAAAGAGCACGCCCCTGGCCGTGATCTGTGCCGTAGGCTCTGTCTGTAATCTGTTCATGTTCCTCCGTTGTCTTCGGGAGGAGCAGGAAGAAGCAAAGCACAGCGCCTCCTATCGGGAGCTGATGCGGATCGCTGATTCCGGATACTTACGTTCCTATCAGGGATTTTCTCCGACACTTCTGGATGGACTGGAGGACTGGGAACGGGAGGAAGCGGAGGACTTTATCTGGGACTGCTTTCAAAATCGCGGGTACTACGACATGGCCCCTTTGCTCCGCTGCCTTAGAAAATACGACGGCGCGGAGGCCCTGCGGGAGCGGTCTTATACCGTAACGCCCGGGAGTGCGGAAGCCGAGGCGATCATCGCCGCATTGGCACAGCTGTCGGAAGATGGGCGCAAAACGGGCCCGGGAGAGTGAGTGCGTACTTTTCCCCAAAAATGATAAAAAGAGCCGTAACTGCACACTTGTGTGGTTACGGCTTTTTCGTGAAAATCTTGCGAGGTTCCTGTAATCAGTTCCCGGAAATATGATATGCTTAATTCAGATGTTGCTCCCCAGAGGGATACGGGCCAGGAGGTCGATGAAAAACAGGGCTGCCACGATGAGGAAGCAGATGTTGTGCACCCCGGAATCCCGGTATTTTTCCTGGAGGCGGATGATGGCGGGCTGGATCAGGCAGATGGCCACCCAGATCAGAAGGCCGAACATGAGCCCCGGCACCAGTGCGATGCGCCCGTCAAAGTTCAGGAAGTATCCGGTATAATCCCACATGGGGGCTCCGCCGGTGGCTTCGATGATGTAGCTGGCGACGAGCTCCGCCGCGGTGGCGATGGCGCCGCCCGCCAGGAACACGAGCAGCGGCTTCTTGATCTTCAGCAGGGTAAATACGCCCAGGATGATGAAAAATCCGATGCCGTAGATGGGCAGCCAGGGGCCGAAGAGAAAGCCCCGGTTGATGAAGCCTCTGCGGTGGTAGATCATGCAGCACCATACGGACTCATAGACCCAGCCGAAGAGGCAGTAGGTCAGGAAATATTCCATGTAATCCCGGAACAGGTTCCAGGGCCTTGATTTGAAAAAATCGGGTCTCATAGGTTCATTCCTCCCTCGGGATTTTGGTCCGGCAGGCCGGTCCACGACCTCTATCATACCATTTTCAGGGGACAGATTCATAAGAAAATCGCACGGGCTCCGAAGCAGGCACTGACGGCGCGCCGGCAAGACAATCGTTCTAATGAGAGGATCGGAAAAATGATCTACCGAGAGATCACTCCTGCGGATGACGCATCGATTGCATCCATCATCCGGGCCAATTTAAAAGCCCATCATTTGGACATCCCCGGCACCGCCTATTTTGACCCGCACCTGGATCACTTAAGCACGTACTACCTGGCAGATCCCGCCAAGCGCTATTACCTTATTGCGGAGGAGGAGGGTGCCGTGGCAGGAGGTGTGGGACTGGCGGAGCTCTCCTTTTTCGAGGACTGCGCCGAGCTGCAGAAGCTCTACCTGACAGATGCTGTAAAGGGCGGCGGGCGCAGCTATGAACTGATGGCGCGCATCGAGAACAGCGCCCGGGCCCTGGGCTACAAACGTATGTATTTGGAGACGACCTCCTGCCTGGAAGCCGCCATCCACCTCTACGAAAAATGCGGCTACCGGGAGATCGAAAAGCCCGCTGCCGTGGTCCATTCCGCCATGGACCGTTTTTATCTCAAGGAACTTTAGGGGAAAGCGGGACAGTGCCGAGCAAAATTGCAAGGGAAGCGGACTGTACCGATAACAGGATCGCAGGGAAGCGGGGCCGTAACGAAAACGGACCTGCAGGAAAGACGGAGGATTTTGCATGAAAAACATTACATTGGGAAGAACCGGGATCACGGTCCCACAAAACGGCTTCGGCGCACTGCCCATCCAGCGCATTCCCGTGGAGGATGCGGCGCATTTACTGCGGAAGGCTTACGAAGGCGGCATGCGCTTCTTTGACACCGCCAGAGCCTACAGCGACAGTGAGGAAAAGCTGGGGGTGGCCTTCGGCGACGGGTACTTAAAGCGTGAGGACATCATCATCGCCACCAAGACGCCGGCCAAGACCCCGGAGGATTTTTGGAAGGATCTGGACACCTCCCTGACGAAGCTGAAGACCGACTACATCGACATCTACCAGTTCCACATGATGGGAGAGTGCTGGAAGCCCGGCCAGGAGAACGGCATGTACGAGTGCATGCTGCAGGCAAGGGAGCAGGGCAAGATCCGCTTCATCGGCGGCACCGCCCACAAGCTTGGCGTGGCCCGGGAGATCGCGGAGTCCGGCCTTTATGACACTCTCCAGTACCCGATCAGCTATCTGGCAGACGAGAAGGAGCTGGAGCTCATCCGTCTGTGCAACGAGAAAAATGTGGGCCTCATCGCCATGAAGGGCCTGGCCGGCGGACTCATCACCAATTCCAAAGCGGCCATGGCCTTCATCACGCAGTATGACGGCATCGTGCCCATCTGGGGGATCCAGAAGGAGACGGAGCTGGAGGAGTGGCTCTCCTACATGGCAGAGACCCCGGTGATGGACGGGGAGATCAGTGCCTTCATCGCTTCCGAACAGGAGGAGCTGAAGGGAGAATTCTGCCGCGGTTGCGGGTATTGCATGCCCTGTACCATGGGGATCCAGATCAACCAGTGCAACCGCATGTCCCTGATGCTGCGCCGTGCCCCCAGCCAGGGCTGGCTGAGCGAGCATTGGCAGCAGGAGATGGAGCGGACGAAGGAGTGCATCGAGTGCGGCGCCTGCCTGCCCAAGTGCCCCTACGGCCTGGACATTCCCGGCCTCCTTAAGAAAAACTATGAGGACTACCGGGAGGTCCTGGCGGGACATCGCAAAGTACAATAGAGCATGAAGAAGCCCCACGGGCTTCTTCATGCGATGCTTATTGAGGAGAGAAGCGAGTCAATAAGAGAGCCCCTGCCCCCTTTCCTCTTTACAAAATCGCCCTTTGCGTGAGATGATGAAAGATGCGGTGCTACCACCGCAGATCGGAAAAATCAAAGGACACGGAGCATAGAGCATGCCGCGCAGAGGCCTGACGGAAGGCAAAAACAGCAATTTCATATTTCAGGCGGGGATTCTGGCCGCAGCCGGCATCATCAGCAGTGTCATCGGGCTCCTGTACAGGGGGCCTTTGTCCGGTGTCA
This sequence comes from Lachnospiraceae bacterium, assembly GCA_016286555.1. Classification (GTDB taxonomy): domain Bacteria; phylum Bacillota; class Clostridia; order Lachnospirales; family Lachnospiraceae; genus AC2028. The sequence goes on along the minus strand of JAEETA010000001.1, from coordinate 72,582 downwards.
TTGGTGATCTGGGTCTGGGGTACTATCAGTCTGCCTATACCTTCTACACTATCATTCTGCTGATCTCTTCCTACAGCATTCCCTCGGCCATTTCCAAGGTCATCGCCCAGCGTCTGGCGGTGAAGGAATACCGAAACGCCCATAAGATGTTCATGGGCTCTCTTTACTATGTCCTGGTGGTGGGCTTCCTGGCCAGTCTCCTGCTCTTCTTCGGAGCGGGGCTTTTCGTGGAGGATACCGCCATTCCCGTGTTGCGGGTCTTTGCTCCCACCATCTTTTTCTACGGCATCCTGGGAGTCCTGCGGGGCTATTTCCAGGCCCACCGTTCCATGCTGCAGACCTCCTGCTCCCAGATCATCGAGCAGGTAGCCAATGCCGTGGTCTCCGTGGGCGCAGCCGTGCTCCTCATCAAGCATTTCATGGGCACCATGGAGGTGCCTGCGGACGAGGGCGGTCAGATCACCAGAGCCGTTTACGGTGCCATGGGAAGTGCACTGGGTACCGGCGCCGGTGTGCTGGTGGCCCTGATCTTCATGCTCATCGCCTACTATGTGAGCCGGCAGGAGATCCTGGGGAGAGTGGCATCCGACACCCATGAGCGGACGGAAGGCTACGGCCTCATTTTCCGCACCATCACCCTGACGGTGACCCCTTTCATCCTCAGCACCGCCATCTACAACCTGTCCGCTTCCATCAATACCAAGCTTTACACCGATCTGTTTCCCACCCTTCTGGATCGTTTTGCGGAGGCCGGTAAGATGGAGGGCTTTTTGGGAAAAATCAGACTCCTCCCTACGGATCACATCAGTATCATGGAGCGTTGGGGCGCATTTTCCTCCAAGGCCCAGATCATTTCCAACATCCCCATCCGTTTTGCTTCCGCCATGGCATCTGCCATGATCCCTTCCATTGCCCAGCTGGCTGCCGCGAAGGAGCGTTCCGCCTGCAGGAGCAAGATCCGTCTGGCCATGAAGGTTACCATGCTTATCGCCATCCCCTGTGCCGTGGGACTTTTCGTGTTCTCCGGCCCCATCACGTTGCTGCTCTTTCCCAGCTCCGCCGCAAACCTGGCGGTGCCTCAGCACTCCCTGATGGCCCTGTCCCTGTCCGTGATCTTTTACTCCGTCTCCACCCTGAACAGCTCCATTCTGCAGGGCCTGGGGAAGGTAAATACTCCCATGTGGAATGCCGGCATCGCCCTCATTGTGCAGACGATCCTGGCCTTCCTGCTGCTGCTCTTTACGCCTCTTGATGTATACAGCATCGCCGTGGCAAACACGGTGTATTCCGGTCTCATCGCTTACCTGAACCAGCGCTCCGTTCATAAAGCGATCCGCTACTCCCAGGAGGTGCGCAAGACCTTCTTCCTGCCCTTCGTGGCATCCCTTATGATGGGACTGGGTGCTTACGGCTTCTACCGCGTGGTCCTGGCACTGACCAAGTCTCCACGGATCAGCGTGCTTCCCGCCATCGCTCTGGCTGCGGTGTTGTATTTCGTTTTCCTGCTGCTGTTGCAGGCGGTGGGAGAGCACGAACTGCTGGCGCTGCCCAAGGGCGCTTTCATCGTGAAGGTGGCGAAAAAAATGAGGCTCCTGAAAACGGAGTAGCTCATATACGGATCCCGGGACGTTCAGCAAACAGTAAAGTAGACGTTGAAATAGCCTTTCAATGTAAAACCCCGAAGAACAGCCATTTCGGCCCATTCTTCGGGGTACCTTTTTGCATGCTTCTTTAATCCTTCACTTCCCGGATCCCGGAAATATCTCCCGGAATGGCCATGGAATAATTGGTGTAGTACACCACGAAGCCGGGCTTGGCGCCTGCGGGCTTCTTGACCTCCTTCCGGAGGACGTAGTCGATCTCTACTTTTTCCTGCTCACGTCCCTTGGAATAGTAGGCAGCCAGGCGCGCTGCCTCCTCGAAGGCCCGGTCCGGAACGTCCTCCGTGCCCTTTACCTTCAGGATCACATGGGAGCCGGGAATCTTCTTGGCATGGAACCACCAGTCTCCGCCCTTCGCCACCTTAAAGGTGAGCTCGTCGTTTTGCAGGTTGTTCTTGCCCACATAGATATCGTAGCCGTCGGAGCTCACATAGTGGAAGGGCTTGGAAAGGACTCTGCCCTTGCGCTTTTCCGGCGCTTTTTTGATGTAGCCGCTCTCGAAGAGCTCCTGCCGGATCTGGGCCAGGTCCTCCTCGCTCCGTGCAATGTCCAGACTCTCCAGGATGGACTCCAGATGCTCGATCTGCTCCGCGGAGGTCACCGTCAGTTCGCTCAGAGCTTCATAGGTGCGCTTCAGCTTTCCGTAGCGATCGAAATACCGCTTGGCGTTTTCCGTGGGAGACAGGTCCGGATCCAGGGGAATGGTCACATCCTCCCCGGTGTAATAGTTCTGACAGGTCAGGGATTTGGCCCCGGGCTCGGCACTGTAACCGTAGGTGTTCAGCAGTTCTCCGTAGACCCGGTATTCGTCCCGTTTTTCCGTATCCTTCAGCTGTTTTAACTGCAGGTCGTATTTTTTCACCGTGCGCTCCAGAGCGGTCTGGACAATGTGCCGCAGGTCCGCGGAACGCTGCCGGATCCTGGTGATGATGTTTTTCTCCTGATAGTACCGGAACAGCACGGTGGAAATGTCCGGCACTTCCTCCGTGGTGAAACGGTCCGGGAAATCCGAATAGATCCGCAGGGGCAGGGCCGCATACTCCGTGGGTGCGCCGTTTTGATACACCAGCACGGGAGCAAAATCCCCTTTCTTAACCCGCTCAGCCATCCGGAACACCACCTCCGCCAGGCGCTGCAGTTCCTCTTCCGGGAGGCTCCCTGCGGGCATGTCGCTTTCAATCCCCGCTTCATGGCATAGTTCCTGAGCCATAACGGGAGAGAGGCCGGTGTAGCTTTCGTAGATGGCCTTAAACACGGGCCTTGCCTTGCTTCGGATGCAGGCCGTAAAGCCTTCCTTCGTCTCGCTCAGCAGGTCCGCTTTTTCCTGGATCCCAGGGAGAAAATAGGGCTTCCCGGGAAGGACCTCACGGACAGAGCTCACCATGGCGCTGACCCGGTGAATGCTGTCGATGATCACGTCTTTATCATCCGTAAAGATCAGGTTGCTGTGCTTGCCCATCAGCTCCAGGATCAGGTATTTCCTGCACAGATCCCCCATCTCGTCCAGGTGCTCGATCTCAAACCGCAGAGCGCGCTCCAGCCCCGGCTGGGTGATGGAGAGGATGCGGCCGCTTGACAGGTGCTTTCGCAGCAGCATGCAGAAATTCGGCGCCGTCATGGGGCTTTGTTTGTTTTCTTCCGTCAGGTAGACCAGGGGCAGGGAAGGGTCCGCCGACAACAGCAGTCTTTTGTTTTCTCCGCCGGCCTTGACAGTGAGGATCAGCTCGTCGGCTTCGGGCTGGGCAATCTTGCTGATGCGCCCTCCCGTCAGCTCCTCCGAGAGACTCTTCGCCATGGCCGCCACGGTAATTCCGTCAAATGCCATAAAAATACTCCGAAAAAGATGATAGCAAACCCCGTCCCGGCCCATTGGCCGCCGCAGGTTCCCGACCATTGTAACACCTCAAAGTACCTCTGCACAGAAAAAACGCAAATTTCCCTATTCTTTTGTAGGGTTTGCCTACTTGTCTATCCGGCGTTTATCGTGTACTATAAACGGGATGTATGATTGTATGCAATTATCCAACTGCTGCAAAAAGCCCGTAAACAGGGCGCTTTGAGGCATTTTGCATCGATCAAAAAGCCAATCATGAAGAATAAACGAGGAACAGGGAAGATGAAGAAATTTCGTGAGATGAGCAGACAGGAGCTGGAGACCCTCCACGGGGAGCTGGTGAAGCAGTACGAGGACGCAAAGGGCAAGGGACTGAAGCTGGATATGTCCCGCGGCAAGCCCAGTCCCGCACAGCTGGAGATCTCCCAGGATATGCTGGAGGTGCTGAACCGTGACAGCAACATGAAGACCGAGGACGGTGCGGATACCCGCAACTACGGTATCGTGGACGGCATCCCCGAGGCAAAGCGTCTCATGGCAGAGCTCATCGGTGTGTCCGCTGCCAATGTCATTGTCTGCGGCAATGCATCCCTGCCCATTATGTTTGATTGTGTTTCCCGTTCCATGACCCACGGCGTTTGCGGCAGCACTCCCTGGTGCAAGCTGGACAAGGTGAAGTTCCTTTGCCCCGCTCCCGGCTACGATCGCCATTTTGCCATCACCGAGTATTTCGGCATCGAGATGATCACCATTCCCATGACTCCCGCAGGGCCTGACATGGATCTGGTGGAAAAATACGTAAATTCCGATCCCGCAGTGAAGGGTATCTGGTGCGTTCCCAAGTACTCCAATCCCCAGGGCTACACCTACAGCGATGAGACCGTTCGCAGATTTGCAGCGCTGCAGCCCGCAGCGGAGGACTTCCGCATTTACTGGGACAACGCTTATGCGGTGCACCACCTCTACGACGAGGCGGACAGACAGGATCAGCTCCTGGAGATCCTCTCTGCGTGCAACAATGCGGGACATCCCGACATGGTCTTTGAGTTCTGCTCCACCTCCAAGGTGAGTCTGGCAGGTGCCGGTATCGCAGCTGTTGCATCCTCTGCGAAGAATCTGGAGTGGATCCGCAAGTCCATGACCATCCAGACCATCGGTTACGACAAGATCAATCAGCTGCGCCATGTCCGCTATTTCAAGAATGCGGCAGGAGTTGCGGAGCAGATGAAAAAGCATGCAGAGCTCCTGCGGCCCAAGTTCGAGGCTGTGGAAGCCGTTCTGGAAAGAGAACTGGGCGGCCTGGAGATCGGTTCCTGGACCAAACCCAACGGCGGCTACTTCATTTCCTTTGACGCCATGGAGGGCTGTGCCAAGGCCATCGTGGCAAAGTGCAAGGAGGCAGGCGTGGTCCTGACCGGCGCCGGCGCTACCTTCCCTTATAAGAAGGACCCCAACGACAGCAACATCCGTATCGCTCCTTCCTTCCCTTCCCCCGAGGAGATGGCTCAGGCCACCGACCTCTTCGTTCTGTGCGTGAAGCTGGTCACCGTGGAAAAGCTTTTGGAGGAAACTGCGGAGAAGACCGCGTAAAGCGGTAGGCGGGCCCTCATTTCGAAAGGAAAGAGAGCCGCTGCCGGATCAAAAAGAAATGAGCTTGGAAACATGGATGAGATTCGCAGACTGAAAAGAGAAGTGATCGCCAGAGGGGCCATCACCGCCTATTGCAAGGACACTATGCGACTTCCGGGGGGAGGCATCGCATTTTACGATCATGTGGAGCATCGCGGCGCGGCAGCCATCGTTCCCGTGCGCAGGGACGGCCGCATCATCCTGGTGCACCAGTACCGGAATTCCCTGGAGCGCGAGACCTGGGAGATTCCCGCGGGAGGTCTGAACCGGAATCCCGACGGCACCATTGAGGACACCAAGCCTGCAGCCATTCGGGAGCTCTGGGAGGAGACCGGATACGAGACCGAGGATGCGGAGCTTCTCATTTCCATCTACACCACCGTGGCCTTCTGCAATGAGAAGATCGACATCTATCTGGCTACGGATCTCCACGATCCCGGCGCCCAGCACCTGGACGAGGACGAGTATGTGGAATACCGCGACTTTTCCCTGGAAGAGCTGAAGGAAATGATCTTTCAGTGTAAAATTCAGGACTCCAAAACCGTGGCAGCCATTCTGGCCTACGCGGACCGGATCCGGGAGGGAAAATAATTAAAAAACAATCGATTTTTAATTGCAGGCACCATAAAATACATCAATCAGCCCACCACATTTAGGGGGCTGATTTTTTATGTCTACCTACATCTTGTGCTTCCCAAAAAGAGCCTAAAATTTTCATAAAATATAGGACAATTTGACAACTTGAATTTCAAAATGGGGCAACTTATAATGCTATTTGCCGTCTAAAAAAGAGATTTATGTCACCTGCCTTTTGGCAAAGTTTTGCTCCTTGGAATAAATGTCTCTTAACCTCGGCAAGATCAATCGCGGGGGGTTCTCATATGAACGCTATGGACACTTTCTTTTCGTATTTGGCCGATGAGAAAAAAGTATCGGAAAATACGTTACTTTCTTACCGCAGAGATCTGCAGAAGCTGGACTACTTCTGCCGTTCTCTCTCCATCACGGAGCCGACACAGATCTCGGCATCCAATCTGAAGGCCTATCTGGTCTATCTGGAAGAAGGAAATTTCAAGGCAGCCACCATTTCCAGAAATGTGGCGACCATTCACAGCTTTTTTCATTATCTGTACAAGGAACATATGGTGGAAGAGGATGTCTCCGAGTGCCTTCAGGCGCCGAAGATCGAGAAAAAGCCCCCTGAGGTTCTGACCGTGGAGCAGGTAACCCGCCTGCTGGATCAGCCCTCCGGCGACGATCCCAAGGAGCTGCGGGACAAGGCAATGCTGGAGCTGCTCTATGCCACCGGGATCCGTGTTTCCGAGCTTATCGGCCTTACGGTGGATGCGCTGGATCAGGGCCATGATCTGCTGATCTGCGGTGAGCGCACCATTCCCTACGGACTCCATGCCAGAGCTGCACTGCTCCGCTATCTGGAGGAGGGCAGAGATCAGCTTCTGAAGGGGAAGGAATCCGACGTGCTCTTTCCCAGCTGCCTGGGCGAGCCCATGAGCCGTCAGGGCTTCTGGAAGATCCTGAAAAATTACGGCAAGCAGGCGGGCATCGAGACCGATATCACGCCCCATACCCTGCGGCACTCCTTTGCTGCACACATGATGGCGGGAGGCGCTGACATTCGCGTGGTCTCTCAGATGCTGGGCCATTCCGATATTTCCACCACCCAGATCTATGCGAAGCTGGGGCAGAACAATCTGCGCACCGCTTATGAGGCGGCGCATCCCCGTACGTAGCGTTTCACTCGCTTCGTGAAACACTACCCGCCGCCGTACAGAGATGCATATTCAGACTTAGAGGTGGCGGCTTAAGCGTTTGCCAGAATCCCTGAAATAGGGTAAAATAATTTGTTGGCTTCTGCTTATGGAAGTCAGTAAAAGACATGAAATGAGGATGTATCCATGAGTTTCGAATTTGTCAGAAAGCTGCCTACCCCCGACGAGGTCCGGGAGGAGCTGCCCGTTCCCGAGAAGGTGCGGGAGATCAAGAAAGCCAGAGACGCCGAGATCCGCGATGTTCTGACGGGCAAGAGCGATAAGTTCCTGGTCATCATCGGACCCTGTTCCGCGGACAACGAGGAGGCGGTTTGTGATTACGTCAATCGCCTGGCCAGAGTGAATGAGCAGGTGAAGGATCGTCTGATCCTGATCCCCAGGATCTACACCAACAAGCCCCGCACCACCGGCGAGGGCTACAAGGGAATCGTGCACCAGCCCGATCCCCAGAAGTCCACTGATTTCAAGGCAGGCCTCATGGCCATGCGCCATATGCACATCCGCGCTGCGGAGGAGAGCGGACTCACCTCTGCGGACGAGATGCTCTATCCCGAGAACTGGAGATACGTCTCCGACCTGCTTTCCTATGTTGCCATCGGCGCCCGTTCCGTGGAGGATCAGCAGCACAGACTCACCGTCAGCGGTTTCGATGTGCCTGCCGGCATGAAAAATCCCACCAGCGGTGATTTTTCCGTCATGATCAACTCCATCTATGCGGCACAGCACCCCCATTCCTTCATCTACCGCGGATGGGAGGTCAATACTTCCGGCAACGATCTGGCTCATGCGGTACTCCGCGGTGCCACCAACAAGCACGGAAACAACACACCCAATTACCATTACGAAGACCTGGTCCGTCTGATGGATATGTACTCCAAGATGGATCTGCTCAATCCCGCCTGTGTGGTGGATGCCAACCATTCCAACTCCAACAAGCAGTTTGAGCAGCAGATCCGCATCGTCAAGGAGATCCTGCACAACCGCAAGCTGAACCCCGATATCCGCCGCCTTGTGAAGGGCGTCATGGTGGAGAGCTACATCGAGGAAGGCAATCAGAAGGTGGGTGGTGGCATCTACGGAAAGTCCATCACCGATCCCTGCCTGGGATGGGCAGCTTCGGAGCAGTTGATCTACGATATCGCCGACAGTGAATAAACAATTACGATTCTATATAATTTCATTTCTGATCGTTCTCTGCGTAGGGAGCATCATCACCGCCTGTTATCTCATGCGGATGAATAACCGGATGGAGGCCTACGACCGGGAGCTTTCCTTCCTGACGGAGAACGTGCGCATTACCGAGGATACCCTGCGGCTGGCAGTGCTCACCGAGGGAGACCTGCAGATTGACCTGGAGGATCCCTTCGGACTGGCATTGGAGCCCAGGATCACGAGTGATCTGCTGCGTGCGGCGGCAGGTCCCGATCCCAAATATCTGGAAGCCCATTACGGGGCTTCCGGAAGTGGGGAAAATGCCGCAGATGCTGATCTTTTCGGAGAAATGACCGGGGCAGTCAACGATGGCACGGAGCCCGTCATCGGCGCTTTTTCCGAGGATGGAGAGGGCTTTGATGAGGAGGCATTCCTGGCAGAACTTTCCAAAGCATCGGAAGAGGCCGTAACCTACGATGATGACACTACCCGGATCTATCTGACCTTTGATGACGGTCCCAGCATTTATACCGATGACATCCTGGATATTCTGGCGGAGTACGATGTGAAGGCCACCTTCTTTGTGGTGGGTAAGACCGATGAGGATTCTCTGGCCATGTACCGCAGGATCGTCGAGGAAGGTCACACCCTGGGAATGCATTCCTATTCCCACAAATACAGCGCGATTTATAAATCCCTGGATGCGTTCGATGAGGACTTTACCGCCCTTCAGACGCTGCTGGAGGACACCACGGGAGTCACTCCATGGATCTACCGTTTTCCCGGCGGCAGCGGAAATTCCGTCAGTGGACTGGACATGAAGCTCTTCGCGGCGTATCTTAAAGGGAAGGGGATATCTTATGTCGACTGGAACGTCTCCGCAGGAGACGCCGAGGGCGGAACGGTATCCCGCAGGCAGATCGTCAGCAATGTGATGAACGGTTTGGACGGAAAAAGAGCCGCCGTTGTTCTCATGCATGACGCAGGCGACAAATATTCGACGGTACTTGCCCTCCCGGAGATCATTGAAGGAATTCTGGACAGGGAAGATACGGTCATCCTGCCGCTTGTGCCCGAGGAAGTGCCGGATATCCGGCAGCGAAGCCTCGATTAAAGACCTGAAAATCAGACAATAGGAGGAAGGTATGGGATTTTTCGGAGATCTGAAGCAGGATCTGTCCCAGGCGGTGGAAGAGCTTCTGCCGGAAGGACAGGAATCCGGAGAGGGGATTCCCGAGGAAGTTTCTAACGCGGAGGCAGAAGCCGCAGCTCTGGCCGACGCTGTCCTCAGCTCTGCTGAGGACGTTGCCCCGGAGGATGTTCCCGCAGACGAGTCGATTGATCTGAATGCATTGTTGGAGGAGGCCCTGGGAAATCTTCCCGACGGCCCCGAGGAGGAACTCGCAGAGGAAGTTCCCACAGAGGAAGTTCCCATGGAGGAGATTCCCGCAGAGGAAACCTTCGCAGAGCCGGCAGCCGAGGAGGCAGTGCCCGACCTGAGCGCATTTGACGAGACCGCTTTCGCAGAGGAGGCTCCCGCAGAGGAGATCCCTGCAGAAGAGACTTTTGCTGAGGAAGCTCCCGCAGAGGAGATTCCCGCAGAACCTGCATTTGACAGCGCGGCAGAGGCAGTCCTCAGCGCGGCTGAGGACATGGCAGCGGTTCAGGTCATGGGAGATGCCATCGATGCGGCCTTCGCATCCATGGAGAGCGGCGAGGAGTTCGTCACCGACGAGGATCTGGCAGCCGACAGTTTTGAAACCGAGACCAACGCGGATCTGTCCGCGGAGAATGAAAATATCAACAAAGGAGCAGAGACTATTATGGATTCTTTAGACGAGAAGGATTATTCCGAAGAGACTTCCGTGATCACGGGAGGCATGAAGATTGACGGTAACCTGAACACCCAGGGCTCCCTGGACCTGCTGGGCGGCGTGAACGGCGACCTGGTAGTGGGCGGCAAGCTCAATGTCACCGGCAGCATCTGCGGCAACTCCAAGGCAAGAGAGATCTACGCCGAGAACGCAAAGATCAGCGGCGACCTCACCAGCGAGAGTTCCGTAAAGATCGGCTCCGGCACCGTCATCATCGGTAACATCACCGCTCTGAGCGCAGCCATCGCAGGCGCAGTTAAGGGCGACATCGATGTACACGGCCCCGTTATCCTGGATGCCACCGCCATCGTCATGGGCAACATCAAGTCCAAGTCTGTCCAGATCAACAACGGTGCTACTCTGGAAGGTAACTGCTCCCAGTGCTATGCGGATGTCAGCCCTACTTCCTTCTTTGACGAGTACAAGCCCGAGAAGAAGAAGGCAGAGAAGGCAGACAAATAAGGTAAAATATTATGAGAATATTGCTTAAACTCAGCGGTGAAGCCCTTGCGGGCCCCAAGAAGACCGGATTTGACGAGGAGACCGTCCGTAAGGTGGCGCTCCAGGTGAAGACTCTGGTGGATGAGGGCACCGAGGTGGGTATTGTCATCGGCGGCGGCAATTTCTGGCGGGGACGCACCAGCGAGAACATTGACCGCACCAAAGCGGACCAGATCGGTATGCTGGCCACAGTGATGAACTGCATCTACGTGTCCGAGATCTTCCGCAGCGTAGGCATGATGACCAACATCCTGACCCCCTTCGAGGTGGGCTCCTTCACGAAGCTCTACTCCAAGGACCGTGCCAACAAATATTTCGCACACGGTCAGGTGGTCTTTTTCGCAGGCGGAACCGGACATCCCTACTTCTCCACCGACACCGGGGTACTGCTCCGGGCCATTGAGGTGGATGCGGATGTGGTGCTCCTGGCGAAGTCCATCGACGGCGTTTACGACAGCGATCCTGCCGTGAACCCGAATGCAAAGCGCTTCGACGAGATCACCATCGACGAGGTCATCGCCCGGAATCTCCAGGTGGTGGACATGACCGCGTCCATTCTGGCGAGAGACAATCACATGCCCATGTGGGTCTTCTCCCTGAACGAGGAAAATTCCATCGTGAACACGGTGCGCGGCGATTTTGGCGGCACCAAGGTCACCGTATCTGACAAGTAACCGGCGGGAACGCAGAAAGGATCTGTTATGGATGCCAGATTAAAGCCCTATGAAGAAAAAATGACAAAGGCACTGGATTTCTTGAATTCCGATTTTGCTTCCATCCGTGCCGGACGCGCAAATCCCCATGTACTGGACAAGATTCGCGTAGATTATTACGGAACTCCCACCCCCATTCAGCAGGTGGGCAATGTCACCGTTCCCGAGGCTCGTATCATCCAGATCGCACCCTGGGAGAAGAATATGCTGAAGGAGGTCGAGAAGGCCATCCAGATGTCCGACCTGGGCATCAATCCCACCAATGACGGCAGCGTGATCCGCCTGGTATTCCCCGAGCTTACCGAGGACCGCAGAAAAGAGCTGGTGAAGGAAGTAAAGAAAAAGGCTGAGGAGAGCAAGGTCGCAGTCCGCAACATCCGTAGAGACGGCAACGATGCTTTCAAGAAGCTGGCCAAGACGGAGATCTCCGAGGACGAGATCAAGCAGCTGGAAGACGAGCTGCAGAAGCTGACGGATCGCTTTATTGCCGAGATTGACAAGGCAATGGAAGAGAAGACCAAAGAGCTGATGACCGTCTGATCTGTCAAACATATGGCGGAGGGGCCCCTGCTCCTCCGCTTTTTCCATCTGCCCACTAAGCTGAAGGAGGCATTCCCATGCCGAAAGAGAAAAAAACCGTGCCGGATCATCTGGCTGTCATTCTGGACGGAAACGGCCGCTGGGCCAAGGCCAAGGGCCTGCCCCGAAATGCGGGCCATGTGAAGGGAGCCACCGTGGTGGAGGATATGTGTGAGATCGTCTTCAACCACGGGATCTCTTATTTTACCGTCTATGCCTTTTCCACGGAAAACTGGAGCAGACCGGACGACGAAGTGGCCGCCCTCATGGATCTGCTGCGGAAATACATGCAAAACAGCATTAAGCGCGCCATGAAGAACAACATGTGCGTGCGGGTCATCGGTGACAAGAGCGCCCTGGCCCCGGATCTGCAGGAGAGCATTGCAAAGCTGGAGCAGGAGACTGCGGGCAATACCGGCCTTCACTTCCAGATCGCCATCAATTACGGCGGACGGGACGAGATCTCCCGTGCCGTGAAGCGCATTCTGGAGGAAAATCCGAATGCAAAACCGGAGGATATCACGGCGGAAGCCATCGATGCCCACCTGGATACCGCCGGACTCCCGGATCCCGACCTTCTGATCCGTACTTGCGGCGAGCAGCGGATCTCCAATTTTCTGCTGTGGCAGCTGGCCTACACTGAGTTTTACTTTACGCCGGTGCCCTGGCCCGACTTTACGGAAGAGGAGCTGGAGAAGGCCCTGGATGCCTACGCCGGCAGGGAGAGACGCTACGGCGGACTGAAGAACACCTGAGGAATCGCATTCGAAATTTCTCATCTCGGAGGGGGATAAGAGATTATGTTTTTGACAAGACTGATGAGCGGCATCGTACTGCTGGTGCTTCTGGTGGCGGGCTTCGTCCTGGGAGGCTGGTTTTTGCTGGCGCTGCTCCTTTTTGCAGCGCTGGTGGGATTTCTGGAGCTTACCAGGACCATCCATCCGGAAGGAAAGCTGGCAGAGGACGGAAGCTTCCTGCCCATGAACAAATGTCGCCTGAGCCAGCCGGAATTTTTCGGGCTCCTGGCTACCGTATGCTACTATGCGGTCATGGGATTTTTCCCGGGGGACATCGTCCCTGCGGTCATCGTGACCGGCGCCTTTATGATGGCCATGCTTACCATCTATGTGGTGAACTTCCCGAAGGTGAAACTGGCGGAGCTTTCCGCTACCGTGTTTTCCTTCTTCTACTGTCCCATGCTCCTGAGCTTTGTCTTCATGTCCAGAGAGCTGAACCGGACCATGGTGTGGATGATCCTTATCAGCGCGTGGGGATGTGATACCTGCGCCTACTGCGTGGGCAAGCTCATCGGAAAGCACAAGATCTTCCCGGTCCTGAGCCCGAAAAAATCCCTGGAGGGCTGCATCGGCGGCGTTTTGGGCGCAGCCATCCTGGCATTCTTCTACGGGTATTTTTATGCGAATCCCGTAAACAACCAGACCTCCCTGCGGATCCCGCTACTCCTTTCCCTGGTGGCTGCCGTGGCGGCGGTGATGAGCATGGTGGGGGATCTGGCGGCGTCCGCCTTAAAGCGGGAGCACGGCATCAAGGATTACGGACACCTGATCCCGGGACACGGCGGCATCATGGACCGTTTTGACAGCATTCTGATGACGGCCCCCGCCACCTTTATCCTGTGCATGCTCCTTGTGAAGTAGATAAGAACGAGAGATAGAATATGCAGAAAAAAATCGCGATCCTGGGTTCCACCGGTTCCATCGGTACCCAGACACTGGATGTGGTCCGGGCCAATCCCGCGGAGCTGGAAGTCGTTGCTCTGGCTGCGGGTACCAGCACGGATCTCATGGAAAAACAGATCCGGGAATTTCACCCGGCAGTCGCTGCCATGTATGACGAAGGGGCAGCGGCAGACCTGCGGAGCAGAGTCTCCGACCTCCCGGTCCGGATCCTTTCCGGCATGGAGGGTCTCCTGGAGATGGCTTCCCTGGAAGGGTATGATACTCTGGTCACCGCCATCGTCGGCATGATCGGCATCCGTCCCACCATCGCCGCCATCGAAAGCGGCAAGGACATCGCCCTGGCAAACAAGGAAACCCTGGTCTGCGCAGGACATATCATCATGCCTCTGGCACGGGAGAAGGGCGTTCGCATCCTGCCCGTGGACAGTGAGCATTCCGCCATTTTCCAGAGTCTGCAGGGAGGCGACCACGCTGCCCTGTCAGGAACCGAGAGCGGCGTACCCACAGGCATTTCCAAGTCCCGGATCTCCCGCGTTCTCCTCACCGCATCCGGCGGCCCCTTCCGCGGGATGACAAGGGAGCAGCTGGCGGAGAAGACTCCCGAGGATGCATTAAAGCATCCCAACTGGAACATGGGACGGAAGATCACCATCGATTCCGCAACCCTGGTAAACAAAGGCCTGGAAGTCATGGAAGCCGGCTGGCTCTTTGACGTGCCCCTGGATCGCATCACCGTGCTGGTCCATCCCCAGAGCATCCTGCATTCCGCAGTGGAGTTCGTGGACGGCGCCGTTATCGGACAGATGGGAACTCCCGACATGAAACTGCCCATCGAGTATGCGCTTTTCTATCCCGATCGCAGACCCATGGATACCCCGAAGCTGGATCTTTTTGCCGTGCAGAGTCTCACCTTTGAGCGGCCGGATTCCGATACCTTTGCGGGACTGAAGCTGGCCCTCCGGGCAGGACAGGAAGGGGGCAGCATGCCCACCGTCTTCAACGCGGCCAATGAGCTGGCTGTGGCGGACTTCCTGGACCACAGGATCGGATTCCTCGATATCTATGAGAGAATCGAACGCTCCATGGAGCGTCATCAAAAGATTGAAAATCCCACCGTCGCCCAGATCCTTGCGGCGGAGGAAGAGGTAAAGTCTTTATGGCAAGCTTGATCTGGTTTTTGCTGATCTTCAGCGTCGTGGTCATCTCCCATGAGTTCGGGCATTACATCATCGCCAGAGCCTCCGGGATCCATGTGCTGGAGTTCTACGTGGGCTTCGGCCCCACACTGTTTCACTTTGAAAAAGGCGGTACCAAATACTCCTGGAAGCTGCTTCCCCTGGGAGGCGCCTGCGTATTTGAAGGGCAGGACGGCCTGGCACTGGAAGCGGGAGAGGAGCCCGGCGAAGGGTCCTTTCTGAAGGCAAGTCCCTGGAGCCGTCTGGCTACCGTTTTCGCGGGCCCTCTGTTCAACGTGATCCTGGGATTTCTCCTGGCCTTCGTCATGGTCTGTCTGGTGGCGGTCCGTGATCCTGTCGCCACGGAAGTGCTCCCCGGCAGTGCTGCCGAGGAAGCGGGACTGCAGGCGGGAGACCGGATCCTGTACCTGAACGGGCAGCGGGTCTGCCTCTATGAGGACATCACCCTCTACACATTGACTTCCCAGGGAGAGAGCGTCTACCTGGTCTACGAACGGGACGGGCAGAATTTCACCACCGCCATCACCCCTCAGTACAATGCCGATTACGGCAGATACATGCTGGGCATCTCCAATGCGACCTTCGTGGATCTGAAAGGCACCGATTATTTCAAATACGCCTACTATGAGGTGCGGTACAATTTCAAGGCCACCTACGCCAGCCTGCGGATGCTGATCCACGGCAAGGTGGGGCGGCAGGATGTGGCAGGCCCCGTGGGCATCGCCGTCAATGTGGTGGGGAAGACCTACGAGGAGGCCTCCGCCTACGGCATGAGTACCGTCATCGTGAACATGCTGAACATCGCCCTGATGCTCACCATCAACCTTGGGATCCTGAACCTTCTGCCCATCCCCGCGCTGGATGGAGGCAGACTGGTCTTCATCATCCTGGAGATCCTGCGGGGCAAGCCGGTTCCGCCGGAGAAGGAAGGCATGGTCCACTTTATCGGCATGATGTTTTTCATGGTTTTGATCGTCATTGTTTTCTTCAACGATCTGCGCAACATCTTCGGCTGGTGACGAACCTGCCGTCAGAAAGTCTATGGAATATTTCACCGCTCACAGCCCGGGCGCGCAGCATCTCCTGCTGCAGGCAGCCCGGATCAAAAGTAAAGATCTGCCCGCCGCCCTGGGAGTCCTTTGGAAAGAGGCTCCCAGAGCTGCGGCGCTTTCCGCATTTTTCGCAGGAAAAATGATCCCCGCCCTGTCGGAGAAGGGGCAGGAGAGTATGCCTGTCACGGCAGATGCCTTGCGGGAACTGCTCCCGGAAGCGGCTGCGGGATTCTTAAGTGCCGGCGAGGAACTGTACCTTTTTTGCGGGGAAGGCTTTTCCCTGTATCAGGTACGGCAGGTGTTCGGGAAAAAGCGGCCCGCCTGTCTGCTGGCAGGGGCAGGAGAGCTGACCTGCAGAGTGGAAAGCAGAAATCTGCTCTTTGTCTGTGAGGGTGCGCTGCCGGAAAGCGAAGAGATCGCGGCACTTCTGGGAGGCCCGGAACCGGAGAGCCCGGAAGCGCTGGAGACGCTGACAGAAGCATTGGCCGCCGCAAAGGAAAGCAGTGGGGAGCCGGGGAGGATCCTGGCGCTGTACGTGGCGTGATGAGGTGCCCCGTATCGGCCGGCCGCTTGCCTGACGATGCCGACCGGGGAGTTTTGAGAGGAATCATATGAAATTCGAGGATCGATTTGAAACGCCGGTCCCCGCAGGCGAAGGGGCCTTCGGGAAGGTATATCGGTTAAAGGATAAGAAAACGGGCATTAACTATGCCTTGAAGGTCATGGAAAACAGGTCCGTCTGGGAGAAGGAATGCAGGTTCTTAAGCCTGGCGGACCATCCCCTGTTTCCTAAATTAGAGGAAAGCGGTGAGGAGGACGGAAAGTATTACATCCTGATGGAATTTCTCTACGGCACGCCTCTGGATGTGGTGCTGGATGACCGACGGGGCTTCGGACAGACGGACGCCGTGCGGATGGCACTGCAGATTGCGGACGGCCTGGCCTGGCTCCAGGAGAAGGACGGCACCGTTCTTTTCCGGGATCTGAAGGCGGAGAATCTGATCCTGCAGCCAAACGGGGATGTGCGGCTCACGGACCTGGGCAGTGCCTGCTTCTTAAGCGAAGTGGGACAGAGCAAAACGGGAACTCCGGGTGCCAGCGCCCCGGAGCAGTTTGATGCCCCGGAAACCACCGGCGCCTACAGCGATGTCTATGCCTTCGGTCTCCTGCTCCACTATCTGCTGACGGGAGAGAATCCCTTAAACGGTGAGCCCGAAAGCCTCCGCAGCGTGGATCCTTCCTGCAGCGCCTGCCTGGAACTGCTCATCGAGGACTGCCTGCGGCCCGTGGGAGAGGAACGGATCCCGGATATGCTGGGAGTCCTGCAGCGGCTCATGGACATTGTCACCGCAACGCCTGCCGCTTACCGCCGTATGGAAAAGGCGGCTTCGAAGGAGCTGGCGGGGCGCTATGGTCTGGAGGGAGACATTTTGTACACAAAAAATGTGAAATTGTGAAGATTTTTTGATTTGTCAAAACGGAATCCTGTGACTATACTGTTATCTGAACTGGAAACGTCCGCGTGACGGCGTAATTAGAAAAGGAGAATCTGATATGCGTTTTTTCATCGACACAGCTAATGTAGACGAGATCCGGGAAGCAAACGACATGGGCGTGATCTGTGGTGTTACCACCAATCCCTCCCTGATCGCTAAGTCCGGCAGAGATTTTAACGAGGTCATCAAGGAGATCACCTCCATCGTTGACGGCCCTATCAGCGGCGAAGTCAAGGCTACCACCGTTGACGCAGAGGGTATGATCAAGGAAGGCCGCGAGATCGCAAAGATCCATCCCAACATGGTCGTTAAGATCCCCATGACCGCTGAAGGTCTGAAGGCTACCAAGGTTCTGACCTCCGAGGGCATCAAGGTCAATGTCACCCTGATCTTCACCGCAAACCAGGCACTGCTTGCTGCAAGAGCAGGTGCTACCTACGTATCTCCCTTCCTGGGCAGACTGGATGACATCTCCCAGAGAGGCGTGGATCTGATCCGTGAGATCTCCGATATCTTCGCTGTGACCGATATCGATACCCAGATCATCAGCGCATCCGTTCGTAACCCCATCCATGTCACCGACTGTGCACTGGCAGGCGCTGATATCGCAACCGTTCCCTTCGGCGTTATCAAGCAGATGGTAAATCACCCTCTGACCGATGCCGGCATCGAGAAGTTCCAGAAGGATTACAAGGCAGTGTTCGGCGATTAATCGATCCGCTGACTTGAGAATCTTTCTCAAAAACGAAAATAACCAAAGAAATAACCAAAAAAGAAGCAGTTCCGGAACCTCCGGAGCTGCTTCCTTGCGTATAAAGAGAAAACTGTTTTGCCTGCGAGTGCGCCCAATGCACGCCGCACGAGGGATTTGTGGAAACGCATTCGCCTGACTGCCTGGGAATTACCTGCGAAGAGAAAGAAGCCACGCCGCCACATGGTCGGCCTGCTGGAACTCTCCCCTGGCGATGAGATCCTCGATCTCCGCCGCAGAATAATGCAGGATGCTCAGCACTTCCGTCTCATCCAGGGATTGCCCTGCCACCTTCCTGCAGTTTCTGGCCACGAAGAGGTGGGCGTAATTGTCCGAAACCGTGGCATTTGCGGGAACGCTTAAGAGATGTTTCCATTCATCGGATTCGTATCCCGTCTCCTCCAGGAGCTCCCGCTTTGCGGCTTCCAGGATATCCTCCTGCACCCCTTCCGCATTTTTCTCCACGCCCCCTGCGGGAAATTCCGTGGTGACGGTGCGGATGCCCTGGCGGAACTGGCGCACGCAGATATAGCGCCCCTCCTCATCGGAGGCGACGATGACGGTGTAATCCTTTTTGCTGTAGCTGTAAAAGGGCTCGAAGATCCGGCCGTCCGGGTACCGGTAACTGGTCTTCCGGAAGTCGATCCACTGATCCTGTACGATGTGTTCGGTTTTGATCTCCTCCCATGCGAGAGGATCTTTTTGCTGCTCCATAGCCCTTCCTTTCCCGGCAGATGCACTGCCCGATACCCATTATACAACGCCCTCGCCAAACGCAAAATAGTTGTTCACTCCCCTTTCGAAAACTGATATAATACGTGGAAAGGCCGTTCCGTTAAGGCCTTTGGAGGTACTTGTTTTGGCTCTGATGGATGAATTCAAAGAGGAGCGGCAGGAGATCAAGAGCCGCCCTTTCAAAGAACAGTTTGCTTATTATTTCGGATATTATAAATGGCATGCCTTTGCCATTGTGGTGGCCCTTATCGCGGTAGGATCCATGATCTACCATTTTGTGACCCTGAAGACTACCGTTTTCTGCGCCGCTTTCGTGAACGCTACGCTGCTGGACGGAACGGAGCAGATACTGACGGAGCCCTTTGCGGAGCTCACCGGCACGGATCTGAAGAAGGAAGCCTTTCAGTTTGACGACACCGTCTACCTGAGCATGGACGACCAGAGCGAGGAGACCATGGTGGGGGTCCAGAAAATGGCGGCCCTGATCTACTCCGGCGATCTGGATGTACTTCTTGCGAAAAATTCCTACTTCGCGGCCTATGCCTATCAGGAAGTTCTGGTGGATCCAGCCGATTATCTGGATCCCGAGACCTACGAGGAGCTGGTCTCCACCGGTCAGATCTACTGCATCGATCTGGCATACCTGCGGGCGTCCAAGGAAGCTTCCGATAGGGGAGAAGAGGTTGCCGTCGAAATGCCCGATCCCCTGGATCCTTCCGGGATGCAGGAGCCTGTGGCTGCGGGACTGGCACTGAAGGACTGCAAGACTCTGGACGGGGCAGTGGTCTTCCGGGAAGAGGGCCCGCTGTACATCGGCGTGCTGGCCACTTCCAAGCGGCAGGACATGGCGAAACAGTTTGTGGATTTTCTTTTGAGAGATGTGATTGAATAAAAATACGGAGGCACTTTATGAACGAAGGTTATGTGGAATGCCTGGTGAAGGGCAGACCGAACTATCTGGCAAAAATAGGCAAAGTAGCGCTCATCGCTCTGGCTGCTCTCTTTTTCATCGGCAGCATGTGGCTGGGCACCTGGGCCATGATCCTGGCGGTCCTGACGGGTACCGGCGCGTATATCGTGAATATGTATACAGATGTGGAGTATGAATACCTCTACCTGGACAAGGAAGTTACCGTGGACAAGGTCTACAACAAGTCTCGCAGAAAGAGGGTTGCCACCTTCAAACTGGACAAGATGGAGGTTTTCGCCCCCGTCCATTCCTATCAGCTGGAGAAATTCGGCGCAAAGCAGGCAAAGCCCACGGACTACAGCATCGGCTACGAGGACAAGCCCGATCTGCGTTACATCATGTACTACGAAGGAAACAAGCAGATCCTCTTTTCCCCCAACGAGGCCATGATCAAAGCCATGAAAAATGCTGCACCCAGAAAGGTTTTCACGGATTGAGCCTTTTGCCGCTGGGAGCGCCCCCGCGGACGATTCCCCGGCATTTTTATGCAGCAAAAATGTCCTTGACATTGCCCGAAATAGTTGGTAATTTAGTTAGAAAATTTCAAAAAATTTCGCATTAAAAACTCACCCAAAACAAACAAAAAAGGAGGAAAGCATGGCACAAATTATCGGAGAAGGAATTACTTTTGATGATGTTCTGCTGGTTCCCAGTTATTCTCAGGTGATCCCCAACCAGGTGGATGTCACCACACATCTCACCGCCAAGATCAAGCTGAACATTCCCCTGATGAGTGCGGGAATGGATACCGTCACCGAGCACCGTATGGCCATCGCAATGGCGCGCCAGGGCGGCATCGGCATCATCCACAAGAACATGTCCATTGAGGCACAGGCCGATGAAGTGGACAAGGTCAAAAGATCCGAGAACGGTGTCATCACCGATCCTTTTTCTCTGAGCCCCGAGCATACCCTGGGAGACGCAGACGCTCTCATGGCGAAGTTCCGTATTTCCGGTGTTCCCATCACCGAAGGCAAGAAGCTCGTCGGCATCATCACCAACCGCGATCTCAAGTTCGAGACCGACTACACCCGTAAGATCAAAGAGTGCATGACCAGTGAGAATCTGATCACCGCCAGAGAGGGCATCTCCCTGGAGGAGGCAAAGAAGATCCTGGCCGCTTCCCGCAAGGAGAAGCTTCCCATCGTGGACGAGAACTTCAACCTGAAGGGTCTCATCACCATCAAGGACATCGAGAAGACCATCAAGTATCCTCTTTCCGCAAAGGATGACATGGGCAGACTGCTCTGCGGCGCAGCCGTCGGCATCACCGCAAACTGCCTGGATCGTGTGGCAGCTCTCGTGGAAGCAAAGGTAGACGTCATCGTTCTGGATTCCGCACACGGTCATTCCGAGAACGTTCTGAATTGTGTCCGCATGATCAAGGAGCACTATCCCGAGCTCCAGGTCATCGCCGGCAACGTTGCAACCTATGAAGGCGCAAAGGCCCTGATGGATGCTGGCGCAGACGCCGTTAAGGTAGGTATTGGCCCCGGTTCCATCTGTACCACCAGAGTCGTGGCAGGTATCGGTGTTCCTCAGATCACCGCGATCATGGATGCTTACCGCGCATCTCAGGAGACCGGCATCCCCATCATCGCAGACGGCGGTATCAAGTACTCCGGCGATGTGGTGAAGGCCCTGGCAGCAGGCGGCAGTGTCTGTATGATGGGTTCCATGTTTGCAGGCTGTGAGGAGAGCCCCGGAGAGTACGAGCTCTTCCAGGGCAGAAAGTACAAGGTTTACCGTGGCATGGGTTCCATCGCAGCCATGGAGAACGGCAGCAAGGACCGCTACTTCCAGGAGAACGCAAAGAAGCTGGTTCCCGAGGGAGTCGAGGGTCGTGTGGCATACAAGGGTCTGGTGGAGGATACCATCTTCCAGCTCCTGGGCGGACTTCGTTCCGGCATGGGTTACTGCGGCGCAGCAACCATCCCCGAGCTCACCAGAACCGGCAAGTTCGTGAAGATCTCCGCAGCATCCCTGAAGGAGAGCCATCCTCACGACATTCAGATCACCAAGGAAGCACCCAACTACGCTACCGACGGCAAGTAATTTCAGGGTTGTTTTCCGCAGAAAAAATCAATCACTGATCTCAAAGGGGGGCGTCAAAAACGCCTCCCTTTTTTTGATATTTTTTGGGCAGTTTTTGCCTTCTTTTTTCCCTTGTTTCCCCTTTATCCGGTATGCAAACTATGCTAAAATGGTTTAGTTAGTAAAAATGGGGTGTACTGCGTGATGACGGAAGAAAACCTTTTTATGGAACAGGAAGAATTGCAGCGTATTCTGGACCGTTTTGCCTCCGTGGCGGGGGTGAGTCTGGTCCTTTTGGACGACACCTGCAAACAGATGACAAAAGTCAGTGTCTGTCCCGGTGAGAGCGATTCCATCGGACAGCTTCTGAATACGGAATATCTTCAGAACCTGCTGAACAATGTGGGCGACGATTCGGTGGAGGATCTGCTGGTGGAGACCCTGGAGACGGGGGACGGCGGCGAGGTCCGGCTGGGCGTCATGAGCCTGCGGCATAACGGCAGGGTTCTGGCATACATCGTTTGTGTCGGCCGGGAAAATCTCTCCCTCGCCGAGTTTATGGAGCAGGTGGATCTGCTGCAGGGACTGGCGAAAGCCTACGCCGACGCCCTGTACGAAGCGGAGGGCAGCCGGGTGGATAATTTCCGGATCCAGGATGCCAGAGAGGAGCGCGACCAGCTGGTCCGCACCCTGGAAGCGACGAAGAACATCCTGCAGCTCCTGGACAGCGGCGCCCGCTCCGAGCAGGTCATCCATCAGTGGCTGGAGATCGTTACGGATTATCTCCATCTGGACCATTCCCAGGTCTATCGACTGAACGGAGACGGCACCATGGATGTCATGGTGGAGGCCTCCGCTTACGGATTGAATTCTCCCTTCGAGAAAAAGACGGGCCTTCCCGCCAGACCCCTTCTGGATACCCAGGTACCTCTGGTCCTGAGCTCCGATCTGCTGGCGGCGGATGAGTACGCTCCCGTGACCGAGCTGGGACTTCGGGCCGTGATGGTCTTCCCTTTGCTTTCCGCACCCGGCGGAGAGGGAAATCTGGTGGCCAGCCTGGACTACATTACGGAAAATCGCACCTGGACCGGCGCGGAGGTAAAGTTTGCCGCCGATGCCGCCAGAGTGCTGCAGAGTATCCTGGTGGGACGAATCCACAGAAGCTCCGTCACCGAGTCCTTAAGGGCGCTGGAGGATATCCTGAACAATGTGGGCTGCAGCGTCTACCTCATCAATCGCAAGACCGGCAAGCCCCTTTTCGTGAACCGGATGCTGGAGGATACCTTCGAGGAGGAGTGGCGCAGCGGCAAGCTCCGCGAGCTGGTCCGCAAGGGAAACTTCAAGAACCCCGACAACGGCTCCTTCGAGATTTTCTATCCCGAGAGACAGCGCTGGTACGATCTGATCTACAAACAGCTGGAGTGGGTGGACGGCTCCGACGCCACCATGTACTCCCTGTATGACATCACCGACAGACGCCTCTATCAGCGTCAGATCGAGCAGCAGGCCTTCACCGATTTCCTGACGGGCCTCTACAACCGCATGTGCTGCGAGCGCGATCTGGCAAAGCTCATTGACGAGGCAAAAAAGAACAAGACCCGGGGCGCCCTGGTCTACCTGGACCTGGACAATTTCAAACACATCAACGACGGACTGGGACACCAGTACGGTGACATATTGCTGAAGGCCGTTTCCGGCAACCTGGCTGCCATCGACGGTCTCCAGGAGCATTGTTACCGCATGGGCGGCGACGAGTTCGTCCTGCTGGTATCCCCGGAAGCATACAAAGAGTTCGGCCGGATCATGGAGGAGATCGAGCAGGTCTTCGCCCAGCCCTACAGGCTGAAGGATTCCGACTACTACTGCACCTCCAGTATCGGTACCGTCATCTATCCCGACCTGGGAGATACGGTGTCCGAGCTGATCCAGAAGGCGGACATCGCCATGTACGAGGCGAAAAAATCCGGTAAGAACCGCCGGGCCGACTACGTGGAAGGTCAGGATTCCGACGCCGGCAAGCGCCTGAACATGGAGAAGAACATGCGTGACGCGGAGGAGGGAGATTACGAGGAATTCGTGGTCTACTTCCAGCCCATTATCACCATAGAAAACGGTGTGGAAAAATGTGCAGGAGCCGAGGCGCTGGTCCGCTGGAACAGTTCCAAGCTGGGCTTCATCCCACCTTCGGATTTCATTCCTCTGGCAGAGTACCTGGGCCTTATCAATCCTATCGGAAACCACGTGCTGCTGGATGCGCTTCGGGCATGCAAACACTGGAATGATCAGGGCTATCCCCACATGAAGGTGAATGTGAACCTTTCCGTGGTGCAGCTCCTGCAGAACGATATCGTGGAATGCGTGGAGAGGGCCCTGCAGGATACCGGGCTCGACCCTGCAAACCTCACCCTGGAGGTGACGGAGAGCCTGGCCATCAACGACATGCCCCGCATGCAGGGGATCTTAAGCCGCATCAAGAAGCTGGGTGTTTCCATCGCACTGGATGATTTCGGAACCGGGTATTCCTCCCTGAACCACATCCGGGAGATTCCCTTCGATACCATCAAAGTGGACCAGTGCTTCGTCCAGAATCTGGCGGAGGATGCTTACTCCCAGAGTTTCGTCAAAATGGTGGCAGAGCTTGCGGATACCATCGGCGTGAACATCTGCGTGGAGGGCATCGAGACAGCGGAGCAGCTGGCGGTGGTCCGGGATATGAAGGTCAAATACATCCAGGGCTACTACTACGACAGACCCATGAAACGCAGCGAATTTGAAAGCAAGTACATCAAATAAAGGAGTGTTTCGTATGAACAACATGAGAGACGAACTGACAGGCAACGCCTATCCCGGAAGAGGGATCCTGCTGGGCCTTACCCCCTCGGGGAAGGAAGCAGTTGCAGCCTATTTCATCATGGGCCGCAGCAGCAACAGCCGCAACAGGATCTTTGTGACCGAGGGTGAAGGCATCCGCACGGAAGCTTTTGATCCTTCCAAGCTGGAAGATCCCAGCCTCATCATTTACGCACCGGTCCGGGTCCTTGGAAATGACACCATCGTCACAAATGGAGACCAGACCGATACCGTTTATGAAGGACTGCAGAAGGGCCTGACCTTTGAACAGAGTCTGCGCAGCAGAGAGTTTGAGCCCGACGGCCCTAACTACACCCCCAGGATCAGCGGTCTCATGCATGTGGAAGGCGGCAAATACGATTACACCCTTTCCATCCTGAAGAGCAACGACGGCGATCCTTCCTCCTGCCAGCGTTTTACCTACGCTTACGAGAATCCCAAGGCAGGCTGCGGTCACTTCATCCACACCTATGAGCACGACGGAAATCCCCTGCCCAGCTACCGCGGCGAGCCCACTCCCGTGGAGGTGGAAGAGGACATGGATGCCTTCACCGATATGCTCTGGGAGAGCCTGAATGCGGACAACAAGGTGAGTCTCTTCGTGCGCTACATCAGCATCGCAGACGGTAGCACCCGCACCCGCATCGTCAACCGCAACAAGTGATCGAGATGATCAAGGATAAACAGATCTGAACAGAAGGAGATTTGAAAAAATGAGCGAACTGGAAATCCAATTGAAGTATGGCTGCAACCCCAATCAGAAGCCTTCCCGCATCTACATGGAAAACGGTGCGGAGCTTCCTGTTACCGTCTTGAACGGTCGTCCCGGCTACATCAATTTCCTGGATGCCTTCAACGGCTGGCAGCTGGTAAAGGAGCTGAAGGAGGCCACCGGCCTGCCCGCAGCCACCTCTTTTAAGCATGTTTCCCCTGCAGGCGCCGCAGTGGGACTGCCCCTTTCCGACACCCTGGCAAAGATCTACTGGGTGGACGATCTGGGCGAGCTGACTCCCCTGGCAGCAGCTTACGCAAGAGCAAGAGGCGCTGACCGTATGAGTTCCTTCGGCGATTTCATCGCTCTGTCCGATGTCTGTGACGAGTGCACCGCCCGCCTCATCAAGCGCGAGGTTTCCGACGGTGTCATCGCTCCCGGTTATACTCCCGAGGCACTGGCTCTTCTGAAGGAGAAAAAGAAGGGCGCTTACAACATCCTGCAGATGGATGAGAGCTATGTTCCCGATCCCCTGGAGAAGAAGCAGGTCTACGGTATCACTTTCGAGCAGGGCAGAAACGAGCTGGATGTGAACAGCGGTCTGCTGGACAACATCGTTACGCAGGAGAAGAACGTTCCCGAGAACGCTGCCCGCGACATGAAGATCGCCCTCATCGTTCTGAAGTACACCCAGTCCAATTCCGTCTGCTACGTAAAGGACGGTCAGGCCATCGGCATCGGCGCCGGACAGCAGTCCCGCATCCACTGCACCAGACTGGCAGGCTCCAAAGCAGACAACTGGTTCCTGCGTCAGTCCCCTCAGGTCATGGGCCTGCAGTTTGTGGACGGTCTGGGAAGAGCCAACAGAGACAATGCCATCGACGTTTACATGGGCGATGAGTATGAGGACATCCTGGCAGAGGGCGTTTGGCAATCGACCTTCAAGGTAAAGCCCGCCGTCTTCACCAGAGAAGAAAAGAGAGCATGGCTGGATCAGCTGAAAGACGTGACCCTGGGATCCGATGCCTTCTTCCCCTTCTCCGACAATGTGGAGAGAGCCCGCAAGAGCGGCGTAAAGTACATTGCTCAGCCCGGCGGATCCGTTCGTGACGACGAGGTCATCGCATGTGCAGATAAGCACGGTATGGTGATGGCATTCACCGGCATCCGTTTGTTCCACCACTAAGATTTTCCTATCCCGTCCGGGACCACCGGCAGGAGATAAATACGACAGAATAAGCACAGAGAGGTAGACAGTATATGTGTGAGGAAGACAAGAAAGCCAGACATTTTATAGAGAGGGAGATCGACAAGGATCTCGCGGAGGGTGTGTATGATCATGTGCAGACCCGTTTCCCTCCCGAGCCCAACGGCTATCTTCACATCGGCCACGCCAAGAGCATTCTCTTAAACTACGGCATGGCACAGGAGTACGGCGGCAAGTTCAACCTTCGTTTTGACGACACCAATCCCACCAAGGAGCGCACCGAGTTTGTGGACTCCATCAAGGCGGATGTAAAGTGGCTGGGAGCTGACTGGGAGGACAGACTCTTTTTCGCCTCCGATTATTTCCAGCAGATGTATGAAGGCGCCGTGAAGCTGATCAAAAAGGGCAAGGCTTACGTCTCCGACCTCACTGCGGAACAGATCCGCGAGTACCGCGGTTCCTTTGAGGAGCCCGGCAAAAACGATCCCAACCGCGATCGCAGCGTGGAGGAGAACCTGCAGCTCTTCGAGGACATGAAGGAAGGCAAGTTCGCTGACGGCGAGAAGGTGCTCCGGGCCAGGATCGACATGGCATCTCCCAACATCAACATGCGGGATCCCGTCATCTACCGTGTGGCGCATATGACCCACCACAATACCGGCGACAAGTGGTGCATCTACCCCATGTACGATTTTGCACATCCCATCGAGGACGCCATTGAGGGCATCACCCATTCCCTCTGCACCCTGGAGTTCGAGGATCACAGACCTCTTTACGACTGGGTGGTCCGGGAGCTGGAATATCCTCATCCTCCCAGACAGATCGAGTTTGCCAAGATGTACCTCACCAATGTGGTCACCGGCAAGCGCTACATCAAGAAGCTGGTGGAGGAAGGCATCGTGGACGGCTGGGACGATCCCAGACTGGTGTCCATTGCAGCCCTTCGCAGAAGAGGATTCACCCCCGCATCCATCAAGATGTTCGTGGAGATGTGCGGTATTTCCAAGTCCCAGGCATCTGCGGACTACGCAGCTCTGGAGTATTGCATCCGTGAGGACTTAAAGCCCAAGGTTCCCCGCATGATGGCCATCCTGGATCCCATCAAGCTGGTGATCGACAACTATCCCGAAGGATCCTCCGAGGAGCTGGAAGCTCCCAACAACCAGGAGAACGAGTCCCTGGGTACCAGAAAGCTTTCCTTCGGTAAGGAACTTTACATCGAGCGTGAGGATTTCATGGAGGAGCCCCCGAAGAAGTACTTCCGCCTCTTCCCCGGCAATGAAGTGCGCCTCATGAATGCTTACTTCGTCACCGCAACCTCCTGTGAGAAAGACGCTGACGGCAACGTTACCGTAGTGCACTGCACCTATGATCCCGCCACCAGAGGCGGCAACGCTCCCGACGGCCGCAAGGTCAAGGGCACCATCCACTGGGTGGACGCAGCTACCGCTTTTACCGCCACTGTGAGACTCTACGAAAACATTGTGGACGAGGAGAAAGGGGTGTACGATGAGGAGGGCAATCTGAACCTGAACCCCAATTCCCTCACCACCCTTACGAATTGCAAGCTGGAGCCCGCTCTGAAGGATGTACAGGCATACGAGAGCTTCCAGTTTGTACGGCAGGGATTTTTCACCGTGGATTACAAAGACTCCGCAGAGGGAGCGCCTGTGTTTAACAGGATCGTGTCCCTGAAGAGCTCCTTCGTGCTTCCGAAGAAGGAAGAAGCATAAGCCGGACCCTGGGTCCAAAAATCTGGCAATTGCATCACTAAGACTGAAGAAAAAGGGGAGAAACGAGATGGCAGGAATATTATCCGGATTGGAAAGCCTGGGACTGGGCGCATTAAACGGCACAGATGTTCTGGAGGATGAAGAAGAAAAGAAGAAGGCTGCTGAGGCCAGAGCCGCCGCATTACAGCCTCCCAAGGTGCAGGAGAAGGACCTGATCTACGATAAGGTCTACACCTGCAAGGTATGTCACAAGAGCTTTAATGCCAAGATCATGAAGTCCGGCAAGTCCAAGCTGCTGGGCGTGGGCTTTGCGCTCCGCCCCCGCTACGAGGGCATCGCTGCCGAGAAATACGATGTGCTCCTTTGCCCCCACTGCGGCTATGCGGCACTGACCAAGTACTTTGACGTGCTTCTGGATGCACAGGCAAAGCTCATCAAGGAAAACATCAGCAAGAACGTAATCCTGACCGAGTACAACGGCGAGATCTACGGCTTCGATCAGGCGCTGGAGCGCTACAAGCTGGCACTGGCAAATGCCGTGGTAAAGAAGGGCAAGGTCAGCGAGCGCAGCTTTATCTGTCTGAAGACCGCATGGCTTCTGGCTTCCTACTGTGAGAATCTCGAGGCAGAGGAGCCCGATGAGGATGAAAAGATCAAGAGCCTGAAGGCCCAGGAGGAAGAGTATCTCCGTACCGCTATGGACGGCTTCGTGGATGCCCGTCAGAAGGAGACCCCTCCCATTGCCGGCATGGACGGTGTGACCCTGGACTATCTCATTGCTGAGCTGGCAGTGCATTTCAAGGAGTACGACGTGGCCAGCAGAATGATCCAGTCCATCCTGACCGCTCCCGGCGCCAATGCCCGCATCAAGGACAAGGCGCGTGATCTGAAGGATACCATGCAGGCCCAGAAGAAAGCCTAAAAAATCGCAGGGCGCTTTCGGGAATGATCCGAAAGCACCCTGCGTAAATACTGTCACGATCCGCGATGCGGAAAGCTTTACTGCTCGTCCGTATCGTCTTCCTCGGTGAAGAACTCTTCAACGGTTTCCACCGCTTCCTCAGCGGCTTCCTTAACCGATTCGGAGAGGGGAGTGAATGCCTCTTTTGCCTTGGCAGCTGCCTCTGTAGCAGCCTCGCCCAGATCCTCGGCAACCTCCTTCGCCTGATCTGCGATGTCGCTGATGTTCACATAGTTGCGCTCAGCGGTCTGCTCCGCATCATCGTCGTCCTCATCATCCAGGGAGATGGACTCCGCATCCTTTTTCTGATAGTAATAATAGGCAGCAGCTGCAGCAGCAGCACCCACCATCAGTGTTCCAAATACGACCTTTCCGAATTTCTTAGCCATAACTTACCCCTTTCTGTGCATCATCACGGCCGTTCGCCGCAAGAAATATTTTACTCTAAATCTGCGGGGAATAAAAGGGTAAGTTTGCTTCGGAGGCAGATATGAACGAAAAATTTTTTGATCTGAGCAAAGAAAAACAGGACAGGATCATCAACGCAGTGCTGAAGATCTTTACCCTGGAAGGCTATTCCCACGCAGCCACCGATGACATGGTAAAGGAGGCCGGCATCAGCAAGGGCCTGCTCTTCCATTACTTCGGAACGAAGCTGGGAGCCTATCGCTTCGTCTGTTCCTACGTCCTGCGGTATCTCCGCTTTGAGCTGGGCGAGGAGCTTCCCACGGGCTTTGACACCCCTGTGGAGTTGACGGGCGCCGTGCTGAAGGGCTGTTCCAATCTGCTCAGAACCTATCCCTACTCCCTGCTGTTCCTGCGGAGCTGTGTCCGGGAGGAAAATGAGGAAGCACTCACCGCCACTGCGGAGGAGCGTGCTTCTGCAGCGGAGATCATCGCATCCATGCGCAGAAAGGCCCTCGTTTACGAAGGGGATGTGACCAGACTCTGGAAGTCCATGGACTATACACTGATGGGACTGATGGAGGATCACCTCCGGGCAGGAGAGTTTAATGCGGAACGGTACCTGACGGAGGCCGGATCCTATCTGGAAGTATTTGCAAAAAACTGACTCGGGCGTCATTTTTGGCCGCCGTTAATGAGTGTAGATAAAAAATTTGAATGTTACTTCGCAGGCGCGGAATTGCGGCTTCGAAGTGCAAATAGCGCGATAGCGCAAGGTGAGGAGGAGAGTGAATCAAATGAACACCAACAACGAAAAACTCGGAGAGAAGGGCGTATACAATGCCTTGGAACTGGGACGCGGCAAGGCTGTGATCCTGGGACTGCAGCACATGTTCGCCATGTTCGGCTCCACCATCCTGGTTCCCATGCTGACGGGCCTGGATGTCAGCACCACCCTGCTGTTTGCAGGTCTCGGAACATTGCTGTTCCATCTGGTAACCAAGAAGAAAGTGCCCGCATTCCTGGGTTCTTCCTTTGCATTCCTGGGAGGCTACGCAGCCCTGACCGCCATGGAGGGAACTCCCGCGGCAAACGGACTGACCTCTGCGCAGCTCCTGCCCTATGCCTGCTTCGGCGTTGCCTGTGCAGGATTGCTGTACCTGGTACTGGCCCTACTGATCAAGCTTTTCGGCAGCACCAAGGTTATGAAGTACTTCCCTCCCGTGGTGACCGGCCCCATCATCATCGCCATCGGACTTACCCTTTCTCAGTCTGCCATTGATTCCTGCTCCACCAACTGGCTCATCGCACTCACCGCCATCCTGCTGGTGATCATCTGCAACATCTGGGGCAAGGGTATGCTGAAGATCGTTCCCATCATCGTGGGCGTCATCGGCTCCTACATCGTGGGTATTTTTCTGGGTGCCGTGGACTTCAGCCCCGTGGCTGAGGCCGGCTGGATCGGCTTCCCCATCCACTTCGAGAAGACCGTATTCTGGGCATTTACCGATGGCAACGGATCTCTCCTTCTGACCGCAGCCATCACCATCATCCCCATCGCTCTGGCTACCATCGTGGAGCACATCGGAGACATCTCCGCCATCTCCTCCACCGTTGGCATCAACTACATCAAGGATCCCGGCCTGCATCGCACCCTGCTGGGTGACGGTCTCGCAACCATCGCCGCATCCCTGTTCGGCGCTCCTGCCAACACCACCTACGGTGAGAACACCGGTGTCCTGAGCCTGACCAAGGTCTACGATCCCATGGTCATCCGCCTGGCAGCAGCCTTCGCGGTTCTGTTCTCCTTCTGCCCCAAGTTCGCAGCCATCATCGGTTGCATGCCCACCGCTACCGTCGGCGGCGTCAGCCTGGTACTCTACGGTATGATCTCTGCAGTCGGTGTGCGTAACGTTGTTGAGGCAAAGGTTGACTTCTCCAAGAGCCGCAACGTCATCATCGCAGCACTGATCCTGGTGCTGAGCATCGGTATCAAGTACAGCGCTACCGGCGCCATCGGCTTCACCGCAGGCAACATCTCCATCAGCCTTTCCGGTCTGGCAGTCGGTGCTCTGGTAGGTATCATCCTGAATGCGATCCTGCCCGGCAAGGACTATGTCTTTGATCAGGAGTCCGGCACCGAGACCGGTGTGGACTTCTCCGTCCGTAACAAGGAAAAAGAAGCACAGAAATAATTCCGAACTATGGTACAAGCGGATCTGGTCACCGGCTTCTTAGGAGCCGGTAAGACCACCTTTATCAGACAATATGCATTGCAACTCATCGCCCGCGGCCACCGTGTCTGCATTCTGGAGAACGACTACGGTGCCATCAATGTGGACATGATGCTCCTGTCCGATCTAAAGAGCGACGCTCTCGGGCTGGAGATGGTGGCCGGCGGATGCGATTACGACTGCCACAGAAGGCGCTTCAAAACGAAGCTGATCACCATTGCCATGCTGGGTTATGACAGGGTGATCATCGAGCCTTCCGGCATTTTTGATGTGGACGAATTTTTCGACATCCTCCACGAGGATCCGTTGGATCAGCGGTACCGCATCGGAAATGTCATCACCGTGGTGCGGCCTGATCCCTCGGACGGCTCCCCGGAGGCGGATTACCTGCTGGCCAGTCAGGCGGCAAATGCCGGAACGGTATTGCTGTCCTGCGCACAGGAAACTTCCGCCGATGTGGTGGAAGGCACATTGGACCATCTGAACCGGGCTTTGCGCCGGATCTCCTGCTCCAGGACGTTTGCGCTTGGGGAGGATTTCCTGGCGAAGGACTGGGCGGATCTGACGGATGCCGATTACGATGCCATGGACGCAAGGGGGCATAGAGAGACCTCCTTCGAGAAGCGTTTTTCCATGGATGAGAACGGCTTCCGTTCACTGTTTTACATGGATGTGCAGCTGAGCTTCGAAGAGACCTGTCAGCGGATCCGGGAAGCTTTCGCGGACCCTGAGACGGGGCACATTCACAGGGTCAAGGGCTTTTGTCCCCGGGAGGACGGCACCTGGATCCAGATCAATGCCACGAAAGAGGAGCTCCGAACGGAGGAGATCCGGGAGGGCCAGCGGGTCCTCATCGTCATCGGCGAGGACTTGAATGAGCCCGCCATCGACCGGTATTTTCCCTCGCAGTATTCCACCTCCCATTGGCGGTGATCCGCCGGGAGCAAATCATCAGGAAAGTAACTCAGAGGATATGAGTATGAAATATACGGCATTTGACATTTCTTCCGTGTTGCAGCGGGATCCCTGCTGTGTTAATGCTCTGCGCAAGGAGCTGGACTATCTGCTCTCCCTGGATGCGGACCGCTTTCTGGCGGGCTTCCGGGAAAACGCCGGCCTGCCGAAGAAGGCGGAGCGCTACGGCGGCTGGGAGGAGATGCTCATCGCAGGTCACACCCCCGGACATTACCTGACGGCAGCAGCCCAGGCGGTTGCCAATCCCGGGACGTCCCGGGCGGACGGAGAAGCTCTGCGTCAAAAGCTGGACTATATGGTGTCCGAATTAAAGCTCTGCCAGGAGAACAGCAAGGGAAAGCCCGGCTTTCTCTTCGCCGGCATCCTGAAGGATCCCGCGGATCCGGAGCTGCAGTTCGATCATGTGGAGCACGGCCGTACCAATATCATCACCGAGGCCTGGGTGCCCTGGTATACCATGCACAAAATCCTGGCGGGACTCCTTTCCGTCAGCGCCCTCACGGGGAATACCGAGGCGCTGGAGGTGGCGAAGGGCCTGGGGGATTGGACCCTTGCAAGAGTTCGCGGCTGGTCTGAGGAGACTCACCGCACGGTGATCGGCATCGAGTACGGCGGCATGAACGACGCCCTCTATGAGCTTTACCGCCAGACGGGGGAGGAGTGCTATGCCGAGGCGGCCCATGCCTTCGATCAGGAGGAGCTCTTTGAGCGGATCTATGCAGGCGGATGTGACGTGCTGAACAACCTCCATGCCAACACCACCATCCCGAAATTCATGGGAGCCCTGATGCGCTACATCACCTGCCACGGTAAGGTGATCGGCGGACAGACCGTGGATGCCACCCGGTATCTGGCGTATGCGGAGCGCTTTTGGACCATGGTGGTGGAGAAGCATACTTACATCACCGGCGCCAACAGCGAGTGGGAGCACTTCGGTCAGGACGGGATCCTGGACGCGGAGCGCACCAACGCCAACAACGAGACCTGCAATGTCTACAACATGCTGAAGCTTTCCCGGGCGCTTTTTGAGATCACGGGAGAGAAAAAATACGCGGACTATTACGAGCGTGCCTTCATCAATTCCATCCTGTCCTCCCAGAATCCGGAGACGGGGATGACCATGTATTTCCAGCCCATGGCCACCGGGTATTTCAAGGTCTACGGGGAGCCCTTCACCAAGTTCTGGTGCTGCACCGGATCCGGAATGGAGAATTTCACCAAGCTGGGAGACAGTGCTTATTTCCACAATGATGACACCATTGTCGTAAATCTGTACCTTGCTTCCGTTCTGGAGTGGAAGGAGCGGGGCATCAAACTGGTGCAGTCCGGCGATGTGCCCTACGAAGATACTGCCTTCTTTACCTTAAGCGGTGAGGGCCTTTCCGGAGACTTGAAGCTGGCCTTCCGCCTGCCGGACTATCTGGCGGCCCCTGCCGTCATCCGGAAAAACGGCGAAGCGGTGCAGACTGCGGAGGCAGATGGTTACGCCATCCTTGCGGGCCCCTTTGCAGAGGGAGATCGGATCTCCGTGACCCTTCCCGCAAAAGTCCGGGCCCATGGCCTGCAGGACAATCCTTCCGTTCTGGCATTTACCTATGGCCCCTTCGTCCTGAGCGCAGATCTGGGATGCGAGGAGGAGGAGGTCACCACCACCGGCGTCATCGTCACCATCCCGAAGGAAAAGCGGGTAAAGACCGAGAACCTGCCCCTTCCTGCGGGAGAGACTCTTTCCACCTTTGCGGAGCATGCGGACCGGTACCTGCTGCGGGATGAGACCGATCCCGGGAACCTGGTCTTCCGCCTGGCGGGAACGGACCTGCAATTTGGTCCCCATTACCTGAAGTACCGGGAGCGCTATGGCATCTACTGGTATTTCCGTACGCAGGAGGAGCTCCGGGCAGCGGAGGAAGGCACCGGTGTGACCGAGCGGGTGATCGATACCGTGCAGCCCGGCTACGGACAGTATGAGAGCGACGAACTCCATGCCATGGAGGAGAAGGATACCGTGGGTACCACGGAGCAGGGCACATCCCGCCACGCCCGGTCCGGCGGCAGCTTTTCCTACCGCATGGCCGTGGACAATACCTGCGATGGCATCTTAAGCGTCACCCTGCGGACGGCGGAAGCGGGCCGGCATCTCCTGATCTCCTGCAGGGGAGAGCAGATCGCGGATCTGACACCTGCGGAGAGCGCGGAGGAGTTTCAGACCGCAGCGGTTCCCATCCCCGCAGAGCTTTTGCGCAAAGCGGACTGGACGGAACTGAGCGACGGCCGCTCCATGTGTACCCTGCGCTTTACGTTCACCGGCCCCGGGGGAGAGCAATCCGCCGGCGCCTGGAATTTCATCTATACAAAAGCCCTGCGAAGAGGATGAGATATGGATAAAAAATGCAATTATTGTGACGCCCAGTACGACGACAGCCTTGACAACTGCCCCCATTGCGGCGCGGCCAATCCTTACGTGAGACGCGGCGAGGGCGTTCCCCGTACCATCGAGGAACTCCGGGCCTGGTACAACACCCACAATCTGCCGGATGAGCGCATCACGCGGTTTTTCATCGGCAAAAATATCAAAGAGCCCAGAGCCTTCGGTATCTATCAGGATCCGCAGACCGGCGACTTCATCGTCTACAAGAACAAGGATACCGGCGAGCGCGCCATCCGCTACCGGGGCGGCGATGAAGCCTATGCGGTGAACGAGCTCTACATGAAGCTGAAGGAAGAGGTAGGGCGGCAGAAGGCTACCAACATCGCAAACCGCACCGTCCCTTCCGGCGGCAGCAGACCCCGGAAGCGTAAGACGAGCAATATCATTGGCTATACCGTTACCCTGATGACGATGTTGTTTTTCCTCACCAATGCGATGAAATATGCTCTCTTCATCGGCATCGTGGTTTCCATCCTGCTGTGGATCTTCAAGTTCAGCAAGGAGAGCCCTGCGCAGAGACGCAACATCCTGCGGGTCAACATCATCGTCCTCATCGCGCTGATGATCATGTCCCTGGTTTCGGGGCTGCTGGCCCCCAACAGGCCCAACGGCTACTACAATGTCGGCGGCAATACCTACTACTCCTACCGGGACAACTGGTACGCCTACAACGATTACACCAACGACTGGTATTTCTACGAGAGCGGATCCGGTGATACCGGGCTGAACGGCTACGGCGACGCCATCACCTCCACCAACTGGGATTACCATGATGGAGTCAGCTTCACGGGTTCCGACTACTACGGCACCAACTTCTCTTCCGACGACTCTTACAGCAGCTCCGACTGGGATTCCTCTTCCGACTGGAGCTCCGATTACAGCTGGGATTCCGGCAGCAGTGACTGGGGCAGCGACTGGTGATCTTATGGACCAATTGAATTTATTTGAATATATGGGAAATCAGGCGAAGGAGCGGGAAGCACCCCTGGCCGCCCGGATGCGCCCCCGCACCATCGATGAAGTGGTGGGACAGGAGCACATCTTAGGCAAGGACAAGCTCCTCTACCGCGCCATTCGCTCCGACAAGCTCAGTTCCCTCATCCTCTACGGGCCTCCCGGCACCGGCAAGACCACCATTGCAAGGGTCATTGCCAATACCACCAGCGCGGAGTTTACCTCCATCAACGCTACTGTGGCGGGGAAAAAGGACATGGAGGAAGTGGTGGCCAGGGCCAAAAGCACACTGGCCATGACCGGCGCCAGAACCATCCTCTTCATCGACGAGATCCATCGTTTCAACAAGGCGCAGCAGGATTACCTCCTGCCCTTTGTGGAGGACGGAACCCTGGTCCTCATCGGCGCCACCACGGAGAATCCTTATTTTGAGGTGAACGGGGCACTGGTTTCCCGTTCCATCATCTTTGAATTAAAGCCCCTTTCACAGGAGGCTGTGGAGGATCTGATCCGCAAGGCGGTGACGGATCCGGAACGGGGCATGGGTTCCTTCGGCGCCGTCATCGATGACGATGCGGTACATTTTCTGGCGGACATCGCAGGGGGAGATGCGCGAAAAGCACTGAATGCTGTAGAACTGGGCATCCTTTCCACGCCGCCTGCAGAGGACGGACACATCCACATCACCCTGGAGGTGGCGCAGGAGTGTATCCAGCAGCGGGCGGTGCGTTATGACAAGGACGGAGACAATCACTACGATACCATCTCCGCCTTCATCAAGAGCATGCGGGGCTCCGATCCCGATGCCGCAGTGTATTACCTGGCGCGGATGCTGTATGCGGGAGAGAGCGTCACCTTCATCGCCCGCCGCATCATGATCTGCGCTTCCGAAGATGTGGGAAATGCGGATCCCATGGCACTGGTGGTGGCTGTCAATGCTTCCCTCGCAGTAGAGCGGGTGGGCATGCCCGAAGCACAGATCATCCTGAGCCATGCGGCCACCTATGTGGCCTGCGCCCCCAAGAGCAACGCGGCCTACGTAGCCGTGGAGGAAGCCTTCCGGGAGGTGGGAGAAAGCGGGAACCTTCCCATTCCGCCGCACCTGCAGGATGCCCATTACAAGGGCGCAGCGAAGCTGGGACACGGTGTGGGATACCTCTACGCCCACGATTTTCCCAACGATTATGTACAGCAGCAGTACCTGCCCTACGAACTGTCCGGGAAGGAATTCTACCGTCCCGGGGAGAACGGATATGAAAAGAAGATCCGTGACCACATCCGCTTCCTGAAGGAAGAGGAAAAAAAGAGACAGAACGGAGAGATTTGATCTTCGCACAAATACAAACGGCTCCGCCGGTTTACAGAAAGGAAAAAAGAAAATGGATGTTTATGAACAGTCTTTGAAACTGCACGAGGAATGGAACGGCAAGCTCAGCACCGAGTCCAAGGCAAAGGTGGATTCCAGAGAGGCTCTGTCCCTGGCCTACACCCCCGGTGTCGCACAGCCCTGTCGCGTCATCGCTGAGGATAAGGAGCAGGCATACAAATACACCTGGAAGGCCAATACCATCGCCGTGGTTTCCGACGGCAGCGCAGTGCTGGGACTGGGCAACATCGGACCTCATGCCGCAATGCCCGTCATGGAAGGTAAAGCAGTGCTCTTCAAGGAGTTCGGCGGCGTGAACGCAGTGCCCATCTGTCTGGACACCCAGGATACCGAGGAAATCATCAAGGCAGTTACCTGGATGGCTCCCGGCTTCGGCGGCATCAACCTGGAGGACATCTCCGCTCCCAGATGCTTCGAGATCGAGCGCAGACTGAAAGAGACCCTGGACATCCCCGTTTTCCATGACGATCAGCATGGCACCGCCATCGTGGTGCTGGCAGGCATCATCAACGCCCTGAAGATCATCGGCAAGAAAAAAGAGGACTGCAAGATCGTAGTCAACGGCTCCGGTGCAGCAGGCATCGCCATCGCAAAACTGTTGATGCTCTACGGTTTCAAGCACCTGATCCTCTGTGATACCAAGGGTATGATCTGCAAGCAGCGTACCGATCTCAACTGGATCAAGAAGGAGATGGCAGAGGTCACCAACGAGGAAAATAAGATGGGCTCCCTGGCAGATGCCATGGTAGGAAGTGACATCTTTGTGGGCGTGTCCGCTCCCGGCGTGGTAACCCAGGAGATGGTGAAGTCCATGAACAAGGACGCCATCATCATGGCCATGGCCAATCCCGTTCCCGAGATCCTGCCGGATGAAGCCAAGGCAGCAGGCGCCCGCATCGTGGGCACCGGCCGCAGCGACTTCCCCAACCAGATCAACAACGTCATCGCATTCCCCGGCATCTTCAAGGGTGCCCTGGAAGGCAGAGCGCCCCAGATCACCGAGGACATGAAGCTGGCAGCAGCTCTGGCCATTGCATCTGCGGTGCCTGAGGACCAGCTGAGCGAGGACTTCATCCTGCCCGAGGCATTCTGCGAGGGACTGGCAGACAGAGTGGCTAACGCTGTAAAAGAGAACATCAAATGATATAAGGGTCATAATGCAGCGGAGCAATCCGTAGTATCATGAAAAAAGGAGTATCAATTTGGAATCGGAAAATCTGACATTATGTAAACTAATCATCCTCTATATGCTGAACCGTGTGGATTTTCTGATGACCTCTGCCCAGATCAGCGAGTTCATCCTGGGGAGCGAGTATGCGGACTACATCCTCCTTTCCCAGGCCCAGAGCGAGCTCATCGACAACGGACTGGTCAGCATTTCCCAGGCCCAGTCCTCCCACAACAGGACCCACCTGTGCATTACCGCAGAGGGGAAGGAGACCCTGTTCTATTTCCGGAACCGGATCTCCGACGCCATCAAAAATGAGATCGAGGATTATTTCCGGGACAACGCCTTTGAGCTGAAAAACGAGCTGGCGGTCTACGGAGATTATTACAAATCCACCAGCGGGGAGTATGAGACCCACCTGGTGGTCCAGGACAGAGAGATCAAACTCATGGACCTGACCCTTTCCGTTCCCACGGAGGAGATCGCGGAGCACATCTGCGACTCCTGGCGGGAGAAGAGTGAGGGCATTTACCAATACCTGACAAAGGAGCTTTTCTGATGAGAGTTGGAATCGGATATGATGTGCACCGCCTGGTGGAAGGCAGAGACTGTATCATCGGTGGCGTGAAGATCCCCTATGAGAAGGGACTCCTGGGACATTCGGACGCGGATGTGCTGCTCCATGCCATCAGCGACGCCCTGCTGGGAGCAGCGGCCCTGGGAGACATCGGAAAGCATTTCCCGGACACGGATCCCGCTTTTGAGGGCGCCGACAGCCTGGACCTGCTGGCCCGGGTGGGGGACCTGGTCAACAATCAGGGCTTTGTGGTGGAAAACATCGACGCCACCATCATCGCCCAGGCGCCGAAGATGCGCCCCCACATCGATGAGATGCGTCAGAACATCGCAGATGCCCTGCACCTGCAGCTCATGCAGGTGAACGTGAAGGCCACCACCGAGGAAGGACTGGGATTTACCGGCGCGGGAGAAGGCATCTCCGCCCAGGCCATCTGCAGCCTGTCCAGTCCCTTTGATTTTATGTCCGCGGATGATTTCGCAGGACTGACCGGCGGTGGATGCGGCGGATGCAGTGGATGTGGGAAATAATATAATTGTTCGTCTGGGAGGCTTGTTCGAAAAATCGCATTGATATGCCGATTTTACGAACGCAGTTTGAGTAAAACTCAAAACTGCATGCCTCACATTAAAATGTTCGGCTAGGAGGAAGAAAAATGATCATCTATAATACCCTGACAAGAAAAAAAGAGGAGTTTGTTCCCAATGAGCCCGGGAAGGTAAAGATGTACACCTGCGGCCCTACCGTATACCATTTTGCGCACATCGGGAACCTCCGCAGCTATATCTGCGAGGACGTTCTGGAGAAGCTCCTGCGTTTCTCCGGCTATGACGTAAAGCGCGTCATGAACATCACGGATGTGGGACATCTTTCCTCCGATGCCGATACCGGCGAGGACAAGATGCTTTCGGGTGCAAAGCGTGAGCACAAGACCGTCATGGAGATCGCAAAGTTCTACACTGACGCATTTTTCGCTGATTTTGCGAAGCTGAATATCAAGATGCCTGATGTGGTGGAGCCTGCCACCAACTGCATCCCCGAGTTCATTCACATGATCGAGGTGCTGCTGGAGAAAGGCTACGCCTACAAGGCCGGCGAGAACATCTACTTCGACACCTCTAAGCTGGACAAATACTACGTCTTCGGAAACATGAACGAAGAGGACCTGCAGGTGGGCGTACGTGACGATGTCACCGAGGATACCAACAAGCGGAACAAGAACGATTTCGTTCTCTGGTTTACCAAGTCCAAATTCGAGGACCAGGCCCTGAAGTGGGACAGCCCCTGGGGCGTGGGTTACCCCGGATGGCACATCGAGTGCTCCTGCATCAGCATGAAGCATCTGGGTGAGTACATGGACATCCACTGCGGCGGCATCGACAACATGTTCCCTCACCACACCAACGAGATCGCACAGAGCGAGGCATTTATCGGCCACAAGTGGTGCAACTACTGGTTCCATGTGCATCACCTGAACGATGAGACCGGCAAGATGAGCAAGAGCAAGGGTGAGTTCCTCACTGTTTCCCTGCTGGAGGAGAAGGGCTACGATCCTCTGGCATACCGCTTCTTTACCCTGCAGTCTCACTACCGCAAGCCCCTGACCTTCTCCTACGATGCGCTGAATCAGGCTGCGGATACTTACAAGAAGCTGAAGGATCGAGCTCTCCGGATCCCTGCGGAAGGCGACGTGGATCAGGCCGCAGTGAAGGAGTGGCATGACAAATTTGCGGAGACCGTGGGCAATGACGTGAACACTGCCATGGGCATCACCCTGCTTTACGATGTGCTGAAGGCGGAGCTGAACGGTAACACCAAGAGAGCCGTTATCGCTGATTACGACACTGTTCTGGGCTTAAAGCTTCTGGAAGAGACCGCCGCTGCCGCTGCAGATAACGGTGAAGATGTGGCCGAGATCGAGGCACTCATCGCAGAGCGTACCGCTGCCAAGAAGGCCAAGGACTTCGCTAAAGCAGACGAGATCCGCGGAAAGCTCCTGGAGATGGGCATCGTGCTGGAAGATACCCGGGAGGGTGTTAAGTGGAAGAGAGCAGAGTAAGTTCGGACAATATCGCCCGGGACCTCATTGCAGGTCTGGGCATCAAGGGGGACTGGGAGGATCTCTCTCCGGTGCTTCTGGCCTATGTGGGAGACGCAGTCTATGACCTGATCCTGCGGACGGCCCTAACGGCTTCCGGCAGGCGTTCTCCCAAGGAGATGCACAAGCTCACCACCAGATACGTGTCCGCTGCGGCT
Organism: Lachnospiraceae bacterium; assembly: GCA_016286555.1. Lineage (GTDB taxonomy): Bacteria > Bacillota > Clostridia > Lachnospirales > Lachnospiraceae > AC2028. The sequence goes on along the minus strand of JAEETA010000001.1, from coordinate 31,068 downwards.
CAGTGCAAAGTTTACGACGCCTTGGAGGAGATGACGACAGCGAGAGAAAAAGCGGAAGCAACGGGTACCTGCGAAGCGCCCGTGTTGACGGAAGCGGAGCAGGACATCCTGCGCCGCGGCAAAAATGCCAGCCCCAACCACACCGCTCGCAGCGCTTCCATGGCGGAGTATCACAAGGCCACCGGACTGGAAGCCCTGCTGGGATACCTGTTTTTGAACGGGAAAACGGACCGTGCCGTAGCGCTCCTGCGGGCGGGGATGGAAGCAGCAGAGCTGAAACTCCCCGGAGTGGAGAAATGATCGGAGACGAGCGCGGGAACCCCGTGAGAGTTCTCTGGGCACGGATAGAATCAGAGGTTTGTTATGGAATGTAAAGAGACAAATATCGAGGGCAGAAATGCGGTGATCGAAGCACTTCGCGCCGGCAGGCCCATTGACAGGATCTATATTCAGGACGGCTGCCAGGACGGCCCCATCAACACCATCAAGCGGGAAGCAAAAAAGAGTGACGCCGTCATCCGCTACGTGGACAAAGAGCGCCTGGACCATATGTCCGAGACCGGGAAGCATCAGGGCGTCATCGCCATTGCGGCTGCCTATGAGTATGCCACTGTGGAGGATATCCTGGAAAATGCCCGCAAGAAAAACGAGGATCCCTTCATCCTGATCCTGGATGGTATCGAGGATCCCCACAATCTGGGCGCCATCATCCGTACCGCCAACCTGGCGGGAGCGCATGGCGTTATCATCCCCAAGGACCGGGCTGTGGGTCTGACCCCCACCGTTGCAAGAACCAGTGCGGGCGCCGTGAATTTTACCCCCGTAGCCAAGGTGACCAACATCGTCCGCACCATTGAGGATCTGAAAAAAGAAGGCCTGTGGTTTGCCTGCGCAGCCATGGACGGCACCAGTATGTATGATTTGGATCTTTCCGGTCCCCTGGGACTGGTGATCGGCAACGAAGGCTTTGGCGTGAGAGCCTCCGTCTTTGACCATTGTGACCTCATCGCATCCATTCCCATGAAGGGAGATATCGATTCCCTGAATGCCTCCGTGGCAGCGGGAGTCCTCTGCTATGAGGTGGTGCGCCGCAGACTGGGGAAGTAGTGAGAGCCGGTGCCCACAAGGGGCACGGAACCCGGGGAGATTGGAACCGGCGTCCATAAGGGGCCCGGAACCGGCGTTTGTTTGAAAACAGGGGGAACGATCTGTGAAAAAAACAGATCTGGAAAAATGTACAGACGAAGAGCTGATCCGCAGACTCCGTGATCCGGAAGAGGCGGATAAAGAGCGGATCACGGACGAGCTGATGCTGCGCTACAAGGACCTGGTCCGGAAGCAGGCCAGGCACCTGACCATCCTGGGAGGGGATACCGACGATCTCATCCAGGAGGGCATGATCGGCCTCTTTAACGCGGTGCGGGACTATCGCCCGGACAAGGGTGCAAAGTTCTCCACCTTCGCCTACAACTGCATCTACAGGCGCCTGCTCACGGCCATTGCCAGCGCTTCTACTGACAAAAACATTCCCTTAAACACTTACGTCTCCATCTGGGAGGAAGGAAAGCAGGGGGAGAGCGCCCTGGCAGATATGGCTTCCGAGAGTGCCGGCCCCGAGGATCAGGCGGTTTCCTCCGAAACCGTGGCTGAGATTGAGACCCTCATCCGGGAGGAACTGACGGAGGCCGAGTACAGAGCCTTCGGTCTGTGGATCACGGGACTGTCCGCCGCAGAGGTGGCAGACATCCTGGGGAAAACCTCCAAGTCCACGGACAATGCTATTCAGCGCGCCCGGAAGAAATTGCAGAGAGCGTTGGTGGAGCGTGGAATCCGAAAGTAGAAAATGAAGAAAAATAAGTGCCCGAGATCTGATATATCAGGTCCCGGGCATTTTTGTGTGTTGTCAATCTTCGGTGCGAATCTTTTTTTGCCGGTTCATTACGGCTTCGTAACTTTCTCCTTCATCTCAGAAATCAGGAACCTTCCTCCGGTCTTAATGCCTTCCAGGATCATGGAATACAGAAGGGAGAGACCGATGAGGATCAGGTAGGTCACAAACCAGTAGCGGAACTGATAAACGTAGGGCTGCCATACCATCAGGTAGAAGAAGGTGTGGATCAGATACATGTTCATGGAATGCTTTCCCAGGAACTGCAATACCTGACGCAGCACAGGGATCCGATGCAGCAGTCCGCCCGCAACCCATACCACCAGCAGCGCTGCAAAGGCGTCTACCACGGGCAGGAAGCTTTCCTGTACGTAGAAGTTCTGCCGCAGGGGGACCATGAGGATCAGGAGTAGAAGGGGAAGGATCCAGGCATCCGGAGACAGTTTTTTCTGCTCCGACAGCCGGTCGGGGATCCGTTCCTCCGCAGCCCAAATACCCAGGGCAGCGGTGGGTGCGTAGGTAGCCAGTCCTTCATCCATGGAAACGAGAAGCGTTACCAGGAAGACGATAGGGATCAGTGCAGGTCCCACCTTCTTGTAAGCGGCTCTCAGAAGGGGTACCAGGAAGATCAGCGCATAGGCCAGAGACATGTACCACCAGGTGGGATTCATCTGGGGCGTATCAAAGAGTGCGGCCAGGCCTAGGGCATCAGCGATGCCGTACAGGAAGCCTTGCTTTCCGGGGCCGTAGAGGCCTGCCAGGTCCAGACTCCTGCAGAAGAATACGATGGCCGACAGGTACAGGATCAGGAAATTCCCCATGAGCTTTCCTGCCCGTTTGCAGGCTTCCTTCATGGCAATCCGGAGCGCGGGATTTTTTCCTGCATTACTGCATGCGCCGGAAGCGCTTGCTAAAGGCGTGTTTGTCGCGGGCGAATTCGCTGCGGCTCCCTTCACCTCCCGGGCTTCCAACTTCCTGCAGATCCCGAAGGCGGTGAGGAAGACGAAGATCCCCACGCACAGATTTCCGAAGCCTGCCAGGGTCAGGAATACCTTCTCCGAAAAAGGAGCGTAATTCACATTCAATCGCTGCAGCGCTTCCGCCTCATGGAAGAGGTGATAGAAGAGCAGCATGAGGATCGCCACGCCCTTGACGGTCAGGGTTCTGTCCCGGTCAAAGGAGGGCTTCTCCGGTTGGATTCTGAAGATGTTCAGAAGATTCATATGAGCAGATTTCCTTTGTTTTGATTCGGTGCCTGTCCGCATTTCGCGTCAGGCTCCGTCTGGATTGGTTCGCGTCCCACGCTTTTATTTGGTCGCCCGTTTTTCCAAAAGTGCGATCCCCGTCAGATAGGGCAGGGTAAACATGATGGGAAAAGCATACCGCGGGTGCAGGAAAAAGGCCGGTGCCGCGATGCAGATCAACAGGCTCACATACAGGGGGATGAGCGCCAAACTCAGCAGCTCCCGAGAGAGCCTGTTTGTGACATCTGTGTCTTTTTCGCGCCGTCTTCTCAATCCGTAGGTGAGGAAAAACAGTACCCAGGTCCAGACGCCCACATTTTCCAGAAAACCGGTAGGTGTGAATCTTCCCAGGGTTCGGTACAGGAACATGAGTCCTCTGGATGCTCCGTGGAAGAGGCCTTCCTGAGAGATGGGCAGGTCCGTTGCTTCATACCGGACGGAGTTGGAGACTCCCGGATCCAGCCACCCGTAGATGTGTACCGCAAAAGCGTCAAAATACACTCCGGGATGCCGGAAGAAACTGCCAAACCAGACGCCGAAATATCCCATCAGATCGGAAGTGCTGCAGTCCTTTCGGTACAGGGCTTTTACCGGATCCGAAATCTTCGGATCATAGGAGGCTGCCATCTCGTTTACATCGCCCCACACCGCTTCGATGGCGGAGCGCTGGTCGTCCGTCAGCTCATTTCGGTAGAGCTGCAGGTAGCGCGCCGTCTGTTGCATGGGAACGGAGAGGATCTCTGCCGTATTGTCCGTGCGGGCATCCAGCCCCTTTGCCAGGGCGAAATTCACACCGCTTCCCACCAGGATCGCCACCACCGTGGGCAACAGAATGCTCAGGAACAGTTCACCCGGAACTTCCTTTCGCCTCCGCAGGAGTCCGATGCAGATCAGCACCAGGGACAGGATGAGAAGTGGCCTTCCGTTGTTCCGAAACAGGATCACGAAAATGCCGGAAAGCGACATCCCTGTCAGAAGTTTCGGCAATGCAGTCCGGTATTTTTCATCTTCATGTTCTCCCGTCAGTACTTCCGTCAGGAAGATCATGTACAGGAGAAAGCAGCTGACAAAGGGCACATCCTTGATGGCGGTGGAAGCCATGTTGGAGTAGACCGGCGTCAGGAGATAGAGGAGCTGAACTGCCGTCAGCATTTTTCCCGAGGCACCCCGTCTGTGCAGGAAAGCAATGGAGGCAGCCAGTGCCGAGAAAAACAGGAGATCCTGCAGGATCATGTACAGGAAGATGCCTTTTTCATAGCTCCCCAGGAATGCCTTTCCGAAGGAAGCCAGACCCCCTGCGATGAGAGTATGGAGCAGAGGATGGTGGGTGGTCAGCTGCGCTTCTCCGATGATCATGGAGAGTTGCCCCCAGATGTCATAGCACAGGTTTCCTGGATAGGAGAGGAGCAGGATCGGTCCGTTGCATGCCGCCAGCAGCAGGAAGGATTTGAGGAAGGGTCTGTCAGCCCAGAAGCCTGTTACCGGGCATTGCCTGGCCCGGCTCCTTTCGATGAGGAAGTAGACCATCCGCAGGAGCTGCAGCAGCAGGAGAAAATATCCTCCCGCCATCAGAAGGCCGGAGATAAATCCCGGCACCCAGCCGAAGACGCAGCGCAGATCGCCCGTACAGGAGAGGCTTTGTCCCAGCACCGGGACCACGGAGAGCAGACCGCATAACACGGTCAGTCCAGGCATTTTTTCTTCCGGGGTATAGCGGCTCGCTGCACCGAAGAAAAAGGCCAGGGCGGCTGCCAGCAGGATCAGAGGGAAGGAATAGTCCCCCAGGATCGTAAAGAGACAGGCACGTATGTAATTGACACGCTCCGCGTAATCCGCGGCCGAAAGCGGTGCTTCCAGCGTGTGAAGAACGGCGTAGGAGCTCAGCAGTCCCGCAGCTCCGTATCCGATATATTTTTTCATGATGACCTCCGGGCGTTTCCGTTTTAGTACGGCTGTGGGGGCTCCGTTTATTGCCGGTACCCATGCCCTCAACACTATGAAAGTATACCATGATCTAAGGGGCATAAGTCAAAAATGCGAGTATGCTTGCATAAACGAGCATTTTGACTTAATGACCCGCCACAACATGAGCAAGTAGCAATTTCCTGCGAAGCCAGGAAATTAGCGGATTGCGAACGGTGGGAGAATTGCGAGAGCTGCAAAGCAGCGAAGCAATTCGTGATCATAATAGCATATATATGGTATAATAAGTAAGAAAAATTGGCCCTATTCTGCATAGAAACGACCAACGAGAAAGAAGGGATGATAATATGAGATATCAGCGTGTGTTCCGGCTGCTGGCCGGCGTCCTTGCGGGAGTCATGGTTCTGACTTCCCCGGGAGTTTCCTCTAGAGCCCTGGCGGCAGAGGTAACAGAACCCGAAACAGTCTATGAAGAGCCGACCTTTAGCGAAGGCGTGACTCCGGAGATGGATCCGGACCTGGAGTTTCTGGGAGGCGAGCTGTCGGAGGATTCGGACAGCGTTTTTGCGGGAGCAGAGCAGGGAACGCTTCCCGGCGCGGACGGCATCGCCGTAACGGATCCCACTGCTGCTGTCAGCACCAACATCCATTATGAGTACTCCGGCTATTCCAACGTTCCGGTCTACTCCTATCTGGTCCCCATCGACGGAGGCGGATTTTACCGCGTGGAGTATCTCACCACCGAGCAGAAGATCGTGGTGGAGACTTATGATGCGAATTTCAAGCTCACCGCAACGAAGCGCATCGATCCCGAGCTGACCAAGTTCGGCGGTTTCTATGCGGCTTCCGATGCGTTTTACTTCGTTTTCGGCGATGACAATACCGAAGAGTCCGATTCCTGCGAAGTCCTTCGTGTGGTGAAATACAACAGGAACTGGGTGCGCCAGTCCAAGGTCTGCAGCGTCTACGGCGCCAACACCAGACAGATGTTCCGCGCAGGCACCTGCAGCATGATCGATACGGACAACTATCTCTACATCCGTACCGCGCATACCATGTATGCAAGCTCGAAGGACGGGAAAAATCACCAGTCCAACATGACCCTGGTGGTGAAGAAGAGTGACATGACCCTCTCCGATTTCTTCTGGAAGGTCTCCAATCTGAGCCAGGGCTATGTGAGCCACTCCTTTGACCAGAAGCTGGCCCTGGACGGGGACAGAGTCCTCACCGGCGATCTGGGTGATGCTTATCCCAGAGGCTATGTCTTCGGCTACTACGGCACCAACGCCAACAGCGGTACCATCCATAATGGCAGCAATGTCAGTTTTGCAAGCCTGACCTTTACCAGTTTTTACGGCGAGACCGGAGCCAATTACACCGGCGCCATGCTGGGAGAGATCGAGGCAGCTTCCTCCGCATACCTGATCACCGGTTCCATCATTTCTCAGAATGCGGATATGCAGCGGACCGATCCCTACAACGCATTTATTACCACCGTCAGCAAGAACAGCCTGGCAGAGTATCAGACCACCTATCTGACGAGCTACGCCCGGGGCGGCCAGTACAGCGCCTCCGACGTCCATCTGGTGAAGCTTTCCGATGACCTGCTGGTAGCAATGTGGGAGGAGAAGCGTTTAAAGGACGGTTCCTATCAGTATCCCGATAAGGATCCCGTGGTGCACTATCAGTACTTTAACGGCGCAGGAGAAAAAGTAGGTGCGGAGCGCACCATCTCCGCAAGCCTTTCCAAGTGCCGTCCTGTGGTCATCGGCGGCGAAGTGACCTGGTATGTGACCAACAATTCCACGCCCGTTTTTTACACATTGCCCTTGCCTGCGGATGAGGCCAAGATCCGCAACTTTGTCACCCGTATGTATCAGATCGTGCTGGGCCGTACCCCCGAGGGCGGCGAGGACGAAGGCTGGGTACAGCTCCTGGTGAGCGGTGAAAAATCCGCCATCGAGGTGGCAGCAGGCTTCTATTTTTCCCCGGAGTTCAACAACAGAAATTTCTGTAACGAGCACTTTGTACTGTACCTCTATCGCGGTCTCTTTAACCGGACTCCCGAGGAAAACGAGACCACCTTCTGGGTGGATAAGCTCACCACCGGTTCCTCCAGAGAGAAGATCTTCGACGGCTTCTCCGAGAGCCGGGAATTCTCCAACCTCTGTGCGGAGTATGGCATGAAGGTGGGCAAAAAGATCACCGTTCCCGCTTACGGCACCATTCCCACCGGCCATTGCACCTATGAAGGGTGTAACAAAGAGGCAGGCGTGCGGGAGTTCGTGACCCGTCTGTATCGTTACACCCTGGACCGTGAGCCCGAGGAAGAGGGCATGGAGCATTGGGTGCAGAAAATCTGTTCCCACGAGGATACCGGCCGTCATGTGATGGTCTATTTCATGAACAGCCCCGAGTTCCAGAACCACGGGTACGACGATGAGGCCTTTGTGGATCATCTGTATCTGGTGGCCTTCGGTCGTCATCCCGAGCCCGACGGACTGAACTTCTGGAAAGACCGCCTGGCAAAGGGCAGGACCCGTTCCCAGGTATCCAACGAGGTGGCGGATTCTCAGGAGTTCCTGAATCTGTGCAATCTCTACGGCATTCAGGTAGGCGACTGGGAGGAGCCCAGGTAGGCTTGGAGGGACTATGAAGATCGGAATCTATGCCCTGTGGATGCGTCCCGGCATTGTGGGCGGCACGGAGAGCTTCCTCCGGGCCCTTCTGGAAGGCTTCGGGACGCTGGATCAGGAGAATCAATATCTGCTCTTTACCGCCCGGGACAATTACGACTCCTTTGCTCCCGTGGAGGACTACCCCAACATGACCCGGGTAAAATGCCCCGTGGATGCGGCAAAGCGTCCTGCCCGGGTGCTGTGGGAAAACCTGTATTTTGACAGTCTGGTGCGGCGCAGCGGCGTGGACGTGCTCTACATCCCCATCTACAGCAAGCCCCGCTCCCGCAAAGGATCCGTCCCCTACGTGGTGACGATCCACGATCTCCAGGCATTGCACTATCCGGAGTATTTTTCCAAAGGCCGTGTGGAGTACATGAAACAGGCCTGGAGGCACACCTGCCGTACCGCGGATCTGGTGGTGGTCAGCTCCGAGTACGGGAAAAAGGATCTGCTCCGTTTCTGTCCCGCGGCGGCGGATCGGGTGCGCATGATCTACGATCCCGTGCCTGCCGGGAAAGCGGTGGAGCCCGGAACCCTTGCTTCCGCGCTGGAGGAGTATGACCTCCGGGAAGGGAAATATGACTACTGTGTCAGTTCCATGCTTCCCCACAAGAATCTCATCACTGTCCTGAAGTCCCTTTCCACGCAGAAAGAAAAGTGGCGTGCCGGAAGAGGACCGGAGCCTGCAAAACTGGTCATCAGCGGCGTGGGCGGAGATCGTGAGAGTTTCGAAAGAGCCATCGCGGATCTGCAGATCAGGGATCTGGTGGTGGATACGGGGTACGTGAGCAACGAGGAACGGGACGCCCTTTACGAGGGCTGCAGGCTCTTCCTCTTCCCCAGCATTTTTGAGGGCTTCGGCATTCCACCCATCGAAGCCATGCGAAGAGGCAAGCGGGTGGTCATGACGAAAAAATCCTGCCTGCTGGAGGTAACGAAGGGGCAGGCTGTGTACACATCAGATCCGATGGATCCCGACGCCTGGACCAAAGCCATGGGAGAGGCGTTGGCGTTTTTGGAGGGGGATCTGGAGCTGGAAGCCTTGGGCGACAAAGGCCCGGAGGAACCAGTTTTTCCGGAGTATCTGACGGAGGCCGTGGTGCCCCGTTATGTGGAGGCATTCGAGGATGCGCGAAAGGCTCGCGAATCTCACAAATAAATACGGATGCAGAGTGCTGTATGCCCTCTGCGCCTTCGGCCTGGTATGGATCGATGTAGTGCGCTGCAACGGTGCGGGACATGAGTGGCAGATGGCTGTCAATCTCACGGGCTTTTGTATCCTGCCCGTGATCCTGTGCAGGTTTCTGAAGGCGAGGAAAGCAGTGGACGGTTTCGGTGCTGTGGCGTCCACCGCCGATGGAATGCAGAGTGCCGAAAAACCGGGACGCGGTAGATGGCTCCTGATCCTTGTTTACGGTAGCTGGTTCCTGCTTTCCGGCATCTGCGGCATTCTGTACTACCGCGCTCATGCGGAGTATGGCAGTGCTTACAATCCCGCTCTGGCGGTGGGTATCCTGGAAGTGGTCGCTTACGGATCGGTAGCCATCGCTCTGTGGAGAACCCTGTTTGCAGGGAAATCCAACACGAAATGCACTTCCGCACCGTTAACTGTGGTGTTTTACCTGTGGATGGGAATGCTGGCATGGTGCGTTCTCTCCGTTAACGAAGCCATCTGGCCCCTCTGGTTCTTGGTGATGTTCGGTGCGCTTTTCCTGCAGCCCGCATCCCGGGAGGACAATGAAGAGCTCCTTCGGGGACTGGCGGACGGCATCATCCTGGGCTTTTTCTGGGTTCAGGGCAGGGCCCTTCTCTATCGCCCCTATGACATGCCCCGGTACCACGGATATTTCTACAACAGCAACAGCAATGCCATGTTCTATTTCCTGACCTACGCAGCCGTGCTGGCGAAACTCTCGGACATTCGCAGGAAGGACGCCGCATGCAAAGGGCGGAAGGCAGGTTTGCTGTGCTTTTCTTTACTGGCAGCAGTGCTCTGTGACCTGGCGATCTTCAGCCTGGGACGCAGTACCATGCTGACCTTCTTTTTGACTACCCTGATCTGGCTGATCTGTGAGGAACGCTTCTTCGCAGATCGGATATTCTTTTTACGCTTCTTTAGGAAGGGACTGGCGCTGGTTCTGGCAGCGGCGGTCTGTTTCCTGCCGGTCTACGGAGCCATCCGTTACGTACCCGCGCTGCGCCATCATCCCATCTGGTTCTGGGATGAATATGATGAGCAGAAGAGCTGGCGGTCCTTTGACGGAATCGACTCCGACCGCTTTGTTTCCTTACCGGAATTCATGGATGCCTTCCTGGGGCGCATGCGCTCCGAGGATACGGAGGAAGTGCTGAAGGAATATACTTCGCAGCTCCCCGGTGCGTCTGAGGATAGAGAATGGATGTGCGCCGGGGCAGGTGATCCTGCAGCGCTCCTGCCGGAAAGCAAAACGGCTTCCCTGTCCGGGCTACTCCCTTTGCTGACCCGGACGTCCGTATCCACTGCCTCTGCTGTCGCTCTGCCCTCCCGGACGGAGGGAAGCGGCGGGAAGGTGCTGGCCTATGCGGACGGGGTTACACCCGGAAGGGATGCGGAGCATCCCTTATATCTGACACTTCCGTCATTTCCGGGAGAGCGGATCCTGGGGATCCGGGCTGCCATCTATGGCTATGTGATCTCTGAACTGAACCTCTTCGGGCATGTGCCTGTCTACCCGGATGTGTGGCTCCTTCCCGGATTCCACCTGCTCCACGCCCACAACGGGTTTCTGCAGATGGCATACAATTTCGGCATTCCCGCAGGGCTCCTGCTCCTATTGCTGAACCTGTGGGTGATCATCCGGGTCCTTCGGCGGCTTCTGCGCAAGGAGGGTGGCTGGCAGGGCGTTTTTGTCCTGACGGTGCAGCTGGGATTTTTCCTCCAGGGGCTGACGGAAAATCCCCTCTTTCCGGGGCGGAGCCTGCTGCTCTTTTTCTTCCTGACCCTCTTACCGGAGATTCGGGAGAGAAAGCCTTCGGAGGAACGTTCTGCGGAGTGACGGGTCGGGTGATAGGAACGAAAAAGAGCCCGTGAAATGGGTTATTGAGATGCACAGTAGTTGGTATTTGATGAATGGTTTATTTTGTATGAGGAAAGGGGAAAATATGAAAGGGATGAAAGCAAGACGCAGCAGCTTAGCAGTGGTGCTGACCATGGCCATGGTCGTGGGCATGCTGACGGGGTTGGGGAGCCCCATGAAAGCAGAAGCCGTGGCTTCAAACACGCTTGAAGGCGCCGGCACCAGAGGCATCCCGTATGAGGCAGATACCTGGGCAAAGCTCCAGGAGGCCTTTGACCTGGGTGGCTTTGTGCAGCTCACCGCAGATGTGACCTGCTCCAATGCAAATGGAGAGTGCGGCCTCGTGATCCCGAATGGCAGTGCTGTGACCCTGGATCTGAACGGCCATGTGATCGACAGAGCTCTGACAGTTGCAGAAGATGACGGATATGTCATTTTTATCGAGCAGGGAGCCTCTCTGGATCTGGAGGATGGTGATCCTACGGCAACCCATACTCCTGCCATTACCTATACGAAACCCGATGATAGCCAATCGGATGCAGTACCCGGTGGAATCATTACGGGAGGATATGTTTCTGATGATTTCCGCGGTGGGGGAATTCGAGACTATGGTTCCTTTGTTATGAATGGGGGAACCATTTGTAATAATATTGCACTTTGGGGTGGCGGTGGTGTGGGTATAGGGGCCACTAGAGTGACGGCGACTTCATTTATCTTGAACGATGGAATCATAGCGGGAAACAGTTCAGAGTATGGGGGTGGAATAGCTTTCTCAAATGGGAACACATTTGAACTAAATGGGGGGATAATTCGGGAAAACAGAGCCGATTGCGGCGGCGGGATATCCATAGGCAGTGGAACTTTTACCATGAACGGCGGATTGCTTCAAGGAAATGCTGCAATGACGACGTGTGGTCGTACGCCTGATCATCAGGGTGGAGGAATTTATCAATCTAGCAGATCATCCATAATTGTTATTAATGGTGGAAGGATTAGTGAAAATACTTCTGCTGAAATAGGGGGAGGAATGTACCTATGGGGAAATGTGACTATGAACGGAGGTATAGTATCCAATAATACTGCGCAAACAGGCAATAATCTGATCCAGGGTTATGATGATTTTACTTGGAATAGTGGAACGTTCATCAACGGAACATATGACAGTTCTTCCGGAAATGTGACCATGGAGAATCTGGGGCTGATTGAAGATGGGGGGCACCTTCCAGGCGCTGTCCCCGCATCCTCCTACATCTCTTCCGAGCCCGGCACCCATGCTCTGGGAGCGAATGATACGGACCTTCACTGCTATCAGCTCACCGCTGATCTCAACCTGACGGATGCGCTGCAGATTAACGGTAATGTGAACCTGGACCTGAACGGGCATGTTCTTTACGGTGCACCTGCTCATGAAACCATCCGTGTAAACGTTGGTGCAGTATTCAAGATTTACGACAGTGATCCCGATGCAACCCACAGTCCTGCAGTCACCTATACCAAGCCCATTTCCGGTGCTACTGTCACCGTGAACGGGGGCATGATTACGCATCCGGACAATTACAGAGGCAGAGGTATCTATTCCCATAATGCTGATTTGGAAATCTATGGCGGATCGATTTGTAAGAATTACGTATATTCTTCTGAGAGGTATGCCAGTGGTGGGGGTATCCAGTTTGAGGTTACCAATAGCACTGACCATACATTGCTTTTAGGAAGCGGGAGCACAATCTGCGGAAATGTCTGTCAGTATGCAGGAGATCATACCGATAGTTCTATTGGTGGCGGAATAGCATTTGCAGGAACGGATTTGATTATGAAGGGCGGAAGCGCCATAGCAGATAACCTTGTGGAGTCCGATTTTAATTCCATGGGGGGTGGGGTGGATGTCAGTCCTGGGAGTAACCTGAAAATGGAGAATGGAAGCCGAATCACCGGTAATCTTTGCGTCGGGGGAAGCAAAGTCATGGGTGGAGGGGTGTATTCTTACGGTTTTGCAAACCTTTCTGAAGGCGGAATCATCAATGCGAATGAATGCAGATGCAATAATGTTTCGGGAGAAGACCCGAGAACTGTAGGTGGAGGTATCTGTTCTAATTCAGTGAGTAGTAATAGTGCGCTGGATATTGGGGCCAATGCCTTGATTTCAGGTAACAAAATCACTGCGGATGGCGATGGCGTAAAGTCCCTGGGAGCCGGAATATACTGTGTGTATGACGGAAGTGTTCGATTGAACGGTGGCGCTATTGTGCGAAATGAAGCAAGTGCAACGGGTACAGGCTGTATTGCGAATGGTGGAGGAATCTACCTGGATAGCCAACATCGTGATCCCGATTTTTCCGTATCCGGTAGCGTCCAGATTAGTGGGAACACGGTGTCAACCCCTGCTTCCGCAAGCCCTGTGACGGAGAATGTTTATCTTCCTACCGGAAAAATCGTCACTATCGCAGATGACCTGACGGAATTTGCCAGGATTGGAATTACATCCCAGTCCCTTCCGACTACGGCGGATGCATCTGTGGCATTAACATCCGGTCTTTCCGGAAAAGGGAGCGCGACTGCATTTGTCAGCGATGACAGAGACTATGTATTCTACGAGGACGCTGACGGGGAAGCTGCTCTTTGGACGGCACCTCATGTAACATCTCAGCCCGGAGACCTGAACCTGACTTACGGATTTACTTCCGGAAATACAGTGTCTGCGGACGCCGTAGCAGGACCCGATTACACTTTGACCTATCAGTGGTACTCCTGTGAGGATACAAACGGGACGAATCCACAGGCCATCAGCGGAGCAACCGGCGCGGAATATGACATCCCTGTCGGGACCGATACCGGAACTTATTACTATTTCTGCAGGATGACGGCTACGGCATCGGACTCCTATACCTTGAGCGCTGATTCTGATGTTGCAACGGTCACGGTCGGCAGACCCACCTACGCTGTCACAGTAGTAAATGGTGATGGTGACGGGAACTTCGCAGAGGGCGCCCGGGTGACCATCACTGCGGATGCTCCCGCGGAAGGAAAAGTCTTTGACCGCTGGACCACTCAGGATCCCATCACTTTTGCAAACAGCGTGGCTCCTACAACCACCTTTACCATGATCGGAAGAGCGGTTACCGTCACGGCTACCTACAAGGATGCGCCGTCGGACGAACCGGATGAACCTGATGATGAGCCGGACGACGAGCCGGATGAACCCGACGACGAACCGGACGATGAGCCCGATGACGATGTCATTCCTCCTGCACCGAAGGAGACTGTCCTGCGTGATCTTTATCTCCTGATCCTGGATCGTGAGCCCGATGAAGAGGGCCTGCAGACCTGGCTGGAGGTTTATGACGATCATTCCGTCAGCTTTGCAAATATCATCCGCGGCTTCCTCATGAGCGAAGAATTTGCCAATCGGAACCTCTCCTACGAGGAGATTGTGGCAATCCTCTACCAGGCGGTTCTGGGCAGAACCGGAAGTGCTGAAGAGATCGCAGCATGGGCAGAGCGTGTGGAACTCGAAGGCATTCCTCTGGATCAGCTCCTGGCAGGCTTCCTCATCAGCCCCGAAGGAGAGGAGCATTTTGACGACCTGGGTCTGGATGCAGGCGGCATCTACCCCGACGGCTCCGTGCTGCCGGAAGGCCTGCGGAAGTATGTGGCAGCCATGTACCTGACCGCCCTGGGCAGGGAGCCTGAGGAAGGCGGCTTCTACGGCTGGGCGGAGATGATCTGGTTTGGTATCCCGGATGAGAATGGCACGCCCGATCCTAATAACAAACTGGATCCCCATGACCTGCCCGTGCACTTCTTCTTCTCGCCCGAGTATGTGAATCGCGACAGATCCGACACCGAGTTCATCACGGATCTTTACCGTGCGGTTCTTGGCCGTGAGCCTGAGGCAGAGGGCCTTGCAAGCTGGCTGGAGACCTTAAGCACCTCCACTCGTATGGAAGTCCTGCAGGCATTTACCGCTTCCGAGGAGTTTGCAAATCTTCTGGACAGTTTTGGACTATAATCTACGCAAACGAGAGACATTATGAAAAAATCATCTTTACCTAAGAACAAGAAAATCAACCTGAAAGCACCGAAGCTGACGATGCCGTTACCTGACGCCATCGTCGGCGGTGTCGTGCTTTTTTTCTGCACGTTCTTTTTCTGTTTCCACAGGGACTTTTACCTGACCCTGAACCAGTCTCTGGATTTCCTGGACTCCCTCTTCAGCGGGGACGTGCTGCATTACTATACCTATATCCGGGACAGGGCGCTGGCAAACCTGTACCCTGAGTGGGGTGCCAGCCTGCTGGCAGGGGCCAATTATTCGATCTTTAACTACGCTGTGCTGGGCATCTGGTGCCTGCCGGTGTACCTGCTTTACCGCGGGATCCTGAACGTGGCCGTTCCCTTTGCGGCAGCGCAGTTCTGGGCGAAGCTGGGATTTTTCCTGCTCTATCTGTGGATGGGCAAGCTGCTTCATCAGATCCTGGAAGCGGCTGATCCAGTGGAAAGCAAAGAGGATACAAAAACAGGATTGAAAGGCAGACTCTTTTCCCGGAGCCGCGTGGGAGTGTATTTCCTGCTGTCCCCCATCCTGCTGTTTTCCTCGGCAATGATCTCTCACCTGGATCTGTTTTCGGTGGTGCTGCTCCTTCTGGGCATCCGTGCATTGTTCCGGAACAAATACCCGATGGCGATCCTCTTTTTTGCCTGCGCCTGTGCCTTTAAGCCCTTCGTGCTCCTGAGCATTGCGCCCATCCTGTTGCTGCGGGAGAAGAGGATCCACATCCTGCTTTTGTCCTTTGCGGGCGTGGTGGCGGGCGTCCTGCCCCAGACACTGCTCTACGGCAAGGATCCCGGGTATGTGGAGACCAAGGCATTTATGAATGCGAACTATTTCTTCATCGATCGCTTCTTCGATGCGGGGGTTCCCTTTAACCGCAATTTCCTCAGCGGTACCGGCAGCTATTTCGTGATCCTCTTTTTCGTGATCTGCATCGCCGCAAATCTGGATAACGGAAAACATGCGGCCCGGTATTTTGCCTTCCCCTGCTATGTGTGGCTGGGATTTTTCGCCTTCGTGCAGTGGCATCCCAACTGGATCCTGCACCTGGCACCCTTCCTGGTGCTGCTCCTGCCCTACGTGAGCGACCTGCTGCTCTGGAGCATCCTGCAGACCGCCTTTGCGGGCATCTACATGCTGATCTCCACCGTGGGCTGGGCAGGGTACTATGACGTAACTATGGTTAATTACGGGCTCCTGGGCGGCGTGCTGCCGCACTCAATCGCAGAAAACAGCCCGCTGCTTCCCGCAAATATGCTTTCTCGCCTTTTCCCCGGAATGCCCATCGCGGACATTCTGGCCTCCGTGGGACTGGGGATTGCAGCCGTGCTTGCAATCTACATTTGGCATGAGACCAAGGGTGGTCCTGTCCGTCGCAGAGAGGAGAGCGGCGCCCTTACCGCAGGCTATGCCATCATCTTTGTCCTGCCAATTGTCGCCTTTGTGGGGTATGCGCTGGCGTGCTGTTTTGTAGGGTAGGAACCCGGCAAAGTTCTGTTTGATAGACTGTTAGACGCAAAACGGCCGAAGCAAAAATGCTTCGGCCGTTGTTTTTTGTCTGTTGAAATTTTTTAATGCAATTTGTAGATCACCAGATCCGCCACTGTGGCGATGGATTCGTACCCGGCCTCTCTGCAGCGCATCTCGGTATCGGATCCCGGGATCACGCCGATGTAGCCGCTCTGCAGCTCCGCAAAATGCTCCGCCACGTAATCGGCAGTGCAGAGGTTGATACCGTAGCCCGCAGGCAGTGCGTAGTACAGCTGCCAGCGCTGGATGGTAAGGTCATTTCCGGTGTGATCGGAAATCATCCAGATCACCGTATTGTCAAAGGAGAGCGGTTTTTTGTCCACCGGCGGAAGCTCCGAAAGGAGTTCCTCCAGATCCGCATATTCCGTGAAGTGCACCAGATAGTTGTGAATGATCCCCTCGGCAGGTGCGGTGCTCGGTCCCCGGCCTGTGCTCGGTTTTGCATAGGGGACCGCAAAAAGGTAGGGGTCTGCTTCCTTCGCATGAATCACGGTCATGGGAAGGAAGGTGGCGATGAGGATCAGGGTAACGACTGAGGAGGGGAGATACTTTCGGAGTTTTGCAGGGAGTGCTTTGCTGTCCTGTACCTTGTCCGTTCCGGGTGCCTTCTCACTGCTTTGAGGGTCGTTCGTTCCGCGGGACGTATCAGTGCAGCCCCCCGCATCTACGGAAAGGAAGCTCAGCAGCGCCACAGCGATGAGCGCCAGGGTATGTCGCCCACCCTGAGGAATGCGATACATCAACAGGTCTGCACCGAAAAATCCTGCATTCAGGAGCAGGATTTGGAGCTGCAATCCCAGGCGAAATCCGTTTCGATCCGCCTGCACAGTGGTCTGTCCGCCTGCATCCTTATCTTGCACTGTGCTGTCCCCGGAAGTGGCGGTAGCCTGTCTTTTTTTCCGGGCGGAAATGCAGATCACAAGGGAGCAGATGCAGCCCACAGTTTCGATGAACAGCACCACCAGGAAGCAGAAATACTGTCTGCCGTAGCCGCCGCCTCCTGCAAGGGCCGTCCTGCACAGTGCCAGCACCTGGCTTAAGGCATTCCGCAGCTGATGATAAGTCCCCGCAATGCCTGCGCCGAGGCCTCCTGAGAACCCTTTGATCCAGTCGGTGTAATACAGATCCTCCAGATAGGGGGCACTAAGGTATTTTCCGATGAGGGCGTACACGATCACGGTACCCAGAACTGCCACGGCGGAAATCACAATCCTGCATGCGCTGCGCTTCTTGCGCAGGATCAGGTAAAGGGGATAGATCAAAAGTAGCAGGTAGTAGGGACGCATCCAGGTCAGGAGCACGGCTGTGATCACGGCTCCCACTGCATGTCTGTCCTTCCCTTCACTCCCGGCTCCCACCGTCACAAATGCCATGTAGAGGACCAGCAGCGCAATGAGATTCATCTCCGGCATGGAGGAGAGAGTAAAGCGGGAGAAAAAGCCGAAGCTGCAGTACAGAATCCCGAAGAGCAGGGTCTGTACCCAACGGGGCCGCACCATCCACCCGAAAACGAAAAGTGCGATGGAAAGGAACATCAGGTTGCAAAGGATGGGGCTCAGGAGTCCCCAACCGAAGATTTTTCCCCAGAGGATCCAGGGGAGCAGGATCACGGGGCTCCAGGAAGCAAAGGACAGGTACTGCGCCGTGCTTTCGTTGAAACCGAAAAATCCCCGGGGAATGCCGCATTTAACGACGGCCTCCGTCATTTTGTAATAGAAGAGCTCATCGTTCCACTCGGACGCCACCAGGCTCACATCCTGCAATCCGCGATGATCCGCAGCCAGGGAGATGAGTACCGAGATCCAAGGGATCAGGGCGAGCAATGCTGCCGTGAGCACCCTTTCCCACGGGATCCAGCGACCCTTCCCTGCAGGCTCCGCCATAAGTTTTTTATCTTTCCTAAACGAATTCATCTGTTTCGGTATCAATAATATGTTGTAATTGCTCTCTAATGGTATAGTCTCTATGCTTCATATATGTCTACCGTCTTTCTGATATCTAACAAAGAGCCTTCGGGAATAGGCGCATGAATCAGATCAACATCTTTTCCGAGCAATTCTTCAAGTTTTATTTGGAGTCCCGATATGGTAAAGAGAGAAACATGCGGCATAAAAAATTCAACAAGCAGATCAACATCACTGTTTTCTGTCTGATTTCCTTCGGCGTATGATCCAAACATTTTTATGCTTTTTACGGGATAACCAATGACTGCTTTGCTGACGCTATCGCGAATCTCGTTTGTGCTTAACATGAACTTCTTCTCCTTTCTGTCGGAATATATATATTATAGGGCATTTTAAGTAAATTTCAAAATATTCCCCAACTGCATAGAAACGACTTTTATTATATCCAAAATACAAACAAAAAATCCCGAAACTCTGTACTCATCACATCAGAGTTTCGGGATCAAAGCTGATGACGGGAATCGGACCCGTGACCTCCGCCTTACCAAGGCGACGCTCTACCGACTGAGCCACATCAGCTTAGTAACCGCTGTCGCATCTCTGCCGCAGTCACAACGGATATATTATCAAACCGATTCCGACTTGTCAACAAAAAATTTATTAAGAAAATTTCAGAATTTTGACAAAGCGTCGTATTCGTGAGAAAATAAGACGATTATGCGATTTTGCGGAGGAATCCGGATGAAAAAATCAGTCTATATTCCGATCAAAAGCGTGATAGACCGCGTGACGGCAGGCGTGATGCTGCTGCTCCTGAGCCCTGTTTTTGCGGGCCTGTGCATCGCGGTGGCGGTCAGCAGCCCCGGGCCCGTCTTTTTCAAGCAGAAGCGGGTGGGCATCTACGGCAGCTATTTTCAGATCCTGAAGTTCCGCACCATGCGGACGGATACGCCCAGTGACGTACCTACCCATCAGCTGGAGGATCCGGAGAAATACATCACGAAGGTGGGAGCTTTCCTGCGCAGGACCAGCCTGGACGAGCTGCCCCAGCTCATCAACATCCTGAAGGGCGACATGGCTTTCGTGGGCCCCAGACCTGCACTCTGGAACCAGTATGATCTGGTGGAGGAGCGGGAAAAATACGGCGCCAACGACATCCTTCCCGGCCTCACCGGCTGGGCACAGATCAACGGCCGTGACGAGCTGGAGATCCCTCTGAAGGCAAAATACGACGGCTTCTATGCCCGCCACATGGGTCCCATCCTGGACATCGTCTGTCTCATGGGTACCATCATCTCTGTCATCGAGCAGAAGGGCGTGGTAGAGGGCGGCACCGGCGCCATGAAGAAGCCCCGGAAAGAGCATGAGATCAAGATCACCATCAATCTGGGACCGAAGCGCGGCGGCGAGGATACCGACGACGCGGAGGAAGAGTGATCCGGTCACGGGACGAGATCAAAAAATGAAATCTACAGATCGAAAGAGATAGGAGACGATATTAATGTTAAACGAAAAATCCATTCTGGTCACCGGCGGAACCGGTTCCTTTGGAAAGGCATTCTGCCGCTACGTATTAAACAACTACGATCCGAAGAAGATCATCATCTACTCCAGAGACGAGTTCAAGCAGTTCCTGATGCAGAACGAGTTCCGTGCGGAGTTCGGTGCCAAGGCTGACCGCCTGCGCTTTTTCATCGGCGATGTCCGTGACAGAGAGCGCCTCACCAGAGCACTGGAGGGCGTGGATTACGTGGTCCATGCCGCAGCATTAAAGCAGGTGCCCGCCTGTGAGTACAATCCCCAGGAGGCCATCAAGACCAACATCGGCGGAGCGCAGAATGTCATCGATGCCGCACTTGACACCGGTGTCAAAAAAGTCGTGGCGCTGTCCACCGACAAGGCAGTCAATCCCGTGAACCTCTACGGCGGCACCAAGCTGGTATCCGACAAGCTCTTCATCGCGGCAAACGCGCTGGCAGGCCCCAAGGATATCGTTTTTTCCATTGTGCGTTACGGCAATGTGGCAGGCAGCAGGGGCTCCATCATCCCCCTGTTCCGCAGTATCATCGAGAACGGCGGAGATGAACTTCCCATCACCGATTTCCGTATGACCCGTTTCTGGATCAGTCTGCAGCAGGGTGTGGAGCTGGTGATCAAGGCCCTGGCAGAGTCTAAGGGCGGCGAGACCTTCATCTCCAAGATTCCTTCCTTCAAGGTCACCGACCTGGCAGAGGCCATCTGCCCCGGCGTCAAGATGAAGGAGATCGGCATCCGTGAGGGTGAGAAGCTCCACGAGATCATGGTGACGGTGGAGGATTCCCCCAACACCTACGAGTACGACGAGCACTTCATCGTTTATCCCCAGATGGTATTCAGCGAGCGCTACCGCGTACAGCCCACCGGTAAGAAGGTGGAGGAGGGCTTCTCCTATTCCTCCGGCAACAACACTCAGTGGCTTTCCGTGGAGGAGATCCGCGAGCTGCTGAAGACCGTTTGATCCTAAAGTTCATTTCTAAAAACAGGCGCCGGAGATGCAACGCTCCGGCGTTTCCAAAACCTGAAGGAATAAGGATTTTGATATGAAAAGAATCCTGATCACAGGAAAAAACAGCTATATCGGCAACACCTTTGCGGAGTGGATCGCAGCCCACAGCAGAGCCGGTGCAGGCAGTGCCATGTACGAGACCTCCGGCGGCAAGCGGGTGGTTCCCACCTTCGGAAAGGACACCGTGGAGCCTTCCTTTAAGCGCCTGAAGGAGGATCTGACCTACCGCAAGATCTCCCTGCGGGGTGACCACTGGAAGAAGGCTTCCTTTGCAGGGTACGACGCTATCCTGCATGTGGCGGGCATCGCTCACTCGGATGTGAGTAAAGCGACGCAGGAAGAGCAGGATGCCTACTACCGGGTGAACTGCGACCTGGCGGTGGAGTGTGCCGAGAAGGCCAAGGCGGAAGGCGTCCGCCAGTTCATCTATCTCAGCAGCATCATCGTTTACGGCGGCGGCGTAAAGCCCGGCGAGGATCCTTCGGAAGGAAAGATCGGTGTCGATACGCCTGCCTGTCCTTCGAATTTCTACGGCGACAGCAAGCTCCGCGCAGAGGAAAAACTGACGGCTATGTCGGATGATTCCTTCCGGGTCTGCATCGTCAGACTCCCCATGATCTACGGACCGGGATGTAAGGGCAATTATTCCTTCCTGGAAAAAATGGCGAAATTTCTGCCGGTATTCCCTCTGGAGGACAACCGCAGGAGTGTGCTTTCCCGGGAGAATCTCTGCCGCGCCCTTTATGTGCTGATCACCAATGAGAGTGAAGGCATCTACTTCCCTCAGGACAGAGACTATATGAACACCTCCCTGGAGGTGAAGCGGCTGGCGGAAGAGCGGGGACGGAAGATCAAACTGACCCGTGCTTTTCATCCTCTGATCTGTCTCCTGGCAAAGGGAGACGGCAAGCTGTCCGGCATGGCTTCCAAGGCCTTCGGCAGCCTGTATTATGACAAAGAAATGAGCGTACTGCCCGGCGCCTACCGGGAGCGCAGAAAGACCCCCGGTACCCGTTTTGCGGGAGGGGAAAAGCCCACCATCACCGTGGTGACGGTCTGCTACAATGCGGCGAATGTATTGCAGGAGACCATGAACAGCATTTTGCTCCAGACCACGGCACCGGATGAGTACCTGATCATCGACGGTGCATCCTCCGACGGCACCCAGGAGCTGGCGGAAGCCGCTGTGAAGAAATTCGCAGCCCGGGGCATTCGGATGCGGGTGATCTCCGAGCCGGACCACGGCACCTACGATGCCATGAACAAGGGCGCTGCCCTGGCTACGGGAGACATCATCGCCTTCCTGAACGCCGGGGATACCTACGAGCCCGACTGTGTCCGCCTCGCCCGGGATACCTTTATGAAGACCGGATGTGACTGCTGCTTCGGGAACCTGCGTGTTTACCGCGCAGGAGACGGAGGAAAAGCTCCTGTCATCAAGCGCGCCAGACTCCGTCGCTTCCAGACGTCCCGGAACTGGAACCATCCCACCATGTTTGTTCGCAGGGATCTGATGATCGAGCGTCCCTTCCCCTGCAAGGGCATTCATGATGACTACGGATTCTATCTCTCCCTGGTAAAATCCGGAAAGAAGATCGTTACCGTGCCCCATGTAATGGCGAACTTTACCATGGGGGGCATCAGCAATCATAAGAGCATGAAAGAAGCAATCTCCCGGATCAGAGACCGGTATCTGTACTGCTACCACTGCAACGGATATTCCCCTCTGTATCTGGCAGAATGCATTTTTATCGAGGGGATCAAGGCGCTGCTCTGACAGGCGCAGAACACCTATGGCAGAACCTGCAATCTACGGAATTTTATATGACATGGTGGCAGCAAACATGGAGGCTGCAGATGCCTCTTTCGGTTATCGCAGAGCTGCCATGACCTGTAACGCGGGCATGCATCCCAGGATCGTGGACGTGAGCCGGTATGAGGATCTGGACAATGCCGACTATTTCCAGGCGGCCTTCGTGGGCGTGTTCAAACGCCTGCCGGAGGAAGCGGAGGAAGCGCCCTGGCGGCAGCATTACGGAGAGGACCGCGTGGCGTTTCGCACCCGGGTCTGGAAGGTGCTTTCCGGCTCCAGCGTTTTTGCCATCCGCCACATGGAGCTGACGGAGAATCCCTACTGCCAGCCGAAGCAGGGAGTGCGCTATCATCTGCTGGGTAAGGTACACGGCCTCACCGCCAGAGCGGATTTCCGCACCTTCGGGAAGAAACTCCCCGGCCCGATCCAGAAACTGATCCGAAAGGTATTCCTCTGATGATCTATATCGATGCGAGCGTACTGACCCTGGCGACGTTCCTCACCGGGATCCAGCGCGTGACAAGAGAATACAGCCTTCGTTTTCTGACAGACCCGTCGTTTTCCGAAAATGTATCCATGCTTTTCTACGACGATCCCGCGGATTGTTATCGGGTTCTGGATCCGGAAAAATATGTGGCCTACTATCGCGGAGGTACCGGCAAAAAAGAAGCCATGATCACCCGAAAAAAAGTGGGGATCGAGGATTTCCGCGAAGGAGATCTGTGGCTGGAACTGGACGCCGCCTGGATGGACCGGATGAAGCGCAGCTACCTCTATCCGAGGTTAAAAGAGCGGGGCGTACGGATCTGCGTCCTGATCTACGATGTGATCTCCGTGTATTATCCTCAGTACTGTCTGGAGCGGGGAGCCTTTAATTTCCAGGATTACCTGGGAGCGAGTCTCCTGCATGCGGATCACCTGATCTTTACTTCGCAGGCTGTGCGGGAAGATACGAAAGCCCTGGCGGAAAAAGCGGGAGTGCCCTTTCCGTCCTGCAGCGTGATCCCTCTGGGAAGCGATTTTGCGGAACGGGCGATGAAGAAAAATGTCGGAGCCGGGCAGCAGGATGGTGCAACCGGTTCCGATGCGGAAAAGCATGCGGAGGGCGCCGATACCGGCATCCCTGCCGACATCCGGAAGCTGGCGGATGGAAAATTCCTGTTGATGGCGGGTACCATCGAGCCCCGGAAGAATCACAAACTCTTGCTGGAAGCCTATCCCCGTCTGAAAGAGCTGGGCTACCGCATTGTTTTTGCGGGACTGATGGGCTGGAACATGGAGTCCTTCGAGGAACAGCTCCGTTCCCATCCCGATTTCGGAACCGGGATCCTGCATGTGGTGGGGCCCTCCGATGAAGTGATGAGTTATCTCTACCGGAAAGCGACATTTCTGGTATTTTGCAGTTATTCCGAAGGGTACGGACTGCCCATCGCAGAGTCCATGCAGCGGGGAACCCCGGTGCTGGCTGCGGATGTGCCCGTGCTGCGGGAGGTAGGCGGAGACCTGTGCGTCTGGTTCCCCCAGGATGATGCGGATGCTCTGGCGGAGCGGGTGGCGTATTATGACGCACGCCCCGAGGAGTATGCTCGGATCAAAGAGCAACTGTCAGGTTTTCGGAGCATCGGCTGGGAGGCATCCTATACCGCTCTGAAAGGAGCCATGAAAGATGAGTGAAACGGATAAGAAGATTTCTATCCCTGATTTTGACGAGGCCATGACCGGCATCTCCGCCGAGGAGATCCCGGACCCTGAGCTGCGTGCCCTGTATATGCAGCTGGTGCGCCTGCGCCGTATGGAGTCCCCGGATGTGAATGCCATCCCCATGGATTCCAGAAAATTCGGCGGAAAATTCCTGAAGAAGCTGGGATACACCTTAAGTGCCTGGCTCATCGCACCGCTCCTGGATCAGATCCGTTCCTATCGTCTGGAGCAGGAAGAACTGATCTGGTACATGCTGGAGTACATGCGTCACACCGGCAGACTGCAGGACGGGGAGGATGAGAAATGACCGGACAAAAGCGCAGGATCCTGCAAATGCTCCCTTCCCTCTGGCGGGGGGACGCCATCGGAAATGAAGTCCTGGCGATCCACAGAGCCCTGCGGGAACAGGGATATGATACGAAGATCTACTATCTCCAGAGTGACGGCTCCATCCCGGCAGAGGATGCGCAGCCTGTTTCGGAGTTGCCCGGTACCTCTCCCGAGGATGTGATCCTTTACCATCTCTCCATCGGAAGTGCCTTAAACGACCGGATCCGTACCATGCCGGGACACAAGGTGTTCCGCTATCACAACATCACACCGGCTTATTTTTTCCGCGGATACAATCCGAAAATGGGAAACAAATGCAGGCTGGGCCTGGAGGAGATCAAGTCCCTGCGGGACGTGCCGGAATCCGTTATCGCGGTGTCGGAGTTTAACAAACAGGATCTGATCTCTTACGGATACAAATGCCCCATCTCCGTGTGTCCCATCGTTATAAGGTGGGAGGATTACGCAATCCCGGAAGGGGCTGGGCAGAGCGGTTTTTCGGGAACACCGGATGCAGCAAAAGCAGAGCCCGGAAGGGGAAAAAATGCGGCAGCCCGGATTCTCTTCGTGGGGCGCATTTCTCCCAACAAATGTCACGAAGATCTCATTGCAGCCACCGCAGCTTATGTGGCAAAATATGACGGGAACGTCACTTTACGGCTGGTGGGATCCGATGCGGGTAATGAACGATACACCGCAGAACTGAAGCGCTATGCAAAGCTTCTGGGCATCGCGGAGAAAGTGATCTTTACCGGCCCTGTGGGATTTGCGGGGATTGTGGAGGAGTATCGCGCGGCGGACCTCTTCCTGTGCCTCAGCGAGCATGAAGGATTCTGTGTACCTCTGGTAGAGGCCATGCATTTCGGTGTGCCCATTGTGGCCTACGATGCGGCAGCGGTGAAGGAGACCCTGGGGAATGCGGGAATCCTGCTGACGGACAAAGCGCCGGAGCTGGTGGCAGACGCCATGCATAAGCAACTCCTACAACCGGAAGATTTCCGGGCGGCGGAAGCAAAGCGGGTGGCGGATTTTGCACAGGAGGTCACCTTGAAGAGGCTCCTGGAACTGCTGGAACCTGCTATGCAGGGGTGACGAATCCTGCAGACAGAGAATGGTTGTTTTTGCACGGTGCACTTTGCAGGGCTGTGCGTGAATACGATAAAGCGAGGAAAAGGATATGAACAAGGTTTTGATTTTCGGAGCCGGCGGATTTGTGGGTCCCCATCTGGCGCGGGAGATGAAATCCCACGGGTATGAGGTCTACGGAAGCGACCGCAGCGGCGTCAAGATGCCTGAGGAATGCGTTAAGACCTACGAGTGCGATATTCTGGATGCCGAGATGGTAAAGTCCGTGATCTACAAGGTGCAGCCCACCCACATCATCAACCTGGCTGCCATCAGCAGCGTGGGCCTGTCCTGGAAACTGCCGCAGCAGACCATGGAGATCAATGTCTGCGGTGCGGTGAACATCCTGGATGCCATGCGTGAGATTACGCCGGACGCGAAGATCCTGCTCATCGGTTCCAGTGAGGAGTACATGCCCTCCATGGATCCCATCGGCGAGGACCAGCCCATCAATGCCAACAATCCTTACGGCATTTCCAAGGTGAGCCTGGAGCAGTTCTCCTCCGTATACCATAAGCGCTACGGACTCCAGATCTATCATGTGAGAGCCTTCAACCACACCGGTCCCGGACAGGGCGACAATTTCGTCATCCCCAGCTGGTGCCGTCAGGTGGCGGAGATCTCCAGGAGCGGTAAGGCAGGAGTCCTGAAGACCGGGAATCTGGACATCCAGAGAGACTTCTCCGACGTCCGCGACATCGTCCGTGCTTACCGTATGGTCATCGAGAGTGATAACTGCGAGGAGATCTACAACGTTGGAAGCGGCCGCTCCCTGCACCTGCGGGAACTGGTGGAAGCCATCACAGCGCTGTCCGAGCAGCCCGTGTCCCTGGAGACGGATCCCAAGCTCCTGCGTCCCATCGAGAACCCCGTCATCTGCTGTGACCACTCCAAGATCACGGAGAAACTTGGCTGGAAACCGGAGCATGATATTCTGGATACCATCCGGGAGATTTACCTCGGACTTGTGAACCAGTAAGAAGGAAGTCGGAAAACCAATAAGAAAAAAGCTGGAAACCCGTTGCTTCAACGGGTTTTTAGTTTACATAATGCATTGAATTTCGGCAGTGGATTGCATATAATGTTTATTGCTGTAAATTTTTATCTTTTTAAGGAGGAAGGGTATGAAAAATTCCAAATTCAGATGGCTTTCCGCGCTGCTGACCACAGTGATGGTTGCCACGGCAGGCGTTCCCGCTGTCAGCGCGAAAGCAGCCGAGATGACTGAGCCTGCCGCTTCCGAGGAAGTTTTCGCAAGCGACGTAAAGCCCGTAAATGATGTACTTGTGATCCCTCTGGAGGGAGAGCCCGATCTTAACAAGGCTTCTGTCTTCAACTACACCGGAGAGGAACCCATTTCCGTTGTGCAGGGCAGAGATGTTTCCTACTGGAGCAAGTTCAGCTCCGATTATTTCTGGAATCTCCTGACCGATGACGAGAAGATCCTCTACAATCGTTATGTGGAGGCTTCCGTTGCCCTTGCCAACGATTCCACCTCTTACGTCGAGGAGTACAGTGTATCCACCGGAGACCTGGTGCTGAACCACTACACCGGCTTCCAGCTGAACTACATGTTCAAGCTGTCCTGCCCTCAGTTCTTCTTCATCCCCAACTGGATGTACGGTACTCCCGGCATCCTGTGCGTGTATGACGAGTTTGCAAGCGGTGCTGCCCGTGCAGCTGCAGTGAACGAGTTCTGCTCCGTTGTGGACACCTGGGTTGACCAGATCAATGCAGCAGGCCTTCCCGAGCAGAGAGAGCAGCTGGCTCACGATATCATCTGTGACTGGACCGCATATGACTGGGATGCATACTACGGCTACAATGACAGAATGAGCTGGGACCAGGGTGCATTCTCCCTGATTCACGATCACCTTACCGTTTGTGCAGGTTATGCCGCAACTTCCGGCATCCTGCTGAACGCAACCGGCCTGGAGACCCTGAATGTCACCGGTGACGGTCATGCATGGAACATGGTTCAGGTGCACAATTCCTGGTACCTCTTTGATACCACCTGGGATGATGGCAACAGCGGCGGCTGGGATTATTCCTACTACAACCGTAACGGCGTGGAGCCCGACGGATCCTACGTCAGCGGCCATACCCTGGAGAACGGCAGATACTGCAACTGGGTGGATGGCACTCCTTCCCAGAGAACTTATTCCAACTGCCCTCTGGACAGCAACAGCACTTCCTACACCCATCAGAATGTTTACTTCGATGAGGGGAACTTCAGATACTTCGTTACCAACGGCTGCACGACCTACGGCGAGTATACCGCTGAGGTGGTTGCAGGTCTGAACGGCGCAGCAGCTGCCGATCATCCCGCAACCGTGACCCATCTGGGCAAGACCTATCGTGTTACCTATACCGCAGGTGCAGATGAGATGGTCAGGGCTTTCGTGGCACGTCTGTACAGCGTCTTCCTGGATCGTGAAGCTGACGAGGCCGGTCTGAACAGCTGGACTTCTCAGATCGTTTCCGGACAGCACTCCGCAGGTGAGGTTGCCGGCGGCTTTATCTTCAGCGAAGAGTTCAGCAATCGTAACCTGTGCAATGCGCACTACATTGAGTATCTCTACAGAGGTCTCTTCAACAGATCCGCTGATGCAGACGGCTTCAACGGTTGGACCGCTCTGATCAACGATGGCTACTCCAGAGAGAGAGTCGCTCAGGGCTTCCTTACCAGCCCCGAGTTCTTTGA
Source organism: Lachnospiraceae bacterium (assembly GCA_016286555.1). Classification (GTDB taxonomy): domain Bacteria; phylum Bacillota; class Clostridia; order Lachnospirales; family Lachnospiraceae; genus AC2028. Next base: position 2,576 of record JAEETA010000001.1, on the reverse strand, counting down.
CCTGTGCGAGAGCTTCCACGTTAATCCCGGCACCGGCCTTGCTAACGTTCCTGTTTACGGCACCATCCAGAAGGCACACTGCACCATCTCCGGCTGTGGCAATGAGGCACCTGTTGTGACCCTGGTGGTTGGCCTGTACAACACCGTATTCGGCCGTACCCCCGCTCAGGAGGAGATCGACTTCTGGGTAGACATGATGGCAGCACACAGACCTGACGTCACCGCGCGTGTCATGGTCAACAGCTTCCTCAATGGTCAGGAGTATGCAAACCTTGGCCGTAACAACACCGAGTATGTCACCGATCTGTACCATGCGATCTTCAACCGCGAGCCCGACGGAAGCGGACTGAGCGATTGGGTTAATCGTCTGGACAACGAAGGCTGGACCAGAGAGCGCGTGCTCAACGGCTTCACCAGCTCTCAGGAGTTCATGGATCAGTGCCTGCGCACCGGTATCGAGGTTGGCCCTGAGGTGTAATCCTTCGGTATAAGGCAACTGCATAACAGAATATGCTGATAGGAACGGCAGGTCTTCGGACCTGCCGTTTTTGTTGCGCTACTTCGCCGACAGATTAAATTAACCTATTCTCAGTTTTCTTGTGGGATGGCGTACGTTTCCTTAAAATCAGCATCCGAAAAAGATTAACCGTTGGCATTTTGCTAAACGGTTTCCGAAGAAAACGAATTCAGTTTACATAACGCTTTGATTTTCATAGGTGGATTGGATATAATTATCGTTACCTTGTATCACATTTTCACAAAGGAGGATCGGAATGAGAAATAACAAATTCAGATGGCTTTCCGCGCTGTTGACCACAGTGATGGTAGCCACGGCCGGCGTTCCCGCAGTCAGTGCGAAAGCGGCCGAGATCACTGAGCCCGAAGCCATTGGACGGGCTGCAAAACTGGCAGATGTCGTAGACACGGTTGCTTATCAGTTTGATCTGCCCGAAGGGTATGTTCCTGTGGCTGCTCAGAGCCTCAGTGCAGACTCTGCCGTGCAGGGACGGGATGCGTCCTACTGGGCAAAGTACCGCTCGGATTACTTCCTGAGATCCCTTACTGCGGATGAGAAGGAATTCTTCAGACGCTATGAGGAAGTCTGTAATGCCGTCATGAACGATACCACCACGGATATTCCCCTTGTGGATCTGGATGGTGAAGGATGGTTTTCCGGAATCATTCAGGTGGATATTTCCGGTCTGAACATCGGAAATCACCTGACGACCACTCAGCTTCTGTACATGTTCAAACTGTGCTATCCCCAGTACATCTTTGTTCCCAACTGGTGGATCTCTCCCGGATATCTGACTGTTTATCCCGAGTTCTGCAGCGCAGCTTATCGTGCGGCAGCAGTAAACGAGTTCTGCGACGTCATGGACGGCTGGCTGGATCAGATCAACGCAGCAGGCCTTCCCGAGCAGAGAGAGAAGCTGGCTCACGATCTTGTCTGTGACTGGACCGAGTATGACTATGATGCATATTACGGCTACAATGACAGAATGAACTGGGACCAGGGCGCATTCTCCCTGATTCACGATCACCTTACCGTTTGCGCAGGTTATTCAGCTGTTTCCGGATGCTTGCTGAATGCAACCGGTCTGGAGACCCTGAATGTTACCGGTGATGGCCATGCGTGGAACATGGTTCAGCTGCACAATAACTGGTATCTCTTCGACACTACCTGGGATGACGGCGACAACGGCGGCTGGGATTACATGTACTACAACCGCAACGGCGTAGAGCCCAACGGTTCTTATGTTCGCGGTCATAGTCTTGAAAATGATTACTATGCAAACTGGGAGGATTCCGCTCCTTCCCAGCTTCTGTATTCCAACTGTGATCCCGCTCATGACAGTGTTTCTACCAGCCATGAGGATCCTTACTTTGTTGATGGCAACTACAGATACTTTGTCTCCAACGGCTGCACCACTTACGGTGTCTTCTCCGCTGAGGTGGTAGAGGCTCTGAACGGTGCATCCGAAGAGGATCATCCTGCATATGTTGAATATCAGGGCAAGAGATACAAGGTTAACTATACCCCTGATGCAACTGCACAGGTAAAGGCTTTTGTAAGACGTCTGTACAACATTTTCCTGGATCGTACTCCCGAGAGCGACGAGGTGGAGGGATGGACCAACCATCTTGTCACCGGTGCTCTGTCCGCAGGTGAGGTTGCCGGCGGCTTCATCTTCAGTGAAGAGTTCTGCAACCGTAATCTGTGCACTCCTCACTTCCTTGAGTACCTCTACAGAGGCCTCTTCGATCGTATGCCCGATGAGGACGGCTACAACGGATGGGTTCTGCTGATCAACGACGGTTACTGCAGAGAGAGAGTCGCTCAGGGCTTCCTTACCAGCCCCGAGTTCATTGATCTGTGCGAGAGCTTCGGTGTCAATCCCGGCACCGGCCTTGCAGCAGTTCCTACCTACGGCACTATCCAGAAGGCACACTGCACCATCGCTGGCTGCGGCAATGAGGCACCTGTTGTTACCCTGGTGGTTGGCCTGTACAACACCGTATTCGGCCGTACCCCTGCTCAGGAGGAGATCGACTTCTGGGTAGACATGATGGCA
>JAEETA010000041.1 GCA_016286555.1 Lachnospiraceae bacterium | reverse complement strand
TACCCACGCGTTACTCACCCGTCCGCCACTAGATATACAACTTAGCAAGCTAAAAAGTATATCCCGTTCGACTTGCATGTGTTAAGCACGCCGCCAGCGTTCATCCTGAGCCAGGATCAAACTCTCAACTAAAAAGTGTTTGAACCTCGCCAGTTAAAACTGGCTTCCGAAACTTTACTGTTTCTAGGTTTGTTTGTTCTCTGAATTATTCAATCCTCCGTAATGTCTTCAGATGAGCATCACGGATTTGGAATTTTTCAGGGATGCATTACTATTTAATTATCAAGGATCCGGTTCGCTGTGCTGTAAGCTCTTTCGCTTGGCGACAGCTTTAACAGAATATCACGCCCCTATATAGATGTCAACACCTTTTTTTGAAAAAATTCAAAACAATCTTTCCCACCGGAAACGAAGAGAAAAGCAGCCGGGCGTCACTGCCCGTGACGCCCGGCCGGAGAGAAACTCATCAGGATCTGTCAGGTTCCGATCAATCCAGTTTGAAGAAGTCGATCGCCTGAGTCATCTCCTCGTTGACAGAACGCATCTGTCCGGTGGAGTTCTGAGTATCTACGCAAGCATCGGTAACGGTCTGGCAGGATGCGGCAACTTCCTGTGCGGAAGCGCCCAGCTCCTCGGAGATGGCACCCAGCTCGCTGGTAGCATTGGTAAGTTCCGTCTTGATGGAATCCAGATTCTCTGCCATCTGGCGGATGGTCTCGATCTCGGTGATGGAAGCTTCCACGGATTCGGACAGGACGTCGAACTTCTCCTGAGCCTTCTCAATATCGGACTGCTCCTTGGAGATCACTTCGAATACGCGGTTGGAAATCTCCACGGTGCTGTTGGACTGAACGATGACGTTCTCGATGATCTGCTTGATCTCCTTCGCAGACTCTGCGGAGGAATCAGCCAGGCTGCGGATCTCGTCAGCGACCACTGCAAAGCCTCTGCCGGCCTCTCCCGCTCTGGCTGCCTCGATGGAAGCGTTCAGGGAAAGGAGGTTGGTCTGAGCGGCGATGGACTCGATGGCCTGGATTGCAGAACTGATCTCGCTGATAGCGGAGTTGGTCTCGTTGATCTTGCCGCTGATCTCCTGCATTGCTCTGACGGACTCGTTAGCGCCCGCATAGACGGACTTCATGCAATCGGTCGCATCGCTGTTGGCATTCTTGATGGTCTGGGACGCATCATAGAGGGAGTTGACGTTTTCATTCAGGGATTCAATATTGCCGCCCAGTTCCACTGCCTTCTCAGCCATGGTCTGAGCATTCTCGGCAACGCTCTGGGAGGTCTCTGCAACCTCGCCCACTGCGGAGTTGATCTGGGAAACAGACTCCACATTGTTGGCAGTCATGTTGTCCACATCAACAATGGCTTCATCCAGGGTGCCTGCCGCATTTTTCACGGAGGTCATGGATGTGCTCAGTGCTCTCTCCAGTTCCTTCACGGAACCGATGATGGTAACGGTCTCATTGATATGGGACTTTGCATCGCACTCTGCGTTGACCTTGCCTGCTGCCAGCTCATTCAGCGTACCGGACACCTTGATCAGCGGTACGGAAATCAGGCGCTCCACAGCGATGGCAGCGCCGGAGAAGATAATGATACTGATGAGGCAGATGATAACGGTCATCTTCTGCATATCCTTAACGGATGCCAGGACGTCATCTCTGTCAGCGGTCAGGATGGCGATATAGTTCTCGCCTTCACCGATGTAATAACCGGCATACTTGTCTTTTCCTTTGAATTCATAGGTGACGACAGCGGGCTCGGGATGCTTTCCTGCTTCAATCTCTGCCAGCAGGCCCTTAACTGCCGCGTTCTCCACGGGATTGCCGATTCTGGTCTCATCCTTATGGTAAAGGGTGATACCGGCTTTATCTACATAATAAATATAGGCAGTGTCCAGACCCAGTGCGGACACATCCGCAAGCTCCTCGGCGATATTCTGAACGTAGAAAGCACATCCGACGAAACCGATGGTCTGGGATCCGTCCTTCACGGGAGCATACAAGGACATGATCAGTGCACCCGATGCAGGGCTGGTCATGATGCCGGTGTTAAAGACGCCGTCAGCTGCTCCGTTGATGGAGTTCTGCAGGCCCGTCAGGCTATCACCCTCACGAAGGACCTTGCCGATGATGGCGGTGCTGGGGTGGCTGAGGACTTTGGAATTCCAGTCTGCCACATACAGCCCCTCAAAGCCGTTCAGGGATCCGAAATAATCCATGGTATACTGCTGCACCTCGGCAGCAATGGCCGGGTCATCCTGGTGGAGGATTGCCTCCTTCACGATGGGAGCCGTTGCAAAGCCTTTCAGCAGCTCTTTGTTTTTGCTCACCGTGTGATCAAATGCGGCGCCCACATCGGTAATGACCTGCACAAATGCTTCCTGGGTATTGCCTTCGATCTCAGTCTTGCTCTTGGAAGCCGAAACCAGTGCAATGATAAGGGATGATACTACCAGGGGGATCAGAGCGAACATGATCAGGGTTCCCCGCATGCTCAATCCGCCCTTCTTCTTTTGTGCCGATACGATCTTGTCATTTTTTGCCATCTTCCCTCTCCTTTCGGGGATGCGGATCCGTCCTGCGTCCCCTGAAAATATTCATTTACTATTATATCACCATTCCTAAACCGGAGGCCTCTTATACTTCTTAAAAAATCATAAAAACGGCCGTCCGCAGGAAACGGACAGCCGTTTATCTCTCTCATTTTGCACTTTTGTAGGGTGGATCCGCAGGGTGGCCTCCCTGCAGCTTTTGCATGGTGCGAGGCAACGCATCTCTGGAATTCTTCCAGTCCGCATCCTTATTCTTGTAATCGAATTTCTCCACCAGCCATGCCACATCCTCGTGGATGCGCTCCAGGTTCTGCTCCGTCAGATCGATCATCCGGTCACAGAACTCCTGCAATTCGTTCCCGCTTAAATTTCGCTCCGCTGCAGCCATCAGGTCCCCGAAATGAGGCAGGCAAAAGCCCTTCCCCTTCAGAACCGTTTCACGGAATGCGGAGTCTTCCTTCCATAAATAAAAGAAGGTACTCAGATACCGGTCGTAGGTTCGCTCAAACTCGCCGCAGATATAGCAGGAACCGGTACGGCGCTTCACCCATTTTACAATGGCATTGTCCCCGTCCTTTTTTCCGGAGAGGCGATCCGCCAGAGAGACCTTTCCGGGCCGGAAAGATTTTGCGGCATCCCGGTACTCCGCCAGCACCCGTTTGGTGTGGGTCTTCAGGATCCATGCATTCCCCAGGGTATTGCCATAGTCCAGCATGGCATGGTAATGCCTGCGGCAAAATCCCGCTTCGTCCGTTTTGTCCCGCATGTCCGCCTGCATATAGGAGGAACCGGAGCCCAGGCAATAGTCCATCAGATCCTGCTCCACCATGCGCTCGATAAAGCAGAACGCACATTCATCCTCTGCATGCACCGCATCATTTAAAGGGATCGTATAGAGTTCTTCCTTCATGAAGCCTCCTTATTTTAACTGGATCCTGATCATCTCATTGCCCGTTACCAGAACATACTGGTAAGCGGAGGCGGTAGGCAGGATCTTCTGCACCGCCACGTCCAGGCCGCCTTCAAATTTCGTTCTGCCGGAATAGGTCCGGATCAGGCATTCCGACTCGCTGTAGATCACAAAATCATTTTTCTCGAAGAGAATATCTTCATATTCAATACTGAAGTAGTAAGTACCCTCCTGCTCGCCGGAAGCGTTGTAAACCTGGAGACGATACCGCTCTCCCTCCTTATCGGAAGCAAAGATCAGTCCCACATAGCCGTTACCTTCGAAGACGCTGAGAATCTCCTCGGAAAAGAGGGTCTCGGATTTTACGATGGGCTGCTCCGCTCCTTCGTAGAGCATGAGTCTGCCATCCCCTACCGCGTAGGAAACACGGTCGCTTAAGAAGCCCACCACAGGCACGATCTGGTCGGGATAATCCTGTCCCTTCACCAGGTTGTCGGTGTAGTTGTCACCCACGTTGCTGAGATTGTAAAAAGCCACCGTGGACTTCACGGAGCCGGAATCCACATACAGATAGCTGATCATCAGCATGTTGCCGGAGGGAGAAAGGGCCAGGGCTGCGGGATAGCCACTGCCGGTCATGTGGGTCTGGCCTGTGTAGATCAGCTCTCCCCGGGAGGAATAGGTGTTGATCCAGGCGGAATCCGTATCTGCCAGTACCGCCGTCACCTGGCCTTCCTTGGAAACCGCAATGTTTCGGATCGGCATGGTGGCGGTAAAGCTTCCCAGCTGTTTTTCCTCGTTCAGCACGTAGATGTTTCTCTCATTGTATCCGGCGATGGCCACGGTTCCCCGGTTTTCGGAGAGGAGGATATCCTGGATGCCGTAGGTCTGGTTCCATTTCACCGTGCCGTCCCCCGCGGTGAGGTGGGCACCGTCGGCGCTGTAGGTCAGAAGGCTCTGGTTCATGCGGATGCTCTGACTGCCCGCTGCCCCTTCCGTCTTTATGGTATCCAGCACGTCAAACCCGGTATACAGATGCGTATTGTATTGGAACCAGATCACAAAGCCCACCACTGCCAGGACAGCCAGGATCAGAAGGGCGGTATAGAAATTCCGCACCCTGTGTTCCAGCAGCCTGCTGCGATAGGAGCGATGGTCCTCCGTATTTTCACCGTTGTCATACCTGCGAGCCATAAAAAATGCTTCCTTTCAAAATCGGGCAGGAAGCTCCTGCCCGATCTCATTTCCTATAGAGGATATCTTACCAAAAAAACCTACTCAAAGCGATAGGTGGTTTCGGAATTGTACTCCCTGTCCCCGCCGAAGACGCAGGAAGGGAAGTTCTCATGGTGAATGGTGTCGGGATAGAACTGAGTCTCCAGGCACAGTGCGTAGCGCTTGTGATACTCGGTGCCGCCCTTTCCCACCTGATCTGCAATGAAGTTGCCTGCATAGAACTGGATGCCGGGCAGATCGGTGTAAACCTTCATGGTGCGTCCGCTCTTCTCGGAAACCACGGTAGCAGCCAGGCGCTTCGTGCCGTCCCAGCCGTCGATGCAATAATTGTGATCATAGCCCCCTGCCATGGTGAGCTGCTCAAAATCGTCATCGATGTGATCACCGACGCGGATCAGCTTCGTCAGATCCATGGGAGTGCCTGCAACCGGTGCGATCTCACCGGTGGGTATGGAACCGGGAACGGTGGGGGTATAGGTCTTTGCCTCCAGCTGAATCTTATGATCTACGATGCTGCCGGCATCTCTGCCGTCCAGATTGAAATAGGTGTGGTTGGTGGGATTGATGATGGTCAGATCATCGCTCTTTGCATGATAGGTCAGGACCAGCTCATTCTCCTCGGTCACGGTGTAGGTCACGCTCATGACTTTGTTTCCGGGGAAGCCCAGGGTTGCGGGATCCTCCAGAGTAAAGGTGACACTGTTGTCGCTTGTCTTTGCTTCCCACATTCTCTTATGGTAGCCCAGCTCCATGTGGCTGTGCAGGTTGTTCTCGCCATCATTGACATCCAGCTGATAATTCACGCCGTCCAGCTTGTAGGTAGCGCCGCCGATGCGGTTTGCGTTGGGGCCGATGGTTGCTCCGAAGAAGCTGGGATTGCCGTAGTAGCTCTCCGCCTTGTCAAAGCCCAGGACCAGATCCTGTACCTCACCCTTGGAATCGGGCACCCACAGCTCCACCAGGATCGCGCCCAGGTTCATGACCTTGGCTACCATGCCCTTGCTGTTCTTAATGGAATAAAGAACGATCTCCTTGCCTTCCTTGCTGGTACCAAATGCGGCTGATTCAACTGACATGTCTGTTTCCTCCTTTTTGCCCGGCCGGGCAATCCTTTCATTACGGTCAGAGCTCGGTTCTTCCCTCCAGGGCTCTCCCCAGTGTAACCTCATCGATGTACTCCAGATCTCCGCCCACCGGAACGCCGCTGGCAATTCTGGTCACACGGATCCCCGCAGGCTTCAGGAGCTTGCTGATGTACATTGCGGTGGTCTCGCCCTCCAGGCTGGAGTTCGTCGCCAGGATCACCTCCCGCACATCCTCCGCGGAGCAGCGCTCCACCAGTTCCTTGATCTTGATATCTCCGGGGCCGATCCCGATCATGGGAGAAATGGCTCCGTGCAATACATGATACACTCCGGTGTACTTCCCGGTCTTCTCGTATGCCGCCAGATCCCTCGTATTTTCCACCACCATGATGGTGGTGCGGTCCCGCCGCTCATCCGCGCAGACAGGGCAGATCTCCCGGTCCGTCAGAGTAAAGCATTTGCTGCAATACCGGACATTGGCCTTGGCATCCAGAATGGTGCTTGCCAGACGGCTCACCCGGTCCTGGGGCATATTGATGAGGTGGAACGCCAGGCGCTGTGCGGACTTGCTTCCGATGCCCGGAAGGGCCGCCAGTTCCTCCACCAGTTTGTTGATATATCCGCTGTAGAGATCCATCAGAACGGAAGTCCTCCGGTCATACCACTCATCAGCGCTGCGCTGGCTTCGTCCGCCTTGCGCATCGCCTCATTGACTGCTGCCATGATGGCATCCTGCAGGGTCTCGATGTCCTCGGGATCCACGATCTCTTCCTTCAGCTTGATCTCCAGCAGCTCTCTGCCGCCGTTTACCTTCACGGAGACTGCTCCGCCCCCTGCGGTGCCCGTAAACTCCTGGGTCTCCAGAGCCTTCTGGCCCTCCTCCATCTGACGCTGCATGCGCTGTGCCTGCTTCATCAGGTTTGCCATGTTTCCCGGCATCGCGCCGCCGGGGAATCCGCCTCTTTTTGCCATTTTTTCATTTCCTCCTGTTATTCCGTTACATCATCGATATCGATGTGAAAATCAAAGAGCTTTCGCAGATCCACCACCGTGTCCTCCATCTCACGATGAGAAGCCTCACGGATGGTAAACTCCACGGTCTTGCCGATCTCTTCCTCCAGGCGCTCGCTGATGTCCCGCCTGCCCAGTTCGCCTCCGGCTCTGTGGTAGGCCATGTCGCCTTCCGCGAACACAAGCTCCAGTCTGCCATCGGCACTTAAGGACGGGGTGGCTGCCTGCAGAATGGACCTGACACCGTCCTTTCCTTCGGAGCACAGGTGGTTCCAGTTCTGAACGATCCTGCTCACATCCTCGGGCAAAGCCTTGGGCAGCTCCTTCATGGGTTTCCTTGCGGGAGCCTGAGCGGAAGCGCCTTCCGTACCCGCCGGTGCCACGGCCACAACGCCGTTTTCCAGCTGCTCTTCTATTGCGACAACTCTGTCATAAACAGAGTCTGCATCCTTATCCATTTGCGGCAGGCACAGGCGGATAAAGGCAACCTCCGTCAGAACCCGCTTCTGGGTAGCGTAGCGAATGGTGTTGGACAGTTCACTCATGACCCGGATGTATCGGAAGACCTGCTCCTTCTGAGCGGAGGCAGCATCCTCCTTCAGTCTGGCCATGTTCTCGGTGGACATGTCGATGACGCTCTCCATGTCTTCGCCGGTCTGCATCAGCATCACATTCCGCAGGTACCAGGTGTAGTCCGTAACGAACTGCCCCAGCTCTCTGCCCTGCATGATCACCTCGTCCAGCACATCCACGCAGCTGCGCACATCTCTGGAACGCACCGCCCGGAACATCCGGCTGAACACTTCCGTATCCACGGCACCCAGCGCATCCAGGGCCATGTCATAGGTCAGTTCCTCTCCCATGTGGAGAGAAATACACTCCTCCAGGAAGCTCAGAGCATCACGCATGGATCCGTCGGCGGTTTTTGCAATGTACTGCAGTGCCTTTTCCTGGGCCTGCAACCCTTCCTTGTCCAGGAGTTCCTGCATCCGGGCCTGGATGGTATCCACGGAGATGCGCTTGAAATCATATCTCTGGCATCTGGAAAGCACCGTGGGAAGCAGTTTATTCACATCGGTGGTGGCCAGGATAAAGATCACGTACTCCGGAGGCTCCTCCAGGGTCTTCAGCAACGCATTAAAGGCCTGGACCGTCAGCATGTGAACCTCGTCGATGATGTACACCTTGTATTTCCCCTCCGTGGGGCGATAGGCCACATCATCCACAATGTCACGGACACTGTCCACGCCGTTGTTGGATGCCGCATCGATCTCCAGCACATTCAGACCGGAGCCCGCGGCAATGGCCCTGCAGGTGGCACACTCCCCGCAGGGCCCGTTGTCATTGGGATTCTCACAATTGACGGCCCTGGCAAAAATCTTCGCCATGGTCGTTTTTCCAGTTCCCCGGGTGCCGGAGAACAGGTAAGCGTGGCCGATCCTCTGGTTTTTGATCTGATTCCGGAGAGTGGTCACGATGTGATCCTGGCCCTTCACATCAGCGAAGTTGTCGGGCCTGAATCTTCGGTACAAAGTCATATAGGACATGGAACTACACTCCAAACATTACTTATAGTCTTAGTCTCCGAAGCTGATGCCCAGGAGCTTTGCTTCCTCGATGATGGTGGACTTGGGATCCAGATACTTCAGTTTGCCGGCCACCTCATCCAGAGGAACCTTCACGATCTCACGGTTGCGGTAACCCACCATGAAGCCGTACTCGCCCTTCAGGATCAGCTTGCCTGCCTCGGCGCCGAGACGGCTTGCGAAAACGCGGTCATAAGGGCAGGGACTGCCGCCGCGCTGGGTATGTCCGGGAACGGTGACACGGACCTCGCGGCCAGTGCGCTTAAAGATCTCGTCTGCCACTTCATAAGAAACGGAAGGATACTTGCTCTCTGCGGCCTTCTTTTTCTGCTCTTTCTTGGACAGCTTTGCGGTTTCCTTGGAGATAGCGCCCTCCGCAACGGCGATGATGGTGAACTTACTGCCGTTCTTCTCGCGCTCTTCGATCTTCTGCACCACCTTCTTGATATCATAGGGAATCTCGGGCAGAAGGATGATGTCCGCACCGCCGGCCATGCCTGCGTTCAGGGTCAGCCAGCCTACCTTGTGTCCCATGACCTCCACGATAAAGACACGGCCGTGGGATGCAGCCGTGGTGTGGATGCAGTCAATGCACTCCGTGGCGATGTCCACGGCGCTCTGGAAACCGAAGGTCATATCCGTTCCCCAGAGGTCATTGTCGATGGTCTTGGGCAGGGTTACGATGTTCAGCCCCTCCTCCCTGAGCAGGTTCGCGGTCTTGTGGGAGCCGTTGCCCCCCAGCACCACCAGCACATCCAAACGGAGTTTGAAATAGTTCTGCTTCATGGCATCGACCTTATCCAGGCCGTTCTCATCGGGCTCCTGAATGGTCTTAAATGGCGTACGGGAAGATCCCAGAATGGTGCCGCCCTTGGTGAGGATACCGGAGAAATCCTTGCCGGTCAGCATCTGGAAATTACCGTAGATCAATCCCTTGTAGCCATCCAAAAATCCGTAGATCTCAACAGCTTCGCCACTGTGGGCCAGGGTCTTTACCACGCCTCTCATGGCAGCATTCAGAGCCTGACAGTCACCGCCGCTGGTCAACATTCCGATTCTCTTCATCCGGGCACCTCCTTGTAGTAAAAAACACCGAAAAACACTGTATTTACTTTATTTTAGCACATTTTTGCCTTCCGCTCCACAGGGAAAAATCTTCCCCCGGAGTGGGCTGAGTCACTCTCCCCGCATCCGCAGGAGTTCCTCCCGGTCCCAGAGCAGGATCCGGAGCTTTCCCGCAGCCTCCATGGCCGGTGCGGTGAAGTATTGATTGGTCATCACCACTCCCACCATCCGGTCGTAAAAATCCCTGCCGGCATAGGCTTCCTGCACTGCGCCCACCCCAACGGGGCCGGTGTAGGCCTTGCACTGGATCCCGTAGGTGATGCCGTCCCGGACCGCCAGGATGTCCACCCCGAAATCCCTGCTGCCCCTGGTCACCTCCACATCGGTAAATCCGTTTTGCTTCAGGAGATCGGCGCAATAAAATTCAAAATCGTGCCCCTCCATACCGTCCAGCTCGTCCGGTCTGCGAAATCTCTTCCGCAGAAGTACCACAAGCGCTACGGACAGTAGGAGGATGGCTGCGATCGACACATATGTCACAATATTCACAGAGCGTTGTCCTTAATGTACTTGATGAGCTCGTCCACCTGGGTGAAGGCCATGGCCACCACAGTGTCCGCAGCACCGTAATAGATGGCGATCCGTCCCGTTGCCGCATCCGTCAGGGTTGCGCAGGGGAAGGTGACATTGGGCACATCGCCCACGCACTCATACATGGTGGTGGGATGGAAAATGTAAGGCTTGCAGCGGTACTTTACCTTCCAGGGCTCATTCTCATCCAGGATGGCTGCGCCCATAGAGTAGATCATGCCGTTGCAGGTGGTTCCCACCCCGTGGAAGATCAGGAGCCAGCCCTCGTCGGTGAGGATGGGGATGGGGCCTGCACCCACCTTGGTCCATGCCCAGCCCTGGGCCTGCATCACAAAGCGGTGATATCCCCAGTGCTCCATGTCGGGGCTCTGGCTCAGGAACATATCGCCGAAGGGGGTATGTCCGTTGTCGCTGGGTCTGGACAGCATCAGGAACTTGCCGCCGATCTTTTTCGGGAAGAGAACGCCGTTGCGGTTGAAGGGCAGGAAAGCGTTCTCCAGCTGATAGAATTTCTTGAAATCAAAGGAATACGCCACGCCGATGGTGGGACCGTGGAAGGAATTACACCAGGTCACATAATAACGGTCCTCGATCCAGCACACTCTGGGATCGTAACCGCAGGCAACGCCGCAGACCTGATCGTCCTTGCCGTACAGGGGCAGGGGATTCTCCTCGATGTCCCAGTGGATGGCATCCGCACTCTTTCCCAGGAAAAGGTGCTGCTCCATAGCGGTGTTGTCGCTGCGGAAAATACCTACAAAGGCACCGTCCTTCGCCACCACTGCGCTGTTAAAAATGCTGTTGGAGCCGGGGATCTGGTCTCTCTCCACGATAGGATTCCCGCTGTATCTCCACACAATGTCCTTACATCCTTCCGGTCTGTCTTCCCAGGGGATGTTCGGCAGATTCTCTCCGATGATCATTTCTTACCCTCCATATATGCTTTGTCCCGGGCGCCGCGAACTCCTCCGAGCCTCGCTCCGCCCCGCTTTTGATGCCGGGTTTCGCTCTGCGATCCCGACTCCCTTATTGTACTATAGATGCCCTTTTCCCGCTACTGTCTACGGGGATTAATTCATGTTTGCAAAATGCGTATTTTTTCTGTAAAATACAGTTTTGTCAGCAGAAGTACTCAAGTGGTCGAAGAGGGCGCACTCGAAATGCGCTAGGCCCTTCGGGGTGCGAGGGTTCGAATCCCTCCTTCTGCGTAAACAAAGCGGAGGAGCCTGCCATCAGGCCCCTCCGTTTCTTTTCTATTCCATATCTTCCTATCTGATCACTTTGTAGCACTCGTACTTTCCCGGCATGGCATCCAGCAAAAAGACCGCATCGTCCCCTTCCGTATAGGCAGGCTCGATGTCCCGCTTCCACAGGACGGACTGCAGGGCCTTTGCCCCTTTCACGTGCACCTTTGCTTCCGTGCGCTGCACCCCTTCCATCACATAAGGATACATGACGAATGTGTCATTATCATACACAAAGAGGCTGATCCTGGGCTCGCCCTCCAGCCAGATCCCCTTTACGGGGAAAGCCTGACGGATCCTGCTCCATGCGGGCGCAGGAATCCGGTAGTAATCGGTGAATGCATCCGGCACTGCGATGGTCCAGATGGTTCCCTTACCATACCAGTCACGCAGAAGGATTCCGTAACTCTCCTCCTCGTGCATACCCTTCACCACCGCCCAGGTGGCATTGTTGCGATACTCCGCCACGGGGAAACTGATGGGTTTGTTTCCTGCAGGGAAGAGCCAGGGAGCCCACCCTCCGGGTTTTTCCTGCTCGATGCGATAGCGGTCGGCGCTCACCTTTCTGCCCCGCAGGCGGATGGAGGTAAAGTTCTCGAACCCTCTGTCCTGAACAGCCTCCCAGAAGCCTGTGGTGACCAGTGCCGTGCCGCCCTGTTGCAGATACGCATCCAGTTTCGTCAGGATCTCGGGATCATAGGCCGAGCTCCTTGTGAGAAGTATCTGCTCCGCTTTTTCCGGGAAATACGGGGTGCACAGAATGGGCAGGCCGTTCATGCCCAGGAAGTCCTGCACATTGTCCTCTCCCTGACAGTTATCGGGGAGATAGCACTGCATGCCCACGGGATTCCCCGCCACATCCATGATCCGGTCCAGGCGCTCCAGCTGGAAGCCCAGGGCAGGAGAATACATATTGTCATACATGGACTGGAAGCAGAACAGCATCAGTTCCTTGGGCCGTGAAAACACGGTGAGGTACGCCTGCTCCAGGTACTGCTCCGTGATGTGGGTGTCGAAATGATCAAACCAGCCACCGCCGTTGTGGTCCGGCCACATGCTCTCGAAATAGGTCATGAGGGAAAAACTCAGGTACCTGGGAAGGTGCTGGTCCGTGGTAACGGGATCTCTGGTCTCGGTGCCGGTGTAGATCCGGTCAAAGATCTTCCGCTGAACTGCGGGATTGTATCCCGTCTCCTGGTAACTCTCGGCCCAGTTGGGATACTTGATGGTGATCTTGCAGTTCGGATTCACTGCCTTGGCAGGTCCGATGATGTTTTCCCTACTCACCTTTTCCAGAAGCGCCAGGCGGTATTCCTGCCAGCCGGCCTTAATGCCGTGCTCTGCGTTGAAGGCGTCCCGGCCCTTTCTGCAGGCGTCGCAGGTACAGTTGGTAAAGAAAAAGTCGTCGATGATGAATTCGTCAAAATGCTTTCCGATAAATTCCGACACTTCCGTCAGTTTCTTCAGCATCTTCTCATCGTTGTAGCAGAAAGTGTCGAAAAGTCTGGCCTTGGGCTCGTCGCCTTCCGGCGTAGGGATCACGGTGGTAAGTCCCCCGGCCACCTCGATGCCCCGCTTTTCGAAAGCCCCCTTGATCATTTCCACCTGCTCTTCGGAGGCCAGCAAACCTCTCCAGGGCTCCAGATAGACCTTGTCCAGTCGCAGATGCTTTTCCATGAAGTCCAGCTGTTTTTCCAGCTCCTCTTCACTGATCCGGGCCGTTGCCTGGGCGACAAAATACGTCGTCAGTTTGAAGTTACGATAGTTCCCCATTACATTTCCTCCATAAAACTTGTACCCTTTTTATGGACCTCTCCGAATCGCTTTCCCCGTTAGCGATCCAGATTCTGATCCAGTGCAACCCTGACACGTTCCCGCAGATAGATGGGACTGAAGGGCTTTAAGATGTAATCCTTGGCCCCCACCTTTCTGCAGCGCAGCACCGTCTCTTTATTTGCCACTGCGGTAAGGAAGAGCACTTTCAGACCCAGATGCCCCTGGCGCCTGAGCTTTTCCACCATGGAAATGCCGTTGATCATGGGCATTTCGATATCCGCGATGAGCAGATCCGGTACGCCTTTTGCCTTGATATAGTTGATGCATGCGAGGCCGCTTTCCAGAACGGTCACATGATAACCCTCCTGGCTCAGAGCAGCTCTGGTCTGCATCAATGCCACCACGCTGTCATCCACCACCAGGATTTCCTTGGGTCTGGAGCTGTCCTTCTTTTCTCCCCGGTTTTCGTTGAGGACTGCCACAGATTCCTTTTCTCTGGAAAGCATGAATCCGGACTTCGTGATGAAGGCGGACATGTATTCCAGATCGCTGGTCAGATCTACCACCCGGCCGCTCTGATAGATCTTCACCTTCGGACGCAGGGCGTTTGCCGTATGAGCCAGCACCAGTGCCCGCTCTCCGGTGGAAAGGATCACATCCATTCCCGGAGGATAAGCCGGGATCACCTTCTGCATGACCTCGATCACCTTGCGGTCAAAGAGGATGTCCATACCGCCCGCCATGTACTCCAGTGCTTCCACGGGAGCATAAGGATCCTGGTAGGGCCGCTTGCTGGTCAGTGCATCATACACATCTACCGCGTGGATGATCTTCGCATACAGAGGAATATCATCCCCGAATCGTCCCTCGGGATAGCCGGAGCCGTTTTCATTCTCATGATGGCAAAGTACCGCCTGCCGCACGAGGCCGGAGATCTGCGCATTGTCATAGAGCATCTCATAGCTGTATCTGGGATGCCGCTTGATCTCGTTGTACTCCTCATCGGTCAGGCGTCCCTGCTTATTCAGAACGGCAGTTGGGATCTTGGTTTTTCCCAGATCATGGCACAGACCCGTCACTGTCACTTCCTGGATCTCACTCTGGGAAAATCCCATCCGGGAAGCCACGGCAGCGGCATAAATGGCCACATTTACGCTGTGCTGGTAGGTGTAGTCGTCAAAGTTCCGCAGATCCAGCAGGTCCACCTTGATGGACTTCATGGAGGAGATGCCCATGGTCAGTTCCTGGGCCACATCGATGATCTTTCCCACATCCGCCTGGGCCACGGCTTCGATGCCGTTTAAGATGGTCTCTTCCTTTGCAATCTCCTGGATCTCTACATCCTGTGAGAATTCATCGGCAATATAGGCTCCCAGATAGCCGCTGTTTTTCAGATGCTCGATGTGCACCCGGGTCAGCGCCATATCCTTTTCCAGGACGGAAGCCGTTTTTCGATTGATGATCTTTCTCCCCAGTTTCATTCCCGGGGTCAGATCTTCTATTTCGACAAATCTCATTGTTTCCTCTTTCAGCCCTCATTCAAAAGGGCTTTGCAGGCTGCTTCCACCTTCTCGCCGTCCAGGTCTCTGCATCCTGCCGCCAGCTGATCTACGCCGGCCTGATATTCTTTCGGTACATCCGTTTCCCGGATGTGTTTCAGATTCTCCTGTATGGCGGAAACATCAAACATTTCCATGGCGGATCGCACGTTCCGCACCAGTTCCGCAAAGGTCTCCGGATGAAAATCGGAGCCCGGGGTTTCCGTCGTTAAGGGTGCGATCTTCCGGACCAGATCTGCGTAGCAATCGATAAAACCTTCCGTTTCCTGCAAGATAGGTTCCGGACGCTCGTCCCGCGCCGCTTCCTCCAGCGCCAGAGCTTCGGAAAACAACTCCGCTCCCAGGGAGCGCAGGGTCGCTTTCATGGAATGGACCTGAACCCGGTAATCCCGGAAGGTCTCCGTTGTCGGTGCCGCACGCAGCGCCTCCAGAAACTCCAGCAGGAGTCCCGTCTGCTCATCTGCAGTGGCGCACACCTCCTGCAATACCATCTGCAGGATTTCCTTATCCGGAAGGTACTGATACGCCTTTTCCCAGTCGATCCCGGGCACAGGCGGCATATTATAGTCCATGAGCGCTCCTTTTCCCCGTTTTGCGGGAAATTGAAAATCCGTGGGACAATACTCTTTCTCTTGGAAAAATAGTATAATATTCTTGTTGTATTCTCAACTAAAACCTTTCGAAAGAGTATCTCATGGATAGCAAAGAACGTGCCCAATACGAAAAACTGATCCTGCGGCCGGTGGAGCCCCTGATCCTGTCCCTGGCGATCCCCACGGTGATCTCCATGCTCACCACCATGATCTACAACCTGGCGGACGCCTACTTCGTTGGAAAGCTGGGGACCAGTGCCTCCGCAGCCATCGGGATCCTGGCATCCGTCCACTCCGTCTTTCAGGCCATCGGCTTCATGTTCGGACAAGGCAGCGGCAGCGCCATTTCCACCAACCTGGGCTCGGGCAACCACAAAGCCGCTTCCAGGATCGGTTCCACGGGCGTCGCCGGGGCTGTGCTCTTCTGCACCACGCTGTCCATCCTTGAATTTGCCTGTTTTGCGCCACTGCTTCGGATCCTGGGCAGCACCGAGACCATCCTTCCCTTCGCCTACACCTACGGGATCTACATCCTCATCGCCGGCCCCGCCATGGGCGCCGCCTGTGTCCTGAATAACATCATGCGCTACGAGGGCAAGGCCTTCTGGGCCATGTTCGGGCTGGTGTCCGGCGGACTCCTGAACATCTTTGGCGACTGGTTCTTCATGTTCGGCCTGGATATGGGTATTGCGGGTGCAGGTCTTTCCACCTGCCTCTCCCAGTACGTCAGCGTGGGCATCCTGCTGTATATGTTCCTGTCGGGAAAAACCATCACCCAGCTCTCCGTCTCCGCCATCAGCAGGGACATTAATGACTGGCTCACCATCATCCGCAGAGGCTTCCCCAGCCTGCTGCGCCAGCTCCTGCACAGCTTCTCCAGCGCCACCCTCAACATCTGTGCGAAGCCTTACGGTGACGAAGCCATCGCAGCCATGGCCATCGTGGGACGCATCGTCATGTTCATCGGCTCTGTCATGATCGGCATCGGTCAGGGCTTCCAGCCCGTCAGCGGATACAATTACGGCGCCGGAAAATACAATCGCCTGCGCAGAGGATTTTTCTTTACCTTCCGCACAGGCGAGATGCTGCTGGCAACGCTTGCCATCATCGGTATACTCTTTCCTGAACCCATCGTCCGCGTCTTCCGTGACGATCCCGCGGTGACCGCCATCGGCGTTCCCGCGCTGCGCTTCCAGTGCTGCGCTCTGTTCCTGCAGCCCTTCACTGTGTCATCCAACATGCTCTTCCAGAGCATCGGAAAAACGAAGGTGGCGTCCTTCCTCTCCACCCTGCGAGGCGGACTGTGCTATATCCCCGTGCTGCTGATCCTGCCCCATTTCCTGGGCATCACCGGTATCCAGTGCGCCCAGATGGTCTCCGACATCCTCACCACCCTCATCACCGTCCCCTTCACGGTCCGCTTCTTCCGGAGCCTGCCGAAAGAGGACGTGCACGGAAAGATCGATGAGATGTATGAGGCCACTTCGTAAAGGAAGCCCGCCTGATCCCAGGCGGGCCTTCTCGTACTATTCCAACCGCATTCTGCTTACAAATGAAATATATTGAGTCCTTCAGTTAAAGCAATCAACTCATAACCCTTTCCATTTTTCAAGGGCCCTATAATCCACCTTGCCTCTTTCAGTTCTTGGAAGATCAGTTACAAATTCAAATTTTTCAGGAATCATATAACTCGGAAGATTCTTTTTACAAATGTCCAATATTTCCCTCTCGATTGTTTCGATTTTGTATCCTTCTTTTATAATTGCATACGCCTTAGGATAATTTATCCTTTGTTCGTCTGAAATCCCGATAACGCAGCAGAGTTCAACAGACGGGTGCATACATATTATTTTTTCGATTCGATCCGGGAATAGTTTAGTAACTTGCCCATCTTCTCCTTTTGTCATGATGATACGTTTAATTCTGCCGGTAACAAAAATAACACCATCGTCATTTATATATCCTAAATCACCAGTATGAATCCACCTTTCGCTATCCGCATGAATCTTTATTACTTCATCTGTTGCAACCGGGTTGTTATAATATCCCATCATTACGGTTGGTCCGCTAAAACATATTTCTCCCTGCTCAAAATATTGAACTTCTTCTTCAGTCCCTGGATTCACAACTTTGCAGTTTGTCTTTACAAGAGGAATTCCTACACTCCCCACTTCATTGCACCACGGATATGTTTGAGAAGCCACAGACATTAATTCGGTACTCCCTAAGCCCTTTAATAAATCAAGCTTAGAGCCATACTGTTTTAAAACCTTATCTATAGCCTTTTCCGTTTCTTCACTCATTGCCTCGCCACCATAATATATCTGTTCAAAGCACGATAAATCAACATGCTTAGGGGCGTCATTATTCAAGACCATTTCCCAATAGGCTGGTATAGACAAAACAACATTAGGTTTATACTGTTTAAAATATCTCCATATTTTTTTCGGTTCATATTTGGGAAGTAATATAACCTGATAACCTAGAAATATCATTTCAAGCATCGACTGAACCAAACTATAATTCACAAAGGGGGGAAGTACAGCCAACGCTCTATGTTGACGTTCGTCATGCTCAAAACAACAAAACGACTGATAAATCAGTGAATTAATATTATAATCAGAGCACATCACCCCTTTCGGATTTCCCGTAGTCCCGCCGGTATGAGAAATAATAGCCATCTCGTGGCAATCTTTCTTTATCGTTTTTATCTCTGTTCCCTTTCCATCACGAATAAACGACTTCCAGGAAAAAAATACTTTTCCGTCCAAATTCGGTTTCTTTACTTTCACAGAGTAGGCAACCTTAAGTGGACCAGGTAAAGAATCAGAAGGAGATGATACGATTACTTTTTCAGCTGTCGTTCTCTCAATCTCTTCTGCTATGGTTTCATACGCTCCGTCAAAGATTACAACAATTCGGCTTTGGACTTCATTAATGTAGTTTATTGTCTCTTCTTTCCCGGCCAGCGGATGAATCATATTTGCCACCGCACCGATCTTATTAAGTGCATATACGCAATACAAAGCTTCCGGGATACTCGGCAGAGCAACAGTAACAATTTCTTTTTCTTTTACTCCGGCTTTCAGAAATGCAGCGGCAGTCTTGTCAATATTCTCAAAAAGCTCACGATATGTAGTTTTCTCTCCCACATAGTTGATAGCAACATCCTTCGGAAAGTCCTTATTATTCTCCATCATGTACTCAAAGATGGTACATTCAGGCAAAGAAGCCCTCATCGCTTCTTCGCTATAATGTTTCAGCCAAGGTTTATCAATCGACGGATACCCCACCCGCCTGTCTGTCTGTCTGTCTGTCTGTCTGTCTGTCAAGCATTGTCTTTATTCCTCCAATCTCGTCAATAGTTTCCCCACCATTTTTCATTTCCTCGATACAAAAATGCCGTATCTATTGAAGGATTTATTGTCTTAAAGAAATAAAACGCTTCATTTGGAAGAGTTACTCCTTTTTCTCGGTATTTCGTGTGCTTCTCCAATTCATAATCGTAGTATGGAGCTTCTGCCATTAGTGCATCAATATGATCTTTCCATAGAGAATCCAGCTCACTTCCGTAGGGAAGTTTTTCTCGTTTATATTGACCATACTTTTCAATCAATTCATATCTGAGTGTCGATAAACGTTCCTTAATCGTTTCCATAGCTTCTTCCCGACTCATATGCGATATATCGAATGATGAACCGGCTATGCTATATATCGTATCTTCTTCTCTATGATTTGCTATAGGAATGATACGAGCGCTGCTTTCTTTTGCAACTTCATATACTCCGGAGAACAAGCCGCTTATCACTTGATTTGGCGATTTATTCCATGTTCCTTCGGGATAAATCAGAATATTGCCTCCTTTTTTCAGCGCATAAATCATTTTATCTTTCAAAGCTTTACGGCTACTCTTATCAGCCCTGTCAACCAGAATAATCCCGACAATCCAATTCGTGATTCCTTCCTTTGTGTTCATCACAAGATCCACGCATCCATTAACAAGATAAGATTGTCTCCCGGCAGCTAAATACGCCGCTTCACAATCTTCCCGGAATTCATGCGTCGATACAAAAATAGTCGGTTATTCCAGTATTTCAGCCCTTGAAACCAATATCAATTTCCGCTTTATCGTAAGCGGGACTACTATTTTAAACAACGGATACAGAAACTGCCGAATTTTTATACCCAATTTGGTAATGGTCCTTCTGGGATCATTATCAAGTAAAGGACGAAGTATTCTATTGTACATACCTTTCAATCCTTTTGAATTTTTCTACTTGTTGTCTTTTCTAATTTCCTATAATCTATCTTTCCTCTATCAGTTCGAGGAAGATCCTTTGTATTGTCTGTTCACACCAAATCGCTGTTTACCCACAAGTACCCAGCATCACCTAATCCACTTACATTATTTCGCCAGCTTAATTTGCTCTTCAATCTTCTTATAATCTATCTTTCCGTGAGAAGTGTGCGGAAGTGAATCAGAAAAAACAAATTTCACAGGGACATCATACTCCGGCAATTCAGTTTTACACATTGAAAGCAGTTCTTCCTTAATCTCCTTTTCACGGCTCCTATCTTCATCCGCAATCACGCAGAAGGCTATTGGCTTATAGCAATTCAGCCTATCAGAAATGCAACCCACACAGCATTCAACGACCGCTGAATTCTTATACAATATTTTTTCAATTCTATCGGGATATATCTTTGCAAGTGCTGAATTATATTCCGTAATATAGATTCTATTCATTCTGCCCTGGATATAAACAAATCCATCCTCATCCATATATCCGGAATCCCCTGAATGGAACCAAACGCGCCCATCCTTATGAAGTCGAAGAGCCTTTGCCGTTTCTTCCTCATTATTCAGATAACCTAGCATTAATGTTGGACCCGTTATACATATTTCTCCCACTTCG
>JAEETA010000076.1 GCA_016286555.1 Lachnospiraceae bacterium | reverse complement strand
GTGTTCACCCACGCCTTCCACAACCGCTACGGCTCCGGAATTTCGGATGCAGAACCGCTCTCCGGCCATACCTGCAACGAATGCTTTTCCGGAAGTAGCGCCGTAGAGAGCCACGTTACCGATCAGGATGTTTTCATTCGGGTTATAGCCCGCCTCTTTCGGGGCAGACACGATGAGCTTTCCTCCGGATAATCCTTTTCCGAAGTAGTCATTGCTGTCTCCCACCAGGTTCAGGGTCAGACCTGCAGGCAGGAATGCGCCAAAACTCTGACCGCCGGCACCGGTACAGTTCACAACGATGGTATCTTCCTTCAAACCTTCCGGATGCTTTCTGGTGATCTCAGCGCCAAGGAGGGTTCCGAAGGTCCGGTCCGTACTCTCCACCTGCACATCGATCCGTGCTTTTTTGCCGGTTGCAAGTGCAGCCTTAATGGCCTCGGATTTAAGGAGCACGCTCTCATCTTTTGTTTCTTCCAGTTTGAAATCATACGCAAGCGCCGGATCAAAGGTATGCTTTTCTCCTCCCTCTTCAGAGAGATTGCACAGGATCCCGCTTAAGTCGATCTTCTGCTCCTTCGGCGACAGATCTTCTTTCTTCTTAAGAAGGTCCGTTCTGCCCACCAGCTCATCCACGCTGCGAACGCCAAGACTGCTCATGATCTCCCGCAGCTGTCTTGCGATGAACAGCATGAAATTCTCCACGTACTCCGGTTTGCCTGCAAAACGTTTCCGAAGTTCCGGGTTCTGGGTCGCAATACCCATGGGGCAGGTATCCGACTGACAGGCACGCATCATCACGCATCCCATGGTGATCAGGGGTGCCGTAGCAAATCCGAACTCCTCTGCACCCAGGATCGCTGCGATGGCCACGTCACGGCCGCTCATCAGTTTTCCGTCTGTTTCGATCACCACCCGGTTTCGAAGTCCGTTGGCGATCAGCGTCTGATGAGTTTCCGAAAGGCCCAGTTCCCAGGGCAGACCTGCATTATGGATGGAAGATAAGGGAGCTGCTCCCGTTCCTCCGTCATACCCGGAGATCAGGATGACGCCCGCACCTGCTTTTGCAACGCCTGCAGCAACGGTTCCCACGCCGGCTTCCGATACCAGTTTCACGGAGATCCTGGCATTTTTGTTGGCATTTTTCAGATCGTAGATCAGCTGTGCCAGATCTTCGATGGAGTAAATATCATGATGAGGCGGAGGCGAGATCAGGCTCACACCCGGTGTGGAATGTCTGGTCTTGGCGATCCAGGGATATACCTTTTTCCCGGGCAGGTGCCCGCCTTCTCCGGGCTTTGCGCCCTGGGCCATCTTGATCTGCAGTTCCCGCGCACTTACCAGATATCTGCTGGTAACACCAAAACGGCCGCTGGCCACCTGCTTGATGGCAGAACTCCGGTCATTATCCGTACCTGCGGAGAGAAGTCTTTCTTCACTTTCGCCGCCTTCACCGCTGTTGGATTTTCCCTGCAGATGGTTCATGGCAATGGCCAGTGTCTGATGGGCCTCTTCGGAGATGGAACCGTAGGACATGGCACCGGTCTTAAAGCGCTTGACGATCTCTGTTTCGCTCTCCACTTCCTCCAAAGGAACCCCTGCTTCCGGATAGTTAAAATCCAAAAGGTTCCGAAGGTATCCGGTTTCTTCCCGGTCCACCATCTTCGTATATTCTTTGAACTTTTCGTAATTGCCTTCTCTGGTGGAAAGCTGGAGCATATGGATGGTCTCGGGACGATATCTGTGATTCTCCCCTTTGCTCCTGCTCTTATGCCGTCCCATGGCGGTCAGTTCCAGATCCACGGGAAGTCCCAGAGGATCGAAGGCTTTGCTGTGCTGGGCATCTGCCGCGTGGCCGATGTCCTCCAGCGTGATCCCGCCAACCCGGCTCACGGTACCGGAAAAATACTTCTCGATCACCTTTCCGGAAATACCAATGGCTTCGAAGATCTTACTGCCCTGATAGGACTGGATCGTAGAGATACCCATCTTGGATGCGATCTTAACGATACCGAATAAAACGGCTCTGTCGTAATCATCCACTGCCGCATAATAATCCTTATCCAGCACTTCGTCTTCCACCATCTCAGCGATGCAGGCATGGGCCAGATACGGGTTTACCGCGGAAGCACCAAAGCCCAGCAGGGTTGCAAAATGGTGCACTTCTCTGGGTTCGCCGGATTCCAGGATCAGAGACATAGCGGTACATTTTTTGGTCTCAACCAGATGCTTGTGTACCGCTGCCACGGCAAGTAAAGAAGGGATCGCCACATGGTTCTCATCCACCCCACGATCGGACAGGATGAGGATGTTGGCACCTTCTTTATAGGCTTTGTCCACTTCCACGCACAGATGATCCAGTACCCGCTGGATGGGCGTGCTCTTATAAAACAGGATGGAGATCTTGGCGACGCCAAATCCCTCTTTTTTCATGTTTTCGATCTTCAAGAGATCAAGGTCCGTCAGGATGGGATTGTTGATCTTCAGGACCTGACAGTTCTCCGGTTTTTCTTCCAGAAGATTACCGTTCTTGCCCACGTATACGGTACGGGAGGTAACGATCTCTTCCCGCTGGGCATCGATGGGCGGATTGGTTACCTGGGCAAAGAGCTGCTTAAAATAGTAGAACAGCGGCTGGTACTCTCCGGACAAGGCCGCAATGGGCGTATCCACACCCATGGAGCCGATGGTCTCAGAGCCGCTTAATGCCATGTTAAGGATACTGTCATGATAGTTTTCCCAGGTATATCCAAAGGCTTTCTGCAGCCGTTTTCTGTACTCTCCTTCGATCTTCGGCGGTTTCTTGTTGGGGATCTTCAGGTCGGAAAGCTGGGTCAGTTTGGAATCCAGCCACTCCCCGTAAGGCTTACTCAGGGCATACTTTTCCTTGATCTCTTCATCCAGGATGATGCGCTTTTCCTTGGTATCCACAAGCAGGAGTTTTCCGGGGTGAAGACGCTCTTTCTTGACGATATGTTTTTCATCCAGAGGCAGCACGCCGACTTCCGATGACAGGATCAGACGGCCGTCATCCATCACGTAATATCTGGAAGGACGAAGACCGTTCCTATCCAGGATGGCACCCATCACATCACCGTCGGAGAACAGGATGGAAGCAGGCCCGTCCCAGGGTTCCATCATGGTCGCATAGTATTGGTAGAAATCCCGCTCTTCCGGAGACAGTGTCTCGTTGTGTGCCCAGGGCTCGGGGATCAGAATGGTCATGGCAAGGGGCAGATCCATACCGCTCATGACAAGGAATTCCAGGGTGTTATCCAGCATGGCGGAATCCGATCCGCTCTGGGAGATCACGGGAAGTACCTTGGTCATGTCTTCTGCGGAGAACAGATCCGTATGAAGGGTCTCTTCTCTGGCCAGCATCTTATCCGCATTTCCCTTGATGGTGTTGATCTCACCGTTATGGACGATGAACCGGTTGGGGTGGGCTCTGTTCCAGCTGGGCAGGGTATTTGTGGAAAACCGGGAATGCACCACCGCAATGGCGGATTCGTACTGCTTATCCTCCAGGTCCGTAAAGAACGTGCGAAGCTGTCCCACAAGGAACATACCTTTGTACACAATGGTCCTGCAGGACAGAGACGGAATATAGGTGTTCTCACAGCTCTGCTCAAATTCCCGGCGGACGATGTACAACATCCGGTCAAAATCGATATCTTCCACTGCACTCTCAGGCCGCTCGATAAAGGCCTGATAGATATTCGGCATGCATTCTCTTGCCTTACTTCCCAGTACCTCCGGTGCAGAATCCACCTTTCTCCAGCAGATAAACTTCAGCCCTGCTTTCCGGACGATGATCTCGAACATGGAACGCGCCTGGCGAAGTTCCAAGTCCTTTTGGGGGAAGAAGAACATACCAACGCCGTACTGTCTGCGTCCCGGCAGGGTGATCCCCTGACTCTTTAATTTCTTTACAAAAAACTTGTGGGGGATCTGGGTCAGGATACCCACACCGTCACCGGTCTTGCCCTCTGCATCCTTTCCGGCACGATGTTCCAATTTTTCAACGATGGATAACGCATCATCCACCAGCTGATGACTGGCCCGGCCCTCAATATCGATAATGGCGCCGATGCCACAGTTATCATGTTCAAATTCCGACCGGTACAGGCCCTCTTCCTCTACCTTTTTCCATGCCTCAAACATTTCTGTTCCTCCTATAAAGGTGGTTCCTCATGCCACCTGCCAGCGTGAAGGCCGGGCTATCGCCCGCACATCTCGTCATCTCGTGCTAACGCA
>JAEETA010000015.1 GCA_016286555.1 Lachnospiraceae bacterium | reverse complement strand
ATAAGTCGCACTGGTAGGGTGATATGTCCCATACGAACCACCGTTCAAATTATAAGCAATGGAATAGGTATTCGGCGCACCATTAGCCGTCCAGGTGCCGCCACCCTCCTGTACTGTGATGTAGTATGGCCAGGTTGTGGAATCTACAGAGCCGTTCTTCGTCCAATTCACGAAATGGTAACCGGTATAGGTGTCGCCATCCAGGCCAGGCCGAGAGCCGATCGGGTAGCTCTGGCTGATATCCCTACCTCTTGCGCTGTTATCGGTGAACCACACCTCTCTGATGCCCGTGCCTGCAATGACTCTGATGGTTGCGTTTTCGGGATCAAAGCTGACAGGGGTAATGCCTGCCCAGCCACCGCCATCCGTGCCATAGGCAAAACTTCTGTCTGTAGGCTGATAGCCGTTTTCAGGAGGATAAAGCACGCCATAGGTAAGATAAAATTGTCTGTAGGTGATATGACCACCGTCAGAGCCCCTTAGTTCATCTAAAGAACCATCTACATAATATGCATTGGAGGGGAGGCGGCTCCAATCATATCCACTGCGCCCGCCGAATGCACCAGGCGCACCAGAGCCGGTACCTTCTGGTTCTCCTGTTTTACCGCCAACCCAGCCACCGCCGCCACCGCCGGTGTCCAGTTTGTATCCCCATCTGACACCATTTTCTCCGGTGGGAACGGTATAATCATAAGCCGAACTTATTTCCCCGCTTTCTCGTCCATGAGCGCCGTAATTCCAGTTTGCACCACCACCACCTGCAGCGATCGCAATGATCTGTCCGTTAATGGAAATGCCGGAAGCGCCACCGCCACCACCACTCCAGTGTCCGTTACCACCGCTGGCAGTGCCAATACCGGAACCACCTCTGGTTGCCGTGTCATCTGATACTTCACAAGACCATTGACCTCTTTCAACGGAAACAAGATGCACAACTGTGCCTTTGGTGAGGTGAAGACGAAATGCCATTCCTGCTCCCTTACCACCCAAGCCAATCTCTTTATTATCGTCAGAAGAGTAGTAGGCGTACATAGGAAAACTACCATCGCAACCTCCGATACCGCCACGGATAAAGATGGAGTAGACTCCCGTATATGGAACGGTATAGTCCATAGACGCTCCGTTGGAGACGCCCTGTTCCTGACCGATTAGGCTTTGATCGGCAGCACGGCTGGTAATAGGGGTATAAAGCGCTGACAGAGCAAGTGCCCCAGCCATTCCCAAAACCGTCAGCTTTTGCAGTAATCTGTATTTCATAAGTCACAATCCTTTCTGTTTGGTTCGTGAGTGATCTAAATATCTATAGAATTATATGAAAAAAACAAAAATACTTTTGGTCTGAGGATTTTTGTGAAAATAAAAAGAGGAAGGCGTAAACCTTCCTCTCTGTTGTGGTATTGTTGTTTTCGGAGACTTTACTTTGCTACATAGATGGCGGGACGAACTCCGGGTGCGCCGGCGTTATCTATATCTCCAAGAGAACTAACGCTCCAGAACTTTAACCCATAACCCTTGGCGTTATTATGAGAACGAAGTGTCCATGCTCTCCTGTGATTCATTCCATCGTAGTTGTGGGCTTTCAGAATTGCAGCGGTTATTTCTGCCTGTAGACACTCATAAGTACCACTGATCAACCAATAGGAAGAACCACACAATTCTCCAATTCCTTCAACCGGGAAATACTGTGCGATCTCCTCCCTAGAGAGAAGAAAAATCTTATCATCGGTTTCCGGTCCATTTTGCATAATGCAGTCGGTAATGTCGGGATATTCTGCAAAATCCTCCAAGTGCTGTGTCACAATGCGAGACTGCTCACGATCACTGAAAATGCTCTGATAGAACTCGCCGTTTAACCATGCTCTGGTAGCACTGTCTGCCCAAAAAAAGTGAGCCGGATTGGGATCGTTCCAAGCAACCTGATCCTCTTCATAATACGGGTTTTCAGCAATGATATACTCACTCAGCAGAAGTACGCCATTCTCGTCCTCTTTCAGAACACGCCACTCGATCTTCTCAGGACCATTTTCCAGGTTTGCGTCCTGCTCGATCCGTCCGAAGAGGATATGACCGTCCTCGGTGCGCTCAAAGGAGTCAAGGAAACGGTTCACCATCTGAATGTACTCAGCACTGCCTACAAAGCCGTCGATGATATCGTGTCTGGAACGAGAACCATCATTCAGACCATTCACCCACTCAGTAAAGCCAGCCTGGTCAGGCTCTCTGTCGAAGAAGGTGTGATACATGCAGTTCACATACTCTTCGTTGGTCATATTAGCAGCACGGTTTACGAATTCCTCGGACTCCATGAAACCATAGACCAGCTCTGCGGGTGCAATCTGGCGGGTGGCGATCATGGTTGCCCAATGGCGCTTTCCTGCAGGCTCAGACGCTCTGCCAAGTGCTTCGGTGTAGAAGCGCTCTACGAAGTTGCCGATTGCAGCGCCGTCCAGATGTGCGGGGGTTACATCGGGCATCTGATAAGTTCCTCTGATGATACCAAAGGACTCGCAGATGTTGGTGAACTCCTGGGAGTTTACGAAACCGCCCACCATCCAATCCAGGGGCATCCAATTATCCGCATACTCCGTCCAGCCTTCCAGCCCCTCTGCTTCGGGTGCTCTGCCGAGGAAGGTGTTATACAGTCTGGTGACGAACTCCTCGGAGGGAATGGTGTTGTAGATATCCTCAAATTCAGGAGAGTGAGCAAAGCCGTATGCGAAGGACGCTCCGTCGATCTCTCCGTCAGCCAGCATCTGCGCCCAGCCTTCCTTGCCGTCTGCGTCGGACTGTCTGCCAAGGAAGTTGTTATACATCCTCTCCACGAAGTCGTAGATCTCCTGGCTGGGAGCCACTTCCTGCACGACTGCTTCGGGGGCGACGTCTACCGCCTGGGCAGATACGGGCATTGCAGTGCCTGCGATGAGAGTGGTGATCGTAAGAACCGTGGTGAGCATTCTCTTCATCAGTTTGTTCATTCGTTTGGTCTCCTTTTGCATGTATGGAATGATTTCTTTACATTCCACAGGTATCGTATCACCCCCCCCGATTCCGTCAAGAACCCAGTATTTTCAAGGGTTTGTGGCACTTTTGCCATTCAGTTTTCAACCTGATTTTTCATATGTTGTTTATTCAAAATCGTCACAAAAAAGCCCCGGCTATGCCGAGACTTTTGAATCCACAATATTCCGTTTGAGGTTGCAATTTGTGACCTCAAAGCATCAAATTCCTTTATACTATATGTATTTTAGTATATTATCCTGATCCCTTTTTTCATAAACAACCCTGAGTATCACAATATCCCCAACGCTTTCATCGATGATGTAATACACAATAAAATGTCCCACCAGGAATCTACGAACATCATCCCTTTTCAGAAATTCATTTTCAACCACTTTTCCGGATTTAGGTGTTTGGGAAGTTTCTTCAAGCTTCTCTTGCAGTTCATCGACAAAAGCCGATGCCGCCTCCGGGTTAGAAAGATCTGAAGCTATATACTCGATAGTTTCATCAATGTCAGACTCTGCAGTCATGGTAAAAACAATACAGTACTTCTTAGATGCCATGTTTCTCCCTCAATTTGCTCAAGGAAGATAAGCCATCCACGACTCTGCCATCCTCATAATCGGCAATGCCTTGATTCACCAGGCTGGCTTCGCCAATCTTACGCATTACTTTCTCATAATAATCTATATCCATAACCACTAAACGTCCGTATCCATTTTTCGTCACAAATATCGGCTCATTGGATTCGGCACATCTCCTCTCAATTTCTACTGTATTTTTCAAATCTCTCATAGGAATAATCTGCATAGTGCACCTCCTTGTGTGACTAAATTATATATCATATTTAGCCACGCCGCAACCACAACACCTCCCTCCTTCCGCCTACATTTTGCGTTTTTTCCATAACCCTACCTCCAATTGTATTCACACTACCATTCTTTTCCGTTACTCAATAAAGAGGAAACTTCGGCGAGCCGCCACTGAAACTACGTAGATGTGAGACTGTGAAGACACATTAGCACTCGAAAAAGATGTCGTAAAGTCAAAAAGTGCACAATCATTTTTTCAGGGATTCTTGAATTATGTAAACTGCGTGAGGCCGAATCCCCGTAAATACCGACAATTCTCCATTGGTAATTCTTACTTTTGGAAAAGAAAAAACGGCACGGTTGGATCACTCCAACCATGCCGTTTGGTATTCTATGAAATTCTCATCAAGCGTCGCATCACATCTTATTGACTCGCTTCGCTCCTCAATAAGCATCGCTAAATCCTTCGGATTCAGCTCAGCTTCCAGATATCCCTGTTGTACTCCGCGATGGTTCTGTCGGAGGAGAAGAAGCCTGCCTTGGCGATGTTCACCAGCATCATCTTCTTCCAGCGGGCTCTGTCCTCATAGGTGGCGATCATGCGATCCTTCACCTCGGTGTACTCGTCGAAATCGATGAGGGTCATGAACCAGTCCTTGTTCATGAGCTCGTTTCTGAGTCTGGTGAGACGCTTCTTGTCACCGATCTTCAGGAGCTGTGCGCTGATGATGAAGTCCACTGCCTCACGGATGGCGGGACTCTTGCGGTAGTAGTCGCGGGAGACGTAGTCTGCCTTCGCATAGTGCTCGATGACCTCGTCGGAGGAGACACCGAACTCAAAGATGTTTTCGGGACCTACCAGCTGGGCGATCTCTACGTTTGCTCCGTCAGCGGTTCCTAAGGTGATGGCACCGTTCAGCATGAACTTCATGTTGCCGGTTCCGGAAGCTTCCTTGGATGCCAGGGAGATCTGCTCGGAGATATCGCAGGCGGGGATCATCTTCTCTGCATACGCTACGTTGTAATTCTCCACGAAGACCAGCTTCATGTAGGGGCTGACTTCAGGATCGTTGTTGATGATCTCCTGCATGCACAGCAGCAGGTGAATGATGTCCTGTGCGATGATGTATGCAGGTGCTGCCTTTGCTCCGAAGAGGAAGGTCAGCGGACGGACGGGGCGCTTGCCGCGCTTGATCTCCAGGTACTTGTGGATGATGTAAAGCGCGTTCATCTGCTGACGCTTGTACTCATGAAGTCTCTTGGACTGGATGATGAAGATGGAATTGGGATCCAGGCGGACACCCTCCTTCTCCTCGATGTATGCGCAGAGCTGTCTCTTCTTGGTCTGCTTGATGTGCTCGATCTCATCCAGCACTTCGGTGTCGTTCTCGAAGCCCAGGAGCTTCTCCAGGGCATCCGCATCCTTCAGGAAGTCATCGCCGATCTTGCTTCTCAGGAAAGCGGTGAGCTCGTGGTTGCAGGATACCAGCCAGCGGCGGAAGGTGATGCCGTTGGTCTTGTTGTTGAATTTCTCCGGATAGATCTTGTAAAAGGAATTCAGCTCGGAGTTCTTCAGGATCTCGGTGTGGATGGCTGCCACGCCGTTGATGGAATAGCCGTAGTGGATGTCAATGTGTGCCATGTGCACGCGATCCTGATCGTCGATGATCTGAACCTTGGGATCGGTGTATTTTGCGGCAACGCGCTTGTCCAGCTCCTTGATGTAAGGGATCAGCTGAGGCACCACCTTCTCCAGATAGGAAAGGGGCCACTTCTCCAGCGCCTCTGCCAGGATGGTGTGGTTGGTGTATGCACAGGTCTTGCTTACCACCTGGATAGCCTCATCCATGGAGAAATTCTTCTCCTCCTTCAGGATGCGGATCAGCTCGGGGATCACCAGGGTGGGATGGGTATCGTTGATCTGGATGGCCACATGAGTGGGCAGATCGTGCAGGTCGTACTTCTTCTCCTTCATCTCCTGGAGGATCAGGCGAGCCGCATTGGCACACATGAAGTACTCCTGATAAATGCGGAGCAGGTTGCCTGCCTCATCGGAATCATCGGGATAGAGGAACAGAGTCAGGTTCTTCTCGATGTCGGTCTTGTCAAAATTGATGCCGTCCTTTACCAGGCCCTCGTCCAAAGTCTCCACATCGAAGAGGTGCAATTTGTTGCTGCCGTTATCGTAGCCAACCACGTCGATGTCATACATTCTGGAAACCACCTTGCAGTCGCCGAAGGGGATCTCATAGGTAACATCGGTCTTGGTAAGCCAGGAAGTGTCACGGATCCAGTCGTTCTTCTCCTCGGTCTGGGCGTGCTTTCTGAACACCTGCTTAAAGAGTCCGAAGTGATAGTTGAGGCCGATGCCGTCGCCGGGCAGCCCCAGAGTAGCGATGGAATCCAGGAAACAGGCTGCCAGTCTGCCGAGACCGCCGTTGCCCAGAGAGGGCTCGGGCTCGATCTCTTCCAGTGCGGACAGCTCCTTGCCGTTGTCCTTCAGGATCTGCTCCACCTTCTCATAGATGCCCAGGTTGATCAGGTTGTTGCTCAAAAGCTTACCGATCAGGAACTCCATGGAAATGTAGTAGATCTTCTTCTCACCGGAATTTCTGGTGGAAGCGCCGATCATTTCCTTGGTCAGCTTCAGTAAGGAAAGATACAACTCCTCATTGGTGCAGTCGGCAATTGCTTTGCCGTGGTCTTCGCGCACCTGCTTTGCCAGCTGCTCTTCCACATTCTGCGTCAACATCGTCTTTTCCAGATTTTCGCTCATAACATTCCTCCCATATTCAGATCAAGACAAAAATCTCAGGTTACCGGGTTGCGTTTATGATTTCGTACGAATTGCTCCGTTTCTTCGAAACTCTCGCAATTCTCCGTCCATTCGGAATCCGCGGATTTACTTCGTAAATCGCTGCTTCCTCATGTCCGGCAGGTCTCCAAGTCCGAAACCTCGGCATGCAAGCATGCCCGTTTTCGGATTTTGAGACCTTGAAATCATACAATGATATCCATATATTCCAGTCTCACCAGCTCATGGGGCATGATCACTGCCCTGCCCTGCTCACCGCTGATGAGTCTGGCCACCTCGTCCACTGCCTCGACGGCGATGTCGTGGAAATTCTGGCGCACCGTGTTCATCTGCTTCCCGGCGTATCCCATGAGGGTGATGCCGTCAAATCCGCAGACCGGATGGAAAATATCCAGATCCATCAATGCTCTCATGGCACCGATGGCCATCAGGTCGGAGGCGCAGACGATGATATCGTTCACCTCGCCGTATTTTAACGTGATCTCCCGGGCCTTCTTCTCGGAAAACTCTCCGCTGTGAACGCTCAGATTAAACTCCAGCTCTCTGGCCAGATCCAGCATGCCCTGGAGACGATCCTCGGAGACATATCCGTTCTGCTTGCCGGAGATGTAGAGGATGTCCTTGCTGGGTCCCAGATTCTCCAGAATGGTCTTCCGGGCCACATCCGCCTGTGCCGCACGCTGATCCACACTGACGTAGGATGTGCTGGCGTTGGAGATGGGCACGTCCACCAGGACTACCTTGAAATGCTCTCTCGCCACCAGACGCTGCAGTACGTAGTCATCCTTGGACATGCCACAGATGATGATACCGCCCACTCCCTGAGAATGCAGGAAGGTCTCCACCTCCTCCACGGATTTGTCCTCCAGCATGGAGAAAAATACAGGCAAAAGCTCCATCCGCAGCTCTCTGGCTCTGGTCACCGCGCCGGTCATATACCGCATGGTGATCTCGTCGATGGCCTGGGTCTGGGTATTGGGGTTCAGGATCAGTGCGATCCGTCCCGACTGCTTGGAGGAAAGGGAGGATGCGATGGCGTTGGGAACGAATTGCAATTCGTCAATGGCCTCTGTCACCCTTCTGATGGTGTCCTCCGAAATGTTGGGATAATGATTGATCACCTTGGAGACCGTGGAAACGGCCACGCCGGCTCTCTTAGCAACATCCCTGATCGTAGTCATGCCTTCTCCTTTCCGATACGTTTCTGTACCCGGGGCTCGGACCGCTTACCGTTTGTCCGATCCTCTTTGATCCCCTCTCGGCCCCGCAAGCGCGCGTATATGCACTGACGCAGAGTCTGCTTGTTTTCCTTCCGTTTTCCGAAAATGAAAAAAAGACCGAAATGGGTTTGGAAACCGTTTTCCTTATCCTAACCCATTCCGATCTTTTTGTAAATAGTCTTTTCGATTTTTGTGAAAAATGCGCTGTTAAAAATTCCTAAATAGCAGCATCCATCTGCGAAGTATAAAGCTTGTAATAGTATCCCTTCTTCGCCATCAATTCCTCATGAGTACCGGACTCCACGATGCCACCCTCATCCACATACATGATCCTGTCGCAGTTCTTGATAGTGGAAAGTCTGTGAGCGATGATGAAGGAAGTGCGTCCCTGCAACATGGCGTTCAGACCCTTCTGCAGATTCCGCTCCGTCTGCACATCGATACTGGAGGTTGCTTCGTCCAGCACCAGGATGGCGGGATCGGAGATCAGGGTTCTGGCAAAGCTGATGAGCTGGCGCTGACCCTGGCTCAGCAGGTCGCCTCTCTCGTGAACCTCAGTACCGTAGCCTTCCGGCATGTGCATGATAAACTCATCGGCACAGACCGTGATGCTGGCTTTCCGGATCTCCTCAAAGGTGGCATCCAGCTTGCCGTAGCGGATGTTGCTCTCGATGGTACCGCTGAAGAGGAAGGAATCCTGCAGCATGATACCCATCTGGGAGCGGAGGGACTTTAAGGTCACCCCGGAGATGTCGGTGCCGTCGATGAGGATCTGTCCGCTGTCCAGGTTGTAGAAGCGGGAGATCAGGCTGACGATAGTAGACTTGCCCGCACCGGTGGGTCCCACCAGAGCCACGCTCTCTCCTGCCTTCACCTTAAAGGAAACGTTCTTCAGGACAGGCTTGCCTTCCTCATAGGAGAAACATACATCCTTAAACTCCACATCGCCCCTGATGGCAGGCATCTGTGTTGCTCCTTCCGCATCGCAGACTCCCACGGGCTCGTCCAGGGTTTCAAAGATGCGCTCCAGGTAAGCTATGTTGTTGATGAAATTGTTGAAGATATTGCCCAGGTTCATGATGGGCTGCCAGAATCTCGAAGCGTAGGAGGTCATGGCTACGATGACGCCGGCGGTGGTATAGCCGATGCCGAAGAGCAGCAGTCCGCAGAGATAGATCATGGCGCGGATCACCACGGAGATATCGTCGATGCCGGGCCAGACCATGTTACTGTAGGTAACGGCCCGCTGCCATGCTTTTCTGCACTGACCGGAGAGGCCGTCAAAGATCTCCGCGTTCTCCTCTTCCCTGGCGAAAATCTGGGTAATGCGAGCACCTACGATGTTCTCCTGCAGGTATGCGTTCAGGTTGGAATTCTTGTTGGAGACCTGCTGCCATGCCTTGCGCTGCTTGTTCTTCACCCAGAGCATGAAGACCATCAGAACGGGAACGCCTGCCAGCACCACCAGACTCAGCTTCACATCCACCGTGAACATGAAGATAACGATGAGGATCAGGTTGATGGTCTCCAGCACAACATTGATGAGGCCGTTGGTGAGCATATCCGCCACAGAGTTTACATAATTCACCACACGGATCAGGATCTTGCCGTGAGGTCTGTCATCGTAATACTGGAAAGGCAGAGCCTGCAGGTGCTCGAAGAGGTCCTTGCGGATGTCGTAAATGATATGGTTTGCCACCTTCACCATGATCCTGGAACGGAAGGTTGCAAATGCGACTGCGATGACGTAAATGCCGATGGTCAGCACCACCAGCTTATACAGTCCCGGCACGTCCTTCGCAGGGATCGTCACATCCAACGCGTGCTGCACTACCTTGGGGCCGAAGAGTCCTGCCACACCGCCCAGCATACTTAAGGCCAGGGCCAGCACCATTTTTCCTGCGTATTTTTTGATATAAACACCGGCTCTCAGGAGGTGCTTCACGTTAAAGGGCTCCTCCAGAACCTCGTCCTCACGGTAGGTATTGCGCTCAGAGGC
Source organism: Lachnospiraceae bacterium (assembly GCA_016286555.1). Taxonomy (GTDB): domain Bacteria; phylum Bacillota; class Clostridia; order Lachnospirales; family Lachnospiraceae; genus AC2028. The sequence goes on along the minus strand of JAEETA010000015.1, from coordinate 62,931 downwards.
TTTGCCGGCAAATGCTTTCTTTCTGCTTTCTTTCTTCTCAGCCATTTGCGATCGCCTCCTCTCCCATCTGAAGCATGGCGGCCTGATAGTAATAGCCCTTCCTGGCCAGGAGTTCCTCGTGGGTTCCGGCTTCCTCGATCATGCCGTTGCGGAGGATCAGGATCTTATCCGCATGCTTGGTGGTGGAGATGCGCTGCGCGATGATGATCTTCGTGCAGGCAAAATCCAGATGGTCCAGGCTGTCCTGGATCTGGCGCTCCGTCTCCATATCCACGGCGGAGGTGGTATCGTCCAGAATCAGGATGGCAGGACGGATGGCCAGGGCTCTCGCCAGGGAAATACGCTGCTTTTGTCCGCCGGAAAGGCCGATGCCCCGCTCGCCCACCACGGTGTCATACCCTTCAGGCATCTTGGAGATAAAGCTGGCTGCAGCGGAGTACTTTGCATATTTGATGATCTGCTGATGGGAAAGGGCACTGTTGCCGTAGGCGATATTGCCGTCGATGGTATCGGAGTACAGCAATACGTCCTGGGTAGCCATGCCGATGTTTTTCCTCAAATCCTGCAGTGCATAGCGGTTGGTAGGGATCCCGTCGATGAGGACCTCTCCTCCTGCGGGATCGTAAAATCTGGGGATCAGCTGCACCAGGGTGGTCTTGCCACAGCCCGTCTCGCCCATGATGGCGATGGTCTCCCCGGGAGCCACATGGAAGGAAATGTCCGTCAGGACGCTGCCTCTGGCATTCTCATCCTTGTAGGCAAAGGACACATGGCGGAACTCGATCTCTCCCTTCAAACGATCAGGTACGGTAACCGCATTCTCGGGATCCACGATGACGGGCTCCGAATAGTAGATCTCCATGACCTTCATGGAAGCGGCATTGAAGCGCTGGAACTCGTTCATGATGGAGCCCAGCTGGCGCATGGGGTTGGCCAGCGCCCAGATCAGTCCGGAAAATGCCACGTACTCACCCATAGTCAGCTCTCCCTGCATCAGGAAGAGACCGCCCACCAGCAGCAGCACGACGGGCATCAGGTTGGCAAACGTCTCAATGACCGGGAAGAAATGGATCCAGGTCATGGCCGTCTCTTTGTTGGTCTCGGAGTAATCGCTGTTCCTGTGATCAAACTTCTCGATCTCGTAGTCCTCGCGGGAGAAGGCCTTCACCACACGGTTGCCGGAGATATTCTCCTGGGCCGCGGTGTTCATCTCACTCATCTTCTCACGAAGGAGTCTGTGTCTGGGACCTACCTGGTTGCGGAACAGTACGATGACCAGGAAGATGAAGGGTGCCACAACCATCAGGGACAGGGCCAGCTTCCAGTTCATGGACCAGAAGTAAACGATGGTGGCCGTCATGAGGGCGATGGCCTCCACGATCATACGCACCACCCATGCCAGCATATGACGCACCGCATCCAGGTCACCGGTGACGCGGGTCATGAGGTCGCCGGTGCGGTAGGTGGCATAGAACTGCATATCCTGACGCTCGATCTTGGAGAAGAGGAAATTCCGCAGGCGATAGAGTACCCCCTGGGAAACCTTCTCGAAATCCATACAGGTCAAATAAACAATAAGGGTCCGCAGCACGGTCAGACCTACCATCGCACCGAGAAGGATGAAAAATCGATCCCGATGTTCCGACAGGTTCTGCGCCGCGCCCGGCCCCGTCAAAAATTCATCCACAAGCTTCGCTCCGATGAACGGAACGGTAAGCTGCATGATGTTATAGGTAACAGTCCCAAGGATCCCCAGGGCATAAAGGGCCCGCAGGCCCTTCATATTTTCCCACAGCCACTGGATTCTGGTCAGGGGAAACTGCTTCTCCTTCTTTTTTTCCATAAAGAAACCTCAAATGATGCAGTGCGGGTCGTCAGGTGTCACCCTCCGGTGTCTTCTCCTCGGGTGCCTTGAGTATAACATGACCGTCTGCATATTCAACCACTAATTTATTATCTTTCAGATTCATGCGATCCAGCATGTCTCTGGGGATCTGCACGCGGCCCGCCTTGTCCATGACCACGTACTCTTCCTGGGTGTCCTCGTTGCGCCAGTCTACGCTGGATTCCTTCAAACGGTCCGCATAGCTCTCACGGAGAATACGCTCGGAACTGATCTTACCGTCGCGGATAGCCACCACGCGCTTAACCTTCTTGGAAAGGGCGATGTCGTGGGTAACCACCAGGATGGTCTGTCCGTTTTTGTTCAGCTCGGTGAAAATATCGAAGATCAGGTCCGCAGTGGCAAAGTCCACGCTACCGGTGGGCTCGTCCGCAAGGAGGAGCTTCGGCTTGTTGGCCAGTGCGATGGCGATGGCGATCCTCTGCTGCTCACCACCGGACATGGTGGTCAGCTTGTCGTTCTTGTGCTTGCTCATTCCCACCATCTCCAGAAGCTCCAGAGCACGCTCCCGCTTCTGCTTTGCGCCAATGAGGTCCATGGGAAGCATGATGTTCTCCAGGGAAGTGAGGTAGGGGAACAGGTTCCGGGCATTGTTCTGCCAGACAAATCCCACCACGTCGCGCTTGTACTCCACCAGCTCCTTCTCATTCATGGTAAAGAGGTTGCGGCCTCCCACCACCAGCTTACCGGCACTGGGTCTGTCCAGACCGCCGATCATGTTGAGAAAGGTACTCTTACCGCTTCCGCTGTTACCGATGAGAGCGGTGAACTCTCCTTCCTGAACCTCCAGGTCCAGTCCCTGGAGAGCCAGAACCTCCAGCTCTTTGGTCTTATAGATTTTCACAAGGCCTTCCGCTTCGATCATGGGAGCCTTGGTTTCCGTTACGTTTTCGGGCATGACATTTCTCCTTCACATTCAGACCCTTGATGCCACGGATTACTTCGTTGCTTTGCAACTCCCGGGGTCAACTTAACACATCCAGCTTATTTGACTCGTTCTCCTTCACGTCCACGATCCGGCCGCCCTGCAGCTCGATCACGACATCGCCGGCATCCATGAGGCCCACGTCGTGGGTGGTCATCAGGACGGTGACATGCTCCTTCCGGGTCATCTCCTTCAGGATACGGGTCACCTCCGCTGCCATACCGCTGTCCAGCTCTGCAGTGGGCTCGTCCGCCAGCAGAATGCTGGGATGATGGGCGATACCTCTGGCAATGGCAACACGCTGCTGCTCACCGCCGGACATCTCTGCGGGCATGTGATTCATACGACCCGCAAGGCCTACCATACGAAGTGTCTCCTCCACACGATGCCTGTAATCGCCGCGCACTCCCGCCATCCGCAGTGCGAATTCCACGTTCTGAAACGCGGTCATGGTGGGGATCAGGGAGACCGCCTGGAAAACGAAGCCGAACTGTTTTCTCCGCAGATCCTCCTTCTGTCTGTCGGAAAGGGTCACCAGATCCTTGCCGTCCAGAAGGATGGAACCGCTGGAAGGGGTATCCAGCGCACCGATCTGGTTCATCAGCGTGGTCTTGCCGGATCCGGAACGCCCCCGCAGGATGGTAAAGCGGCTGTCGGGGATCACGGCGTTGATATCGGTCAGGACCTGGATCTGCTGGTTGCCCACCGGAAAGATCCTGTTTAAATGTTCTATCTTGATTGTTGCACCCATTATTCTTCTCCCAGCTTCAAAGCCTTGGTGATGTTGAGTCTGAAGATCAGCATTGCCAGCACGCCCAGGCAGACCACCATGGTAAGGGTCACCACGGAGTAAAGTCTGACCATGTCACCGGTGCTGGTGATGAGTTCCATGGGCAGCACCTGGTTGGTGGTGGAGTATGCCATCTGCAGCATCGGCACGTAGAGGCGGTATGCCAGGTTGCCGACGATGACGCCGGACAGAATGGAATACAGTCCGGAGAAGATCTGCTCGTTGATCAGCATATGGAGCAGCTCTCCCTTATGCATACCGAATGCACGCAGGACGCCCAGCATCATCTCTCTGGACCGGATGGACAGGATCCAGTAGATCAGGTAACCCACGGCACAGAGGATCAGCATGACGATAAAGCTCATGGTGAGGACACCGTTCATACCCTGCAGCAGGGGATCCTCCGTCACGTCCTCCAGGTCCTCGGTGCGGTCCACGTAGGAATTCAGGCGGATGCCCTCGTTCGCTACCCAGCGGTAGAAAAATCCGGTGTCCGCGCCGTCCTTCAGCTTCATCCATACCTGGTAGGGCTTCAGGCCGAACATCTCGTAGCAGAAGGCGTAGTTCATGACCACCATATAGTTCTGGTAGGTGTAGGTTTCATTGTTCTCGTCCACCGCTCTGCCCTCCGGCACATAGGTGGGCCAGTAATCGAAAAATCCGATGATCACGGAAGGCTTGGAACCGTAGTTTACGGTATCCCCTACCTTGTACTTGAAACGATCCTTGAAGGCGGAGCTCATGAGGATGCCGTTGGGGGTGGCTGCCAGTTCGTTCAGATACTGGTGATAGGGCTCATCCAGCAAATCGTCGTCCAGCTCCGTGATCTGGCCGAACTCCTTGGTGTGGATGCCCATGACGGTGACATAGATGCGCTCCCGGCGGTCCACCTGGATGTATCCGGTATCGTCGTAGTACACCTTGGTGAAGGTCTCCACCTCATCAAAATCCGCATAGCGGGAAAAATCGGGCTCGTAGTAGGTAAACTCCACGGAAGGATCGATGGCCACAGCGTTGGAATTGTTCTCCCAGAGCTCTGCCACCCGCAGATCCGTCGCATCCAGGTAGGCCGTGTTGGCTCTGGTGTTCTGCAGGATGGTCCGGGCGGACACTGCATCGAACATGCCCAGGGAGACGGTAAGGATCATGAAGAGCATGATGTACTGCTGCTTCCTGCCGTTGCGCATAGCCTCCAGGAAGGATGCATAGCTTGCGGGGCCGCACCAGCGCTTCCGCAGCAGGTAAATGATACGAACCATCAGGGGCTGGAGCCGCAGGAGCAGCATGCCCGCACCCAGGATAAAGAGGGTGGAACTGATGTACAGCAGAGGATCCAGTGCCTCGTTCTTCAGCGCGCTCTCGATCAGAGCGTCGGTGTTGTGGGAATAGTTGTAATAGCCGTAGATACTGATCCCCAGGAAGATGAGATCCAGGAAGCAGATCTCCCACCAGGAATGGCGCTTCTGCACCTTCTGGCTCTTCAGGTTGACGATGGTCACCTTACTGTGCTTCAGGGCGGGGATACTCATGATGGCAATGGCGATGATGGCAGCGCCGATGGCAAAGCCGATGACCTCACCGTTCATCTGTACCTTTAGGGCTCTCCGTACCTTGAACTCCAGGAAGTTGCTGGCGGAGCCCAGGATCCGGCAGAAAATATTGCCCAGAGGGATACCGATGATAAAGCCTCCCAGGGACATGACGCTGCTCTGCATGAGATACAGCAGGAAAATCTGGGTTCTGGAAGCACCGCGGCTCTTCAGCACGGAAATATCATTTTTCTCCAGCTCATAGACCTGATTGGAGATCATCAGCAGGAATGCACACAGCAGGAGCAAAATAGGCACCTGCAGGATGAACAGGGTGGTGTTGATCCTGGACTCTCTGCTCAGGTAAGACTGCAGGGTTGCGGTATACTCAGGCTCCTTCATGAGGGCACGGATGGAGGAACGCTTCTGGTACTCCTCCGTATTGCTCACCAGATCCTTTACTTCCGATGCATCCAGGGCGGTGAAATCCACCAGATCATAGATGCGGCATACCATGGTAAAACCGGGCAGGGAAGTGGTGGCGAATTTCTGACGGAAAGTGGATTCCCGGATCATGAGATTATTGGTATACATGCTCATGCCCTTCTGCCAGAAAGTCTCAGTGATGTCCGATTTCTTATAGATACCCACGATTTTTACCCGGACGGGATCTCCGTTCTCGTCATGGAGCTCGCCGAAGATAAAGGTGTCGCCGATGATGATGTTGTTGGTCAGCATGCACTGCTCGTCGATGATGGCTTCCAGGTATCCGTCGGCGTCCACGCCGGCTTCGGAATACATCTCTCCGTCGATGAGCTCCACATGATCCTCCAGGGATCCGATAAAGGAAACCCGAAGGGAAATATCATCGATTCGCTTGCGTTCCAGCTCCGGAACGGCGTCCGAACTGGAGATGGCATAGTAATACAGGGTCTCGCTCTCGGTAAGGCCCAGCTCCGTGTAGGCGTTTTTCGCAAGTTTTTCTCCGGAAGCCACTGCTCCCACGCCTTCCTTGTCGCCCACGCTGATGGTGTACTCCAGGATCATGGGCCATTTGCCCGATTCCTCCCAGGCCGCTTCCATCTCATCCTGCAGCATGCGGTTAAATACGGCATTCCGGTACATGGGGAAGCTGCAGGCCGTGGCCACGAGCAGAATGCTTCCCAGAAGCATGCAGAAAAACAACCACTTCTGGTTCCAGATTTTCTGAAATCCTATTCCAAACATACGCTCTGTCCTTCCTCCAGCCCTTCGATCACCCAATAATAGTCATTGTCTTTCCAGCCCGCGATAAAGGAGGTCACGGTATGGTTACCGTTCTCATCCACCACTGTGACATAGGTCTGGGTTCCGCCCTGGACCGTGGTCACGGTGGTCACCGCCTTGGCGGGTACCAGTACTACATTTTCCTCTCTGTCCAAATGTGCCTCAATGTTCACGCCGGTCTCCATGTAACCCCTGGGCTTGGCGCTGCGCAGGACATCGATGAGTTCCTGCATCACATCGTCGGGAAGCTTTGCATAGGCATTGTCCTGTGCCATGGAAGAGGTCATGCCGGTAGATCCCAGGGTCACCACGGTGCCCGTAGCGGTCCTCTCATTGCCCCCCGCATCCTTCCAGCGGACGGTGATCTCGTTGCCGTACTGGAGACTGCCGTTGGGATTGGGGAGACGCAGGTAAGCGATCGTCTCGTCCAGAATGGTCATCAGGGATTCTCCGGGCTGCAGCACTGCACCGTCGGAGAGGCTGGTAACCTTGGTCACCAGGCCGTCGCAGGGCGCGTAGAGTTCGGTAGTACCAAAGCATTTTTTCATATCATTGATTGTTTCAGACAGCCGGGAGATCTGGGTCTCATAGCTTTCCTTGGTATTGATGAGGCGCTGATAGGTCTCGGTGTTCTGTCCGGAGATGGCGATCTGGTAATCGATGTCCTTCTGCACATCCTCCAGCGCTTCCCGGAGGCGGCGGAGCTTTAACTGCTTCTCCTCCAGATCGATGGTATCGCCGGAGACACTGATCTTCGCCAGCAGGTCGCCCTTTTTGACGCTGCTCATCTCCTTTGCCACCATCTCCACCAGAGTGGTGGTGCCGTATTCCATGTCTGCGGTAACGGAAGTGGCCTTGGGATAGCTCACATAGCCCAGACTGGTGTAAGGAGTATCAAAGTCTCCCCGCTCCAGCACAGCCACATTGGAGCCGTAGCTGAAGTAATTGCTCAGCTGTACCTCCTGGCCGTACTCCAGACCTTCCTTGATCTCGGTGTAGGTACCGTCGGAGACCCCCTTGGTAACATAAGCCTTGGATGTGCGTCCGTTCTCCATGACGTTCACAAAATAGCCCAGCTCATCTCTGTGGATGGAGTCGTTGGAGACGGAAAGTGCGTTCCTGGCCTCGGACTTTACCATGATGAGATAGCCTGCAGCGCCCATGGGGATGTCGCTGCTGTCGCCCAGGATCTTAAAGGTACTGTGGACAGTTTCCCCTGCGGAGACGATCTTGTTGTATTCATCCAGGGTGTAGGGACTGTATTCCACATCGTAGATCTTGCCGCCCACGGAGAGGTAGAGCCGCACCACCTTGGACATTTCCTGCGAGTTCTTGTAGACACAGATGAAATTCTTGCTGCTGTCGTTCACCACAGCCAGAACGGATTTCTCCTTGCGGACGCCGCTGCCGTTCGTGATCTGGGCGATGGCCCCCAGGGTGCCCTCCGCCTCCGCCTTGATGTAATTGGTCACATCCTTTTCCTTCAGGCGGGAAAGCTGGGATACGGCATGCCTGCGGTCCAGGTCATAGAGGGCATTGCGGGAGGCGATGTCCATATTCACCCGGTCCAGTTGGAACAGCAGCCGCTGGCAGGCGATGGCAAAATTCGCATCCTCCAGCATCTCGTCAGAGTACTGATTGATGTTCTCCTGCAGATTGGAAGCCTTCACGGTGTAGACTTCCATATCGTCCCGATAGGAACGATCCATGTCCGCCAGACTCTCCTGTGCGGATTTGATCTGATCCTTCAGCTTCTCATTGTCGGCCTGTGCCAGGAGCTGGCCGGCAGTGATGTGCTCGCCGGGATAGCAGTAAAACTCATTGAAAACCACTTCCTCGGGGAAGCTGTACTCCGTAATGTCGGGGTAAATGACGCCGGGAACCTTGTCATAGGTGATGATGTTCCGATATGCCACGATCTCGGATCCCACCGCTGCGCTGACGGGATCGATGAGTTCGATGTCAGCGCTGGTCAGGCCGCCCTTTTTCGGTTTTTCCTCGCCGGACTGCTGTGCGCATCCGGTCAGAAGCAGGCAGCTGAGCAAGAGCGCCGTGGCCCGCTTTGTATTTCTTTTTATGGAAAGATCGTTCAAAAACATGTAACCCTCCGATTTCATCCAACGGATTGCTCCGTTTCTTCGAAATCAAGCCATTATTTTATACTTGCAGCGATACGCTCGCCTTCTTCCAGACCGGAGATGATCTCCGTGTAAGTGTCGCCTTCAAGGCCTACCTCTACGTGGCGCACGATGTGCTCGCCCAGTTCGTTGATGATGTAAACGTAGGTAATGTCACCGGCCTTATGCAGCGCACGGGTGGGAACCGCCAGTACGTGATCCCGCTCTCCCAGCACCTTGGTAATGGAAGCCTTGGTCCCCAGGGCAATGGACAGATCCTCGCCGCCGGAGACGAGGCGGAACCGCAGGGCATCCTCCTCGTTCAGATCCACCAGCTCCACGGGATAATCGCCGTTGCTTAAGCCACCGTTGATGTTCAGAGTCACGATGTCACCCTGCTGAAAAAGAGGTCTGGCCTCTTCGGGCTTGTCCGCGAAGAAATAGCACTCTTCGGGATCCATGATGGTGACCACAACGGAACCGATGGTGGTGGTGTTCCCCTCCAGGCCCTGACGCACATAGGTCAGGACGCCGTCAAAGGGCGCATAGATCTGATGATCTCCACCGCCGCTCTTCAGCTCCTCCAGTCGCAGCTTTGCGATGTAGAGGGAATCCTGATAGTTCTCGATGGAGCTCCTGTAGGACTCCTCGATGCGCTCCAGATTGTCCTCGTGGACCTCCTGGGTGTAGCCCTTTCCGTCATCCTTCACGGCGAATTCGAAATTCTCCTCCAGGATATCCTGGGCCTTCTTCTCCTCCAGGGCTGCCAGCTGCAACTCCATGCGTTTGATCTCATATTCCTTGTCCTCGATCTGGTTCGCGGTGTCCTGGGTACCCAGAGAGATCAGGAGCTGACCCGCCTTCACGAAGTCACCCTTCTCCACCAGTACCTCTTCCACCTTCTCCCGTTCCACGTCAAAGGAAAGGTCCTGAGAAATGACGGAACGATACTCCAACGTGATCTTCTTGGTCAGGGTCACATCCTGATAGGTGACACCCACCACGCCGGCGATCTCTTCTTCCTCTTCCTCGATAATGATCATTTTCGGGTCTTCCGTCTCCTGGGCACAGCCGGAAAGAAGCAGTCCGGATGCCAGAAGCAGAGCCACGGATTTTGTAAGCGTTTTCTTTTGCATAAACTCTATCCTACCGTATGTCGAAAAATTGCCACTTTGGGTATTATAGATGGCTTTCCGATTTTTGAATACCCAAATGTTGCAAAAAAATGCCCAGAAATTCGCATGATCACACGCAAAAAGACCCGGAAAAACCGGGTCTTTGGAAACGCTTACATATTGTCTGAACCTTTTGGTCAAACCGCTGCGCCCGTCTGCATGAAACGCTCCTCGAATTCGAGAAGGGCGATGGGCTTTGCGAAATAATATCCCTGGAACATATCGCAGCCCATTTCCGTCAGGAATGCCACCTGCTCCGCTTCCTCCACGCCCTCGGAGATCACGGGGATCTCCAGGCGCTTTGCCAGGCCGATGATGAGCTCCAGGATGGCGCGGGTACGGTCCTCGTTCTCGGTCTTGGACAGGAAGAGCATATCGACCTTCAGCACGTCCACGGGCATGTCCTTCAGCATGTTCAGTGAGGAATAACCGCTGCCGAAATCGTCCATCTCCAGCAGGAAGCCCTTTTCTCTCAGCTGATTGATGACCTCGATCTTGCGGTCCATGTCCTTCATGAAGGTGGACTCGGTGATCTCCAGCCGCAGGCGGCTGGGATTCACATCGTATTTCTGCACCAGACCGTAGATCACATCATAGACATCCACGAAGTAGAAGTCCTTCTGGGAGATGTTGACGGAGATATACATATCGTCACGCCCCTCTTCCTTCCAGCGCTTCAGGATCTTGCAGGCGTATTCCCAGATATACATGTCGATCTTGACCACCATGCCGTTCTTTTCCAGGAAGGGCATGAATCTGCCGGGGGTCAGGAAGCCTTCGGTGGCATGATTCCAGCGGACCAGAGCTTCGCACCCGGTAGTCCTTCCCTCGGTATCCACCTGGGCCTGGAGATAGGGAACGATGTCGCCGTTTTTCAGGGCGTCGTCCAGGGTCGCCACGATCTTCTGCTCCCAGAGAATGCCCTCTCTGAGGCTGTCATCGTAGAAGGCGATCCGCTGCTGCAGCTCGTTCTTCACGGTGGACAGTGCCATGAAGGCTCTGTCGTACATGCTGGCAGCGGAAAGCTTGGAATTGCGGACCTCGTAGACACCCATGTGCACCACCAGGGGATAGGAATCCTGGTCCTTGACGTAGGCCACGGTGCGGGTGCCCTCGGTGAACTGTTCGGGGTTAAAGTCCTTGCTCTTCAGGATGAGACCGTATTTATCGGCACCGATGCGGCCGAAGACATCGCCTTCCTTCAGACCGGCCTTGACCTTGTCCGCCAGCTTGACGAGGATCTCATCTCCCACCTCGGAACCGAAGATGTCGTTGATCATCTTGAATTCCTTGATATCGGAGACCACTACGGTATAGCGCTCTTCGGGATGTTCCCGGATCAGCTTCTCCGTCAGACGGTACAGCTCTTCTCTGTTGTAAATGCCGGTGAGGGAATCGTGGGTGGCCTTGTAGGTCTCGTCTGCCAGGCGCTGGTTCTCCTTGGTCACATCCTCGACGATGACATAGTATCCCGTGTAAGTCATGCGCTCATCGTATACGGAGGAGAACTCCACGGACACCACCCGGTCGTCGCTGAAAAGGTGGGTGATATTTTTGCCCCGGTCCTTGGAATAGAGGATGTCGGGATCGAACATCTCCCGCATTTTGGCCTCCGCCAGCTCCATGGAACGCATGTTGGGCAGCTGGAACATCTCACGGCCACTCTCGTTATAGTAGATGCATTTTCCGTCGGAATCGAAGCAGAACAGGCAGTCTCCCATGTTCTCGACCACATTGGTCAACATTCGATCCGTCAGCAGATACATCTGATATTGCAGGGAAATAAAGTAGATCAGCACGGAGCCTACGCCGTATCCCAGGATGGACAGGTCCACATGGAACTTGGCAAAGATGGTGTAGAACTCCCAGGCGCCGGTCACCAGCATCACCACCAGGATGAAAAAGTATTTCTCCAGATAGACCCTGGAGGTCTCGGTGATCTTGCGGATCAGATACAGCAGCGCAATGACCATGACCAGCGCATTGATGGCGAGGTGCACCTTGTGGTACCAGAGAGATACCAGCTTGTAGATCAGGTGGCCGTCGGCCATATAGTCCGGCGTCACGTCAAAGACATGGTGAAAGAAGGGATTGAGGAACACGGAAAGTGTATCGATCCCCATGATAACGATCCAGATGGTCCGGTTCCTGGAGCCCTCGTAAGGGTAATTACAATAGTCCATGATGAACCGGTAAATGGCGAGCAGCATCCAGTCGGTGCCGATGAAGAAGAGGACAAAACCCATCCTTGCCAGGATCTCATCGTCGGTCAGCACCAGCAGGATGTTGGCCAGCATGGGAACAATGGCCGCCACCAGCAGCTTTGCCACAGACCTGGCTACTTTGCGCCCGTCCCGGTACGCAGCGATCCCGGCTATAATGTTGAAACATATGAAGAATCCAAGGGATACAACGTATGCGCCAATCATAACTTACTCCACAATAAATTTCTCGATGATTCCGTTCAGGCTTTCCACACATCTGCGGCACTCATCCACTTTCAGCTGGGTGTCGCTCATTCCACACACGATATCCGTGGTCTTACCCGCAATATCGGAAATACCGCTTGCGGAGTCTCCCACGGAGGAGTTGATGGAGGACGCTGCCTCCAGAATGTTGCCGATGGTACTCATGAGATCGTCCACACCGGCCTTGATGCTGAGCATGCTGTCCTTAAACATGTCCGCATCTTCTTCGTACTGCATTCCCACCTGCTTGAAGCCGTCGTAATCCTTCATGACGGTCTCCTGCAGGAAAGCATCCATCTCTTCCAGGCATGCTGCCATCTGGTTCACGGCGTCGTTCACTTCGCCTACGATGGCGTTGATGTCGCCCACGGCCTTGGAGGTCTGGCCTGCCAGGTTACCGATCTCGGTAGCCACCACGGCAAAGCCTCTTCCCGCTTCACCCGCTCTGGCCGCCTCGATGGAGGCATTCAGGGCCAGCAGACCGGTCTGGGAGGAAATGGCCATGATGGTATCGGTGAGTTCGTTGATCTTGTCCACCACCTTGGAATTCTCGATGGCTTCGTCGGATTTTGCCTTAACGCCGTCGTAGATCCCACGGGTGCGCTCGGAAGCGTCGTCGGTGCCGTTCCGCAGCTCTCTTGCTCTGTCCTTCACTTCGTCGGACATGAGGGTGCCGTCGTTTGCCATCATCTCGATCTGATGGGTAGCATTCTGGATCTCGGCGATGCTGCGGTTGATGGTCTCTGTGCCGTTTGCACACTCCTGCATTGCTGCTTCCAGCTCCTCGGTGGTAGCGGAGTTATCGGTGCACATGTCATTGACGGCATCGGTGGTCTCCTGCAGCTCCTGGACATTGACATCCACGATGCCGGAGGTCTCACCCAGGACACTCACCACATTCCGCAGCTCCTGGCGCATGCCTTTTACAGCGTTGCCCATGAGACCGATCTCGTCGGTGCGGGCGCAGATCTTCCGGGACTTGGGATTATGACGGAAATCAAAATCAGCGGTTCCACGGATGATTTCAACGATATCGTTGATGGGAGCCATGAAGAACCGGATGAGGAAAAAGCAGATCGCAAGGGCGATGACCAGCACCACCACTGCCACCAGAATGAGTTTGGTCCTGAGGATGTTCACGGGACTCATGACCAGGTCGTAATCACCGGTGACGATGACCATACTGCCACCGGAGGTAAAAGCGTAGCCTGCATACTTATTGGCACCCTTATACTCATAGATCACGGAGCCGGAGCCGATGGCTGCGGGGCTTTCGCCTGCCTGCAGTCTGCTCACCAGTCCTTTGACCGCCGCATTTTCCACGCTGCCGCCGATCTTATCCTCGGTGGGATGGTAGATCATGAGGCCGTCCGCACTGACCATGTAGGCATAGGAGCCCTTTACGCCGGTCAGTTCCACGCCTTCCAGCACATCTCCCAGATACTGATGGATCACGGCTCTGTTGGTGGCGGGATCTTCCTTCAGGAGATTGATAAAATACTGCTCCACGGCCTTTCCGTCCGTCGCCTCAGCATAAGTGCCCGCAAGGGTATCCATCTGGCAGGAGACTGCGGATGCAGCCACCTCGGCCACGTTCCGGGTGTAGTTTTTGTACACGCTCTCCACAGTGGCTCTGGAATCACCGATGGCCATGATGGTCAGCACCGCCACGAGGACGGTTCCGCCAAAGGCCACGAGGCCGATGATTTTAGTGGAAAGGGATTTGATAAAGGGTACCCTGGTCATTTCCTGAGACTGCTTTTGCTTTGCCATACGCTGTCGGAACTCCTTCTCTGGTGTGGTTGTCTACCGGGGACTCCCCCGAAAAATGATCAGTTGACTCTCTCATCCCCCCAGAAAAAGAGAGCTACGGTGCCGGGGCCGGTATGGGCTCCGATGGTGGTTCCTATACTGACGATGACGGGCTTGCCGTCCATCTTGGGAAATCTGGCTGAGATCAGCTCCGCCACGGCCCGGGCGTCTTCTTCACAGGCGGAATTACTGATATAGACTTTTCCGCTGTAATCCAGTCCGCCCTCAGCGTGCTCTTCCATGAGATCCACCACACGGGAAATGACTTTCTTCTTGGTGCGGATCTTTTCTCTGGGGATGAGGTGGCCGGTGTTGCTGACGTTAAGCAGGGGGCAGATGTTCAGGGCGTTGCCCACAAATCCTGCGGTCTTGGAAACTCTTCCGCCCTTCACGAAGAAGGTGAGGTCCATGGAGAAGAACCAGTGGTGGAGTCTGAGTCTGTTGGCCTCGGCCCAGTCTTTCAGTTCATCGATGCCGCAGCCCGCTTTTTTCTTCTCGGCCAGGGCGGTCATGAGAAGGCCGTAGCCGGAAGATGCTGCCAGGGAATCAACAATGTAGATCTTACGGTCGGGATATTTCTCCCCCAGAAGGTCTCTGGCCACCAGGGCGGAGTTCATAACGCCGGTGATGCCGGAGGAAAGGCACAGGTGGAGGATGTCTTTCCCTTCCTTCAGGAAGGTTTCAAAGTATTCGACGAATTCCTCGACATTGATCTGGGAGGTACTGGTATCGGCACCGTTTGCCATGGCATTGTAGAAATCGGGGAAGCTCATGGATTTACCGAGATCGTCAGGATATTCCTTACCGTCCAGGGTGAAGTGGAAACAGATGTAGTGGATGTCTAAGTCGCGGAACATTTCCTCGGTGAGATCGGCTGTGGAGCAGCAGCTCAAAACGTAGGAATCGGACATGGGTTTGTGGTCTCCTTTTTGTGAAAATATACTGTTTCTATTGTAGCACAAGGGGCGGGGAAATGTGCAAAGTTTATAAAATGTTCAGACACATTCTGTCATGATTTTACAAAGACAATTTACAGGGCCCCGCGCTCTGTATATCCGTGTTCGGACACGCTCCCGCTAATATTTTGCACGTAGCGGTACTAAATTCGCATACGCTCACGCTATGCTCATTAAGTACCGACGGCAAAAAATTGTCCTCACGCCGGATATACAGGTGCAGGGCCCATTCCATCATGCTCGAAGACAAAAAAAGAAAAAACGAGCAGAGGTTTTAATCTCTGCTCGTTCAAAATGAATATCTGATTACGAATTACTTAGACTCAACTCCCTCGAAACGAATGACAAATTTCACGGTAGAAGACATATCAGACCTAGCTCCGGAGTAGGTAGTGTAGGAGGTGGCTGCGTCACGGACAGCTTCGATGCGGGCCTTCAGGGTCTCGATATCGCCGGAGAAAGCACCGGAAAGCTTCTGAATGCCTTCCTCATCGAAGGTGATGAGGCCGTCGCGGAGCTGGGAGACGCCATCGTCCAGGCGACCTGCGCCGCTGTTCAGATCATCTGCACCGGTCTTCAGCTGGGTCATGCCGTTTAAGAGCTTGCCGGCGCCGTCGCTCAGGGAGTTAATGCCACTGCTGAGCTTGCTTGCGCCGCCTGCCAGTTCACCGGCACCGCCTGCAAGAGTACCTGCACCGTTTGCCAGGCTCTGGGTTCCGTTTGCCAGCTCGCCTGCGCCGCCTGCCAGGGAGTTTGCACCTTCCAGAAGGGAACCGGTGCCGCTTGCCAGGCTGCCTGCACCCTGGGACAGGGTTGCTGCGCCTTCCTTAAGCTGCTCGGAATTGCCCTTCAGGGTATCAGCGCCTTCGCTGAGCTGAGCCGCACCTGCGGAAACCTGTGCTGCACCGCCCTTCAGAGTTGCCAGGCCTTCATCCAGGCTGCTGACACCGCCGTACACATTTGCCACACCTGCGGACAGAGCAGCTGCGCCGTCTGCCACGGCTGCTGCGCCCTGGGTCAGAGCAGTAAGGGAAGAAGCATCACCGCTTGCGGGGAGGGATGCTGCCACACCGGCATAAGTCTGCAGAGCACCTGCTGCTGCGCCGATGGTGGAGGAAGCGGTGTTCAGGCCGCTCAAAGTAGAGCTGTACATCGTGCCGCCGTTTGCCAGATCTGCCATCATGGCATTTACGGTAGCGGGATCTGACAGAGCGCTCATGGCGCCTGCATATCCGTCCTCAGCTGCTGCCAGGTTTGCCGCGGTGATGGAGCCACCGGTAACGGCTTCCACCAGGGCATTGACCTGTGCCATAGCTGCGCTGCCTGCAGGAGCGGAGAGATATCCCATCAGTGCGCTTGCGCCGCTGGCTGCTGCGTCCTTGTAAGAATTCATGGTAGCTGCTGCGCTTGCCACGGAGGAAAGTGCGGAAACGGCTGCGCCTACACCGTCCTTCAGCTGTCCGGCACCTGCTGCCAGGGAAGCGGCACCTTCCACCATGTTTGCGTCATCCATGCCCTTCTTCAAGGCTGCTGCGCCGTCTGCTGCCTGATCGGTACCTGCGGAAAGCTGTGCTGCGCCGCTGCTCAAGGATGCTGCCCCCTCTGCCAGTGAATCCACACCGCCGGTATAAGCATCGATGCCCTCCTTCAGGCTGCCGGCACCTGCGTTCAGTGCCTGGGCACCTTCATTGATCTGACCTGCGCCGGCCTTCAGGGAATCGGCGCCTGCGCTGAGACTATGCGCACCGTCATTTACCTTGGAAGCACCCTGGCTCAGTTCATTTGCACCGTCACTCAGCTTGGAAGCACCTGCGGAGAGCTCTCCTGCGCCGGAGGCTGCTTCCTTTGCACCGTCATAGAGCCGGGAGGAACCGTCGGTCAGCTCTCCTGCGCCGTCTGCCAGCTTCTTGGTGCCGTCCAGCAGTGAACCTGCGCCGTTCAGGAGCTCGCCTGCGCCGTCCAGAAGGGCGTTACTGCCGTCCTGCAGCTGGTTCATGTCATCCTCCAGGCTGTCCAGACCCTCGGTATCGTCCAGGTCTCCCATGCCCAGGAGGTCGGTCACATCACCGCTGATGACGGTGAGTGCCATGGAAAGTTCGAAATCGGTGGTATCTGCACTGATCTCCAGGCTATCGGGGATCTGATAGAAATCGCCGAGGCCCAGATCAGCCAGCTTGTTTTCGTCCAGAGCCAGGCTCTCACGCAGTCCGGGGAATGCCATGCCCATAACGGCGTATTTGCTGCCGTCGTTGATGACGTTGCCGCTGGAAACCTCTACGTTGGAGAAGTTCTCTCCGTCCAGGATAAGACCGGTGAGTGCACCGAAAGGAGTGTAGATCACTGCATCCTCGCCGTCGATCTCTACGGTCTGCTTTTCGTTATTCTTGTATTCGTAGCGAATGGTCACATGACCTGCCTTGCCTGCCAGGTCTGCGGGAGCGATCTCCTTACCGTCCAGGAAGTAACGAACGGTAACCTCTACGGGGAGCTGCTTATCAGTAGTTCCGCGGTAGTAAATGTCGCTGCCGTTTGCGTTCCAGACTATGTCCTTACCACTGCCGGTATAGGTCTCATCGCCCTTCACGTTCTCGATGTTCTGCAGATCGGAAGCATCCTTCAGCTGTGCTGCTCCGTCGGGATTCTTCAGCCAGTTGCTGACGATGATCTGCTGCGCGGAGCCATCTGCGCCTGCGACGACGTAGACGGTCTCTTCCTTCTGCTTGCCCGTGGAGGTCTGACCCACCAGAGCTTCCTCCAGGTCTTCTTCCTCGATCACTTTACTGTCCGAAATCTCCTGTGCACTGACGCGGCTCACGGATTCAAGGCTGCATCCGGTCATGGATACAGTCATCAGAATGCTGAGTCCCAGTGCCATCCATTTCTTTACGTTTCTCATAATCTTGCTCCTTTTTGGCAATCTGTGTATCTGTTCAAGTGTCTATCTTAATGGCCGAACCGTTCCCGGAGTCTTGCGCTGACTCTTCCGGAAAAATGGGTTTTAGGCATTCCCAGGGTGGTTCTGCAGATGAGGCTGTCCAGGCACATGTACATGCTGGGCAGTACCAGGATGACCACGATCATACTGACGATGGCGCCTCTGGCCATAAGATTACAGAGGGCTCCGATCATGTCGATGCTGGAGATGAGGCCTACGCCGAAGGTTGCGGCGAAGAAACTCAGTGCACTGACGATGACGGATTTCATACTGGTCTTCAGTGCGATGCGGGTGGCTTCTTCCTTACTGTGACCGTCCTTACGCTCCTTGCAGAATCTGGTGGTCATCAGGATTGCATAGTCCACAGTGGAACCCAGCTGGATGGTACCGATGACCACGGAAGCGATGAAGGGGATCACGGTTCCGGTGTAGGTGGTCAGGCCCATGTTGATGAAGATGGCGAACTCGATGACGCTCACCAGGATCACCGGCAGGGACAGGCTCCGTAGCACGAAGAAGATGATGAAAAATACCGCACCGATGGAGATCCAGCTCACCACCCGGAAGTCCTTATCCGTGATGGTGATCAGATCCTTGGTACAGGGGGCCTCGCCCACCACCATGCCGGTGGGATCGTAGGACTTAACGATGGTATTTACCTTATCGATCTGGGCGTTGACCTCATCCGTTGCTACCTTGTATTCGGAGCTGACCAGCATCATCTTGTGCTCGTCGCTCTCCAGTTCTGCCAGAAGATCCTCTGGGATCATCTCCTTCGGGAAGAGGGGACCCACCAGACTGTCGGTACCCAGGATGGAAGTGATGCCGTCCACCGCTTTCAGTTCCTCTATCATCTTCCGGGAATCGTGCTCCGGCAGATCCTTGTCCAGCAGGAGCACATAGGTGGAGTTCATATCGGAAACCTCATCCTGCTTTGCAATGGCCTGCACGCTGGGGAGGTAAGCCGGAAGGGTGTCGCCCAGGTTGTAGTAAACGGAAGTGTTGCGGTAGCCGTAGATGGCGGGCACCAGGAGAACCAGGAACAGGGCTCCCAGCAGCAGGTGGTGCTTTACGATCCAGTCGGGGATCTTGTCAAACTCCCGCAGGAGCGGCTTGTGATTGGTTTTTTCCAGAACCTTGTCAAAGATCAGGATCATGGAAGGCAGGATGGTGATGCAGGCGATGACGCCGATGACCACACCCTTTGCCATAACGATACCGATGTCCAGGCCGATGCCGAAGCTCATAAAGCACAGGGCGATGAAGCCTGCCACGGTGGTAACGGAGCTGCCGATGACGGATGTAAAAGTTGCGGAGATGGCGGCTGCCATGGCGGCCTTTCTATCCTCGGTGCCCTTCTCCAGCTCCTCTCTGTAGGAATGCCAGAGGAAAATGGAGTAGTCCAGGGTCACACCCAGCTGCAGCACTGCGGAGAGGGCCTGGGTCAGGAAGGAGATCTCTCCACGGAACACGTTGGTTCCCAGGTTGTAGATGATGGCCATTCCGATGCTCCCCAGGAAAAAGAGGGGGATCAGGAAGTTATCCATGGTCAGGGACAGGACGATGACTGCCAGGAGCACTGCGATGCCCACATAAATGGGAGTCTCCTTAATGGTCATGTTCTTGGTGTCCACCACCGTTGCGGACATGCCGCTTAAGAATGCCTGCTCGCCGGTGATACGCCGGATCTCTTCCACCGCGTCCATGGTGCCGTCTGCGGAGGTGGTGTCGTCGAAGATGACGAACATCATGGTTGCGTCGTCACCGTTAAAGGCTTCGTAAATGTCCTCCGGCAGGATCTCCATGGGGACGCTCAGGTCTGCGACGGAGTCGTACCAGATCACATTCTTTACATGATCCACATCCATGACATTGCTTTTCAGCTTTGCCACATCCCGGTCATTCATGCCCTCCACGATGAGCATCGCGAAGGCACCGGTGCCGAACTCCTCTTCCAGGATGTCCTGGCCCTGCATGGTCTCGATCTCGCCGGGCAGGTAAGTCAGGATATCGTAGTTAACCCTGGTGTTCACATACCCGATGGCCGACGGGATCAAAAGCAGCAGGCTGAGGATGAAGATGGGGATCCGCAGCTTTACGATCTTCTCGGATATCTTTCCCATAATGATTGCTCCTTTCCGGTATAAGCAGGTCCCGACGCCCCGATAGAGCCGTTCCGGGATCCGCATGATCCGCAAAAAAAATAATTTCTGACTGCTGGTCATTTTTTACAATGACTGTTATAATACAAAAGTGACCGGTGGTCAATATTTATTTTCGGATTTTACAAATTCTTTCTTTTTTCGTATATTGAAAGGCGTAGGGAAGCTCCCGGAAACGGGGCTTACGGGGAAAAACCATGGGAAAAGCAGAAGAAAACAAGAAAACAAAAAGAGACTCCCTGTTGAATACGGCCTTCGAACTCTTTACGAGCCAGGGCCTCAGCAACACCTCCATCTCGGACATCGTCCAGAATGCCGGGGTGGCAAAGGGAACCTTCTATCTATACTTTAAAGATAAGTACGACATCCGGAATCACATCATCGCCCGGAAGTCGGAACAGTTTTTCAACAATGCCTTCAGAGCGCTGCAGCAAAGCGGCATCACGGACTATACGGAGAGCATCCTCTTCATCACGGATCATGTGCTGGATGCCCTGAATGAAAACAAGCCCCTTCTGGCCTTCATTCACAAGGACTTAAGTTGGGGCGTGTTCCGAAGCGCTCTGGAAAATGTGGTGACCGAGGAGCAGGTCCCCTTCCAGCAGGTGTTCCTGCAGCATTGCAAGGACTGCGGCGTGGAGGTGGAGGAGCCTGAAGTCATGCTCTTCTTCCTGGTGGAGCTTATCGGTTCCACCGCCTACAGCTCCATCATCCACGGAGATCCCATTCCCCCGGAGGAATTGAAGGTGCACCTCCACCGGCTGATCCCCGGGATCATCGAAACCTATACACAAAATTCCGAAAAATAACACAAACACAAAACGGGACTGCTTACATGCAGCCCCGTTTTTACTATATTGCATTCCTGGATATTGCGAATTGCTTCGCAGTTTTTCAACTCACGCGATCACTCAAAGGTTCCGTACAGAGCGATGGCTTCGTCAATGGAAAGTTCCCCGATGCCCACCTTAAATGCCGCTACCCGGATCTGGACCGTCAATGGATCCGTGATCCCCAACACCTCCGGCGAAATGGTGCGCTCTGCAGGCACCTGACCGAAGGGTGCGTACACCGCATCGAAGGACATATCTCCGGTGGGGGTTACCAGACGCTTGGCGGAAGCCATCTCGTTCAGCTCCTTGCCTCTTGTCAGGAACCGCATGAATTCGTTGGTCATGGCCAGATCGTCACAGTCCTTATTCACGGAGAACTCGATGGAAGGACTGTCGATAAAGTATCCTCCCGCATCCGTCATGGGAATGGGTGCAAAGGAATAGGAAAAAGGCGACGCGGTAAAGGCTTCCGACTGGCTCTCCCGCTTCCGTGTGCCGGATACCGTGTCTCCCGCACAGATCATCATGGGCACATCCCCTTCAAAGAAGCGGAGGATCACCTGGGAGTAATTGTCCTCGATGCCGTCGCATTGCGCAAGGTCGATGCAGCCGCTGCCGATGAGCTGCTCCACCGCTTCCAGGGCGGGGCGCATATACTCTCCCGCTGCAGGATCCAGGGCGTTGGCAAGGTCCAGTGCCTCCTGATTTTCCGCAAGGGTTGCCACAAACATGGGGTACGCCACCGTATACATGAAGCAGCTGGAAGACTTGAGGCTGTAGCCCATCATGGGACTGGCATAACCTCTTTCCTTCAGAGTCTCACAGACGCTTAAGAGCTCGGACCGGGTGGTGGGAACCTTCAGACCTTCCTTTGCAAAGAGGTCATCATTTACCAGCATGCCGTAGGTTCTGGAGAACACGGGCACCATCCGCACTTTTCCTTCTCCGTCATGGCTGAGGAGACCGGAACGGATGCAGCCCAGATCCAGTCCCAGGGAGGTATCCGACAGATCCTCCATGTGGGCGACCACGGCATCGTATTTTTCATTTCCCATCATCCAGGTATAGGAGAAAAAGATGTTGGGCTTGTCCTTTCCTTCCAGCACCGTGCCCAGAGTGTTGCTGTAATCATCCAGCTTCACGTAACTGAGCTTTACGTTGGGGTAGTACTCGCAAAATCTGTCAAACTCAGTCTCCAGGGCCTCGAAATTGTCATAGCTTCCCGCCACGGTTATGTTGCTGGCGGTGGCAGTATCCAGAGCGGGTGCAAACTCCGCAGGGGCCTCCTCCACGACTTTCTCCCCGCACGCCGTCAGCAGTGCCGTCAGACAGAGGGTCAAAAAAATACCGGATATCTTCTTCATGCTTTCTTGTCCTCCTTGATCCTGCGAATTTCTTTAATCACCAGTTTCACATCGATGGGTTTTGCGATATGGCCGTTCATGCCTGCGTTCAGGCACTCCGTAACATTCTCCGAAAAGGCATCTGCCGTCATGGCGATGATGGGAATGGAGGATGCCCAGGGATCTTCCAGACTGCGGATCTTCCGGGTGGCATCCAGGCCGTTCATCTCCGGCATCTGAATGTCCATGAAGATCAGGTCGTAGCGTCCCTTCTCCGCCGCCGTCATCTTCTCCACGGCGATGCGGCCGTTTTCCGCCCGCTCCGTGGTGATGCCGTACATATCCAGCAGATTGGAGATGATCTCCCAGTTGATATCATTGTCCTCGGCGATAAGGATGTTCATCCCCTGCAGATCGGAATTGTCATCCTCCGGCTGCACGGATTTTGCTCCCGTTCCCAGGACTTCGCTCAGCTTGTCGTACAGTCCGGAACGGAACAGCGGCTTGCTGATAAAGCCGTTTGCTCCGGCCTCCTTCGCCGCTTCCTCGATGTCCGACCAGTCATAAGCGGAGATCAGCAAAATGGGAACACTGGAATCCACTTCCGCCCGGATCCTGCGGATGGTTTCGACGCCGTCCATATCCGGCATCTTCCAGTCCAGGATCACCACGCTGTAATCCTTCCCCGCTTCGCTCCGTCGGCGGATCATTTCCAGCGCTTCCTGTCCGCTTTCCGTGTGGTCCGCGGTCACGCCCAGGGACTGTAAGGTATCCACTGCCGTCTCCAGAAGGACCTCATCGTCATCCACGATCAGGACATCCATGGGATCCAGCTTCATCTCCTCACCCTGCTTATCTGCGATGGGCAGATCCAGCGTGACGGTAAAGGTGGTTCCCTTCCCCTGCTCGCTCTCGCAGTCGACGGTGCCTCCCATGAGATCCACCATCTGCTTCGTGATGGCCAGGCCCAGTCCGGTTCCCTGAATGCTGTTTACGCGACTGTCAGTCTGGCGGGAGAAGGGCTGGTACATGGTTTCCATATACTCCGGACTCATGCCGATACCGGTGTCTGCCACCACATAAATCATCTTTACATGGCCCGGCTTTTCGCTCTCCTCCTGCCGCATATCCACGCTTACCCGTCCCCCGGGCTCCGTGTATTTGATGGCGTTGGAAAGGATGTTGATGTAGATCTGGTTCAGTCGCAGCTGATCCGCATACAGATGCTCTTTTTCCATGCCGCTGATGCGGAAATCAAAGTCGATGTTCTTCTCCTTTACCATGGGCTGGGAGAGATTCACCAGGTTTTCCACGGTCTCTACGATGGAAAAGGTCTGGGGGCTGAAATTCAGCTTCCCGCTCTCCACCTTGGAAATGTCCAGGATATCGTTGATCAGCGTCAACAGATGGTTGCTGGCCAGGCTGATCTTCCGCAGACTCTCCTTCACCGATGCCGTATCCTCGGGATTTTTCTCCGCCAGGGTCGTGAGGCCGATGATGGCATTCATGGGTGTGCGGATGTCATGGGACATGGTGGAGAGGAAGTCGGTTTTGGCCTGATTTGCGGAAGCCGCTTCTCTGGCAGCCTCCTGAAGGCTCTTGTTGAAGTACATTACCACTGCCAGGTCAAAGAGGAACAGGATCAGAAGACCCACGGACACAAAACCCACCAAAAGCCAGTTCTGTTCCTTCTCCTGCAGGTCCTCCATGGGCATGAAGCCCAGCAATGTCCAGCCCTCCGTCGATGTCAACTGCGTGTAGGCGAGGATGCATTTTTCTCCCCGGGAGTTGTTCATGGTAAAGGATCCGGTGGAGGAAGTAAGCTCCGCAAACAAGGCCTCCGCAGCGGCAGTATCGGTTTTATTGTAGGACCTGTAGAACTCAAAAAAGCTGGAGTTCTTAAAGGAATGACCCTTGATGATGTAATCGCCGTCCGCTTCGATCATGGAAAGCTCGACACTTTCAAATTCCTCCTGGGGGAACACCCATTTCTGCTCCAGCTCCGAAACCGGCAGGATCCGCAGCAGGATGGCATCCCGGGTGCCGCCGTTTTCCGCATCCCGCAGGGTGATCCGGTTGCAGAAGGCGATGGACTGCTCTCCGTTCATGGGATTGGTGTAGGCGCGGGAAACATTGATGGATCTCCCGATGGGAGCGATCCAGCTCACATTCCCCAAAAGCTCCATCCGCCCGTAGGAAACTGCATAGTCATCCGCACTGTCTCCCCGGGGCCTCGTGGACAAACCCGCCAGAGTATCGGTGTAAACAATGTGTGCGGAGGCATTTGGGAGCACAT
This sequence comes from Lachnospiraceae bacterium, assembly GCA_016286555.1. Classification (GTDB taxonomy): domain Bacteria; phylum Bacillota; class Clostridia; order Lachnospirales; family Lachnospiraceae; genus AC2028. The sequence goes on along the minus strand of JAEETA010000015.1, from coordinate 38,421 downwards.
GAGAGACCCGGATAAAGGAGGTGGCCTCCTCGATGGTCATATCCTCACTGTTGATGTAGCGCGCCCACACGTCGCAGATGCGCTGCTCTCCCTCCATGTAGTTCTCCGTCACCTGTTCCATGTTGATGGTGGTGTTTTCAAAGTGCTCGATCTGCCGCTCTGTGGTGGATTTACTCTCATAGGTGGAATACAGGACCACAAAGGTCAGCATGGCGATCATGATGAGCACATTGACCAGAAAGACCCAGTTTTTCTTCATAATCCGTCAGTTCCGTCCTTTCAGAGCGTTTTTTTCACGCCCACCTCATAGAACCTGGTGGTAAAGGGGATGGTCCGCTTTGCAAAACGCTGCAGGTCCGCTACTTTCACATAGTAAAAATCTCCCCAGGAGGCGACCTTCAAAAGCGCCGTTCCCTCCCGGTCCGTCTCCAGCCCCACCACCGTCATGTAGTGAGCCCGGACACTGCTGACCTTCACCGCCACGCCGTCCTGCAGCTTGCACAGAGGCAGCCGTTCCTTTCGAAAAAAAAACGGAACGGTGGGGCCCGCCGCAAAGATCACCGGCAGATCCTTTCGGAGCTGGGCCGCGATGCGTTCTTCCATGTGCCCGGGGTAGAAGCTCCGCCGGATCCGCACCGGCATATGATTTTTCCGGAAGTACCGGTTGATGAGCAGGGGCAGGTAATAGGGTGCGATCCCCAGCTGGGGAACGATGGGCATGTAGCGACGCTTCATGCGCCGGAGCTCTTCCATGTAGGCCTCCCTGCAGGCCGGTTCCGGGATCAGTCCCCTGTATATACAAAAATCCTCCAGGGCTACCAAACCGCAGCCAAAACCGCGGAGCTGGGTATCTCCGGAGAATCTTTTCCCCCGGGGAAACCACATCTGGCTCCCCGGGACATAATTTCGTTTTAAGGCAACGCCTTCTTTCATAGGCTCTACTCTCTTCCGTCCCAACAGTAGGTGCAAAGCTTGTCACGGTCAATGCCTACGGCATCCAGCATGTCGTCCAGACGATTGTAGCTTAAGGAAGTGAAGCCCAGCTGCTCGCGGATCTTCTCCAGCATCAGCTTGTAGCGGTCGGAATCCGGATTTGCATAGTCATCCAGGATAGCGCGCTCCACATTTTCTCCCTCCTCCTTCAGGATCACGCGACGGGCGATGAGCTCCATCTCGGAAGTGGATCTGGAGAAATTGATATACTTACAGCCAAACATAATGGGCGGGCAGGCGGGGCGTACATGCACCTCCTTGGCGCCGCTGCGATACAGGAAATCGGTGGTCTCCCGCAGCTGGGTACCGCGAACGATGGAATCGTCGATGAGCAGAAGCCTTCTGTTCTCGATGAGCTCATGGACGGGGATCAGCTTCATGCGGGCGATGAGGTCACGCTTGGACTGAATGGTGGGCATGAAGGAACGGGGCCAGGTAGGAGTGTACTTGATGAAAGGTCTAGAGAAAGGTACCCCGGAGGTATTGGCATAGCCCACGGCATGTGCGGTTCCGGAATCGGGCACACCTGCCACGATGTCAATGTCGTCCTTCGTCAGACCGTCCCGCTTTGCCATACGGTCGCCACAGTTGTAACGCATCTGCTCTACGCTCACTCCCTCATAGGAAGAGGAAGGATAGCCGTAGTACACCCAGAGGAAGGTGCAGATCTTCATGTTCTTGCCGGGATCCACCAGAGTCTTCACGCCTTCGGGGGTCATGACCACGATCTCGCCGGGGCCCAGCTCTTTGTAGTCTTCATATCCCAGATTCAGGTAAGCGAACTCCTCGAAGGATGCACAGAAGCCATCCGCCTTCTTACCGATGACCACAGGAGTTCTGCCCAGCAGATCCCGGGCGCAGTAAATCCCGGTGGGGGTGAGCAGCAGCATGGTCATGGAGCCTTCGATGCGCTCCTGGGCGTAGCGGATGCCTTCGATGAAGTTGTCCTTCTGGTTGATGAGGGCGGCCACCAGCTCCGTGGCATTGATCATACCGCCGCTCAGTTCCATAAAGTGAATGGAGCCGTTCCGGACGATCTCTTCCGCCAGCTCTTCCTGATTGTTGATCTTACCCACGGTGGTGATGGCGTAGGTGCCGTGATGGGAACGGACGATCAGGGGCTGAGGCTCGTAATCGGAGATACAGCCGATACCCAGATTGCCCTCCATCTCGTGGATCTCCTTCTCGAACTTGGTCCGGAAAGGGGAGTTCTCAATGTTGTGGATCGAACGATTAAAGCCGTCCTTGCCGAAGGTTACCATACCGGCTCGGCGGGTTCCCAGATGGGAATGATAATCGGTTCCGAAGAACAGATCGAACACACAATCATTTTTCAAAGCTGTTGCGAAAAAACCACCCATAAAAACTCTAATCTCCTGATTCTAATGAATTTCGTATCTCCCAATTCCGTACCGGCATCCCCAATGCCTTTACAGATTCAGACCCGTCGTCTCATCACAGCCCATGACGATGTTCATGCACTGGATGGCTGCCCCCGATGCACCCTTGCCCAGATTATCGAAACGACTGGCAACCACCAGTCGGTCTGCATTTCCGGTCACCAGGATCTCCATGCCGTCCCAGCCTGCGCAGGCGTCGGAGAAGAGCGCTCCTCCCGCTTCCACATCTGCTCCGAGAGGCAGGACCCGGATGAAGGGCTCTCCCTTGTAATAGTCTGCAAAGAAAGCCTGCAATGCTTCGGGAGAATTTTTCTCCTTCAGCAGGTCCGTATATAGCGGGATCTGAACGATCATGCCGCTGTGATAGGCAGTGGTCATGGGGCAGAACAGGGGCTCTCTCGTAAGGCCCGTGATTGCCTTCATCTCCTTCAGATGCTTGTGGCTCTGACCCCAGGCGTACATCCTGGCGGAGTCAAACTTCGCATCTCTCCCTTCTTCCTCATAGGCAGCGATGAGCTTCTTGCCGCCGCCGCTGTAGCCGGATACCGCAAAAACGGATACCGGATAATCTGCGGGCAATATCCCTGCCTTCACCAGAGGATAAGCCAGGGCAATGGTTCCGCTGGCATAGCATCCGGGAACGGCGATGCGCTTTCCTTCAGCGATGGCCCTGCGGTGCTCCGGAGAAAGCTCCGGGAATCCGTAAGCCCAGCCCGGCACCGTCCTGTGGGCGGTGGAAGCGTCGATGATCACCGTTTCGGGATTCTCCGCAAACGACACAGCTTCCTGTGCCGCCGCATCCGGCAGACACAGGAAGGTGATATCGGACTCGTTGATATATTTTTTGATCTCCTCCGGATCCTTCCGCTTTTCGGGATCGATCCGCAGGATCTCCACATCCTTTCGGCCGGCCAGCCGCTCATGGATCCGAAGACCCGTGGTGCCTTCGCTGCCGTCCACGAATACCTTCTTCATTTCTACATCTTTCCTTAGTTTATTTTATGAGAAGAAAATGTCCCTATACCAGCTGAGCGCATCGGTATATGCGTTATAAACGGGATCCTCATCGATCTGATCCAGCAGCAGGACTCTGGAGACCTCGGTCCAGTTGGCATCTTCATACGCCAGCATGAACTCGTACACAGGTCCGAAGATACCGGTCCGCTTCAGCAGGCCTTCCTCGATCTGAGCGGAGACGCGCACCTTCTTCAGTGCTTCCTCCATGGGCATATCCAGCATTACATCCAACACGGAGAACATGCCCATCAGGAACAGTTCCGCAGACTGCGGTCCCAGACCGAAGGGCTCTGCCAGGCGCTCCATAAAGCGGCCGCGCAGCAGGGACATTCTGGTGATCTCGTTGGGCTTCTCGGAGCACAGCTCCTTGGTAACTGCGGTGTTGATCCAGCGCTTCAGTTCCTTCTGGCCCAGCATGGCTGCGGCGTGACGCACCGTATTGATACCGGAGTTGACTGCCATGCGGTTCACCATCTCCAGCAGGGAGATGACCAGCGCCGTATCATGCTCGATGACATCGGCGGCCTTGGTCAGATCGAAGTCCGGTCCGTTCACCACGTTCAGCAGCTCGATGTAGTTTGCCTTCAAAGGAGACAGTTCGCCGCCTCCGGAAGCCTTGGGGATCCGGAAAAAACGGCCCTCGTAGAGGTCGTAGCCCCCATGGAAGGTCAGGAGTTCGTAATCCTCCTGGGTATCCACATTGACCGCCACCAGCTTGATGTTGGGATAGACCTTGTCAAAGTAGATCTTCGCCTTCTCGATGTCGATCTTTTTATGATTCAGCAGCACATAATCCATCAGGTTCAGGATCGGACGATAGGTCTCGAACTCCTTCACCTGTAGCTTGCGGATGGCCAGACCGAAGCCTGCTTCCTTCAGCTCCCACAGACGATTGATGTAGGTCTCGCTGGGATTGATGCCGTTGTCCATCAGCAGCACCACATTGTTGTGAGGGCCATCAACCATCAGCTCGATCTCGGTGAAAATGGAGATGTTGTTCACCTCGACGAAGACCGTCTTATCGTTGGAAAGGGTCTTCAGTCCCATGCTGGAAAGGATATCCAGACCGGAGATCTGACCGACGCCGCTGAGAAACCCGGTACCGAGCAGGCTGGGGTTCTTCATCATGTTTTCCCTCTGGGAAAAGATGGAGTAGGCCTTCACTTCCATGGACGAATCAAACAGTGGGATCAGAGTTCCTAGCATAGCTTACCTCCTGGTAAAATTATTATGCTGAAAATGCCCTGCAGGGCTCTATCTTCTCTTGAATGTCACATCGATGATCTTGCCGATGAGGGTCAGATCGGCGACATCGGATGCGGAGAACTTCCGCGCCAGGCTGTCGGTCTTCAGGAAGACCACATAACCCTTCTCGTTATCCTGCATCTTGTAGACGATGATGTTATGGATCCCGTGCTCATGCATAAATACGAACGCGTCCGGATCCGAATCCTTCAGTGCCGCCACATCATCGATGACGCTGACGCCGTGGTCGTTGCGACGCATGACGATCTCATTACACTCGGCGATGGGGAATTCCATCACGGCGTCCGAACCTTCCATGACGCCGGTCTTCGGATTCTGCTTGCCGGTAAAGCCGTGCATGGAAACGTCCAGGCGGTCATTGTACATGTAGATCCCGTCCAGCCCGTAGCAGGCGGCGATGTTCACCAGAGCCGTCTGGAAGGTCATGGTGCCGCTGCAGAGGAAATCGTCCAACAGGCGGAACATCAGGGAGGTGCGATCGATCTTCACCGAGGAACGGTTGGTAATGTCCGGGATCTCCTGGCAATGAAGCACATCTCCGTGGATCTCCGGAACGTAGATGATATAACGGTTCCGCCCCTTCTCCTTGGCCCGGTACAGCATCCGGTCCGCCACGTAGAAAGCATCCTCGTAGGTGCTCACCTGCAGCGGGAACTGTACACAGCCGATGGAGACGGTGGGGTAATCGTCGGGAAGCTGCTGCTTGAAGGATTCCTCCACGCCGGTGCGGATGTCCCGCAGTACGGAACGGAGCTCCTCCTTGTCGTGGATCTTGTCCGAAATGATCAGGAACTCGTCGCCCCCGATGCGGCCCACGGCGCCCTTGTCGCCCACGGCATTGCAGATCACGTTCACGGTCTTCAGCAGGACCTTATCCCCGAACTGATGTCCGTGGTTGTCGTTCATCTGCTTGAAATTATCGATATCCACGATGCACAGGTAGGTCAGAGCATCCGGGTGCTCCTCCATCCGCTGTCTGGCGTAATCCGTGATGGCCTTCTTGTTCAGAATCCCGGTGCCGGGGTCCAGAGAGGCATCAATGGCACGCTGCTCCATGGATTGAATGTCCTGGAAAAAAATGCGGCAGATCTGTTCCGACTCGGTCTCACCGCCGTAAACCACGGCAACGGTCCAGAGGGATCCGCCCTCCGGCAGGATGAGACTTGCGCACACCATCGTATGGTCTCCGGGAGTGATATCACCGCAGACCTGGACAAAGTACTCCATCTGACGATATTCCACATAGTCGCCGAGATTGTCGCCCTCCTCGGCGGAGAGCAGACGGCGCAGACGATCGTCAATGGTAAGGATATTCAGTTGACGGTCCGTTGTGACCGTTCCGATCAAACATTCTGCCATAACCTGCCAATATCCCCAGTTTCTAGACTAACCGCTATCTTATTATAACGAATACCTTCCAAAAAGTCTATTGAGCGCCCATCTTTTAATCAGTTTTTTATGAACTCCCGTTTCCCCCGTAAAACCTTGAAATTGCGCATTGCGAACGGCCCCCCGTTCCTGTATTATGGTAAGGACTACGAGTACAGGAGACCTTTCATGAGCAATCAACCTTACGAACCCCGTCACAGGAGGAGCGACGCAGGCGAAGATGCCGAGCTCACCGAGCTTCACCTGGAAGAAATAGATCTGGAGGCAGTTTCTCCCTCCTCCGGCGCCGTCCGAAGATCCGTTCCCACCCTGCTGCTCTGGGTCCTGCCTATTGCCGCGGTGCTGGGATGCGGCATCTGGCTGACAGTTTATCTCTTACAGAACAAAGCAGATGCGGAGATGGACCGCCTCAATGCAGTGGCCATGGCCCAGATCCAGACCGCAGAGCTTCGCACGGAAAACGAAGATGCCGCACAGGAAGAGACCGCGGCCCCCGAGGAAAGCCCCGTGATCATCGATGAAACGGAAGGAACCGAAGCTACGGATGAAACCGGCGCAGCGGAAGCAGGCACGGCGGAAGCAGGCACGGCTGACGACACGACGGCTCCTGCGGATCCCGCAGACACCACTCCTTCCGGCGACAGCACCGATACACCCACGGACAAAAATACGGAACCCACCGTCTCGGGCAACGACGACAGCGTCTCCGGCAATGACGATCCCCAGGTGGTGGAGGAAGACCCTTACGAAGACCTGGATGTTCCGCCCATGCTGACCACGTCTCCCCTGGAGGGCGTCCTCTTTTCCGGATACAGCCCCTCCTTCACCTCCAACACGAAGGATATCGTGGATGAAGAGGTACTGAGCGAGTATGCCGTCCTCATCGACCTGGACACCGGCGAAGTGGTGGCGCAGCGCAGGGCCAAGGATAAGATGTACCCCGCGTCCATGACCAAGGTCCTCACCGTTCTGGTGGCAGCGGAGCATGTACCTTCCCTGACGGACCGTTTTGCCATGACCAGGGATATCACCAACTATTGCTATTCCAACGACTGCAGCGCGGTCTGCTGGGACGTGGGAGAAAAAATCCCCGTCAGTGATCTGTTCTACGGCTCCATCCTTCCTTCGGGAGCGGATGCGGTGCTGGGACTGTGTCAGGTCAGCTGCGGCAGCACTGCGGATTTCGTGGACCTGATGAATCAGAAGGTGGCGGATTTGGGGCTCACCCACACCCATTTTGACAATCCCATCGGTCTCTTCTCCGAGGATACCTACACCACGCCCACGGAGATGGCCATGCTGATGAAGGCGGCCATTGAGAACGGCACCGCTTACGATGCCCTCTCCGCTCACATTCACACCACCCTTCCCACGGCGGAGCATCCCGACGGCCTGACTCTCTCCAACCTCTTCCTGCGCAGGATCGAGGACCATTTCGACAAGGGTGAGGTGGTCTGTGCCAAGACCGGATTCGTCAATCAGTCCCTGAACTGTGCCGTCAGCTATTGCAAGTCCAACGAGGGAAAACATTATGTCTGCGTCACCGGCAAGGTGAACGGGGCCTGGAAATGCATCTACGATCACGTAAGGATCTACAATGCCTACCTCCCCTGAGGGAGTTTTGCATTTTTCGTTCCGAAGGGATATAATCGGTTTGCGTGTCTGCCTGAGGGCAGGCAAAGGAGGAAATTATGAAAAAATCAACCATTATGATCGCGATCGCCGTCGTGCTGATGTGCGCCGGCATCACTGCCATCGTTCTGGGCGGATGTGCCAAGAGCGGTGACGCAGGAAGCGCAGCTTCCGAAGAAGCAGCAGTTTTGGAGGCAACTCCCATCAGCGAGTCCGAAACCACCGTTGCCGACTTCCCCACCGCTCCCGAGGCTGAAGACAAGGCCGAGCCCGCAGTGGAAAAAGAGGACAAGGCAGAGGCAGCAACCGCTGCAGATACCAAGGAAGATGCCACAGCTCCCGCTACGGACGATTCCAAGGAAGATCCCGCACCTCAGCCCGATGCAGGCAACACCGCAGATGTATCCGGCGGAGATGTGTCCGGTGCCGATGTTTCCGGCGGAGACGCTTCCGGCAACTAAACAAAAGCAAAACAAAAGAATGGCAACTAAAAAACTCCCGAACCGTAACAGGCTCGGGAGTTTTCTTATTGCATTTTTTCTTATCGGATTTTATTCTGCAGCCTTTTCGGTGCTGTGGAAGTACTCCTTCAGGCGCTCAATGGGAGCGGGCTTTGCATACTGGAAGCCCTGGATGTAGGAGAAGCCTCTGTCGATACTGTAGCGGCTCTGCTCCTCGTTCTCCACGCCCTCCACCAGCATGTTCACATCGTCCTTCTTCAGCATCTGGACCATGGAGGTCATGAGTTCGTCCAGCTTCCGGTTTTCCATTGCCTTGTACAGCACGATCTTGTCGAACTTGATGGTGTGGAAGTTCACGGAAGAGAGACGCTCGAAATTGGAGTATCCCGTTCCGAAGTCATCCAGCAGCAGGCAGATGCCGTTCTCCTGGAGTCTGCGGATATTGTCGTTTACCGTCTCCAGATCCTCGAAGATGGCACTCTCGGTGATCTCGATGCGGATCTTCTCCACCGGTACGTGGTTGGAAGTGATGATCTGGTAGAAATCCGAGCAGACGCTGGGATCGGAAAGCTCCGTAGCGGAGACGTTCATGGTGATGGCGTCGTACTCGTATTTGTCCCCCAGCTCCTTAATAGCCTTGCAGACCTTGCTGAGCATGATGCAGCTCAGGGCATGGACGCAATGGAGCTCCTCCGCCAGAGGGATCACCTCTGCGGGTGAGACGATCTCGCCGCCCAGATTCAGACGCATCAGGCTCTCTGCGGTGTAGAAGCCTTCTCTGTCCACGCTGTAGATGGGCTGGGCGTAGCACAGGACTCTGGGATCGTCCAGGTTATTTCTGTCGCGGATATCGTTCAGCGCCTGACGGATCTGATAGTTCCTGGTAAAGTCGTCATAGTCCTTCTGGGAAGCCACACGGAACTGGGAGTTGGTGTACTCGTTCATGTTGGCCCGCAGGAACTGCCGGAACATCTGGAAGGACTGCATATCCGTGATGGCCGGATCGCTGTAGATCACCAGGATCTTGTAGTAGAACAGTGCATGGCTGTCAAAGCGCATGCCGTCCACCAGCTCGAAGATGCCCTTGGCGATCTCCTTGCCCGCCTTGCGGCTCTCCACCTTGGACAGGAGCATGAAGGTGGTCCGGTCCTCACGGTAGATGTGAACATTTTTTCCGAGGCGCTCCGCCTGATTGCAGCCACGGATCATCATGGACTGGATCCGTGCGGAATCGTTGATGGTCGTGGTCTTTGCCAGCTGCGGGAAGCGAACCTCCACAGCCACATAATGCTCACCCTTCACCACCAACTCCTGCAATGCGCTGGTCATGGACTCGTAGTTCATGGTACCCATCCGCTCATCGTAAGGATTGCTGTGGAAGAGCAGATAAAAGATCGCAAAGGGCAGGACATAGGTCACGCCGATGAACACATCCTTGGAGGTCACCATCTGCAGGATCAATACGATCAGTAGAATGGGAATAAACAGGGTCAGGGTCGCACGCACCACTCTGGAGATGGCCTTCCGGCCACGGATCCCCACCCAGCAGCAGCCTGCAGCCAGCAGGATACCGAAGAATGCACAGTAGTGCACGGTGCTGATCACCACACCCAGGGGTGTCGCATAGGGCGCCGGATTTACCATAAAGCGGACCAGCAGAACGACGGACGGCACAAAATACGCCACGGAGAAGATCACCGCCAGGGTACGCTTCAGCTTCGACCAGAGCCGTTCTCTTGCAAGGATGAGATTGATGTATTGGAAAATACGGTACAGGATCTGATGGTATACGTAGATATACATCAGACAGAAGACGCAGGCCGCCTTCACGGTGCCCCCCAGCTGTTCAAACCAGGGACCGATCACCAGTTGCAATATCAGGCTTCCTACGATGGAATAGCCGATTCCTTCAAAATCAAGACGATATCCGGAAGACAGTCTGGGAGTGGTGTAGATCATGAAAAACAGGATCAACGCCGCCAGCAGCAGCGCCGCCAGCTCTCCCACCATATTTACCGGAATCAACAATGAGTCCAGACTCATAAATTACCTCTGTTAAGCATTTTTAGAACCCGGGACAAGACGGCGCAGGGTACTCGTTCGGTCATCTTATCACATTTCAGACATTATACAACAGTTTCCGCTTTTTTCTCAATGGACATACCGCTTTTTCGGCAGTTTTATTTTTCGGTGAAAAACCTGCTTTACTTGTGTTCATAAGGGCTTTAGGGATATAATCTAATGGAAACCGACTATTTTTGTCAATACGATTTTTGTGCAGGGTGCCCATGAAAGAACGAGAGATGAAAAAAACCTCCAGATGGATCCGGATCCTCTTCGCTGCCACCCTCCTGGCAGGGCTGGCATCCTATGTCTTTCTCCAGCACACCCTGGCGGACGAACGGGGCGTCTTCAACTACTTCTGCGAGCCCTTTACAGGCCCCTGGGAGCGGGTAATGCCGGACGGCAGCCGCATTCCCGTGGAGATTCCCGGTTCCACCGAGGCGGAACCCGGCGACGATGTGATGATCGAGACCGTGATCCCGCCCGAACTGGCGGAGTACGGCACCCTCTGTATCCGGGGTGCCAGACAGGACATCCGGGCTTCCATCGACGGCGAAGAAATCTATTATTTTACCACCAAAGATACCCGCCTTCTGGGCACTTCCAGTGCCGCCCTCTACCTGATGATCCCCATTCCTGCGGATGCGGTGGGGAAGACTCTGACGGTGGAATATTTTTCCAACAGCGCTTACACCGGACATTTCCGGTCCATGTTCTACGGCAGTCAGGCCGGGATCCTGATCCATGTCCTCTTTCGGCTCCACGGACTGGAGATCGTCTCCGGCATTCTCCTGATGATCTTTTCCATCATCATCCTCATCATCAGTACCACCCTGCGCATCGCCCTCAAACGGCTCCCGCCCATTTTCTATCTGGCCCTGTGCATGTTCTCCGGGTCCCTTTGGATCCTGTCCAATTCGCCCCTGCAGCAGATCGTAATGCCCAATATCTCCGCCACGGCAGATCTGGCATTTTTCGCACTCATGTGCATCGCAGTGCCGCTGATGCTCTATTTCGATGAGCTACAGAGCGGGCGCTATCACCTGTACTACACCATTTACAACGCGATCTCCATCACGGAGATCTGGGTCACCAGCCTCCTCTATTTATTCGGGCTGGCGGAGTATACCAGAACCTACGCCATCATGTTCCTGACCCTGGCCATCGGTATCCTCCTGATCCTCATCACCATCATCCGGGACAAGCTGAAAGGCTTTAGCCGGGAGTACGCTTTCCTGGCCATCGGTTACCTGGGGCTGTCCCTCTGCGGCATCTACGAGATGACCTCCTACATCCGCAGGGATGAATTCTTCAACGGCGCCGCCATGGGTGTAGGCTTCCTCTTCCTGCTGGTGATGGCCACCGGCCAGACCATCCGGGATGCCATCCAGGTGGAGCACGACAGGACCAAGGCCCGCCAGGCCAACAAAATGAAAGCCGAGTTCCTGGCAAATATGAGCCACGAGATCCGGACTCCCATGAACGCCATCCTGGGCATCAACAGCATCATCCTCCGGGATACGAAGGAGCCTGAGACCAGGGAAAATGCGGAAAACATCGAGAGCGCAGGCAAGAGTCTCCTGGCGCTGGTAAACGACATCCTGGACTTCTCCAAGATCGAATCCGGCAAGATCACCCTGCTGCCGGTGGAATATGAAACCGCATCCCTTGTGCGGGACTGCCGGAACCTGGTATCGGGCAGAGCGGAAAGCAAGGGTCTGGCCCTGGAATTCATCGTGGACGATTCCCTTCCCGTCACCCTGAAAGGCGACGTGGACCGGGTGCGACAGATCGTTACCAACCTTCTGACCAATGCAGTCAAATATACCAACGAAGGCTCTGTAACAGTGCGTTTTGTCTCCGACCGGGATGACGCCGGCGACTTCCGCCTGAACGTCTCCGTGAAGGATACGGGCATCGGCATCAAACCCGAAGATATAGAGAAGATCTTCGGCAGCTTCCAGCGGGTGGACCAGAGCAGAAACCGCAGTATCGAAGGTACGGGTCTGGGCCTTTCCATCGTTCATCACCTGACCCGGATCATGGGCGGCGATATCCGGGTGGAAAGCGTTCCCGAGGAAGGCTCCACTTTCTTCTTAAGCCTCCCCCAGGAAGTGGTGGATCCCACGCCTCTGCGGGACCGGAAATCAGCCGATACCGGTGTGAAAAAATCGGTTCCCGAAGAAAGCTTCTATGCACCGAAGGCCTCTCTCCTGGTGGTGGATGACGTGGAGATGAACCTGAAGGTGGTGACGGGCCTCCTGCGGCGAAGCAGCATCCGCGTTGATACCGCAGCATCCGGGCAGGACTGCCTGGATATGATCTGTAAGGAACATTACGACATCATCCTCCTGGATCACATGATGCCGGAGATGGACGGTGTGGAGACCTTCGAACGGATGAAGACCCTGCCGGGAAATCTGAACCCGGACGTCCCCGTGATCATGCTCACCGCCAATGCCCTGGCAGGCTCCAGAGAGCGCTATCTCATGGCAGGCTTTACGGACTATCTGGCAAAGCCCTTCCGCTACGAGAGCCTGGTGAAAATGCTGGAGCAGTACCTGCCGCCGGAGCTGATCGAACAGAAACCCGCGGAGGAGTAACCGTAAAGCACACGAAAAATCGAAACCAGCCGGGAATAAAAGAGCGTCGGACCCCTACAGGTCCGACGCTTTTCTTTACCGTTTTCACAGGTCTACCGATTCAAAGGCAGGCAGGAGCCGCGCTCCACCAGTGCCACATCCACCGTAATGCGGCGGGATTCGGCGCCTTCCGCGCCTGCGCCTTCTCCCAGCTGCTCCAGCAGGAGGCCAGCTGCCAATCGTGCTTTTTCCGCGATGTCCTGGGATACGGTGGTGAGTTTCGGGGTGGTATAGCGCCCCTCCGGCAGATTATCAAATCCTACCACGGAGAGATCCTCCGGAATCCGTCTGCCGCTGAGGCGATACCCTTCCATGATGCCGATGGCCAAAATGTCGGCGGTGGCCACCACTGCTGTGGGAGGCTCCTCCTCAAAGGCCAGCTTCCGCCCGATCTCGATGCCGCATTCATAGGAGGTGATCTCCGCCACCAGATGCCGGAGTTCCGATTCCAGGCCCGCTTCCGTCATGGCTTCCAGGTATCCGGCATAACGCTCGGAAATAACCCCTTCCCGGGTGTCCTCCTTCAGCTCGGGGCCCACGAACCATACCCGTTTGTGCCCCATGTTCAGCAGATATTTTGTGGCGAGATACTCGCCCTTCCGGTCCTCCACCCCTACATTGTCGAAGGTCTCCTCCGCAGCGTAGGTATCGATGAATACCACCGGCAGATCCAGACGCTTCCGGATCTCCTGCACATCCGCTCCGAAGGCGCTCAGGAAAATCACGGCGTCTACATTCCAGGAACGGATCAGCGGAATGGCCTCCGCGGTGGTGCCCACGCTCCGTACCATCAGGTAATAGCCGCTGTCCCGGATCACCCGCTCCAGCACGCCGATGATCTCCGCATTGTAGGGGCTTTTGAGGAAATTATCCCCGTCTCCCACATAAGGAATGATGATTCCGATGATGTGGGATTTTTTCATGGCCAGACTACGGGCGTTGGAGTTCGGCACGTAGTGATGCTTTTCGATGATGCGATTGATCTTGTCTACGGTTTCCGCAGAGACGCGGCTGTAATTGTGATGGATCACGTTGGATACCGTGACCGCGCTTACACCCGCTTCTTCCGCGATCGTCTTCAGGGTGACCATTCGGCGAAGGCTCCTTGTGGGTTATTTTTCTATCTACACTATTCTAGCACAGATTTAAGACCTCATACAGCGCCTCTTTGAGGGCCGGGGAGATATCCGCCTTCCGGGCTCTCTCCCAGAATGCTGCAGGATCCTGTTCCCGCTCCCAGTACCCGTAGAGCTGCTCCTTCATGTCGTAGGGGATCCAGGCCAGGTCGATACGGTGGAAAAGCGCTTCTCCCACGTCATGAGCCTTTTCCCGGATCTCTCCCGGTGCAAAGTCCTTCCGCAGGAAGATCTCCTCCGGCTGCTCTGCCAGTTCAAACACCTCAGCGTCCGTTCCCAGGAGATGAACGCGATGGATCCGTCCCGGCTTCATAAGGGAGATCCTGCCCTCGATGAGGATGGTCACCCGCGCGCTGCCGTCCGCGTTGCGCACGTAAGAAAGTGTAGTCTCCAGGAAAGCTCCGCTGCGGTACTCCATGGTGCTCCCGTCGTCCTCGTAAAGGGTAAAACTGCCGCTGCTGCCGGCCCCCACATACCAGTCCAGAACCTTCGGATTTTCCTCTGCGTTCAGGCACTCCTCTCCCGCCAGGGGCAGGACGCCACCGTCCTTTAAGAGCACGGGGATATCCGTGATCTCGCGGTAGAGATTCATCCGCCGTCCGCCGCGGTACCGGTAGCCCGTCCGCAGGTCATGCCAGGTTCCTTCCGGAAGCAGACAACTGACACTGCCCATCCGCAGCTCCTCATCCATGGGGCGCACGATGCTGCCCACCAGAAGCTCCGTGCCGAAGAAATACTGGCTCTTTACCTCGTAAGCGTCCTCGCACTCGGGGCACTCGTAGTACATGGGACGGATCAGAGGCTCTCCCTCCTCGTAGCTGCGCCGGTTCATAGTGTAGAGATAGGGGATCAGCCGGTGCCGCAACCGCAGGAAATCCGCCATGATCCGGCGATTTTCCGGGCTCTGGTTCCAGGGCTCCTTCCGGAAAAAGATGTTCCCGGAGCTGTGGAGCCGCATGATGGGAGAAAAGACTCCGAACTGCAGCCAGCGGATCATCATCTCATCGCTTTTCTGCCCGTGCATATGTCCGCAGATGTCGTGGCTCCACCAGCCGTAGCCGATGTTGGAGGCGGTGAGGGTAAAGTAGGGCTGGAGCTGCAGACTCTTCCAGGTGGCGTAGGTGTCTCCGGAAAAACCCACAGGATATCTGTGAGACCCGGGGCCTGCATATCTGGAGAAGATCATGGGACGCACGTTCCGCCCTTCCTGATCCTTGAAATAATAATGGTTCAGGAGCCACAGAGGATCCAGGTGCTCCATTTTGCTCTTCGTACCCTGCTGCCAGTCGATCCACCAGAAGTCCACCCCCATGTCCTCCATGGGATGGTTCACGATGTCAAAATACGCCTTCCGGAACTGCGGATCCGTCAGATCCATCTCCACCGGCGCTTCCGTCGCGGGATCGATGCCCATGGCCAGGGCCATCTCCTCGTAAGGGTCTTCAAAGGCACGGATGCCGTCGGCGGGGTGCACGTTTAGCGTCGCCTTCAGATGATGGTCGTGGAGGTGCTTCAAAAACCTTGCGGGATCCGGGAAATACTCCCGGTTCCAGGTATACCCCGTCCAGCCGGTGCCGTACCGGGGATCGACCTGAGTCAGGTGCCAGTCCATGTCGATGACCGCCACCGCCAGCGGGATCCCCTCCCGCTCGAAGCCTTCCACCAACTCCATGTAGGTCTCTTCCGTGTATTTGTAGAAGCGGCTCCACCAGTTCCCCAGCGCATACCGGGGGATCATGGGAGTGCGGCCCGTAAGTCGGTAGAAGTCCTTCAGGCCTGCGTAGTAATCATGCCCATATCCGAAAAAGTACAGGTCCGAGCCCTCCTCTTTCCGGGGATACACCTGTCCGCCCGCTTCCGCCTTCGGATCAAAGAGGAGGGACTTACTGTCGTCCAGCACTCCAAAGCCTTCCCTCGAGAACAGACCGGGCTCAATCAGCACATTACCGTCGGTTTCATCCAGGGTTCTGGCGGTACCCCAAAGGGTACCCGCGCGACGCTCCGGGGTCCAGGTCTCTCCCGTGGCCTTTACCAGGATAGAAAGGGTCATACCGGAAAAGGGACCGCCGGCGTATTTTACCAGCAGTGCTTCCGTCTCCAGCTCTGCGCCTTTGCCGCCCGGGATCTCGCGGCGTTCGAAAGCCACCTCCCGGTCACCGAAATCCCGGCAGCTCACCACCTGGGTCCGGGCATCCGTAAAACGGCCTTCCGCCTGATACTCCAGCCGGAGCAGGCGCTCCGTCAGCACCGTGATGCGAAATCCCTCTCCCGCAATGATTCTCTTTTTCATGTTCTGCATGCTATCCATGAGTTCCCTGTTCTCCGTGTTTTAGATTTTTATCTTTATCCCTTCACCGATCCTGCCAGGCCTTCCACATAGTACCTCTGCAGGGCGATGAAAAGGGCTGCGATGGGCAGTGCCACCAGTACGGCACCCGCCGCGAACTGCTTAAAGTATTTGTCGATATTGTCCTGGCTCAACATGCCATAGAGTCCCATGGCGATGGTGTATTTCCCGGACTTGTCTCCCAGGATGATGCTGGCGAAGATGTAGTCCGCCCAGGGAGAAATGAAGCCTGTCAGCACCGTGTAGATGATGATGGATTTGGACAGTGGGATGGTGATCCTGGTAAATACGGTCCATTTGCTGGCACCGTCCAGGTAAGCCGCCTCATCCAGGCTCCGGGGAATGGTATCGAAAAATCCCTTGGCCACGTAATAGTTCAGCGCCGCGCCGGCAGAATACACGATGACCAGTGCCGGCAGGGACTGGGCCAGGCCCATGCCCTTCAGGATGTAGTACACGGCGATCATGGACATGAAGGCCGGGAACATTCCCAGGATCAGCAGGAAGTTCATGATCACCTTCCTCCCCCGGAAACGGATCCGGGACAGGGAATAGGCGGTGGCCAGCACGATGAGGCTGCTGCACACACAGGCAAAGGCCGCCACCACGAAAGTATTGACATACCATCTGCCGTAGTGGAACTTGCTTCCCGCATCAAAGAGCTGCCGATAATTCTCCAGGCTGAACTGCTTGGGAATGATGTAATTGACGTAGAAGCTTCCCTCTCCCCGGAAGGAGTTCATCACGATGTAAAAGATCGGGAAGAGCCATACCACGGACATGATCACCAGCACGATGTGTCCGGGATGGATCCGCATTTTCTTCATGGCCCAGATGAGCCCCAGGTAAGCAAAGATCACAGTCAGGTAATATCCTGCGCCCAGGTCCTTTACCATAAAGCTGTCCGTAAGTCCTGCGCCTTCCACCGCCTTTTTCACGTAGAGGATGGAGATGGTCTGGAAAAATACCGCCAGAGCCGATACCACCATGGAAGCCATACCCACGATCTCGGGGAGTCCCCGGCGGGCGCCGTCATAGCTGCGCTTGTGGTACACGATAAAGCTGACCACAGCGCAAAGGGCCGACAGGAGCAGCAGGAGGAGCGCTGCTCCGCCCCCAAGCAGGAGGTGTCCCCGATCCGCGGAGAGGTTCTTCAGGATCGTTGCCAGAAAAGACACTCCTGTCAGATTTTTGCCTTGCAGGTTAACGAAAGGAAAGACAAATCCCACCAAAGGAAGGAGTCCCGTTACCAGGGCGCCCAGGCGGGCCCGCTGCCAGGTATCCTTCTTTCTCGTATCCTTTGTCTGCATATCCGTCATAACTGGAAGCCCTCCTCATTCTTGAAAGCACCCGACCTGGTGTAGACCAGGATGGAGATGGAGGCGGAGATCACAAAGATCACGATGCCGATGGCCGCCGCATAGTTGTAGTCCATGCTGTCCTTTGTCAGCTTGTAGAGCCAGGTCACCAGCAGGTCCGTTTTACCCGCGCCCTTGAAGTAATCCAGCGTCAGCGGTCCGCCCTCCGTCAGGAAGTAAATGGGGTTAAAGTTGTTGACGTTGGCGATGAAGTTGGAGATCAGGTAAGGCGTGGTAATGAAGAAAATATAGGGGAAGGTGATCTTGCGAAATGTGGTCACGGGGCCGGCGCCGTCCATCTTCGCACTCTCGTAGAGATCTGCGGGGATGTTGGTCAGAATGCCCGTGGTGATCAGCATGGTGTAAGGAATGCCGATCCACATATTCGCAACGATCACCGTCACCCGCGCCCAGGTGGCGTTGGTGAGGAAGGGCAGGGGCTGGGTGATAAAGCCCAGTTCCATAAGCTGCGTGTTGATGACGCCGTTCTTGTTCAGCATGGTCCGGATCACCAGGAGGCTGACGAAGGAAGGGATGGCGATGGTCAGCACGAAAATGGTGCGCCACAGCTTTTTCCCCTTGATGCCCTTGTTATTGATGAGGATGGCCAGGAACATGCCCAGGAAATAGTTGGAGAAGGTGGCGAATACCGCCCACACCGCCGTCCATCCCAGGATGGGCCAGAATGTCTGGGAAAGCTTGTCGGAGGACGCCAGCAGGGTCTTGAAGTTCTCCAGCCCCACCCAGTCAAAGAGATTTCCCGGAGGCTGATGGTTCACGTCGTAATTCGTAAATGCCATGAGGATCATGTAGACCAGGGGCATCACGGTAAAGAGCACCAGGCCGCCCAGAGGGATGGCCAGCAGCAGTTTATGGATGTTGCCGTTTGTCAGGGACCGGATATCATCCCGAAAGGATGCCGGGCGCTTTCCTGCTGCCTTCTGCGCCAGCGCCTCTGCGCCGGAGCGAATGCTGGTGAAGTACAGGATCAGGAAAAAAACAATGACAAACAACGTCACCACACCGCCCAGCAGCAGGAGCATGGAATTGTCCCCGTCGATCCGCTCGTAAATGCCGATTTCCTCGTTAAAGACCATTCCCTGCTGATTGGTACCCAGGGTGATGAGTCCCTGCAGGGCGCCGATACCGGTGCGCAGGAAAAATACGATGAAAGAAATCTCCAGCAGCAGATACAGGAGTCCTCTTACGATCTGTCCCGCCCGCAGATTCCCCCATCCCATAAGGAAGTAGGAAAGAAGGGGGGCCTTATCCTTTTTCTTTTCAGACACGTTTGTCATTGTGTTTCTCCTTCAAAGGCCGTTCCCGGGGCAGGCGCAAAAGCCTGCCCGGAAGCGGATGTGGTTCATTTACTCAGCCAGTTTGGAGGTCAGACCTTCCACCATGGCATCCAGGGATTCCTGAAGGTTGCTTCTCGTCACATCACCGTTTACCACGCCGGTGCCGAATGCTGCCACGGGATCCCAGTACTGTGCGATCTGGGAAGTGGTGGGCTGAGGGGTGGAGTAGTTGCCGGTCATGTCGATCAGGGCGTATGCAGCCACGTTCTTCTGAACCTCTTCGTTTGCCAGCAGTGCGGTTGCGGTAGGAGTCATGTCGATCTTCTGGAATCTTGCCAGCTGGCACTCCTCGCCGCCCAGCCACTCAGCCAGCTCCTGCGCTGCCTTGGGATACTTGGTGGAGGACTTAACGCCGTATGCCTTGAAATCAGCGAAATTGCTCAGCTGATAATCAGTGCCGTCGATGTTGATGGTGGGCAGGACTGCTGCGCCCAGATCATCTCCCAGCGCTGCCACAAAGTCCTCTGCGGACCAGGTACCGGAGCACATAGCGCCCAGCTCACGGTTCTGGAACATGCTGGAAGCCACGCTGTCGATGTCCTCGATGTACTTGTCATTTGCTACGAGATCGATGAGATACTCTCCTACCTGAACGCCCTTGGCATCGTTCCAGGAGCAGGAGGTGGGATCGGTCCCGTCCTCACCGTACAGGGTGCCGCCGTTAGCATAGAAGAAGGACTCGATGTACCAGCTGTTGGAGATCTGCATGGAGAAGTTCTTAACACCGTCTCCCAGATCCTTTGCCAGCATGGTCTCCAGAGACTTTACCTCGTCCTCGGTGTACATGGACTTGTTGTAGTACATGAAGAATGCGTTGGGAGTCTGAGGAATGCCATACAGGATTCCGTCAGAAGAGCAGGATGCGATGGCGTTCTCACCGTAGGATGCCTTCACCTGTGCTTCGTTCACGGTGATGGGATAGATGAGACCTGCCTCGATGAGCTCGGGCACTCCGCCGGTAGGATAAACGAAGACGTCCGCTGCCACTTCGGGATCGTTCTTCAGCTGGGTGATGGAATCTGCATTCTCCACATTCTCATAGGTGAAGGTGATGTCATACTCCGGATGGTTTGCCGCAAACTGCTGGCAGAACTCCTGTGTGATCTCCGCCTCGGTCTCGGGAGACCAGACCTTAAGCTCCACTTTCTCTACGCCGCCGTCCTCGGATGCGGCTGCTGCGGATGCCTTTGCTGCCGTCCCCGCGGCGCTGCCTGCACCTGCATCACTGCTGCCACAGCCCGCCAGAAGCGTTGCAGCCAGAGACATTCCCAATACTACGCTCAGAATTTTTCTTTTCATTGGTTCCCTCCTGAAATAAATGCGCGCTTTTAATTTGGTTAAGCGCTTAACTTGGTATTAGGTTAAACGCTAAACCTAAACTTGTCAACGCCATTTATGCAGTTTTGTGAAAGGTGTATGATTTCTGATTTTGTCGTTTGTGAAAAATGAACGAGAAAATAGTTAAACGTTTAACTATCTTTTGAACCGGGCACAAAGGGAAAACCCGAAAGCAGTGAAAAGAGATCGAGTAGGGGAAAGTCCCCCCTACTCGCTCACACCCGAACATTCCGCACTTCGTGCTCCATGTTCTTGCACCCGGCAAATGTCTGATCATGCAAGCATGTCAGTCACTTGCCGGGTTGGTGCAACAAAAAAAGACCCCCGCACCCTTTGGTACGGAGGTCTGTGTATTCTTATGTAATCAGCCCTGCAGCTTCTTGATGATCTCGGGAAGTGCTGCATCCACCTCATCGGTAGCGATCTGGCAGGTACCTGCGTTCTTGTGTCCGCCGCCGCCATAGGACAGGCAGATCTCGCCGATGTCGACCTTGCTTGCCTTGTTGATAATGGACTTACCGATCATGACTGCGACATTCTGCTTCTGGAAGCCCCATGCCACGTGTACGCTCATCTCACACTCGGGATGCATTGCGTAGATCATGAAACGGTTGCCGGAGTAGATGGTCTCCTCGTTTCTCAGGTCGATGATGACGACCTTGCCGTCAACCTTTGCGATGCGCTCCAGCTGTGCCTTGAACTCCTTCTGCTGATCGAAGTAGAGGTCAACTCTCTCCTTGACATCGGGCAGTGCCAGCACCTGATCGATGGTGTGGTTCACACAGTAATCGATGAGCTCCATCATCAGATCATAGTTGGAAATGCGGAAGTTGTGGAAACGGCCCAGGCCGGTGCGGGCATCCATCAGGAAGTTCATCAGCACCCAGCCGGTAGGATTCAGGATCTCCTCCTCGGTGAAATCGGCGCTGTCGCCCTTATCCACGGCCCACATGATCTCCTCGGAGACTCTGTCAAAACGCTCCTTGCCACCGTAATAATCGTATACCACTCTGGCTGCGGACTTCGCATCACCGTCGATGATGAACTTGCCCTGGGTCTGAGCCATGCTGATACGGGACAGCTCGCTCTCGTGGTGGTCGAATGCAAGATGTACTCTCGCGTCAAAAGGAAGGTTGGTGGTAATGTCATTGTCGGAAAGCTCGATCTTCCCGTCCTGCACATCCTTGGGATGTACGAATTTAATGTCGTCGATCAGGTCGATCTCCTTCAAAAGCATTGCGCAGACCAAACCATCAAAATCACTTCTGGTAACGAGTCTCATCCTGTTTCAAACCTCCTATATGCCGCCATCGCAGCTCATTTGTGTTCGTTTCGCCGATAAAGCCAGCCAAACTTTATTTTAGTGAAATATTGCAAAAAAATCAATGCCGTATCTGCATTCGTCAGACAAAAGAACGGGATCACTGGCCGGAGAAAGGGAAGTCCTCCAGATTTGCCACGATGCCTGCGCGGATCTGTGCGCTGAGGGTATCGGAAGCCTCCTCATCAGCGATGTTCTCCACGGCGATGGCGTCGTTTGCATTCTCCTGTGCCAGTGCTGCAGCACCCACCATCTGTGCCGAGAATGCCTGGCCTTCCGCAATGCCTGCCTGCTCCTGATCCTCTCTGGACTCCATCTCCTCCTCGTAATCCTGGCGGGAAATGCGTCCTTCGCGGTAGAGACGATCCAGCTGGCTGTCGGAATAGCCTGCAAAGGACTGGACGGCCTGAGCTTTCGCCTGCTCCTTCTCCGCCGCCTGCACATCGGCGGCATCGTCCTCTTCCGTTTCCTTTTCGGTCTGCTCCCTGAGCTGCTCCTTGATCCTCTCGCTGGCCTCTCTGGCTGCCAGGATGGATTCCTTCATCTCTCTGGCGGCTCGGGCCTGCTCTTCCAGGATCTCCACAGCCTTCGGCTCTTCCTCACGGATCACGGTAACGGAGCCTTCCGCGCTCTCCTCCAGCTTGTCATTGCCTTCCTCGCTGACCTGGACGGTATCGCCGTCCTCGGACACGGAAACGATATTTTCAAACCGCTGCACCGGCTCCCGGGTTTCGGTCTCCTGCACCGGAGCGGGACGCTCCCGGGTTTCTTCCGCAGGTTTTACTTCGGGTTTCTTTACTTCCGGTGTGGCCTGTACATTCGCCGCAGAGGCGGATGCATTTGTCTGTCCCGTCTGGATTGGCCTGATCTGGGCCAATGCGGGATCTAATTTGATCGGATTATCTGCCATACTGTCCTCCTTCCCCGGAGCCGGGCTCCGAAGGTACCGAACACGCTGAACGCATAATGCGTCTAGTCTCTATTATTATAGCAACTTTTTGCCGCAACATTCAAGAACCTCAGAAAAAAAGTATCGGGAAACTCCATGGCGGCGTTTCCCGATCAGCACTGTACTCTATTCATTTTTCCTCCTGCCTGCCTAAGCCTGCGTTTCGTTTACATGCGGTAGTCAAAGAAAAAACCTGGATCGCCGATCTCGCTGATCTGCGATACATCACCCGTTTCGTATC
This sequence comes from Lachnospiraceae bacterium, assembly GCA_016286555.1. Classification (GTDB taxonomy): domain Bacteria; phylum Bacillota; class Clostridia; order Lachnospirales; family Lachnospiraceae; genus AC2028. The sequence goes on along the minus strand of JAEETA010000015.1, from coordinate 15,509 downwards.
TCCGCCGGTTTGTTTCTTCCTCCAGCACCTGGGCGAATTTCCTCCGCTCCTTGCCGGAGTCGTCCTCTCTGCCCCGATCCCGCTCAAATCTGCGGTAAGGGGTTACCTGCAGGACTCTTTCCACCGCCTGGTGGACCACCTCCATCTCGGGGATGGGATAGGGGACATCAGCGAAAAACATGTTTGCCATGGCAACCTCCTTTCTGCCGGCTTTGCGAACATCCTTGTTCTCGGGGCAACTGCTTTTCCTTGTGGGATTATTATTCGGTTTCACTTCTTATTTCGGATGAAAGGGGCCGTTTCTTTAGGGTTTCATGTTACAATATTGTCTGCGGGCACAGATTTGAGAAAGACGGGAGCATCGCGATGTGGGAAAGTTTTGACATGCCCTTCGGGCATACGGAGATCAAGGATACCCTCCTGCGGGGGGATGAGGTGCGGCTGCTCCTCATCGAGGGAGCGCAGGAATCCGCCATGTACCTGGCGCCGGAACTACGGCGGGAGCCGGTATTCCCCTATGTGGCCTCCTTCGTCAGTCTCCTGCCTTCCCTGAAGGAGGACTCTCATCTCCTGATCCTGGGGGGCGGTGCCTTCACCATGCCGGCCCACATCATCACCCACTATCCCGAGATGTCGGTGGACGTGGTGGAGCTCTACCGCCAGATCTATGAGCTGGCCCTGGACTATTTCTACCTCTCGGAGCTCTACACGGAATATGACCTGAAGAAAACGGAGCGGATGCGGGTCTTCATTGAGGACGCCGCCCATTACATCCGCCACACGAAGGAAAAATACGACCTGATCTACGACGACGTCTACCAAGGCCTGCTGCCCGCGGACTCCCTTCTGACCTACGAGGCCGCCGTGGCCATGAAAAATCTGCTGAAGCGGGACGGGATCCTGTGCATCAATTTCATCGGTGCCCTGGAGGGGATCAAGTCCATGCGCCCTCTCCTGAGCCGCGCCATCCTCTCCAAGATCTTCCTCCATGTGGAGCTGCGGCAGACGGAAAATCGCGAGCCCGGGGATCCAAAGCAGAATCTCCTGCTCCTGGCCTCCGACGGGGAACTGCCTCCCACACGGATCGGGGGAAGCGGAAGGTACTCGGCGAATTGGAAGGAATATTAGAAAAAACGACCGAAGTGAAATTTTTCCACTTCGGTCGTTTTGCGTTTACCGGATTACTTTACAGATCAAAAGTCTCCAGCAGATTGGTAAACTCCTGGGAAATCACGAACAGTTCCAGGATATCCTCTCTGGATTTGGTTTGGAGTTCTTCCAGCCAATGCTCCATCCCTGCCTCCTCCGGCGCTCTGTCCAGGATGGTCAGATAGAGGTCGGTGATGTACTCCTCATCGGATCTGTTACGGTTCACATACTCCGGTGAGAAGAAGAAGTTTGAAGGCAGATCCCTGGGATCCAGCTTACCGGCATTCATCAGCCGTGCGATTGCTTCGTCCTTGGCACTCTCCTGCGCATCGTCCATGATCCTGCCGAAATATATGAGCTCCATCCAGCCGTAGAAGCCGTCCACCTCCGGCGCTCTGCCCAAAGCGATGTGGTACATCCGCGCCACATAGGCACGGAGACCTGCGGGAAGGATGGTGCCGTCGGGATAGACACCTCCGGCATCCAGTCCCAGGTCGTCAAAGTACTGCTCCGACTCTTCGCTCAGGAGGAAACCTGACAGAACGTCTTCCAGCTCCTCTCCGTCCTCCAGCTTCTCCGCCCAGGCGGCAATCTCCTCTTCGCTGCCCTCTCTGCCCAGGGTGGACAGGTACAGCAATGCGACGATCTCTTCATTCGAAAGATGCCGGTCGGTAAATTCCTCACTCAGGAAAAATCCCCGAAGCACATTTGCCATGCTCATGGAATGATCCGTCAGACCCTGCAGCCAGGACAGATACCCGTCCTCGTCAGGAATGCGTCCCAGGATCAGGGCATAGAGATCGATGATCTCCTGCTCGGAAGGCGTGCGGATCACATCGGGTTCATCGTCCGGTTCGTCGTCATCATCAGGCTCCGCGATGGTGACGGAGATCTTCTGGGGAGCCACATCCAGGTGGGTGGCATCTCCGGTGACACGATAGTATACATCATAGGTTCCTGCTGCGGTAGCGGTAGGAATCACTGCACCGTAGGCACTTGCGGTCGGTGCGGCCGCGCCGCCCGTAACCACAGCATAGGAAAGGGTTCCTCCGGTAACGGTTCCTGCAGTGATGAGCGCCTGGGCATTGCCGTTGTAGGTCAGTCCCGTGATAGCCGCAGGACGGGTGGTAAATACGGGAGCTTCCTTGTCCACCATATTTGCAACCACCGTCACAGGAGCCCCAATCATGGTGAAGGTAGTGGTGGTCGCTGTGGCATCCGCCAGAGTGATGGCATCATTTGTAGTCCATTCGGTAAAATACTTTCCTTCAGGCGGAACAGCGGTAATGGTGACCGTACCGCCGGTTTCATAGATACCGTCACCGACACCGTTTGTTACGGTAACAGCAAATCTCTCCCAAGCCAGAGCCGCTTCCCCACTATCCACCAGCACCATGCGGTGTTCATCATCACTGAAGAAGTTTGTAGCAAGCCCATTTCCGGTAAATCCCGATGTAAATTCTGTCGGAGCATCCCCTCTTTGAGGCTGTGTCTGAAGGGTTACCCCGATCCTTGCCGAGGTGGATAAAGGATTGGAAATATCAACCACGTGGTCGTTTTCCAGGTACAAGTTGCCGGACCGGTTGCCTTCGGTAATGGTATTTCCCATGATATACAGATTTCCGGAAATGTTAAGGTGAGATGGCATATCCAAAAAATCCTTTCCGGCTCTTACCCCGGCACCGAAGGCACTCCCTCCTGTTCCGGATGCACTCACCGCATTTTCGGAAATGCATCCATCCACAAAGGTCATAGATGCATTTTCGCTGTTCACCCCTCCTCCAAAGGCCTTACCATCTGCTCCGGTGGCAATCGCCTCATTATTTCTGATGGTTCCGCCTTCGAGATCAAATCTCACATCAGTAAGATCTACACCGGCTCCAGCTGCTTCTCCGTTATCAGCTGCCGACAAAACACGGTTGTTGCAGATCAAACTGTTACATCCTACTATAAAGTGATTATCGCCAGAGAAACCCAGCACGCCTCCGCCAAAAGCATTAGCACATGCAGCGGAAGCAAGGTTTCCGCCGATGATTCCCCCGTCAGACATGTTTACGTCAGCTTCGAACGAATACACACCACCGCCCACTGCAGCACAGTCTATCCCATCTGAATACGACTTATTGAATGAAATCTCACTTCCGTTTTCCATGATTATCGGAGCATTTTCTGTGTATACTCCACCTCCGCAGGCTCGAAAGTCATCTTCATCAACAGTATTTTCAATGATCCGGCTTCCACTCTTCAGCGTGATCGTTGTCCCGCCGTATGCTCCGGCAATTGCATACAATCCGCCTCCATTGCCCGACACATAGCTTCCACAGATTGTGCTGTTGCCCTGCATTGTCAGAGATGCGGTTTTGCCGGCATCGGAATATACCTTCACACCGCCACCGTATTCATCTTCCGTGGTCAGACGATTTCCCGCCACCGATCCGCCGTACATGTTAAACCTGCCGTTTCTGACAATGAGCCCTCTTCCGTTTGCTCCGGAAACATGGGTAACAATACCCCCATTCACGGTCCGTGTCTCTCCGGAAATGGGCGCAACATAAGTCACCGGATTCCCTGCGTGGGTAGCATCCGGGTTACTGTCATAGAGATTTAAGGTCGCATCCTCATTTACTTTGATGGTCTCGTGACCGTCCGCACCGCGGAGCACATGGCCGTTGAGGTCCAGATTTACGGTGCCGTTGATCTGCAAAGCGTCCGTCAGAGTCACATCTGCAGTGAGCTGATAGTAGGACGGAGATGCCCCACCCAGACTTGCAGTTGCACTGCTGATATAGCCCGCGGCGGGAACTGCGGTAGGGAGTATAGCAGGATTGCTGGGGCTAATGGAGTTCGCAACTATCCCCAGATCTGCCATGGACAGCGTGGAATCCGTAGCACTGCTATATGTTCCATTGATGATGATGCCACTGTTCCACTGCATTTCACCCATTGCCACGTTTATGTTTGCGCCGCTTCCCTGTGCGGTATTTTCGGAAATTACACCGCCATTGATCAAAAAGCCCATGCCGGCGTAGATTCCTCCACCCTCTTCTTCACTTCGATTGCCACTGATCATCCCACCGTTGATCGTAAAAGTGCCTTCTGAACCAAGGTTATAGCAATATATTCCACCGCCTTTCACACCTTGCAGATTTCTGCCAAAAGGATCCCCAGCCTTATTGGCAACGATCTTTCCTCCGCTCATAATGAACGTTAAACCCAAGTTTTTGTATACACCTCCACCACTGAATGCAAAGTTCTCTTTGATGATTCCTCCGTTGAGATAACAGGCGCCATGCCATCCAAATATACCGCCTCCGCATTTCTCCGCTACATTTCCGGAAATGGTTCCACCGGTCATAGTAAAAACAGCGGAATTACCATGAATAAGAACACCTCCGCCATCGGAAGTGGGGTGGTTAACGTCTCCAGATTCCGCCACATTACCACAAATAGTACCGCCGTTCATGATGAAGGTTCCGTCCACGAGCACTCCGCCACCATCATCATTGTTATATCCCCCGGTAATAATGCCCCCGAGGACGGGATCGGAGGTTTGTTCATCGATGGGCTTGGTATAGGTCACCGCCGGCGTATGGGTTGCTTCAGGATCTCCATCCTCCAGGAAGAGAGATGCACCATCATTAACAAAAATGACATATCCGTCATTTGCCCGAGCCGTCAGATGCCTGTCGACGATATGTCCGTTGAGATCCAGGGTGGTGTCCCTGGTGATGAGGAGGCCACTGCCTCCGTCAGGGCAGACCACATCTGCCATAAGGCGCACATAGCCACCTTGATCAAATGCTTCCTGGAGCTCTGCCCAGGTATTCGCTTCGTAGGGAACGCCACGGGTGCCCGCCCCTTCGAGGGTGACCACCGCATCTGCCTTCGCATGCAGCGCTGCCTTAGGGCTCCCCAACCCCGTCAGCATCCCTGCCAGCATGGTCAGCACCAGCATTCCCGCTGTCCAGATCTTTCTCTTTCCTCTCATATTCCCCTCCTGAAGAAAACTCTTCTATCGACGTTCCGATGCTTTCCACGGTTCCGAAGGGCCCCGGGAAACGCTTTTTCACACGGTTTCATTATAGCATGCAAGTGTCTTCGCAACACGCTATTTTCGCAAAACAAAACCGCCCGGAACAGGATGTGTTCCGGGCGGATAGCCTTATGCATTGCGCTGTCTCAGGCTTATGCCTGAGCCATATTCAGATCGTAATACAGTCCCTTTCGGGCCATGAGCTCCGCATGGTTGCCGCTCTCGGCGATGCCGCCGTCCTCGATGACGAAGATCCGGTCCGCGTTACGGATGGTGGAGAGTCTGTGTGCGATGACGAAGGAGGTACGGCCCTGCAGGATCGTAGCGATGCCCTTCTGCACCAGTATCTCCGACTTCGTGTCGATGGAGGAGGTGGCCTCATCCAGGATGAGGATCTTCGGATCCGACAGAATGGTCCGGGCGAAGGCCAGGAGCTGCTTCTGTCCTGCGGAGAGTCCGCCTCCACGCTCCGTGAGCTCGGTGTCGTATCCCTTCTCCAGCTTCATGATGAAGTCGTGGGCGTTTACCTTTTTGCAGGCCTCCTCGATCTCCTCATCGGTGGCATCCAGCTTACCGTAGCGGATGTTCTCCCGAATGGTGCCGGAGAAGAGGAAATTGTCCTGGGTCATGATGCCCAGCTGGCTGCGGAGGCTGTCGATGGAGACATCCTTCACATCCGTATCGTCAATGAGCACCGTTCCCGTCTGTACGTCATAGAAACGGGAGATCAGGTTCACGATGGTGGTCTTGCCGGCGCCGGTAGGTCCCACCAGTGCGATGGTCTCTCCGGGCGTGATGTCAAAGTTCACATCCTTCAGCACGGGCACACCGTCCTCATAGGCAAATCCCACATCTTTGAAACGGACTCTGCCGATGATGGCGGGCATCTCGCCCACCGCCTCGCCGTCCTTGATCTCGGGCTCTAAGTCCATCACCTCAAAGACACGCTCTGCAGCGGCCAGGTTGGTGATGATCTGGTTGTAGAAGCTTCCCAGGTTTGCAATGGGCTGCCAGAACAGGGCCAGATAGCTGGCAAATGCAATGAGCAGACCCACATTTTCCGCACCGATATGGAGCACATGAACTGCCACATAGTACATGCAGATGATGCTGATGGCGGTGCTGATCTCGATGACGGAGTTAAAGGCGTCGTTGACTCTCACCGCCTTGATGAAGGCGTCCTTGTGTTCATGGTTCAGCTCGTCGAAGGTCTCCAGGGACTCTTCCTCCGCCGCAAAGGTCTTGACGATGCGGATGCCGGAGATGTTCTCGTGGAGGAAAGCGTTCAGATTGGAAGACTTTTTCCGCACGATCTGCCAGCGCACCCGGCAGAGGTTCTCAATCACCAGGAGCCCAACGATCAGGATGGGCAGACCCACCATGCCGGCAAGTGCCAACCGGGGATTCTTGATGAGCATGATGACCATGACCGCCACCACGGTGCAAAAGTCGGGCAGCAGTGTGATGACGAAGTTCTGCAGTACCTGCTTTAAGGAGTTGACATCTCCCATGACTCTGGAAAGGATCTTACCGGTAGGTCTGGAGTCAAAAAACTTAAAACCCAGGGTCTGCAGATGGCTGAACACCTCTTCCCGGATGGTCTGGATGATGGTGTTTGTCATTTTGCTCATGAGATACATCCGGATCTTCACCAGAATCACACGGCAGGTGTTCAGTGCCAGGGCGATGCCTACCAGGATAAAGACGCCTTTGAGGTCGCCGGTTACGATATGATCGTCTACCACGGATTCCAGAATCAGCGGATTGACGAGGCTCACCCCGACGCAATAGGCCATGATGAGCATCACCAGGACGATGGTTTTCTTATACTTCAGGAGGTAACTGAGCAGGCGCTTAATGGTCACAGACTTTTTTACCTGCGACAGTTCCTCGTCTTCTCTGATGGAATTGGCAGCCATTAGACCACCTCCTTTGCTTCGGGCTCTCCGTACTGGGAGACATAGGTCTCGTAGTACAGGCCCTTTTTGCGCAAAAGCTCCTCATGGGTACCGCGCTCGGCAATCCTGCCTTCCTCCAGCACGATGATCTCGTCCGCGTCCTTCACCGCACTGATCCGGTGCGCAATGATGAGCTTTGTTATGGTATTCAGTTCTTTCAGCTGCTTCTGGATGTCACGCTCCGTCTCCATGTCGAGAGCAGAGGTGGAATCGTCCAGAACCAGGATGGGCAGCTCCTTTGCAAAAGCACGTGCGATGGAAATGCGCTGCTTCTGTCCGCCGGAGAGACCCACGCCTCTCTCACCGATGACAGTGTCGTATCCCTTGTCCATCTTGTCGATGAACTCGCTGGCGCCGGCCTGCTTACCGGACAAGCGGATGACACGGTCACTGATCTCGTGACGCCGTCCCATTTTGATGTTCTCTGCGATGGTATCGGAGAACAGGAACACATCCTGCATCACCAGGGAAATGCTGCCCCGGAGCTGTTTTAAAGTCAGGTTCCGGATGGGCACACCGTCCAGACGGATCTCGCCCTCCGTCACATCATAGAGTCTGGTCAGGAGGGACACGATGGAGGTTTTGCCCGCACCGCTGGCACCCATGATGCCCAGAGTCTTGCCTGCGGGAACCTCAAAGGTGATGTCCTTCAGGATGTCGTGGCCGTCCTCCTTGTGGAAGCCCACATGATCGAAGGTAATGGTACCCTCCACATGATCCAGCAGGACGGGATCCTCGGGATCGTTGATGGTGGAAACCTCCGCATAGATCTTGTTCAGCTTCTTCACGGAAGCCACAGCCTCGGAAAAGCTGTTGGTGAGCCATCCCAGCATCTCCATGGGCCAGACGATGTTGTTGGAGTAGGAGATGTATGCGGTGATGACACCCAGGGTGATGCCGAACATGCCCTTAATGTAGAACACGCCGCCCAGGGCCAGCACCAGGAGCGGTACGATACCGGACACGAAGTTGAAGAAGGGATAGTACCGGACGAAGACCCGGGACAGATCCACATTCAGCTCCTTGTAGCGATCGTTGTGCTTCCGGAACTTGGTGAGCTCGTGGGCCTCTCTGGCGAAAGCCTTGACGGTGCGGACGCCTGCGATATTTTCCTCACAGGTGGTGTTCAGTACCGCATTTTCCTCGGAGATATCGCCGAAGACCTTATCCAGCTTCTTATCCATGCGAATGGCCAGGAAGCCGCAGCATACGATGGCGATAAAGGGGATGATGGCCATGTAGCCGTTGAGGCGGATCATACAGATGAGAATGAACACGGTATGAAACACCACCTCGATCAGCAGCATGGAGATAAAGGACAGGGCCTCCCAGACCTTGTCGATGTCCTCCTTCAGCCGGGCCATGATCTCACCGGTATTGTTTTTGTCAAAATAGCTGGTGTCCAGACTCTGGATATGGCGGAACAGATCGCGCCGGAGTCCTACCACCACCTTGGAGGAGACAGAGTCAAAGCAAAACTCCTTGATGTACTGGAAGGCCGACCGGGCAATCCCCAGCACGGCATACAGCACCAGCAGTTTTATGAGCAGCTCTCCCCTGCCGCCCACGATCACATCATCCACGATGTGGCGCTGCACTTCAGGTACGATCATGGAAATGGTCACCGACAGGATCAGTGCGGTGAGTGCCACGATGTACTGGAGGATATGACGCTTGATGTGTGAAAACAGATTGAATTTATCCCTCATTTTAGATCACTTCCTTACCTGCCTGCAGCGCTGCTGCAGTTTATCTCGAACGTCCGAAAAGGGGCCTGAAGCGTAAAAAAATCCCGGAAGTATTTGCTTCCGGGATCAGGTAACACTTTTTGGTATGCGGTCATAAAACGACATGGCTGTCGCATTTATCACTTGCACAGTTTCCCTTTTCGGAGGCTTTGCATCATTTGGTTCTTTACGGACATATTCAGGTGATTCTTACGAACTTTGATCATGACTTGCCTCCTTTCTTCGTTGCTGTGTTTGTTAACGAGTTTTCTTTTGTCTTACGCGGACACTAGTTAAGATACCCAAGATGTGTTTTTCTGTCAATAGAAAATCCGAAAACTTTTTGTCGAAATATTTTCGGAATTGTTCCGACGCAGTGCGCGCAGGGCTTTGTGCGAAATCCGCTGCGGTGCTTACACCTTGCTGCCGCCCTTGGGGCCGAAGGTTGCGCTCTTCAGGATGTTGGTATCGAAGGAGAAGGTCAGAGCCTCCCGCTCACGCTCGCGCTTTAACGCCAGGTCGATCATCCGGTTTAAGAGTTCCTTGTAAGGCACTCCCACGGGCTCCCAGAGGTAGAACGCCAGGGATCCGGGGATGGTATTGATCTCGTTGAAATACAGCTTTCCGCTCTCCTCATCGATCATGAAATCGATGCGGGCCACGCCGTTACAGCCCAGAGCCTTAAAGGAACGGACTGCCAGGTCCCGGATCTCCTCCCGCTTCTCGGGAGACAGCTCTGCCGGGATCTTGCGGGAGACGCTGGCCATACCCTTGGCGCCGCCCTTCTTGGAGCCGGAGACATATTTGTCCTCATAGCTGAGGATCTCCTTGGAGTGCAGCGGCTCCTCGCACTCGGAGGCGATGGCATCGTTCTCATCCCCCAGCACGGAGCAGTTGATCTCACGGAGCTCGGAGATGGCGTGCTCCACCAGGACCTTGGTCGCATAGCGGAAGCCGTCGTCGATGGCATTTGTCAGGGACACCCTGTCATGGGCCACGGTGATGCCCACGCTGGAGCCCAGGTTCACGGGTTTGACGATGACGGGATAGGAGAAGGTACCTTCCACATCATCCAGAAGCTTCTCCAGTTTCGCATAGTCGGAGAGGCAGTAGATCTTCGCATCCAGCAGCGGCACACCCGCTTCCTTCAGGATGGCTTTCTGGATGAACTTGTCCATGCCTACGGCGGATGCGGTAACATCGCAGCCTACGAAGGGCAGACCCAGAGTTTTCAGATATCCCTGGAGAGCGCCGTCCTCCACGTTGGTGCCGTGAACGATGGGAAATGCGATGTCCACGGGGATGGGCTTTTTGCCACCGAAGCGCTTTGCGGGATACTCGGTAAGGCACACCTTGCCGCCTTCATTTACCATGATGACTCTGGTGGAGTCTTTCAGCAGGGCGGGGATGTCCTTGTAGTTTTCGATGGTGCCGATGCCGGGTCCCACATACATATCATTCTGCTTGGTCATGTACACGGGTACGATGTCGTATTTTTCCGTATCCATGCTGCGGATGGCCTGGATGGCGGAGATCACGGATACCTCGTGCTCCACGCTCATGCCTCCGAACAATACGGCTACTGTCTGTTTCATGTCATTCTCTCCTGTAAACTCTGTCTGATCGGGATGGTGCTGTGTGTCAACCTGCGTAGTTGTCCGGCAGGTCGTTCTCGATCAGAATGTATTTGTGGCCCTCGTCTCTGAGGGCGCAGGCAGCGTTAAACGCATCTTCAAAGTGGTCAAAAGTCCGGCATTTTCCTTCCGGGAATCCAGCGGACAGAGCGCCCTCCCGAATGGGAACGGCTCTGTTCTTCCCCACCAGGAAAATGTAATCGCAGCAGTCTGCAGCGTAGGTGCCGAAGAGACGGTTGTACTCCTCCTCCTTCTCTCCCAGCTCCACCATGCCCGGTGTGATGAGGATCCGGAGGCCGTCAAAGAGCTTCAGGGTCTCCACTGCTGCCTTGGAACCTACGGGGTTGGAGTTGTAAGCATCGTCGATGACGGTGACGGGGCCCTGCTCCCGCAGCTGCATCCGGTGCTCCACGCTCTGAAGTCTGCGCACGGGGATCTTCAGCTCCTCCAGAGGAATGCAGAAGGAATGAGCCACGGCAATGGCTCCCAGCACGTTGATCACATTGTGCTCTCCCACCAGGCGCATGTGGAAGGTTTCGGTCTCGCCCGAAGGCGCAGTCACGGTAAAATCGGTGCCCAGGGCGGATACCTTCAGATCGGTGGCACGGTATCCTTCCCCTGCCTGCACACTGTACAGGATGGGACTCTCATATCTGCCCGCCCGCTCCCGGATGGGCTCGCTGTCGTCGTTCAGGAAAAGCTTTCCGCCCTTCGGCAAGGCATCTGCCAGCTCGAACTTGGTGGCGGCGATGTTTTCCATGGTGTGGAAGGTCTCCAGATGCTGGGGACCCACGGCGGTGATAACGCCGTGATCGGGATGCACGATATCGCAGATCTCCTTGATATCTCCCACATTCCGGGCACCCATCTCACAGATAAAAAGCTGTGTGCCGCTCTGCAGGGATTCCCGGATGGTCCGCACTACACCCATGGGAGTGTTGTAGCTCTCGGGGGTGGCCAGAACCTTGTACCGGACAGAAAGGAGTTCTTTCAGGTAAAACTTCACGCTGGTCTTGCCGTAGCTTCCGGTGACGCCGATGACCTGAAGGCCCGGAACGCTCCGGAGCTTGCGCTTTGCATCGTTGATGAAATGCCGGTTGACGGCGGCTTCCAGCGGATGGTTGATCACATTTGCCAGGATGGTCCAGAGGAAAGCCAGGCAGGTCAGAACCATGCAGACGCCGGAGAGGCGCTCTACTCCCGCAAAGAAGCCGGTTAGTACCAGGACGGCAGCCGCGCAGATCCCGCAGGTGACAAACATTCTCCGGACTCTGGGGGTTACCACAAACTTCTTCTTCGTGCTCATACGGCACATAGCGCGGTACACCACCCAAATGAGAAGCAGGGTGAGCCAGAGCAGGATGTCTATCCACAGAGCGGGCAGAAAGATCCGCAGGATCCCCAAAAGCGCTCCGTACACCAACACCCATTGCATTCTGGCATGGGCCATGAGCCATTTGCGATGTTCTTTGTTTTTATAGCCGTTTTGCTGGAACATGTGCATGTTGTAACGCAGAGCGTAATAACACGCAGGGATGCACAGCAAGGCGGTCAGGACGGTTCTAACGATCATCCTCAGTCTCCCAGTTCAAAATAGGATCGTAATACGCTGCGGAACAACGCGGGCTGCTCCAGGAAGGAATAGTGCCCGGCTCCCTCGATCACGGCCAGGCCGCTGCTGGGGAGCTTCTCCGCAAAAACATGTGCGTCGGAAATGGGGGTTGCGGTGTCCCGATCGCCCCACACCAGCAGGCAGTCCTGCTTTACTTTCGGCATCAGGTCCGTCAGATCCTCGTTCACTGCCATTACCAGGCACTGCTTCATCATGGGAGATGCGGCGCGATAGTCCGCAGAGCCCTGCCGGCTCGCCCAGTCATCGATCACCTCAGGGAAGAGGAAGTGGACCACGGGATTTAAGAGGATCTTCTTTAAGAGCTTGTATCTGCGCACCTTCCATTTCTGTGCCGTACTGCGCTTCGGCAGGACGCCGGCACTGTCCACGAAGGCGATCTTCTCGATGGCAAAGGGCAGGGAATCCGCCGCAGCCAGCTTCAGGATCACGCGGCCGCCGTAGGAATGACCGATGAGTGATACGCTCTTTAAACCCAGCTCCTGCACGAATTTGACAACAAAATCCGCATAGGCCTGCACGTTCCAGGGCTCTCTGGGCTCATCACTGTCCCCAAAGCCGGGAAGATCCAGCTGAACAACACGAAAGGAGTCGGAGATCGCAGCGGCCACGCTGTCGTAGACTGCGAGGCTCGTCCCCCAACCCTGGAGGATCAGTACGCTTCTATCTCCCACTCCCGTAATTTTGTAATTGATCCGATATCCGTCAATTTCCATAATCATGGAGGTATTATATTTCCTTATTACTGTTCCGTCAAACGATCATCCTTGATTTGTGAACTAGCCGCCCAGGTATGCCTGTCTGACGGAATCATCGTTCAGCAGTTCCTTTCCGGAACCGGTGTTCACGATGTTTCCGGTCTCCAGGACGTAAGCACGATCCGCCACGGACAGTGCCATCTGTGCATTCTGCTCCACCAGAAGGATGGTGGTGCCGTTTTTGTTCATTTCCTTTACTATGTCAAAGATCTGCTCCACCAGAATGGGGGCCAGACCCATGGAGGGCTCATCCAGCATCATCAGCGCAGGCTTTGACATAAGCGAACGGCCCATGGCAAGCATCTGCTGCTCACCGCCCGATAACGTTCCTGCGATCTGATTTTTGCGTTCTGCCAGACGGGGGAAACGTTTGTAGACCATCTCAAGTGTCTCGTCTATCTCTTTCTTGTCTTTTCTCGTGAAAGCACCCATCTTAAGGTTCTGAAGAACACTTAACTGCTGGAAAACTCTACGACCTTCCGGAACGTGTGCCATGCCCATGGACACGATCTTGTGACCGGGAGTTTTGGTGATGTCCACCCCTTCGAATGTGATGCTTCCTTTCGTGGGAGTTATAAGGCCGCTGACGGTATGCAAAATGGTGGTCTTGCCCGCACCGTTAGCTCCTATAAGGGCGATGACTTCGCCTTTGTTTACTTTAAAATCGATTCCCTTTATCGCCTCTATCACGCCGTAGTGAACGTGGAGGTCATTTACTTCAAGCATTGACATTTGTTTATCCTCCTATTCACCTAAATATGCCGTGATAACATCGGGATTGTTCAGTACTTCCGATGTGGGGCCTTCGGCAAGAATACGGCCGAAGTTTAACACCGTTAAGCGTTCGCATATTCCCGAAACAAGTTTCATGTCGTGTTCAATAAGAAGTATCGTCATCTTAAACTCGCTTCTTATGAAGGAGATCGTATCCATGAGCTCTTTTGTTTCGTTGGGGTTCATACCTGCCGCAGGCTCGTCAAGAAGAAGGAGCTTGGGATTGGTGGCCAGGGCTCTTGCTATCTCAAGTTTACGCTGCTTACCGTAAGGAAGCTGTGAAGCCTTAAGATTTGCGGAACCGTCAAGGTCGAAGACCTTAAGCAATTCCATAGCTTTTTCGTTCATTTCTTTCTCGACTTTATAGTACTTGGGAAGTCTCAAAATGGAAGACATGGTCGAGTAAGTGTAAATGTTGTGAAGACCTACCTTAACGTTATCCAATACGGATAAGTCTTTGAAAAGACGGATGTTTTGGAAGGTTCTTGCGATACCTGCCTTGTTGATCTCTATTGTGGATTTTCCGGTGATGTCCTCACCGCAAAGTTTTATTATTCCTTCGTTAGGTTTGTAAACACCGGTAAGGAGGTTAAATGCCGTTGTCTTACCGGCGCCATTGGGGCCTATGAGACCGTAAAGTTCGCCTTCGTTTATCGTTACCGAGAAATCGTCAACCGCGCGAAGACCGCCGAAGGATATCGAAAGGTTGGTAACTTCGAGTACGGGATTAGTTGCCTGCATTGTCGATTCCTCCTTTCATATCGTTTTCTTTCTTCCTCCAGAAGAAGATGGAAGAAACGACTTTTTCTCTGAAATCCTTGGCCTTGGGAGACCAGGAGAAGAGCATCATCGCGATGAGTACGATGGCGTAGATGAGCATACGGAAATTCGAAAGGCCGCGAAGAAGCTCCGGAAGCAGTGTAAGTAAAACTGCCGAGATTATGGAACCTCTTATGTTTCCGATTCCGCCCAGGACCACGAATACCAGTATCATGATGGACATGTTGTATCCGAAGTTCTTGGGTGTAGCCATAAGCGAGCTTAAGTTGTGGGAGTATAAAACTCCGGCAACGCCTGCCAAAGCTGCAGAAACAGAGAATGCAAGCAGCTTGTATTTGGTGATGTTTATGCCCACAGATTCTGCGGCGATCACGTTGTCTCTTATGGCCATTACGGCACGTCCGTCACGGCTCTTTATAAGGTTAAGAACGATAAAGAGTGTGATGAGTATTAAGACCACGCCTATGGTGAAGTTTGAATTCTTCGGAGTACCGGTGATTCCCTGTGCTCCGTTTATTATGACCTCACCGTTTTCTTCGAGATTAAGTGCGAGGGCGTCCTTCATGGAGAAGTGAAGACCTTTTGAGTCTTTTCCGATGTAGAGAACGTTTATTACGTTTTTGATGATCTCGCCGAAGGCAAGGGTTACGATGGCAAGGTAGTCGCCTTTAAGTCGTAATACGGGCATACCGATGAGAAAACCGATAATGCCGGCACATATGAAGCCCACAAGGATCGCGAGGGTGAAGCGGATCCAGCCCACGGTGATCACATTTACGGTAAGCTTTGAAAAGAAAGCCGAGGTAAATGCTCCGACACACATGAAGCCCGCATGTCCGAGACTTAAGTCTCCCAGGATCCCCACAACCAGATTCAGAGATACCGCCGCAATGGCATAATAGCATAAGGGCACCAGCAGTCCCTTCAGATGATTGGTCAGGATCCCCGTTTTATCCAGGATCATGATGAAGACATAGAACAACGCCACCATGAGGCAGGTGGTAAGATCTTTTTTGGTCTGTTTCGTGATTCTCTTAAGCATGTTTTATACCTTTTCCTGAAGTTT
>JAEETA010000040.1 GCA_016286555.1 Lachnospiraceae bacterium | reverse complement strand
CTGGGCTACACCGTGGTCGACCCGCCTTCCATTATCGCAACCCACCTGACGGAGATCATCCGCCAGCACATCGACGAGCTGCTGACCAGACAGGATGTACAGGGACTCCTCAACAACCTCAAGGAGACTAACCCCAGTCTGGTGGAGGAGCTTACGCCCAAGCTACTGGGCCTGGGCGAGATCGAGAAGGTCCTCCAGAACCTCCTGCGGGAGGGCGTCTCCATCCGAGACCTCCTCACCATCATGGAGACCCTGGCGGACTACGCCCCCACCACCAGAGATACCGACATCCTGACGGAATACGTAAGGCAGGCATTAAAGCGCGCCATTTCCTCCAAGTTCTTCCCGCCCAATGAGACCACCTCCGTGGTCACCCTGGATCCCAAGGCGGAGCAGGAGATCATGGGAAGTGTCAAGCAGACCGAAAACGGCGCATTTCTCAACATGGATCCTGCCAAATCCCGTGCCATCATCGATTCCACCGGCAAGGAAATGCAAAAGCTGGAGAACCTGGGTAAGATGCCCATCGTCATTACATCGCCCATCGTCCGTATCTATTACAAGCGTCTGACGGAGGACTACTACCGCGACCTCGTGGTGGTTTCATACAGCGAAGTAGAGTCCAACGTAGAATTACAATCTGTGGGAATGGTAACTATCTGACATGATCATCAAGAAATTTGTGGCAAAAAACGAGATTGACGCAACCGAAGCAGCCAGAAAGGAACTGGGTGACGGGGTTGTCATAATGAATGTCCGCAAGGTAAAGCCCAAGGGCCCCTTCGCCTTCCTTCGTTCCAAGCATGTGGAAGTGACGGCAGCTCTGGAGGAAGAGGACAAACAGCAGGATTCCCTTCGGGAGCTCCGGAGGATCGCCCAGGAGCAGGACGAGAAACAGCGGAAGAAAGCGGAAAGCCTGAAAACTGCAGGAAATAAGGAAAGCCTCCTGGGGAAAAAGCCCGCAGGGGAAGGAGCCGCGCAGGGGGCACCTGTAGCAGCGACCGCAGCGACCTCCGGGGCCTCTGCAGCGGCCGCCCAGGCACCTGCAGCCTCACCTCTTTACGCCCGCAGACCCTCCGAGGAAGCAGATCATGAGCTGACGGAGTCCATCGAGAAGAAGCTGGATTCCCTCCAGAGTCTGCTGGAGAATCGTTTCAATACGGATCAGGCAGTGCTGACCGGCGCCCAGGAAAAGGGTGAGGAAGCCGCCAGAGGACTGCAGAAGGACGAGGAGCCCCATACACCCACGGCGGAAGAGCTGCGGGAGAGAGAGGTGGAGCGCTTCTTACGTCTCCTGTACAACACCATGCTGGACAACGACGTGGACGAGCGCCTGGCCAACGAGATCATCAATGAGTCCCAGAAGGGCAGACCTTCCAACGCAGGAATGGACTACATCCTGAGCTCCATCTACCAGAAGATGATCCTCCGGTTCGGCAGATCCGAGGGCATCTCTCCGGCAGACCATACACCGAAGATCATCTACTTCATCGGACCCACCGGTGTAGGTAAGACTACCACCATTGCGAAGATCGCATCCTCCCTCTCCGTGAACGACAAGGAGAAGGTTGCGCTGCTCACCACCGACACCTACAGGATCGCAGCGACGGATCAGCTCCGTACCTATGCGAGCATCCTGGGCGTGCCCTTCCGTGTCATCTACAGCACCGAGGAGCTCTCCGCAGCCATCGACGACTTTAAGGACTGTTCCTACATCTTCGTGGATACCGCAGGCCATTCCCATCAGAACGAGCTCTTCCTGGAGCAGCAGAAGAGCTATCTGGAGTGCCTGCCCGACACCTTAGAGCAGCAGAACTTCCTGGTGATGAGCGCCACCACCAAGCTCAAGGATCTGAAGAAGATCGTAGACAATTACAAATGCATCTCCGATTTCCAGCTGATCTTTACCAAACTGGATGAGACCTCCAGCCTTGGAAATCTGTACAACATCCGGGAGTATTCCGGAAAGCCTATTTCCTATGTGACCTATGGGCAAAATGTTCCAGACGACATCGAAGTCTTCAACGCGCAGAAGACCGTGAAGCTCCTCTTAAGCGGAGCAGATCAGTAAGCACTTTAAGACACGGATGTCATACCGGGAAAGTAACGGGGGAGTAGTTTCATGGATCAGGCAGAATCTCTGCGAATCATAAAAGCGGGTCAGCAAGCCAGACCTCTCGCAAGAGTCTTTACCATCACCAGCGGCAAGGGAGGGGTCGGTAAATCCAATACCGCCATCAACCTGGCCATCCATTTCAAGAAAATGGGGAAACGCGTCATTATCCTGGACGCAGACTTCGGACTCGCTAACATCGAGATCATGTTCGGGGCAGTGCCCAAGCACAACCTCTACGATCTCATCTATCAAGGAAAAAACATCAAGGATATCATCACCTGGGGCCCCGGCGAAGTGGGCTTCATCTCAGGCGGATCCGGCATCGCCGGCATGTCCAACCTGAGCCGTGATTATCTCGATTACATCGTCAGGAACCTGACGGAGCTGGACTCCATCGCCGACATTATCATCGTGGATACCGGTGCCGGCATCTCCGACGCAGTCATGGAATTCCTGGTGGCCAGTGGCGAAGTGCTCCTTATCACCACCCCCGAGCCCACCAGTATCACCGATTCCTATTCCCTGCTGAAGGCCCTGAGCCGCCATCCCAGATACCGCAGGGAGGAGACCCAGATTCGCATGATCGCCAACCGCGTGGAGAAGGAAGAGGAGGGACAGACTCTGTTCCGTAAGTTAAACTCCGTGGTGCAGCGTTTCCTGAAGCTTCCCATGTCCTACCTGGGGAGTGTGCCCTTCGATATGCAGCTGCAGAAAGCCGTGATGCAGCAGGTGCCCGTTTCTCTGCAAAATCCCACTGCCAAAGCCAGCCTGGCCTACCAGCGGATCGCGGAGCAGCTCCTGAATCCCGAAAAGAATCAGGCCGTGCAGAACAGGGGCATGGCAGCATTTTTCTCACACATTCTCGGAAGAAAATGACGAAAGCGTCATAAGATACAGAAAGAGAGAAGCCTATGTTATCGAATTTTATCCGTGAGGGCGACAGAGTCGACCTGACCAGCGTGGAACACGCCATGGGATCCAAGGCCGGCAAGGACGGTAAGGTCTATACCTCCAAGGTATCCGCCATCCTTTCCGATGATCAGCTGGAGATCCTCATGCCCATGGAGCAGACGAAGCTCATCCTGCTTCCCGTGGACGCGGAATTCAATCTGATCTTCTATACCAAGACCGGTCTGTTCCAGTGCTTTGCCACCGTCATCGACCGTTACAAGAGCAACAACCTCTACCTGGTGGTGGTGGAGCTCACCAGTAACCTGCGGAAGTACCAGCGCAGAGAGTATTACCGCTTCAGCTGCGCCCTTGAAATGTGCTCCCGTACCCTGGTGGAAGAGGAAGTTAAGTCCCTGGAAGAGAACCATCCCATGATCCTGCAGCCCAACATGCCCATCAAGCGCAGCGTCATCGTGGACATCTCCGGCGGCGGACTCCGCTTCATGTCCAACCAGAAATACGAGCCCGGCAGCATGCTTTACTGCAGCTATGACCTCCTGAAGGGCGGCGAGCGCAAACACTACGAGATGGTGGGTAAGGTGCTGGCGGTGCGGACCCTGGAGAACCGTCCCGATACCTACGAGCACCGGGTCCAGTATGTGAATATGAACGAAGCACAGAGAGAAGAGATCATTCAGTTCATCTTTGAGGAAGAACGGAAAAACCGCAGCAGAAGCTGAGGAGCGGGGCCTGATGACAGGTCGTCCGAAAAATACTTCGTGGGAGGAGTTTATAAATGATTAAGAAAAAAATCCTGCTTGTAGATGACTCTGCACTCATGAGAAGAGTACTCCGTGATATAATCAATTCTGACGATGATTTCGAAGTAGTCGACCAGGCCGTGAACGGTTTGGAAGCGTTCGATCTCCTCAGCAGAAACAAGTACGATGCAGTGGTCCTGGACGTGAACATGCCCAAGATGAACGGTCTGCAGCTGCTGGGAGAGCTTCGCAAATATCGCATTCATGTTCGTGTGATGATGGCCAGCACGGATACCAAGGAAGGTGCCCAGACTACCCTGGACGCACTGGAACTGGGAGCTCTGGACTTCATTCACAAGCCGGACTCGGCGAACAGCTGCCGTGACGGAGTCTTCCAGGCTAACTTCCTGCGGATCCTCCACGGCGTCGTCATCAGCCGTCCTCCGGTATTCGAATCTCCCGCCAAGGTTGCCGAGAAGAAGGAAGAGAATAAGAAGTTCATCGGAATCCTTCAGAAGTCCTCTACCAGGATTGCGGGACGCAAGATCGTGGCCATAGCCAGCTCCACCGGCGGCCCGAAGGCGCTCCAGTCCGTGATCCCCAGACTCCCGGCAAATCTGGATGCACCCATCGTTCTGGTGCAGCACATGCCCAAAGGATTCACCGCTTCCCTTGCGGAGCGCCTGAACTCCATGAGCGAGGTGCGTGTGGTGGAAGCCAAGGAAGGTGACCGCCTGGAATCCGGAACCGTATATCTGGCCATGGGCGGGATGCATATGAATGTGGTGACCGGCACCAATGGCTACACCATTCATTACACGGACGAACCCATTCGTGAGGGCGTAAAGCCCAGCGCGAACTACATGTACGAGTCGCTGAAGACTTCCAGATTCGACAAGATCGTATGCGTGGTTCTCACGGGAATGGGTGCTGACGGCACAGAAGGGATCAAGAATCTGAAGGAATCCAAGAAGATCCATGTGATCTCCCAGGATGAAGAGTCCAGCACCATCTACGGCATGCCTAAGGCCGTATTCAAAGCAGGTCTCTCCGATCAGGTGGTTCCTCTGGACAGTGTCGCTGCCGAAATCGTCATGCAGGTAGGCTTAAACAGCTGATAACAATTCTCCGGTGTGCGGAGAATGGAATGGAGGAATGAAATATGGATGTCAGCCAATATCTTGAGATCTTTCTCGACGAAACAAACGAGCATTTGCAGAATCTCAACACGCAGATCCTGAACCTGGAGCAGAATCCGGATGACATGGATACGGTGAACGAGATCTTCCGTGCCGCGCACTCCATGAAGGGCATGGCAGGAACCATGGGATACAAGAGAATGCAGGCACTGACCCATGATATGGAGAATGTGTTCTCTGACGTCCGTACCGGCGCCATCAAAGTGATGCCCGATATGATCGACACTCTGTTCCAGTGCCTCGACGCACTCCAGGAGTATACCGATAATATCCGTAACACTTCCGATGAGGGTACCAACGACAACGAGCCCATCATCAAGAAACTGAACGAGATCCGTAATTCCAAGAACGGCGCAGCTCCCGCAGCAGCAGCCGCAGAGGCACCCAAGGAAGCAGCCGCAGAGGCAGCTCCCGCAGCAGAGGGTGAGAAGTGGAATAACATTGCCTTTGACGAGAGCCAGGTCAACGTGATGCAGGAAGTGCTGAAGTCCGGCAAGAAGGTCTACGGCCTCAATGTCGAGATCAACGCAGACTGCGTCCTGAAGGCAGCACGTGCCTTCCTGGTACTGAAGGCAGTCGAGGAGAAGGGCGAGATCCTCGTTTCCGATCCTCCCACCCAGGACATCGAGGACGAGAAGTTCGATCTGGACTTCACTCTGGTGGTTGCCAGCGATGCTCCCATCGAGGACATCATCTCCGTAGCATCCGCAGTCTCCGAAATCGCTAAGGTCACCGGTGCACCCCTTGACTTCGACAAGATCAAGGCTTCCGATGCAGAGGAAGAGGCAGCACCCGCAGCAGCAGCCGCAACCGCAGCCGAAGCACCCGCAGCAGCTCCCACCACTGCACCTGCACCCGCAGCTGCAACCGCAGCACCCGCTAAGCACAATGATAAGAAGGCATCCAAGCCCATCGCCACCAAGACCATCCGTGTGGACATCGAGAAGCTGGACAGCCTGATGAACCTGGTCAGCGAGCTGATCATTGCAAAGAACAGCCTTGTTTCCGCATCTACCGGCAACAACGCATCCGGCAATACCAACTCCGCTGCATTCAACGAGCAGATCGAGTACCTCGAGAGCGTTACCACCAACCTGCATGAGTCCGTCATGAAGGTTCGAATGGTGCCCATCGAGAGCACCGTCAGCAAGTTCCCTCGTATGATCAGAGACCTTTCCAAGTCTCTGGATAAGAAGATGGAGCTGTACATGACCGGTGAAGACACCGAGCTGGACCGTACCGTGGTAGACCAGATCGGCGATCCTCTGATGCACCTGCTGCGTAACTCCGCAGACCATGGTCTGGAGAGCGCAGAGATCCGTGCACAGCGCGGCAAGCCTCCCGTAGGTTCCATTTTCCTGGATGCATTCCAGGAAGGAAACAACGTCATCATCCAGGTAAGAGATGACGGTAACGGAATCGATCCCGAGATCGTTAAGAGCAAGGCCATCGAGCGCGGCGTGATCACTCCCGAGCAGGCAGCTACCATGAACGAGCAGGAGATCATCAACCTGCTGTTCCTGCCCGGCTTCTCCACTGCCAAGAAGGTCTCCGACATCTCCGGCAGAGGCGTTGGTCTGGACGTTGTCCGTTCCAACATTGAGGCCCTGAGCGGTGAAGTCAGCGTCAAGAGCCAGCTGGGCGTAGGATCCACCTGGACCATCCGCCTGCCTCTGACCCTGGCCATCATCCAGTCCCTGATGGTTGTTGTGGGTGGCGAGAAGTACGCCATCTCCCTGGCATCCATCGAGACCATCGAGACCATTCACAACTCCGACATCAAGTACGTTCAGAACGAGGAAGTCATCAACCTCCGTGGTACCGTCATTCCTCTGATCCGTCTGAACAAAGTGCTTGAGAATGAAAGCAAAGCAAGCGATGACGGCGCAATGGTAGTCGTTATCGTCAAGAAGGGCGATAAGATGGCCGGCCTCATCATCGACGAGCTGATGGGTCAGCAGGAGATCGTCATCAAGTCCCTTGGCAAGTACATCAAGCATGCTAAATTCATCAGCGGTGCCACCATCCTCGGCGACGGTGAAGTAGCACTGATCCTGGATGTCAACGCTTTGTTATAAGGAGGAGAAATTCATGGAACAGTTAACGAATACCAACGGTGCTCTCGCCAACCTGCCCGCAGACGGCGACGAGACCAAGATTGTTACCGAAATGCTTCAGTTTATCGTAATCCGTCTGGGTGATGAGGAGTACGGTATCGATATCAACTACATCGACAACATCGTTCGTATGCAGCATGTGACCAGAGTCCCCAAGGTACCCGAGTACCTGAAGGGTGTCATCAATCTGAGAGGTGAGGTCATCCCTGTCATGAGCCTCCGCCTGAAGATGGGTCTGGAAGCGGACGAGATCACCAGAGACAGCAGAATCCTCATCCTGAAAGTGGATCCCGAGGAAGGCAGCGTCGGCGTCATCGTTGACGAGGTCAAGGAAGTGGTGAAGCTGGCTGTGGATCAGATTGAGAAAGTATCCCATGACGGCAGAAGCGATCGCCCCATCTATGTCAGCGGCGTCGGCAAAAACGGAGATCAGCTGATCTCTCTGTTGGATCTGTCAGTCATCAACCTGGAAGACAATTAAAAGGGGATGCCTATGGGCGATTTAACACTTGAGAAGGTAACAGAATCTTATTTCGATGTTCTGAAGGAAATCGGAAACATCGGTGCAGGAAACGCCATGACCGCCTTGTCCCAGATGCTTGGGACCAAGGTGGACATGCACGTTCCCCAGGTCGAGCTCCTGGAGTTTAATGAAGTCGGCGCTGTTATGGGCGGCGAGGAGCAGATCATGGTGGGCGTATTCCTCGGTGTCGAGGGAGACATTACCGGGAGCATGCTGTTCCTGGTAGAGCAGAAGAGCGCGAAGCACCTGATCAATAAGGTGATGATGGGTATGGGAAATCCCGACAGCGAAGAGTTCTCCGAGATGGAGCTTTCCGCTATGCAGGAGATCGGCAACATCATTACCGGTGCTTACCTGAATTCCCTGTCTACCCTGACCAATTTGTGCATTTATCCCTCACCTCCGGCGCTGACCGTTGATATGGCAGCTGCCATCCTCAGCGTACCCGCTGTGGAGTTCGGTATCTACGGAGACAATATCCTTCTGATCCAGTCTCAGTTCTTTGATGAGGTGGAGATCGACGGATACTTCATTCTGGTGCCTGATATCGACTCTTACCAGAAGATCCTGGCTGCATTGGGTATGCCTGTTTAACCGCATCCAT
This sequence comes from Lachnospiraceae bacterium, assembly GCA_016286555.1. Taxonomy (GTDB): domain Bacteria; phylum Bacillota; class Clostridia; order Lachnospirales; family Lachnospiraceae; genus AC2028. The sequence goes on along the minus strand of JAEETA010000040.1, from coordinate 13,259 downwards.
TTAACTAGACAACTGCAGGATAACCGGACTGACATTTTGGCGCCTTGCTTTTGCTAAGTGCGCGCATTCGTTGGTCTTCTGACAGGGAAGTGCATATGAGTGAAATAATCAAAGTTGGAATGGCGGATTTAAAAACCTGCCTGCCTCCCAATGGAATAACAACTCTGGGCCTCGGCTCCTGTGTCGGCATCGCTCTGCGCGATACCACCAACAAGGTTGGCGGACTGGCTCATATCATGCTGCCCGACTCCACCGCGGTGAACCTTTCCCAGATGAATGTGGCAAAGTTCGCTGATACCGGGATCGATGAGCTTGTGAAACAGATGGAAGCCCTGGGTGCAGTGCGCCGGAGAATGGTCGCTAAGATCGCCGGCGGTGCCATGATGTTCGCATTCCAGTCGAAATCCGGCAACATCCAGGTGGGCGAGCGCAACGTGGAGGCCGTGAAGCAGAAGCTGGCTGAGCTGAAGATTCCCATCCTTGCGGAGGATTGCGGTCTGAACTACGGCCGTACCGTGGTCTTTTATCCGGAGACGGGTGACTATCTGATCAAGTCAGTGGGAAAGGGAGAAAAGACCATCTGATGAACCGCAAAAGCTTACCTTTGATATTGATGCTGGTCGCCGGTTTAGTTACCGTCGTGATCACCTTTTTGAAGGATTACAGCATCCCCGGAAAACTGGGGAGTCTTTTTGCTGTTCTTTTACTGTTTTATTGCATCGGCACTGTGATCGTTTGGTTTCTCAATAAGTTCGACAAAGAAAACGAAGAAGCTGCCCTTCCGCCGGATGACGTGATCGAGAAGGAATCCGAAGAATCCGTGGCAGGCCCCTCCGAGGAGGGAGCGTCTGCGGAAGAGGACGAAGAGTCCTAGTGTGCGAGAGCGCGCCAAATGGGAGGGGGTAAAGGAGTAGCCGGCACATGGATGAAGCTGCAAGGCGCAAGTTAATAGAGGATTATGACAAGACCAAATCTCCCGAGCTGCGGGAGAAGATGATCCTGGAATATGCTCCGCTTGTGAAGCTGGTGGCAGGCCGTCTCTCCATGTATCTGGGTCACAACGTGGAGTACGAGGACCTGTGCAGCTACGGGATCTTCGGTCTCATCGATGCCATCGACAAGTTCGACCTGGGGATGAACGTCAAGTTCGAAACCTACGCCAGCCTGCGGATCCGCGGTTCCATCCTGGATCAGATCCGCAAGATGGACTGGATCCCGCGCACCGTGCGCAACAAGCAAAAGCAGATCGACGAGGCCATGAAGAAGATCGAGGCCGAAAAGGGGCATGTGGCCACCGACGAGGAGATTGCGCAGGAGCTTGGCATAACTGATGAAGAATACGTAGACTGGCTCTCTTCCATGAAGATAACCGGTCTCGTTTCATTGGATGAATTCATGGATTCCGGAAGCGATGTTTCCGCCTCCGCTTCGGAGAGCAGCACCACCGCCCGCTTTGTGGGGCCGGAGGAGAACATCGAAAAGCAGGAACTCACCGCGAAGCTGGGAGAGGCCCTGCAGACCCTGACCGAGAAGGAACAGAAGGTCATCACCCTCTACTACTACGAGGAGCTGACCTTAAAGGAGATCGCCAATGTGCTGGAAGTCTCCGAGTCCCGCGTTTCCCAGCTCCACACCAGAGCACTGGGGAAGATGAAGAAGGTTATGGGTCCTTATATGAACGTTTTTACCGGGGACTAAGTATCGTTGTGGCTGGCGCCACAAGATACGCCGTTTGGCTACGCCAAAGCGGCACACAAATGGCTACATCATGGGGGATGGAGTATGAAAAACGCTTATTTCAAGGTCGTAAAAACGCCGAACGGCTACGGGATCAAGTTCTTTGCACCCGTGGACGGCGGCGAGGGGATCAACATCCAGGAAGTCATGAACTACCTGGACATCAACAATATCAATTATGATCTGAAGGCCCTCAAGGAAGCCGCAGATAAGGGGGAGGACGTGGTAGTGCCGCTGGGGAGCGGAGAATGCCCCGCCATCCGTGAGACCTATGTCCTGAGTGTGTCCGAGGACAACATGAAGGCCGTGGCACGCTTCTTCCCGCCCTCCGATACCGGAGAGCGCATGAGCGCTGCCGAGTTTAAAAACGATATGCCCTACCGCAATATCCGTTTCGGCCTCCAGGACAAGATCATCGACCAGCACTTTAACAGCTCCGGCTACTATTGCTTCAATCTGCCCGTGGCAGTGGGCAAGCCCCCTCGTCACGGCACCGATGCTAAGATCGAGTACTACTTCGATACTCAGGTGGATGCTAAGCCAGAGCTGAAGGAAGACGGAACCGTAGACTTCTTCAACCTGAACCTGGTGCGTCCCTGCTCCAAGGGACAGGTTCTGGCCCGCATCATTCCTGCGGATGAGGGAGAATACGGTATGAACCTCCAGGGCAACCGCATCAAGCCCAGAGAGGTAAAGCGCGCCCGCCTGGAACACGGCGCAAACATCACCCTGTCCGAGGACCGCATGAGCCTCATCTCCAATGTTGACGGTCATGTCACTTTGATCGGCGGACAGGTATTCGTCTCCAATGTCTATGAAGTAGAGAACGTGGGCCCCGCTACCGGAAACATCGATTTTAACGGCAGCGTGCAGGTCAACGGAAATATCGATTCCAATTTCGAAGTGAAAGCCACGGGTGACATCATTGTCAAGGGTGTGGTGGAAGGCGCCAGAGTAGAGGCCGGCGGCAACATCATCATCTCCAAGGGCATGAAGGGTATGTCCAGGGGCATCCTCATCGCCAAAGGCAACGTGGTGTCCAAATTCATCGAGAATGCTACCGTGGAAGCGGAAGGGTATGTCAGTACCGAGTCCATCCTCCACAGCAATGTTACCTCCGGCACCGAGATCAACGTTACCGGTAAGCACGGATTCATCACCGGCGGCAAGGTTCAGGCGGACAACCTCGTGGAGGTCCGTACCCTGGGCGCAGAGATGGGTGCCAGCACCATCGTTGAGGTGGGTACCAATCCCAAGCTGAAGGCCCGTTATACCCAGCTCCAGAAGGAGATCGCGGAGACCGTGGGTGCCATCAAGAACGCACAGCCCATCGTCCAGAACTTCATGGAGAAAAAGGCCAAGGGTGCCCGTTTCTCCGAGGACCAGCTGAACTACGTGAAGCAGATGGTGGCCACCATTGAGGCAAAGAAGCAGGAACTGACGGCGAAGAACGAGGAACTGAAGGAACTCTCCGCCATCTTTGATCCCGATAAGAAGGCCGAGGTCCGTGTCACCGGCGAAGTCTATCCCGGCACCACCATTGTCATCGGCGACCTGTCCATGACGATCCAGTCCAGCTACCGCTACTGTAAATTCGCCAAGGTTGCCGGCGATGTGAAGATGCTTCCTCTTTAATAAGGAGGTGGACAGATGGCAGGATTAGAGATCACACCGATCGCCAGATCGCAGGATTTCAGCATTATCAGACAAAATGAGGAAAATCGCCCCCAGGCGGAGCAGCTTTCCATCGCGCAGGAGACCCAGAAGGAAAACGATGCGAAATCCACCGAAGTGGTGCACGCCGACGAGAGCAGATGGAATGACAAGCGTCAGGATGCTTCCGAGAAAGGGGCAAACGAGTATACCGGGGACGGAGGCAAGCGCCGCCGTCAGCGGAAGGAGGATGAGGACCGGGTCATCATCAAGGGTCAGTCCTCCGGATTTGATCTGAAGATCTAAAGATCTAAAGGGAATGCTGCAGGAAGGAAATACATCGTTTCTTTCCTGCAGTTTTGTGTTATGATACAAAGCAGCGAAGCAATTCTCGTATCATATATGGAGAGAACACGATGACAGCACTGGAAATCGTATTACTGATCATAGGAGCCCTGGTGATGGCCGCAGGCTTTCTCATTCCCGTCCGTTCCGAGGAGGCCACCGAGGACGTAAAAGCCCTGGTGGAGAAACAGGTAAAGGAAAGCATCGGCGCAGAGATTGATTCCCTGCGGGGTCACGTGGATGATGTGGTGGACGAAGCCGTGGAGTACGCCCGGGAGAAGACCGAGCGCAGCCTGGAGCGCATCTCGAACGAGAAGATCATGGCCATCAACGAGTACTCCGAGACCGTTCTGGACGAGATCAACAAAAACCACAAAGAGGTCATGTTCCTCTACGATATGCTGAACGATAAGCAGGAGACCTTAAAGCAGACCCTGGAGGATGCCGGGGAAGCGGCCAAGGTCATGGAGGAAAAAGCGGAAGAGGTCCGGGCCGCAGCGGAAGAAGCAAGCGCAGCACCCGCTCCCGCTAAGAAGGAGAAGGTAGTTACCCCTGCCTTCACCGGCCTTACCGGCAAATCCGCTGAGGGCGGAAGAGTCCTGAACACTCCTCCCGCTGTGGAAGAGATGCCGAACGGCAAGAAAGTCCGTACCCTGAACTGGGCCGCCGCTGCGGAAGCAGAGGCAGGTGGCGTGCCCGTACAGGAAGCAGATACCGCACCCGCAGATGCACAGATCGATAACGCTGAGGGCGAGCTGCCCCAGTTCGAACTCCATCGCCGCATCCTCGTGATGCACGAGGAGGGCATGGACAGCGTCTCCATCGCAAAACAGCTCCACATGGGCGTGGGTGAAGTGGATCTCATCATCGGATTGCACGGAGGAAAAGGGATTTGAGCTCAAAAATGAGATATTATCTGAGAGGACTGGGAGTCGGGATCCTCATCGCCGCCCTCATGCTCATCCTGTCCCATCATTTCTCCTCCACGGAGATGACGGATCTCCAGATCCGGGAACGGGCATTGCAGCTGGGGATGGTGGATCCTGAAAACATGAGCCTGACTCAGGCAGTGGATGTACAGGAAAGCACGGGACCGGTGATCGACGATACCGCGGAAGCAGCTGATTCACCGGTGATTGACGATACAGCGGAAACAGTGGATTCCCCTGTGATCGATGATACCACGGAAGTGGTTGAAGAACCCGGCACGGAAGAGAGCGGAGACGGAGATATCATCGCTCCCGACGAAGGAAATGAAACCGATGAACCCGCAGACGTAGTGGAGGAGCCGGAACCCGAACCGGAACCTGACACGCAGCCGGAAGAAGAGCCTGACGACACTCCAAAGGAAGGCACCGTCACCATCGTCATCAAGAGCGGCATGGGCAGCGAATCCGTGGCCAGAGCCGTGAAGGATGCGGGTCTGGTGGAGAGCGCAGACGAATTTGACACCTACCTGGAAAAGCACGGGTACAGCCGTAAGCTCCGTGTGGGCACCTATGAGGTTCCCTACGGCGCCACCATGGAAGAGATGGCCATTCTCTTCACCACATCGAAAAATTAAACAAAATATGCGTAAAAACGGCGGAAGTGCAAGATTTTCCTTGCATTTCCGCTTTCTTTATGGTACACTTGCGTCGTTGTGACTATAAAACACGTATCCTTATTCCCGAATGGTCCCGTAGTTACGGGAGTTTGGGGAGCTGGGGGAGGCTTTAACGCGGTCTGTCCCGGAACGGGATGCGGAAGCAAAACCAAATGGAGGTAGTAAAATGAGCGTTATTTCTATGAAGCAGTTACTTGAAGCAGGTGTTCACTTCGGACACCAGACCAGAAGATGGAACCCTAAGATGGCTCCTTACATCTTCACCGAGCGCAACGGCATCCACATCATCGACCTGCAGAAGAGCGTTGTCAAGGTTGACGAGGCTTACAAGGCAGTATCCGAGATCGTTGCACAGGGCGGAACCATTCTCTTCGTTGGTACCAAGAAGCAGGCCCAGGATGCGGTTAAGACCGAGGCTGAGCGTTGCGGTATGTACTATGTAAACGAGAGATGGCTCGGCGGTATGCTGACCAACTTCCGTACCATCCAGTCCCGTATCCAGAGACTGCACAAGATCGAAGACATGTCCGAGAACGGCACCTTCGATGTACTGCCCAAGAAGGAAGTCATCCAGCTGAAGAAAGAGTGGGACAAGCTGGAGAAGAACCTGGGCGGTATCAAGAACATGACCAGAATTCCCGATGCTATCTTTGTCGTTGACCCTAAGAAGGAGCGCATCTGCGTTCAGGAAGCTAGAGCACTGGGCATCACCCTGATCGGTATCGGCGACACCAACTGCGATCCCGATGAGCTGGATTACATCATCCCCGGCAACGACGACGCTATCCGCGCCGTAAAGCTGATCGTTGGCAAGATGGCAGACGCTGTCATCGAGGCTAACCAGGGCGACTCCGCTGCAGAGCAGGTTCCTGTAGGTGAGGCTACCGATATCGAAGAGAAGGCTGCTGAAGAGTAAGCAGATCCGTATAGGAGGGTAAATACATGGCAGAGATTAGTGCTTCTATGGTAAAAGAGCTGCGCGAGAAGAGCGGCGCAGGTATGATGGATTGTAAAAAGGCACTGAATGAGTGCAACGGCAACATGGACGAGGCTATCGAGTATCTGAGAAAGAACGGCCTTGCAAAGGCAGTCAAGAAGGCCAGCCGTATCGCAGCAGAGGGCATTTGCCGTGTCGCTGTTGACGGTGACAAGACCGCAGCTGTCGTCGAGGTGAACTCCGAGACCGACTTCGTTGCAAAGAACGAGAAGTTCCAGACCTTCGTTGAGAAGGTTGCTCAGCAGGCAGTTAAGTCCGACGCTAAGGACATGGACGCATTCCTGGCTGAGAAGTACATCGAGGATGCTTCCAAGACCCTGAACGATGTTCTGGTAGAGCAGATCGCTACCATCGGTGAGAAGCTGAGCATCCGTCGTTTCGAGAAGCTGTCCGCTGACAACGGCATCGTTACCACCTACGTACACGGCGGCGGTAAGATCGCAGTTCTGGTTCAGGCTGACACTGCTTCCGCTGATGACAAGATCAAGGAAGCTCTGACCAACGTAGCAATGCAGATCGCAGCTATGAATCCTCAGTACCTGAGCAGAGCAGACATCACCGCAGAGGAGATGGACAAGATCCGTGAGATCACCATCGACAGCGCACTGAACGATCCCGCTTCCCTGCCCAAGCCCATGCTCCAGAAGCTCTTTGACAAGGCTCTTGCAGACGGACTCTTCAGCGAGGAGGATCTGAAGGCATACGAGGAGCAGAAGAACAACAAGTTCCTCTTCAACTTCCTTTCCGACGCTGCTAAGGCTGCTCTGGCAGGCCTGGCTATGGCTGCTAAGGATTCCTACATCGCTGACAAGATCTTCAGCGGACTGGTAGACGGCCGTATCTCCAAGCAGATCAAGGAGATCTGCCTTATGGAGCAGGTTTACGTCAAGGCTGAGGACGGCAAGCAGAACGTGGAGGCTTACCTGAAGAGCGTTGATCCCGCTCTGAAGATCGTGAAGTTCGTTCGTTACGAGACCGGTGAGGGCCTCGAGAAGAAGAACGAGGACTTCGCAGCAGAGGTTGCAGCCCAGATTGGCGGCTGATCCTGACACATATCGCATTACCCGAGGCACAGCGAAAGCTGTGCCTCTTTTTTTTCGGGATCCGGGCGCCCGTTTGCAAAAGGAAAGCCCGAACTACGCGAAATGTGGTACAATTTTACCAAATGAGGAGGGTGATGATGAAAAAACTGCTGCTTTCTGTTTCGGCACTTGCTGCCCTGGGACTTGCATTCCTCCTGTCCGGTTGCAGCGACAGGCCTCACGAACCCCCGAAGGCTGGCGTGGAACTGACGGCGGCATCCGTGGGGGATGTGGTCGTATTCGGCGATATCCGGTGGATCGTGATCGAAAAAACCGCTGACGGATACACCCTTTTGAGTGAAAAGCCAGTGATAAAGCAGGCCTTTCGGAAATCAGGATACGGTATCTTCACCGTCGCATGGGAGGACTCTACTCTGCGCACCTGGCTCAATGAGAAGTTCTACTACACCTTCACGGAGGAGGAGCGGGCGCTGATTGACGAGACCCACAATGTCACGCCGGACAACAGTGAATACGGCACCGAAGGCGGAAGCGATACGGACGACTATATCTATCTGCTCAGCATCGATGAAGTGAATGCCCTGAAGGAACAATACCGAAAAACCGGCTGCTGGTATGATGCGATGGATTACCAGTGGTGGTGGCTCAGATCCCCGGGGGTGAATGCAGACTATGCAACCTATGTCGGTAAAAGAGAGGATGGAGTGATCGATCCCCACGGAGATATTGCAGGCAATGACTACGGTGGTGTCCGTCCTGCTCTGCATCTGCGCATCGCGGATCACAAGGTCCCTACGGAGATGAACAGGACCCCCGCGGAGGTGGAGGCTGAACTGGCTGCGATCGACGCAGCCGAGATTGATGATGTGGTGAGTTTCGGCAGGTATACCTGGTATGTGACGGACAAGGAGGACGGCATCTGCACATTGCTCTGTCAGGGCCCCGTTGCGGATCTGCCCTACCATGACACCAAAACGGATATCACATGGGAGAACTGCACGCTGCGCAGATGGCTCAATGAGGACTTCTATGACAGCAAATTCTCCGAGGAAGAAAAAGCTGTGATCGTGACTACGCATAACACGTATGTCCCGGAGGATTATCTTTATGAATCGGACTGCGGAAATGACACCGATGACAGGGTATATCTCCCTTCCTATACCGAGGCGCTGTCCGTCAGCGACGATATCAGAGATTGCGGTACCGACTGGTGGGTGCGGACGCCCGGAAAAAAACAGTATGATGCGATCTATATCGGGCTCAGGTCGCCCAATACGATCGGCAATTATGTGAATTCCGGCGCGTGTGTCCGCCCGATGATCAGGGTCAGATACGCTGATTAACCCTCTTTTTGTTGGCGCTGCACTGCCGGTGTGATAAACTTAAGCTGTGTATATGCATGCACATCTAAGGGGTATCAAATGAGCGAAATAAAGGCATCCGGCGAGCGTCTGGCCCAGGTGGATTACCTGACCGGTCTGGACAATCGACGCGGACTCTATGATCATTACAATAATCTGCCCGCAAAAACATCCATCCACGCCATGTTCGTCGACGTGGACAATTTCAAGCGCATCAATGACATCTATGGCCACAGTATGGGTGACAGGCTGCTGATCGAGATCGCCGATCTCATCAGGAGCAACACCGACGGATTCCCTGCCCGCATCGGCGGGGATGAATTTGTGGTCCTCTTTCCCGGGGAATACACCCAGAAACAATTAAAAGAGATGGCGACCCGCATGCTGGAAGGTATGCACGAGCTGGACTTCCGCAAGGACATCCTGTCCCTCACGGGCCTCAGCATCGGTCTCGTCATGAACCAGCCCACCTCTGCATCCCTGGATGACATCCTCTATAAGTGTGATGCCGCCATGTATCAGGCAAAGTACAACGGCAAGGGCAGGCTGGCCATCTATCGAAAATCCGATAAACAGGCCGAGATCAACCGCAATATCGAGCTGGAGATGGAACACGCCCTGGAGACGGGAGAGTTCGTGGTCTACTTCCAGCCGAAGGTGAACATGGTCACCACCGAGCTCTCCGGCGCAGAGGCTCTGTCCCGCTGGATCCATCCCTTGGACGGACTCCGCACCCCGGATATGTACATCCCTCTCTTTGAGAAAAACGGCTTCATCTCCCGGCTGGACCTCTATGTCTTTGAGGAGGTCTGCCGTATCAAGCGTACCTGGAAGGGGGAAAAATACGAGCATATCCCCGTCTCCGTCAATGTCTCCAGACTCCACCTCTTCAATGAAGAATTCCCCGCCACCCTACTGGAGATCGCGGGGCGTTACGGTATCGCTCCCGGAGAGCTGGAGATCGAGATCACGGAAGGCGTCTTCATCAAGGACAATGCCGAGATGATCCGTATGGTGAACCTTCTGCAGAAAGCGGGCTTCCTGGTATCCATCGACGACTTCGGCTCCGGATTCTCCGCCCTGACCCTGCTGAAGGACATCCAGGTGGATATCATCAAGCTGGACCGGGAGTTTCTCCGCAGCTCCTCCGATTCCTTCCGCGGACAGAAGGTCATCCGCAACATCATCGCTATGTGCCGCGATCTGAAGCTGGACGTGGTGACGGAGGGCATCGAGACCAGGGAGCAGATGGACTTTATCCTGAGTTGTGGCTGCCAGATCGCCCAGGGATTCTACTACTCGAAGCCCATCCCTCTGGAAGAGTTCCGCGCCTTTGCGGAAGCGTATATGACCAACCCCATCGAGTGCTTCTCCTTCCGCCTGAACGGCGGCTTACGATCCGAGGACGGAGGCAAGGAAGGCAGGATTAACGGAGAGGGCCTTACCTACATGCCCGGTATCTTCCGGGATACCCAGGCACTCCATTTCCCCGGTGGCCAGGCGGAGCAAAATACCGTCTTCCTGCCCGAGGATTCCATCATCAATGACAGCTTTACCATCTCCATGTGGCTGCGGCCCGAGGTGAACCAGGCCTGGTCCTCCGCCATTTATGTGAAGTTCGAGACCGGGTTCCTCACCGTATGTCCCCTCTCTGTCAATGCCAGCTCCGTCGCCAGGTTCCGGGACTCCCGTGAGGTGAACGGATGGTACGACCTGCCGGCCTGCCAGCTGCGCGAGGGAGAGTGGGTCCACTACGTGGTCACCTACAATGCCAAGGCAGAGCGGGCGGTGGTCTTCATCAACGGTGAGGTGGCCTTCTCCATGGACCATGTCCCCACCAACCGCACCGTCAAATGGATCATCCTGGGAGGAGATGTGTTCCAGCCCTCCTTCCGCGGAGAGATCTGTGAAGTGCGGATCTACAATGAATGCAAGGACTTTGACTTCATCAGCAGCCTCCACGACGAGTACCGTTTTGCGGAAGGATTTTGCGGCTTTACCCTGGGCGGGATCTGACTTAGGCGAGCCGGAAGTAACCCCGAAGCGATCAAAAATGGTAAGACAGGTTTGGTAGTCCGGATCAGAAACGAAGAAAGGGCAGAAGATATGGAAGACTTGAATATTTCTCATGACGATACCGGAATGGTGCCGGATGCGATCGATCCCATGACCGGCTTCTTAAACCGAAGCGGCTTCTATAACTGCCTGACGAACCTGCTGGCAGTGTCCGCCATTGAAAATTACAGCATTGTGCTCTTGAGTGTAAAACTCGTCAATTACAAACGCATCAGCGTACTCTGGGAAAAATCAGAGTCTGACGGCATCATAGGCGTCAGTGCGAAGCTGATCGCGGGCGTCTTAAGGGGACGCGCCGTCTGCGGCAGAGTCGCCGATGATACCTACATGATCGTAGCGAAGGCTGAAGATGACGGGATTACCCTGGGCAATTCCATGAAAGAGCAGCTGGGAAACTGCTTTGACGATTTCAACAAGGTTTCCTCCAAGGACTATACCCTGAACCCCGTGATCTCCTTTATCCAGGTGCCGCCGGATTCCGGTCTGAGCACGGAGGAGGTCCTGGTTCAGATCTCCTCCAAGAACAGAGACGGCCTTGATTCCAATCCCCTGAGCCGTTTTACGGCCCCTCAGGAAGGGGAGAATGATCCCGAGCTGAGAATGTTCGTCAACCGGATCCTGGATACCAACGATATCGATTATAGCTTCCAACCCATCATCAGCGCCAAGACGGGAGAGATCATCGGGTATGAAGCGTTGATGCGCATGCCCGAAAAGTATGGGGTTTCGCCCCTTACGCTGCTGAAATATGCGACGGAAGAAAAGCGCCTGAATGACGTCGAGAGAGCGACCTTATTTAATGTCATGAAGAAGATGACGGAGCTGAAGGATGCCCTCGGTGATCGTAAGGTATTCATCAACAGTATCCCCGGCCATTACCTTTCGAAAGAGGAGTTTTTCAGCCTTTCTGATAAATACAGCGCGCTTTTTGACAGAGTTGTCATAGAGGTTACGGAAGAGACCGATATGGAAGCGGACACGGTCGAGCTCTTAAGTAAGCGCAGCAGGGAATACGGATTCCAGGTAGCTGTCGATGATTTTGGCACCGGTTATTCCAATGTGGAAAATCTGCTGAAGTTCCTCCCCAACTATGTAAAGATCGACAGATTCCTCATCTCGGACCTTCATCTGGATCCGAGAAAACAGCATTTCGTAAATACCATCATCCAGTTCGCCCACGACAACGGCTTTCAGGCCCTTGCAGAGGGCGTAGAAACCTCTGAAGAGCTGAATGCAGCCATCCGTATGGGTGCCGATCTGATCCAGGGATACTATACGGGCAGACCGCAGCCCGCGCCCCTGCAGGCGTTGCCGCAGCAGATCCTTTCCGAGATCAGCAGGGCCAACCTCGACATGGTTTCCAACCATTCCAGACAGAAGGTGTTTCTCGTCACGGACGAGAAGCAGCTTTCCCTGGTGGACCTGTCCCTCCAGAAATATAATATATTGCTGCTTTCGGGCGGAGATCTTACTCTGGTGGGTAATCCTGAGTTTGTTTCGGCTGTTTCCATCCGTGTCAAAGACCACTCGAAGTGCAGGCTTACCATTCGAAATGTCAGTATCGGCGATGTGGATACCACACCCTGTATCGATCTGGGGCAGGAATCGGAGCTGGTACTGAATATCGAGGGCAGCAATGTCTTTACCGGTAACGGTATCCGCGTACCGGGAAGTGCCGCGCTGAAGCTGGAGGGCGCCGGTGATCTGATCATCAAGCCGACCTTTACCAATGCATACGGCATCGGCAATGATTATCAGGGAATGTTCGGCAGGATCGTTTCAGAGATGTCCGGTCTGCTGGAGATCGATATCAGCGGCGAAAACTGCGTCAGCATCGGTGGCAGGTCTTCGGTGCGGGAGCGGGCCATCGATCTGCGTTCCGGCTCCTTCAAGGGCATCTGCGCAGCTTCCAACAGCGTCTGCATCGGTTCCTATCAGGGCAAGCAGCCTGTGTATATCAGTGACATGGATGTCACCATCGATGTCAGGGTAGATACCGGTACCATGATCGGCTCCATGTACGGAGAGCAGGATACCCACATTTCCAACTCCTCCGTGCGCATTTTCGGTGCGGGGAATAAGGTGGCTGCCATCGGATCCACAGAACCCGTTTCCGGTGAGATCGGCATCAATGACTGCGGCATCGATATCTCCCTCAAGGGCTGGGATATCACTGCCATCGGTGCGGCGAAGGGTGATCTGTCCATCGATTGCAGACACTGCTCGTTGCTGATCGCCGTGGAAGGCAATAATGCAGAAGGCATCGGATGCCGCGACGGCGGATCCGATATCACCATAGACAATGCGGCAGTAAATATGAGCGTGTCCTCGGGGAACGGTGTGCTTTTCGGATGCAGACAGGAGGCATTCCATGAGAACATGGTTTCCTTCATCGTGAAGCTCGAAGGGATAGCAGTTGACAGGCAAAAAGGGTTTGTAGA